>NZ_JBFUGI010000055.1:0-525 GCF_056402995.1 Mesorhizobium sp. P3_A8 | reverse complement strand
CGGTCACCGTCCCCGTCGCCGTGCCGTCCTGGCTCGTCACCGTGAAGGTGTCGGTCACGACCTGGCCCGCGGTCAGTTCGTTGTGGGCGCCGTTGCCGGCGTAGCTCCAGGCGCCGTCGGCGTCGATCGAGAAGTCGCCATAGATGCCGGCCGTACTGGCCTGCGCCACCACATGCGCTTCACCCGTGTCTGGGTCGGTGATCGTCAGCTGGCCGCCGGTGTTCAGTGCCGCCGCCGTGTCGCCTTCGGTCACGGACTTCGAGTCCGAGCTCACCGTCGCCGCATCGTTGGTGCCGGTGATGGTCACCGTGACCGTCCCCGTCGCCGTGCCGTCCTGGCTCGTCACCGTGAAGGTGTCGGTCACGACCTGGCCCGCGGTCAGTTCGTTGTGGGCGCCGTTGCCGGCGTAGCTCCAGGCGCCGTCGGCGTCGATCGAGAAGTCGCCATAGATGCCGGCCGTACTGGCCTGCGCCACCACATGCGCTTCACCCGTGTCTGGGTCGGTGATCGTCAGCTGGCCGCCGG
>NZ_JBFUGI010000054.1:0-540 GCF_056402995.1 Mesorhizobium sp. P3_A8 | reverse complement strand
TCACCGTCCCCGTCGCCGTGCCGTCCTGGCTCGTCACCGTGAAGGTGTCGGTCACGACCTGGCCCGCGGTCAGTTCGTTGTGGGCGCCGTTGCCGGCGTAGCTCCAGGCGCCGTCGGCGTCGATCGAGAAGTCGCCATAGATGCCGGCCGTACTGGCCTGCGCCACCACATGCGCTTCACCCGTGTCTGGGTCGGTGATCGTCAGCTGGCCGCCGGTGTTCAGCGCCGCCGCCGCGTCGCCTTCGGTCACGGACTTCGAGTCCGAGCTCACCGTCGCCGCATCGTTGGTGCCGGTGATGGTCACSGTCACCGTCCCCGTCGCCGTGCCGTCCTGGCTCGTCACCGTGAAGGTGTCGGTCACGACCTGGCCCGCGGTCAGTTCGTTGTGGGCGCCGTTGCCGGCGTAGCTCCAGGCGCCGTCGGCGTCGATCGAGAAGTCGCCATAGATGCCGGCCGTACTGGCCTGCGCCACCACATGCGCTTCACCCGTGTCTGGGTCGGTGATCGTCAGCTGGCCGCCGGTGTTCAGCGCCGCCGCCG
>NZ_JBFUGI010000053.1:0-544 GCF_056402995.1 Mesorhizobium sp. P3_A8 | reverse complement strand
AACAGGACCAACGGTGGCCAGGCAGCCCGACCCGGTCCACCATCGCGCAGCGGGTTGAGTAGCTTCTCGAAGCGGTCCCACTTCACCAGACCTGACAATCGATCGAGTGGCGAAGAACCGCCTGCCAACTTGCCGCCCAGAAAGGCTTCCGCCAAGCTCAACTGACCCGTCTGCTTCACTGCCATCGTGATTCCCTCCGAGCGTCAATCTCAGAGAATCACAACCACCGAATTACGCAACAGTCCCCCTGTGGGAGAAGGTGTCGCCGAAGGCGACGGATGAGGGGTGCTCCAGGGAACACCAACGCCTCACTTCGCTGGAACACCCCTTGTGTGTTTGGAATCGTGCATTGTTGAGGGTGCCACGGACCAGGTGCTTGCCTGATCCGTGGCGGTGGTCGAGAGCCCGTCGCCCCTCAGGTGGCCTAAACCGTGGATGAGCTGGGGCCCGACCGCCTTCTTTTGTGAACCCGAACAGTTGCAAGGGGCAAGCCCCCGCACACAAGGAAGGGACCGAGGAGATGGTAGCGCAAACGGTTCAGGAC
>NZ_JBFUGI010000052.1:0-563 GCF_056402995.1 Mesorhizobium sp. P3_A8 | reverse complement strand
CTGAAGCGGGGCACGATGCTGGATGCCACGCTGATCAATGCGGTCTCATTGCCGCCGACGGACGAGCAGGCATCAAAGGATGCAGATGCCCGTGTCACGGTGYGGCAAGGCAAGGGCGGCTTCACTTTCGGCTACAAGGCACATGTCGGAGTGGATGAGGGCTCTGGCCTGATCCGCAAAGTGATCACGACGCCTGCCAACGTCAACGACACGGTGGTGGCCGATGCCTTGATCTGCGGCGACGAGAAGRCGGTATGGGCGGACGCCGCCTACGACACCCATGCCCGCCGTGCCCGGCTCAAGGCCGCAGGCAAGAAGCCTCGCATCGCGCGCCGCCCCAACAAGCACCATGCACTGCCGCCGCGGCTCAAACATTACAACCGTCTGATCGCCAGACGGCGTGCCGCAGTCGAGACCACCTTCGCCACGCTCAAGAACCGCATGAAGCTGACCACGATCCGCTATGTCGGGCTGGCCAAAGCCACTGCCCAGGTGACGTTAGCGGCGATTGCCTTCAACATGCGCCGATGGGCCGCCATCACAGGATAGGTGCGCCCGCAGTC
>NZ_JBFUGI010000051.1:0-609 GCF_056402995.1 Mesorhizobium sp. P3_A8 | reverse complement strand
GGGGGTGGCGCCAGCGTGGCAAGGGCGGCCTCGCGGATATCGGCCATTGAGCGGGGGCCGAGCAGGGTCACCGCCTGCATGAAGCCGGAGACCTGTTCGGGGGCGATGGCGAAGCCGTAGCGGCGCAGCAGGCGGCCGAAGCCGAGCAGGGGGGCTGCGGCGCGGGGCAAGCTTTCTTCCCGCATCATTCTGTGTCGCCCCGCTCTGTCCTGCCGGACATCTCCCCCTCAAGGGGGGAGATTGGCAGCTTCGAGGCTTCGCTCAGTTCTGCCTCGCTGGAGATTAGCGAAAGCCGAAATGACAGCAAATCTCCCCCCTTGAGGGGGAGATGTCCGGCAGGACAGAGGGGGGTGCTGTCCCGCCAGCGTTGCGGAATGAACGGGGAGAAGCGGTCGCTAAGATCCCGCATCACGCCAGCGCCTCCTCGACAATCCGGCCAAGCTCCGGCGCGATATAGGACAAATCCTCCTCATCCTTGATCAGCACACCGATGGCGCGGCGGAAGGCTTCGGGCCACGGGCTGCCGCCCTTTTCGAGGATGGTGGCGGCGTTGGCCCATTCGACTGCTTCGGCGATGCCGGGGGGCTTGGCCAGCGGCCTAGCGCGAAT
>NZ_JBFUGI010000050.1:0-617 GCF_056402995.1 Mesorhizobium sp. P3_A8 | reverse complement strand
GCGTAGCTGCTCGAGTTGATTGGCAAGGCTGACCTTATCGTCGCTAAGCTGCCTGCGGGCCACGACCAGATCGGCCAGTTGCTCCGCAATCGGGTCGCAACGCACCGGCCGGGTCGGCAGTTCGGCGGTGTAGCGCGCAATCAGCAAGGCATCGATGCGATCATTCTTGGCCAATCGGCCAAGGGCGCGGGCATAGTGGCGCAATTTGTGCGGATTGACGTTCCTGGCCGGCAGRTCCGCGCTGCGCAGTGCCTTGGCCACGCCGCGCTCATARCCGCCGCTCGGCTCCATGCCGATGGCGCGTACGGTGCGACCCCGCAGCCATCTGATTAGCTTGGCCCATCCGTCCTTGTCGTTGTCGAAACGCGCTTGTTCCTGCGTTTGAAACACCGCCACGTCGAGCCAGCCTTTGGCAACATCGATGCCGATGTCCTGAACCGTTTGCGCTACCATCTCCTCGGTCCCTTCCTTGTGTGCGGGGGCTTGCCCCTTGCAACTGTTCGGGTTCACAAAAGAAGGCGGTCGGRCCCCAGCTCATCCACGGTTTAGGCCACCTGAGGGGCGACGGGCTCTCGACCACCGCCACGGATCAGGCAAGCACCTGGTCCGTGGCACCC
>NZ_JBFUGI010000049.1:0-632 GCF_056402995.1 Mesorhizobium sp. P3_A8 | reverse complement strand
GTTCCTGCGTTTGAAACACCGCCACGTCGAGCCAGCCTTTGGCAACATCGATGCCGATGTCCTGAACCGTTTGCGCTACCATCTCCTCGGTCCCTTCCTTGTGTGCGGGGGCTTGCCCCTTGCAACTGTTCGGGTTCACAAAAGAAGGCGGTCGGACCCCAGCTCATCCACGGTTTAGGCCACCTGAGGGGCGACGGGCTCTCGACCACCGCCACGGATCAGGCAAGCACCTGGTCCGTGGCACCCCCAACAATGCACGATTCCAAACACACAAGGGGTGTTCCAGCGGAGTGAGGCGTTTGCGTTCCCTGGAACACCCCTCATCCGACCTCGCTTCGCGAGGCCACCTTCTCCCACAAGGGGACTGTTGCGTAATTCGGTGGTTGTGATTCTCTGAGATTGACGCTCGGAGGGAATCACGATGGCAGTGAAGCAGACGGGTCAGTTGAGCTTGGCGGAAGCCTTTCTGGGCGGCAAGTTGGCAGGCGGTTCTTCGCCACTCGATCGATTGTCAGGTCTGGTGAAGTGGTACCGCTTCGAGAAGCTACTCAACCCGCTGCGCGATGGTGGACCGGGTCGGGCTGCCTGGCCACCGTTGATCCTGTTCAAGGCGCTTTTGCTTCAATCTCCTC
>NZ_JBFUGI010000048.1:0-637 GCF_056402995.1 Mesorhizobium sp. P3_A8 | reverse complement strand
TGGTTGTGATTCTCTGAGATTGACGCTCGGAGGGAATCACGATGGCAGTGAAGCAGACGGGTCAGTTGAGCTTGGCGGAAGCCTTTCTGGGCGGCAAGTTGGCAGGCGGTTCTTCGCCACTCGATCGATTGTCAGGTCTGGTGAAGTGGTACCGCTTCGAGAAGCTACTCAACCCGCTGCGCGATGGTGGACCGGGTCGGGCTGCCTGGCCACCGTTGATCCTGTTCAAGGCGCTTTTGCTTCAATCTCTGTACGGACTGTCGGATCGCGAACTGGAGGAGGCGCTTGGCGACCGGCTGTCGTTCCGACGTTTCGTCGGGCTCGGGCTGGAGGAGAGCATTCCCGACCACACGGTGCTTTCGCGCTTTCGCAACCTGCTTGTCGGCGAAGGTCTGTTCGAGAAGCTGTTTGGCGAACTGGACTGGCAGTTGGAGAAGGCTGGCGTGATCCTGAAGCGGGGCACGATGCTGGATGCCACGCTGATCAATGCGGTCTCATTGCCGCCGACGGACGAGCAGGCATCAAAGGATGCAGATGCCCGTGTCACGGTGCGGCAAGGCAAGGGCGGCTTCACTTTCGGCTACAAGGCACATGTCGGAGTGGATGAGGGCTCTGGCCTGATCCGCAAAGTGATCAC
>NZ_JBFUGI010000047.1:0-641 GCF_056402995.1 Mesorhizobium sp. P3_A8 | reverse complement strand
CGGTCGCGCTGTCGGTCGTCACCAGATGGATGTCGGGCGTGTCGTTGGTGCCGGTGATAGTAATCGTCACCGTCTGCGTGTCGGTGCCGGTGTGGCCATCGTCGGCCTTGATCGTGTAGGTGAGCGTCAGCGTCTCGCCCTGGGCGAGAAAGTCGAAGGCTTGCGATGCCGAGTTGAACGACCAGTTCAAATTGTGGGTGTCGGTCGGGTTGGCTGCAAGCGAGGCCGGCGAAACCGTCAGCATGCCGAGCACGGCGGCGCTGTTCAGCCCGCCCGTGGTGCCGGCGAGCGACACTGATGCAACACTTGCGGTTACCGTGTCGGACACATCAGCATCGTTCACAGTCAGCGTGCCGCTCTTCGTCAGAGCTGAGTTGGTCTCGATCAGCGAGGCGGTCGCGCTGTCGGTCGTCACCAGATGGATGTCGGGCGTGTCGTTGGTGCCGGTGATAGTAATCGTCACCGTCTGCGTGTCGGTGCCGGTGTGGCCATCGTCGGCCTTGATCGTGTAGGTGAGCGTCAGCGTCTCGCCCTGGGCGAGAAAGTCGAAGGCTTGCGATGCCGAGTTGAACGACCAGTTCAAATTGTGGGTGTCGGTCGGGTTGGCTGCAAGCGAGGCCGGCGAAACCGTCAGCATGCCG
>NZ_JBFUGI010000046.1:0-715 GCF_056402995.1 Mesorhizobium sp. P3_A8 | reverse complement strand
GTCCTTGATGGTGTAGGCGAACACGTCGGTGCCCGAGGCGTTCGGGTTGGCATGGTAGCTGTAGCCGCCATTGGCATCGACCGTCAGCACGCCATAGGTTCCCGTCACCGTGGAGCCGGCGATGCCCGTCCAGGCGATCGAGGCGATGCCGTCGGCGCCGGCCGTATCGGCCGCACCGGTGCCGTGGGTGCTGGTCCCGGTCTCGACATTGCCGGTCACCGTCTCGCCCGACTGTGCGGCGTCCGTGTCGGCCTTGGCTGTCGGCACATCGTCGACGATGTTGATGGAGATGGTCGAGGTGTTGGTGTTGCCGAGGCTGTCGGTGACGGTATAGGTGAAGACGTCCTTGCCGGCCTCGAYGTTGGTGCTGTTGTTGGCGTCGGGCGTGGTGTCGAAGGGCTTGGTCAGCGTGTAGGTGTAGTGACCGTCCTGGTCGATCTGCAGCACGCCGTATGTGCCCTGCACCGTGACCGGGACACCGGCGACGGCGGCGACACCTCGCCCTCCACACTCACGATCAAGCTCACCAACGGCCAGCCACAGCCGGTCGCGGCGAGGGCGCAGGATGACGAAGCAGCCCTCGACACCAGGGCCAACGGCGATCTCGCCGCTTGGGCGGTGACCGGATCCAATCCGGGAAGCACCGCCGAGACGGTGGCCCGCACGCTGACGCTGGGCGATCCCATCAGCCCGCACGTCACCAACATCGCAGGCG
>NZ_JBFUGI010000045.1:0-719 GCF_056402995.1 Mesorhizobium sp. P3_A8 | reverse complement strand
GGGGACTGTTGCGTAATTCGGTGGTTGTGATTCTCTGAGATTGACGCTCGGAGGGAATCACGATGGCAGTGAAGCAGACGGGTCAGTTGAGCTTGGCGGAAGCCTTTCTGGGCGGCAAGTTGGCAGGCGGTTCTTCGCCACTCGATCGATTGTCAGGTCTGGTGAAGTGGGACCGCTTCGAGAAGCTACTCAACCCGCTGCGCGATGGTGGACCGGGTCGGGCTGCCTGGCCACCGTTGGTCCTGTTCAAGGCGCTTTTGCTTCAATCTCTGTACGGACTGTCGGATCGCGAACTGGAGGAGGCGCTTGGCGACCGGCTGTCGTTCCGACGTTTCGTCGGGCTCGGACTGGAGGAGAGCATTCCCGACCACACKGTGCTTTCGCGCTTTCGCAACCTGCTTGTCGGCGAAGGTCTGTTCGAGAAGCTGTTTGGCGAACTGGACCGGCAGTTGGAGAAGGCTGGCGTGATCCTGAAGCGGGGCACGATGCTGGATGCCACGCTGATCAATGCGGTCTCATTGCCGCCGACGGACGAGCAGGCATCAAAGGATGCAGATGCCCGTGTCACGGTGCGGCAAGGCAAGGGCGGCTTCACTTTCGGCTACAAGGCACATGTCGGAGTGGATGAGGGCTCTGGCCTGATCCGCAAAGTGATCACGACGCCTGCCAACGTCAACGACACGGTGGTGGCCGATGCCTTGATCTGCGGCGACGAGAAG
>NZ_JBFUGI010000044.1:0-764 GCF_056402995.1 Mesorhizobium sp. P3_A8 | reverse complement strand
GATTGACGCTCGGAGGGAATCACGATGGCAGTGAAGCAGACGGGTCAGTTGAGCTTGGCGGAAGCCTTTCTGGGCGGCAAGTTGGCAGGCGGTTCTTCGCCACTCGATCGATTGTCAGGTCTGGTGAAGTGGTACCGCTTCGAGAAGCTACTCAACCCGCTGCGCGATGGTGGACCGGGTCGGGCTGCCTGGCCACCGTTGGTCCTGTTCAAGGCGCTTTTGCTTCAATCTCTGTACGGACTGTCGGATCGCGAACTGGAGGAGGCGCTTGGCGACCGGCTGTCGTTCCGACGTTTCGTCGGGCTCGGGCTGGAGGAGAGCATTCCYGACCACACGGTGCTTTCGCGCTTTCGCAACCTGCTTGTCGGCGAAGGTCTGTTCGAGAAGCTGTTTGGCGAACTGGACCGGCAGTTGGAGAAGGCTGGCGTGATCCTGAAGCGGGGCACGATGCTGGATGCCACGCTGATCAATGCGGTCTCATTGCCGCCGACGGACGAGCAGGCATCAAAGGATGCGGATGCCCGTGTCACGGTGCGGCAAGGCAAGGGCGGCTTCACTTTCGGCTACAAGGCACATGTCGGAGTGGATGAGGGCTCTGGCCTGATCCGCAAAGTGATCACGACGCCTGCCAACGTCAACGACACGGTGGTGGCCGATGCCTTGATCTGCGGCGACGAGAAGACGGTATGGGCGGACGCCGCCTACGACACCCATGCCCGCCGTGCCCGGCTCAAGGCCGCAGGCAAGAAGCGCAGGCAAGAAGC
>NZ_JBFUGI010000043.1:0-771 GCF_056402995.1 Mesorhizobium sp. P3_A8 | reverse complement strand
CGGCATGCTGACGGTTTCGCCGGCCTCGCTTGCAGCCAACCCGACCGACACCCACAATTTGAACTGGTCGTTCAACTCGGCATCGCAAGCCTTCGACTTTCTCGCCCAGGGCGAGACGCTGACGCTCACCTACACGATCAAGGCCGACGATGGCCACACCGGCACCGACACGCAGACGGTGACGATTACTATCACCGGCACCAACGACACGCCCGACATCCATCTGGTGACGACCGACAGCGCGACCGCGGCATTGAACGAGACCAATGCGCCCCTGACGGCGAACGGCACCCTGACGGTGACCGATGCAGACCTCTCCGACTCGGTGACCCCCAGCGTAACCTCGGTGTCACCTGTCGGTCCCACCGGCGGTTTGGACAATGCCACCTTGCTCGGCATGCTGACGGTCGCGCCGGGCCCGCTTGCGGCCAATCCGACCGACAGCCTCAATCTGAGCTGGACCTTCAACTCGACACCGCAAGCCTTCGACTTCCTGGCCGCAGGCGCGACGCTGACGCTCACCTATACGGTCAAGGCCGACGACGGTCATGTCGGGGGCACCGACAGCCAGATCGTGACGGTGACCATCACCGGCACCAACGATGCGGCGACGGTGAGCTCGGACTCGAAGTCCGTGACCGAAGGCGACACGGCGGCGGCGCTGAACACCGGCGGCCAGCTGACGATCACCGACCCAGACACGGGTGAAGCGCATGTGGTGGCGCAGGCCAGTACGGCCGGCATCTATGGCGACTTCTCGATCGACGCCGA
>NZ_JBFUGI010000042.1:0-786 GCF_056402995.1 Mesorhizobium sp. P3_A8 | reverse complement strand
CCGCCGCATCGCTTGCGACCGAAGCAAAGCGGAGGATGGCGCAGGCGCGCGTTTCTTGGTTCCGCGAGGAATGGGCTTTGCCCAGGGGAAGAAACGCGCGACGCGCCATTGCGGCATAGGCGATCGAGGCTTCAGCCGTCCTTCGGCCAGATCAGCCCGTTCGAGAGGTCGTTGGTGCGCTCGGCGAAATGAAGGGGAGGCAACGGCGGCATCGGTGGCTCAGAGACAAACCGAATTGGTTCGCCAAGACGTCAGCCTACAATGGCTTGCCCCGCATCAAAGCCTTTGCCCATCCGGTTCGAGGCGCGCCGTTCGAGTTCACAGTCATCGGGCAGAGTTTGCCTCGTCCTCTGACGACCCCATCCTCGTCGTTCGCGAGCGAACGGCACCATTCTGATACCGGCCGCTCATCAGGCGGACGACGAACTGGGCTCGAAGTCGGCCTGGAACCTGTGCTGCGGTTAAGGCATCCGACGTGTTGATCGTGGTCGACAACTAGGTCGGCGAATTGGAAATGAACCGCAACTCCAAAACCTGCGTTAGAGCAAAATTGCACACCGGCTTACAGGCTGTGCGCAGCAAAGCCAAAGCCTTGCGATGTCGCCCCGCTTACGACAGGATTGCCGCAACTTGAGGTTAGCCTATGACGCCAGATACCTTGCGACCCGACCACCCGCCACTCGACACTCCGCCCGTGCAGTACCTGAACTTGGACCCGTCGTTTTATGTCCGCGATGATGTCTGGCAGCAGGAACGGAGCAGCATCTTCGCGCACACCTGGCGGCA
>NZ_JBFUGI010000041.1:0-964 GCF_056402995.1 Mesorhizobium sp. P3_A8 | reverse complement strand
ATTTGCGGTTGTTGATGCAAGAAGGCCATGCTGGTGGTATCCTTCTAAGGCTTCGGATTGTTTGCGGGCGTGGCGCAAGCCAGCGGCCAATCAACTCTCCAAGCGATGGCGGACAAAGACGGCAGGGACCATGATGACGTCGGGTGTTACCCGGTCCTAAGGGCGGTCGCCTGCCGCCGGGACTGCTGGCTGTGATGGGCCGCAGTCCCGGCCGCCAAACTACCCGATCCTTCTCAAACAATCCTAGGGCGAAGCAAGGAGCGCAGCGACGCGGCGCAGACCCTAGGATCCATGCCGTGACATTGGTCGTAGAATGCGACGGATCAGAAATGGCGCTTGCACGCCCACCGATGCGGGCTACCGTTCAGCCATGACCGGCTACGTCTACATGACCGCGAGCCAGAAGCGCGGCACGATCTACATCGGCGTCACCAACGACCTCGGCCGCCGCGTACCCGAGCACAAGTCCGGCCAAGGCTCAGGCTTCACCAGTCGCTACGGCGTGCAACGCCTTGTCTGGTACTAGGAGTATTTCGATATCACCGATGCAATCCAACGTGAGAAGTCCCTGAAACGTTGGCCACGCCAATGGAAGATCGACCTGATCGAAAAGACCAATCCCGAGTGGTTCGAACTTTTTCGCGGCACGGGATGGTGAGCATTCTGCACCGCTGCGACGCTTCAAAGCCCCGGCATGGATCCTAGGGTCTGCGCCGCGTCGCTGCGCTCCTTGCTCCGCCCTAGGATTGTTTGAGAAGGATCGGGTAGTTTGGCGGCCGGGACTGCGGCCCATCACAGCCAGCAGTCCCGGCGGCAGGCGACCGCCCTTAGGACCGGGTAACACCCGACGTCATCATGGTCCCTGCCGTCTTTGTCCGCCATCGCTTGGAGAGTTGATTGGCCGCTGGCTTGCGCCACGCCCGCAAACAATCCGAAGCCTTAGAAGGATACCACCAGCATGGCC
>NZ_JBFUGI010000040.1:0-1068 GCF_056402995.1 Mesorhizobium sp. P3_A8 | reverse complement strand
ACGGACGCCGCACAGTCGGGCGAGACGGTGACCGGCAATGTCGAGACCGGGACCAGCACCCACGGCACCGGTGCGGCCGATACGGCCGGCGCCGACGGCATCGCCTCGATCGCCTGGACGGGCATCGCCGGCTCCACGGTGACGGGAACCTATGGCGTGCTGACGGTCGATGCCAATGGCGGCTACAGCTACCATGCCAACCCGAACGCCTCGGGCACCGACGTGTTCGCCTACACCATCAAGGACGGCGACGGCGACACCTCGCCCTCGACACTGACGATCACGGTCACCAACGGCCAGCCACAGCCGGTCGCGGCGACGGCGCAGGTTGACGAAGCAGCCCTCGACACCAGCGCCATCGGCGATCTCGCCGCTTCGGCGGTGACCGGATCCAATCCGGGAAGCACCGCCGAGACGGTGGCCGGCACGCTGACGCTGGGCGATCCCAACARCCCGCACGTCACCAACATCGCAGGCGCCACCTCATCGGCCGTCGCCGGTGTCCCGGTCACGGTGCAGGGCACATACGGCGTGCTGCAGATCGACCAGGACGGTCACTACACCTACACGCTGACCAAGCCCTTCGACACCACGCCCGACGCCAACAACAGCACCAACRTCGAGGCCGGCAAGGACGTCTTCACCTATACCGTCACCGACAGCCTCGGCAACACCAACACCTCGACCATCTCCATCAACATCGTCGACGATGTGCCGACAGCCCATGCCGACACCGACAGCCTCGCYGCCAACCAGTTCACCGCCGAGACCGGCAACGTCATCACCGCGGTCGGCACCACCGCGCCGGTCACCGGTGTCGACGTGCTTGGCGCCGATGGCGCAACCGTCGCAGGCGTCGCGGCCGGCAACACCAATGCCAATCTCGACAGCGCCGCAACGATCGGCTCGGTCATCCACGGCACCTATGGCGATCTGACGCTCGGCGCCAATGGCGACTACAGCTACCTCCGCAACCCCGGCTCGCCCGGCGGTGTCAGCGACGTCTTCACCTACACCATCAAGGACGGCGACGGCGACCTGTCGCACACCACGCTGACCATCTCGGTC
>NZ_JBFUGI010000039.1:0-1114 GCF_056402995.1 Mesorhizobium sp. P3_A8 | reverse complement strand
GACGTGCTTGGCGCCGATGGCGCAACCGTCGCAGGCGTCGCGGCCGGCAACACCAATGCCAATCTCGACAGCGCCGCAACGATCGGCTCGGTCATCCACGGCACCTATGGCGATCTGACGCTCGGCGCCAATGGCGACTACAGCTACCTCCGCAACCCCGGCTCGCCCGGCGGTGTCAGCGACGTCTTCACCTACACCATCAAGGACGGCGACGGCGACCTGTCGCACACCACGCTGACCATCTCGGTCAGCGACTCCACGCCGACCGACAACATCCCGGCGCCGGGGCTCGCCTCGACCACCGTCTATGAAGCAGGCCTGCCGCCGCATACCGGCCTGCCGGCCGGCTCCGGCGAGATCGCCGACGGCAATCCCAACAACAACTCCAACACCACCGAGACCACCTCGGGCACCATCGGCTTCACCTCGCCAGACGGCATCCAGACCGTCTCGCTCGGCGGCCATGTCCTGACCGGCGTGCCGCAGACCTTCACCGACGCCACCGGCTCGATGACGGCCAGCTATGTCTATAATGCCAACACCGGTGTCGGCTCGATCAGCTACGCCTACACGCTCACCACCAACACTTCGGGCGACAACACCAGCACCTCGTTCGCGGTCGTCGTCACCGACGCCGACGGCGACAGCGCTCCGGCCGGCAACCTGGTCATCAACATCGTCGACGATGTGCCGACAGCCCATGCCGACACCGACAGCCTCGCCGCCAACCAGTTCACCGCCGAGACCGGCAACGTCATCACCGCGGTCGGCACCACCGCGCCGGTCACCGGTGTCGACGTGCTYGGCGCCGAYGGCGCAACCGTCGCAGGCGTCGCGGCCGGCAACACCAATGCCAATCTCGACAGCGCCGCAACGATCGGCTCGGTCATCCAYGGCACCTATGGCGATCTGACGCTCGGCGCCAATGGCGACTACAGCTACCTCCGCAACCCCGGCTCGCCCGGCGGTGTCAGCGACGTCTTCACCTACACCATCAAGGACGGCGACGGCGACCTGTCGCACACCACGCTGACCATCTCGGTCAGCGACTCCACGCCGACCGACAACATCCCGGCGCCGGGGCTCGCCTCGACCACCGTCTATGAAGCAGGCC
>NZ_JBFUGI010000038.1:0-1165 GCF_056402995.1 Mesorhizobium sp. P3_A8 | reverse complement strand
TAGGATTGTTTGAGAAGGATCGGGTAGTTTGGCGGCCGGGACTGCGGCCCATCACAGCCAGCAGTCCCGGCGGCAGGCGACCGCCCTTAGGACCGGGTAACACCCGACGTCATCATGGTCCCTGCCGTCTTTGTCCGCCATCGCTTGGAGAGTTGATTGGCCGCTGGCTTGCGCCACGCCCGCAAACAATCCGAAGCCTTAGAAGGATACCACCAGCATGGCCTTCTTGCATCAACAACCGCAAATGTGCCTCGGCTTCGACATCGCCAAGGACACCGTCACCGTCGCCGACGGGACTACCACCGGCACCATCCTCAATCAGCGCAGAGCTGTCCGTGCTTTCCTGAAGAGCTACAGACACATCGACCTTGTCGTGTGCGAGCCGACAGGCGGCCATGAAAGCCTGCTGCTCGAAGAGTGCCTGCGCGCCGGCATTGCCTGCCATCGCGCCGACACGCTCAAGGTCAAGAGCTACATCCGCTCCTTCGGCACGCACGGCAAGAGCGATGCCATCGATGCCGCGATGTTGAGAGCCTACGGTCGCGAACGCTGGGAAAAGCTGGCCCTTTGGCAGGCGCCCGATGCCGATGAGACCAGCCTGCGCGCCCTGGTTCGCCGCCGCCAGGAACTCATCACCATCAAAGTCGCAGAGAAGAACCGTGCCAAGGCACCTGGCGGCCGCAAGCTCGCGACCTCTTTCGAGGCCGTGATCAAAGTCGTCGAGCGCCAGCTCCAAATCATCGATGCCGAGATCCGCGAACTGATCGCCAACAGCAGCGCCCTTAAGCATCGAGCCGCCATTTGCACGGCCATGGACAGTCTCGGCCCGATCGTGGCGGCCAAGCTCTTAGCTATCCTGCCCGAACTCGGCACCATGACACGCCGCAAAGCTGCAGCCCTTGCTGGCCTTGCACCACACCCAAACGACAGCGGACAAAAGCAAGGCTACCGCAAAATCCGTGGCGGGCGCCCTGATGTCAGAACCGCGCTGTTCATGCCAGCCCTGCGCGCCGCAGCTGGAAGGGGCGAATTCGCACCCTTCTACAAACGCCTCGTCACAAACGGAAAAAAGCCAATGGTGGCAATCGCTGCCGTCATGCGAAAGATCATCGTTACCCTAAATGCAAGACTAAGGGACGCCGCCATTTCTCAGAGTTGATGACGA
>NZ_JBFUGI010000037.1:0-1229 GCF_056402995.1 Mesorhizobium sp. P3_A8 | reverse complement strand
GGTTTCAACCGGTCATTGCAACACTTTCTGCAGCCTATCGGCCGGCGTTTCGAAGTCCAAGGTTTTTCGGGGCCGTTGATTGAGCCGTAGGGCGACGTCGTCGAGTTGGGCCTGCGAGACATGGGAGAAGTTTGTTGCTCTCGGGAAGTACTGCCTGAGCAGGCCGTTGGTGTTTTCGTTGCTGCCGCGTTGCCAGGGACTGCGCGGGTCGCAGAAGTAGACCTGTAGGTCGGTTGCCACGGTGAAGCTCTTGTGACGAGCCATCTCCTTGCCCTGGTCCCATGTCAACGAGCGCCGCAACTCTTCGGGCAACGTGCCGATCTTCTCGGCGAGGGCCGCCACGACGGTCGCCGAGTCCCTCCTGGCCAACTTTACAAGCATCGTGAACCGGCTGTGTCGCTCGACGAGGGTGGCGATGTTCGTGTCGTTAGCACCGGTGAGCAGATCACCCTCCCAATGACCTGGAATGGCACGATCCTCAGCCTCGGCGGGGCGCTCGCGGATGGAGACCATATCGAGGATTTGTCCTTGCCCCGTCCGGGTAAGCGCGCCTTTGGCGAGGCGCATCTGTCGTTTGGTGCGCAGATGCGCTGTCAGCTCCTTCTTGAGCACCCCTCGCGACTGGATGAACAGGCTGCGATAGATCGCTTCATGAGATATCCGCATGCTTGGATCGCCTGGGTACGCTCGCCTCAGCCAGCCCGCTATCTGCTCCGGCGACCATTGCAGCGCCAGCTTTTGCGCCACCCGCCACCGTAGCCGCCCAGAGCATGCCAGGCGACACTGCTTCGGTCGAAGCGCTCGCTGCCAAGCCTGCTTGTCGGCCCGAGTTGCACGATACGTTTGTGCACCGCCGTTGCGAGAGATCTCCCGACATATCGTTGATGGGGATCGCCCCAGACTCCGTGCAATAACGCGGATGGCAAGACCTGCCGCAATCCCGCGAGAGATCTCTTCGCGCTCCCCCAGCTCGAGCGCCGAGGCCGCTCTACGCCTTGCTGACGGAGCAATGCCGCCGTGTAAGGATACGATCCGCTGAACGCCGCCCTTGTTCCGGCGCTCAAGTGCGCGCGAGATCGACGAAATGCTCTGGCCTTGCTTCCATCGATCCCAGAGCTCGGCCTTCTGTTCTGACGTAAACCAGATCCGCGACGTCACCATGCGACACCTCCCATCCTCTCAGATTAAAGGTGTTGCGACGACCGGTTGAACCCACCGCCCCCACCGCC
>NZ_JBFUGI010000036.1:0-1754 GCF_056402995.1 Mesorhizobium sp. P3_A8 | reverse complement strand
GGTCAGCAAGCAAGCGCTTGCTTAGGGTTGACGCGGGGTGGAGCAGCCCGGTAGCTCGTCAGGCTCATAACCTGAAGGTCACAGGTTCAAATCCTGTCCCCGCAACCAAACAAAAAACGGCCCGCATTCATGCGGGCCTTTTTTGTATCTACAGGTCGTGGCCAGCAATTCTAACCCCGCAGCAGACCGCAGCGAAAACGAGCCGCAGGGCAAAAAACTCAAAGCCTCTCCCCAAAACCAAACATAAAACGGCCCGCCAGGATCATACCCGGCGGGCCGTTTTGCTATGCGGCGCTGATGGCTGCCATCAATCCCGCTGCCCCGAGAGGCGGTCTCGGCCGACACGGCGGGCAAATTCAGCCTTTCCCAGAGCCAAAACCAACGGCGAAAGCCGAATCGGAGCGGCTACCCGCAACCACACGCGAAATAAATCTAGCCGGTGGGGTTCTTTCTCAGCCGGCTTCAGTGCCCGCCGTCTCGCTGGGATGACGAGCGCGGATCGCCGCAGCTATCGATTGCCGGACCCGGTCATCGATCACGCCGGCGCCTTCAGAGCTGAGGCGATATCTCGGCCATGCCGAATCGGGCGACTCGAGCCTGCCTGCGGAACAATCCGAATCAAAGGCAGAGTGCGGTCGAATCGATCAAGGCTGCTAATAGTTGACATTTATTGCTATATTCTTCGCGCGCCCCATATTCCTTCCAAGAGGCTGCCATGCCCAATTACGCTCTGAACGGCCATTATGAGAGCTTCATCAGGAAGCAGCTCGAATCAGGCCGCTACAACAATGCCAGCGAAGTTGTCCGCGCCGGCTTGCGCATGCTCGAGGATTTCGAGGCGGAGCGAGAGAAGTGGCTGCGTGAGGAAATCCCGGCGCGCCTGGGCGAGCTGCAACGGGATCCGGCGAAGGGTGTTCCTGCCGAAACGGTCTTTTCCCGGCTTGAAGCGCGTCATCGCGCGACGCAGGCGAAAGCCAAGTAAGGGATGGAGTACCGGATTGTCTTCCACCCCAACGCGGAAGCCGAACTCGAACAGCTCTATGACGACATAGCCGAGCGCGCATCGCCTGCGGTCGCCTGGAGTTTCGTCGCCGGGATCCGCGACCATTGCCTGGATCTATCGACTTTTCCACAGCGCGGGACCGAGCGGGTCGAAATCATGCCTGGGGTTGCGGATTGTTGGTTACCGGCGCGCCGTCAGCATTGCTTTCGCGGTCGAGAGCGAACGAGTGCTGATCCTGGGCATCTTTATGCTGGTCGAAACATCACGCCGGAATTGCTGGAAGGGCGGCTCTGAAGCGTTGCGCAGACCGGCTCGCGGTCGACAACCACCAAGCAGGACAGGCGGTTTTCAGGCCGATTGCACGCACCAGGCGCCGAGGGTGATGGCAATCCCGGGCGGGAATGGTCGGTAGAGAAAGACCGGTGTCATTTTCAGCCAAGCCAACTCACGAATTTCGCATCGTGGATATCCACACGAGAAATCGAAAAAACATCTGAGATCGGTGTTGACAGTTTGGATCGGTGGCGACTATATACGCCTCACGAACGAGGGCGGTGCGCCGCTGGCGACGAAGAAGTTTGCTTCTAGGTCTGCCCTCCGCGAAATTCAAGAGAGCCGCGTAAGCGACACTCGGACGGCCCCGAAGCCAAAAGCGTAACGGGCCACGACACCGCGTCTGCGGCGTCTGTTCTTTGAAAATTGAATAATGAAGAAAGAGAAACGTGGGCGGCAGAGTCCTGCTGAACCTCTT
>NZ_JBFUGI010000035.1:0-4764 GCF_056402995.1 Mesorhizobium sp. P3_A8 | reverse complement strand
CGAGCGCCGAGGCCGCTCTACGCCTTGCTGACGGAGCAATGCCGCCGTGTAAGGATACGATCCGCTGAACGCCGCCCTTGTTCCGGCGCTCAAGTGCGCGCGAGATCGACGAAATGCTCTGGCCTTGCTTCCATCGATCCCAGAGCTCGGCCTTCTGTTCTGACGTAAACCAGATCCGCGACGTCACCATGCGACACCTCCCATCCTCTCAGATTAAAGGTGTTGCGACGACCGGTTGAACCCACCGCCTGATTTCGGTCATTGACGTAGTCTCTGCCACAGCCTCAAGCTGACATCGCGCGCGATAGCGCTTGCAATCTTATTTGCTGGCGAACGACAACAAACCAAAGGGAGGACGGATGGATGCCCAAGGCCAAAGGTGAGAGCGCTCTCAACCAGGAGCGCGGCAAAACAGAGAAGCTCCTCAAAAAGGTGGGATACACGGCCTTGAAGGAGGCCGGCTTAAAATCCAAGCGACCCGACCTCCCAAACCTCAAGATTGAAAAGCGAGGGAAGTAGCGCTGCCACTCGCGTACTGACCTGCCCGCAAACCTACGGAAGCAGTAGCCATTCTCTCGTTTTGAGGAGTTGCCTGCAAATTAGATTTCTCGGGGTGCGCGGTGCGCGAAGATCAGCGCTCACGAGCAAAAACTGTTTACTTTCGGTTTCAAAACTCCGGACAGCTATGCGCCTCATATCGGACCTTCAGCTCAGATTTGCGGCGGCACAAATCCGGACGTTGTCGCCATCGTGGCAGAGCGTCCACGTGCGATTTCCGGCGCTGCAAGCGGGCCTTTGGGACACGCGCCTATTCAGGCTGCCATGCAGAGACATTGAAGACTGTCCGCGACGCAGCTTGTAGTCGATGATGCCTTCAGAGTTGTGACCAACCCCCGTCGACCGGAATCTCAAGACCGGTCGTGAAGGTCGCGTCGAACGCGAGGAAGAGGACGGCCTTCGCAATCTCCTCTGAAGTGCCGAAGCGCTTCATCGGGATGATGCCGATTGTGTGCCCCTTCACGTGGGCCCGCATCTCCTCCGTGGGAAACACCTTGTCGAGGATGCCAGTGTCGATGGGACCGGGCGACACCGCATTGACGCGGATGTCCTGGGAAAGAAGCTCCACGGCAAGCACCCGGGTGAACGATCGCAGCGCAGCCTTGGCGGCTCCGTAGGTCGCCTGCCCGGGCAGTCCCTTGACGTTGGCGACAGAGGTCGTGAAGACGACTGAGCCGCCCCGATTGATCCGCGGCGCGAGCTTCTGGACCGCGAAAAACGGTCCCTTGGCGTTGAGGTTGAACATCTCGTCGTAGATGGCCTCTGTTACGCCCGCGAAAGGCGTTGGAGTGCTGAAACCGGCGTTGACGAAAAGCAGGTCGATGGTGCCCAACTCGGTCTTCACCTGAGCGGCGAGGGCGTCGATGTCGGTCAACGACCGCGCGTCGCTCGAAACCACGATGGCGTCTTTCCCAAGCTCTTTCCGTGCTGATTCAAGACCCGCCTGCGAGCGACCCGTCACCAGAACCCGCGCGCCGCCCTCGAGGAGCCTCTTCGCTGTCACAAGCCCCATGCCGCTCGTGCCGCCGATAATCGCTACTTTTTTATCTTGGTATCGTTCCATGCGTACTCTCCCTGCGACGCCAAGCGTCGTCAATATATTTTTGAACTGCTTTGTATGATAATACGGCGCAAAGACCACGGTCAAGAAAGTTTTGAACTATTTAGTACAAAACCTTTTTAGGGTCCTGTGGGCGCAAGGGTGCTTGGTTGGACAAGTCGACGCGGGAAACCTTGACGACGGCGAGCCACGCAGCTTCCTGGCTGGCGCGATCGTGGAGGTGTGGTTGTCGCTGCACCTCCATTGGGCCCGAGAACTTCCCTTGAGCCGAGGCGAAGAATTGCCCTGAAACGTCGGTTCCGAACTCTGACGCCTGGAGGTATCGATCGGCCGCGACCTCCGGCGCCTGATTCATGCCGGGAATGAGGTTCACGATCGGAATCATCAGATACCTCACCAAGAAGCCAGCGTTTCGCGCCACGTTGGTGGCGTTCGACGCACCGGGCGAGACAGCGTAGACGGCCATGCCGGAGGGTAGCCTGCGCGCCAGCGCCGCGACCCACCAAGCGATGATGAGCTTCGCGTCGGCATACGCATTGTTGGGCGAATACTTCACGTTCGGACCGTTGCGAATCAGGGCTTCAACAGCGGCGGTTCGGTTACCTTGGAAACTTTTGGCCGCGAAGGCTGGCAGGTCGGTGTACTTGAACATGGGAACGCCCCCGCGGGCAGGCTCCGCACTGGTGATAACGATCCGCGCGTCGGGGCTGAGAAGAGCGGCGCGAAGCAATCCGACAGTCAGTTGATGATGGCCTATCAGCGGAGCCTCAGAAGCCTCAATGCCGGCGGCCGTGATCACGCGCTTCTTACCTGGGACCATCCCGGCATTGAGCAGCAGGAAATCGATCGCCTGACCTTGATTGACCAGCTGGGCGAGCGCGGACTGGACGCTGGCCGGTGTGTCCAACTCCAGCTCCATCGGCGTGAAGATTGATCGTTTGGTTTCCGCAGCGAGTTTGGCGGCTGCTTCCTTGGCCCCAGCCAGGCTGCGTCCGGTGATGATGACCTCGCTCCAGCCCTCTTCGGCAAGAGAGCGGGCTGCTGCATAACCGAGCCCGGAGGTTGCGCCAGTGACGAGTACGATCGAATGTTTCATGGGCGGCTCCTTGGTGAAGGTTAAGGTCGAAGGAGTCCCCGGGTTCGGGGCCGCCTTGTCATTTTTGAACTATTCGATTATATATTGGTGTAAAGACAGTGGTCAAGGAATTTAGAACTAAATGTTTCAAAATGCTGATAGGCCTCGTGGACGCCCACGTAGCTTCGACGAGAGGGACGCGCTGGAAAAGGCGACCCGGGTATTCCGGTCGAAAGGCTACGACGGAGTGACCATTGACGACCTCGTCGCAGGCATGGGTGTGGGACGGCCAAGCCTGTATTCCGTCTTCGGGGACAAGCGGGCGATATTCCTGCGCGCCCTTCGGGCCTATGCCGAAGCGAAGGGCGCCCGCGCTGCGCAGGCGCTCTTCTCGCCGACGACCCTTCGCGATTCGCTCGCCGGCTTCCTAAGGCACGCCGTAGAAAGTGCGACGGAGGAAGGACAAGCGCCGGGGTGTCTTCTGCTGTGCGTTGCGCCGCTCGTGGACGATGCCGAGGTCCGGCAGTTCCTCAAGGACACCGTAGCTGGCGGCATGGCGCTGGTGGAACGGCGATTCTACGACGCAATCAGCACGGCAGAGGTACCGTCTGACTTTCCGGTATCCGCGCGTGCGAGCCAGGTCCTCGACCTGTCGCGCGGTCTGACGATGCGTGCGCAGATGGGCATGCCGCGCAAGATGCTGCTCAAGGACGCAGAGGAAGCGGCCGACTTGGCCCTACTGCCGAGGCGGTGAAATGCGACGACAGAAGGTTGATGTGGCGCTTCATGCCTAAGCGCACCGTCGGCGCCTTGTCACTCTTGGCGTCCTTTTAGTCCCCGGGGTCACTCGTGCCAGCGCCGAGCCGGAGCACTCTCCGGCGGACAGGGACGCCAGGGCGGTCACAGCGCCAGCGCCGCAGCGACCCGTTCCTGGAAATACTGCACTCCCCGCTCATGCCGCCCCGAGAGCGGGCCGGAGCTATAGGCCCCTGCGGCATAGTTTCGATGCGTATCGGCGCAGATGGTGTAGTCCTCGCGTACCACGGCCAGGGTGCCTTGCACAGATTTCGCCCTGCTCTCGGATGCTTCAGCAGAGGTGTCGGCAAAGAAGAAATGGTAGTGCTGGTCTGTGTGATGCGGTGAGGTCGGGTTGATTCGGCTAACGTTCATGCCGCCATCGAAAAGCGACAGCGTCCAGTTCGGCCACATCCAAAGCCATTTGCCGCGATAGAACAGGCCGTCTTTTGGCGGTGCGGTCATCCGGACATAACCGGGATGAGCGGTGGTCTGGAAAGCTTCGAAGTCGATGGCCGCGTAGAACGACGGATGCGTGCCAGGGATGTGGTAGCCCTCGACGAAGTTGTCGGTGTAGATCTTCCAGTTCGCCGCAAAGCTGACAGTGGCCTGATCGGTGGCGGCATAGGTCTCCAACGGCTCGTCCGCCAGTTCGGCGGGCAGAGAGCCAAGTTGATCCAGAAGACTTTCCTTCGGGTCGAGTGCCGCGAAGAGCAGCCCGCGCCATTCGGACAACTGCACCGTCTCCAGCGGCCAGTCCTCGGCGATGATTGCTGGATCCTTGCCATACCACGGGGCCTGCACCAGCCGTCCGGTGTCGGCGTAGGACCATTTGTGATAGGGACAAACGATCAGCCCACATTTGCCCGCGCCATCGGCCAGAAGTTTCGCCCCCCGGTGGCGGCACACGTTCTTAAATACGCGCAAGGTCCCGTCCCGGCCCCGGATGGCGAAGATCGGCGTGCCGGCGATGTCGATGGCAAGGTATTGACCGGACGTCGCGACCGAGCCGACAGGCCCCATGAACTGCCAGGTGTGCGCGAAGATGCTGCTCCGTTCCTGCTGCCAGACATCATCGCGGACATAAAACGACGGGTCCAAGTTCAGGTACTGCACGGGCGGAGTGTCGAGTGGCGGGTGGTCGGGTCGCAAGGTATCTGGCGTCATAGGCTAACCTCAAGTTGCGGCAATCCTGTCGTAAGCGGGGCGACATCGCAAGGCTTTGGCTTTGCTGCGCACAGCCTGTAAGCCGGTGTGCAATTTTGCTCTAACGCAG
>NZ_JBFUGI010000034.1:0-5009 GCF_056402995.1 Mesorhizobium sp. P3_A8 | reverse complement strand
GGCCGATGCCTTGATCTGCGGCGACGAGAAGACGGTATGGGCGGACGCCGCCTACGACACCCATGCCCGCCGTGCCCGGCTCAAGGCCGCAGGCAAGAAGCCTCGCATCGCGCGCCGCCCCAACAAGCACCATGCACTGCCGCCGCGGCTCAAACATTACAACCGTCTGATCGCCAGACGGCGTGCCGCAGTCGAGACCACCTTCGCCACGCTCAAGAACCGCATGAAGCTGACYACGATCCGCTATGTCGGGCTGGCCAAAGCCACTGCCCAGGTGACGTTAGCGGCGATTGCCTTCAACATGCGCCGATGGGCCGCCATCACAGGATAGGTGCGCCCGCAGTCCGGCCCCACGAGGCCGAACCGCCGCCCGAAATTCCAAACCAGACACAAGAACTCACGAATACGGGCGATATTCCCGCAATCCCGCTCTCATCCGCGCTCTGCTGCAATTACACAACGGGCCCCCTGTGGGAGAAGGTGGCCTCGCGAAGCGAGGTCGGATGAGGGGTGCTCCAGGGAACACCAACGCCTCACTCCGCTGGAACACCCCTCAACCGTCTCGGCGCTGCGCGCCGATCCACCTTCTCCCGCAAGGGGAGAAGGAAAGGCCGCGCTTCATTCCCCGTCGGCGAACACCATGTCCAGTATCCAGGGACACGCATAATAGTCGGCAATGCGGTCGATGACGCCGCCCTCGGCATGGACCCGCACCAGATAGGCCGGCCGCCAGGCCTCGCCTTGCAGCCTGTCGACGACCAGCACCGCCTCCCCCTCGATCGCGCCTTGACGCATGCGCCAGGGCTCGCCTTGCTCATATTCGACGAAATAGGGCGAGTTGGAGAGCAAGCCATTGTAGCAGTCCGAAACCCGCAGCCGGGCATCGGCGCTGGTCAGTGCCCGCACCCCGTCCCAGTCCCTGGCATTGAACAGTTCGACATAGCGGCCGAGCAGCCGTTCCAGTTCGGGGTCGTGCGCGGGCGCCGCGACCGATTGCGCCGGCAGAGCGGCGAGCTTGGCGCGACCGCGATTGAGCGCCGACTTGACGCCGCCTGATGTCGAGCCGACCAGGTCGGCGATCTCGTCCAGCGAGTGGTCGAAGACATCCTTGAGCAGCACGCAGGCGCGCTCCTTGGGCGGCAGGTGCACCACCAGCCGCTCGATGGCGCGGCCGGCGCCCGGGCCGGCTGGCTCGACCGGCAGCACGATCTCATCGCTGGCATAGCCTGCTTCCGCCTTGAGCCGCGTGCGGCGGTTGCGGATGAAGTCGATGCACCTGTTGTGGGCGATGCGGAACAGCCATGGCCGCAGCGCCTGTGCATCGTCGAGCAGCCCGATCTTGCGATAGGCCTCGAACAACGCCTCCTGCATGATGTCCTCGCCGTCGAGAGCCGAGCCGGTCATGCGCGCGCAATAGCGGTGCAGACGGACGCGCAAATGCGAGACCGTCTCCAGGAACGCCCTGTAGCGCAGGTCGAACAGGCCTTCGGGATCGCGGCGCGGCTCAACGCCTTGCCTCGCTTCGGGGGATTTGCGGATCTGCTGGTTCATCGCGGCACGTCGCTCGGCGTTGCCACAGCATTGCGCAAGCACGGCACATCCACAAGCGCGAAGCGCGACCCGACCAGCCGGCGCATGGTCACGCCGCCTTGCCGCTGGCAATCTTGTCTCTGACGGCATCCGGCAGCCCAAGCTTCGGCCGCACCCAGGCGGCGAAGCGGCCGATCGCGTCATCGGCTTCCGGCGCCCGGCCGGCCATCATCTGGAAGGAGTGCAGCATGCCGTCGAAGACGTCGAGGCGTGTCTCGACCCCAGCTCGGCCGGCGCGCTCGGCGAACATGCGGCTTTCGTCGACCAGCGTTTCGTCGCCGCCGGCCTGCAGGAACACCGGCGGAAAGCCGGAGAGGTCGGCATAGAGCGCGCTGACCTCCGGATCGAGCCGGTCGCGGTCGCCGATAAAATTGGTAACCAGCCAGTCGACGGACTCCCTGGCGAAGGCTGGATCCTTCTCGCGGTTGGTCGCGTAGCTGGCGCCGGTCAGCGCCATGTCGAACCAGCCGGAGATGATCAGCGTGGCGGCCGGCAGCGGCCGGCCCTGGGCACGCAGCCGCTGCAGCACGCCGTAGGTCAGCACCGCGCCGCAGGAATCGCCGGCAAGCGCGATCCGCCTGGTGTCGAAGCCCTGGTCGACGAGCCAGTTCCAGGCCGCCATCGCCGCTTCGAGCTGGGCCGGATGCTTGGCCTGGTGTGCCAGTGGATAGTTATAGAGCAAGGCCCGGCAGCCGACGGCCTTGGCCAGATGGCCGACCAGCTTGCGGTGCGTGTAGATCGAGCCGCCGAGGAAGCCGCCGCCATGCGCGTAAAGCAGCGCCCGCTCCTCGTCGGCGCCCTTCGGCACGATCCATAGCGCCGGCACACCGCCGGCATCGACCTCGATATAGTCGACGCCGCCGGGTTCGCCGGTCAGCGCCGTCCAGCTGGTGTCGTTGAAGCCGTTCATCGCCTGAGGGCTGGTGAACTTGCCGACATTGGCGGTGATCGCCGCGTAGTGGTTCCTGTTTGCCTCGCTCTCGATGCTCGCCATGATAGTCTCCCAGGGTTACGGATCGCGGACATGCGACCTTCCAAAGCCAAGGACGGACGGGCGGAGAAAAAGGATACGTCAGATCAGAACTTTCTTTCTCCTTTACCCGCCGGCGCGTAGCGGTTGACCACCATGCCGCAGGCATAGGCCTTCGAACCAAGCAAACGCAGGTTTCGGAAGCCGCCCTGGTCGAAGATGCGGCGGCCAGCGCCCAGCACCGCCGGGTTGATGAACAGCTGGAACTCGTCGACCAGCCCGGCCGCGATCAGCGCGGAGGCAAAGCCGGCGCCACCGAAGACGGCGATATCCGCGCCCTCGCCCATCTTCATCGCCTTGACTTCGCGCGGCAGGTCGCCGCTCACCACCTTCGTGCGCTCCCAGCGCGAGGCCTTGAGCTTGTCGCTCGGCACCACTTTCTGAGCCTCCACGACGCGCTGGGCGAAGGCGTAGAATGGATCTGCCGGATACTTCTTCGCTGCATTGCCCCAATGGCTGAGATAGCCCTCCTCCGCCATCTTGCGGCTGAGCAGGATGGTATCGATACCGGCGAAGATGGTGTTGAAATCCTGTTTCAACTCGTCGCCCCAGCCGATGTCGTCGCCCCATTCCCAGAGCTGCCAGCGATGGTCCGCATCGGCGCCGACGAAGCCGTCGACCGACATCTGCATCTGAAGAATGAGCTTTTTCATGGGGTTCGCCTCGTTTTCGGATTCTATGCGGAAGGCTCATGCCGCGCTTTGCGGGCGGGCGAAGGCTTGCGCCCAGCTCTCGAAACTGGTCGGCGTGGCGTTGCGGACCGACGGCGCCTCCAGCGCCCAGCGCTCGCCCTTGTTGAAGCTTGCCGCCGTTTCGCCGAGCGCATCGGCAAAGCTCGCCGACAGGCCATTGGCGACCATACCGGCGCGGACATCGGCGAAGGGGGCGGCATGATAGGCCACTTGCCTGCCGACCGCCTTGCCAAGGATCGCGGTGGCCTGTTCGAAGGTGTAGTAGCCGCCGCCATGCAATTCGACGACCCGTTCGGTGGGGAATCGGGCGGCGCCCAGCAAGGCGGCGGCGCGCTGCCCGACATCGCCGGCGGCAATCAGCGGCATCGGCAGATCGCCGCGGAACGGCGTGGCGAAAACGCCGGAAGCGGCTTGCTGGACAAAGCCCATGCCCCCAGCAAAATTCTCCGTGAAGAACGAGGCGCGCAGGAACACCAGCTCGTCGAGCCCGAGCGCTTCCAGCCGTTCCTCCATCAACGCGGCACCGAGCGAAGTTCCCATCCTGAGATGGGCGTTGAGGCCGCTGAGCAGCACGACGCGGCGCACGCCGGAGTGCGCTATCGCCGTTGCCAGCCGCTCGCCGACCTCGTCCTCGAAGCGATGGAGATCCGGCACGGCGACGTCGAACGGGATCATCACATAGGCGCTGTCGGCGCCGGAGAAGGCGGCCTTCAACGCACCGGCATCGTCAAGCGCAACGCCCAGACTGCGCGCCACGCCGCGCACCGTGTGCCCCCGCCCGACAAGCACGGAAGCGACTTCCGCGCCGACCTCGTTGGTGGCGCCGACAACCACGACGGTCCGCGGTGTGAAGGCGGTGTCGTTCTCGATCGCTTGTCGGTTCATGTCGTCCTCCTCTGCGAAACCAAGCCGTCATGGCCGGAAATTGCTTTACTTTTGGAACCATTGACGCAAGGCAAAAATGATGTCAATAGTAAAGTGATTTAAAAATGGAACCATAGCAATGTCGACGCGCGAAAGATCCGGCTGCCCGATCAGCCTGTCGCTCGAACTGCTCGGCGACCGCTGGACGCTGCTCATCATCCGCGACCTGGTCTTCGCCGGGAAAAAGCATTTTCGCGAATTCCTGCAGTCCGACGAAGGCATCTCCTCGCGCACGCTGGCAGAGCGGCTGCAGACGCTGCAGGACGAAGGCATCCTCACCCGCAGCGACGACCCGAGCCACGGACTGAAGGCGATCTACCGGCTGACGGAGGCCGGCATCGACCTTTTGCCGGTGCTGGCCACGCTCGGCGCCTGGGGCAGCAAGCACCGCAAGGCTGATGACAAGCTGGCCCGCATCGCCGACGAGCTGGCGGCCGGTGGCGAGCCGGCGCTGGAACGGATGAAGGCGGCGTTGCGGGCAGAGCATATTGGGTAGCTGGTAGCGCGGCGTTCCCTTCTCCCCTTGTGGGCCTGTTGTGTAATTGCAGCAGAGCGCGGATGAGAGCGGGATTGCGGGAATGTCGCCCGTATTCGTGAGTTCTTGTGTCTGGTTTGGAGTTTCGGGCGGCGGTTCGGCCTCGTGGGGCCGGACTGCGGGCGCACCTATCCTGTGATGGCGGCCCATCGGCGCATGTTGAAGGCAATCGCCGCTAACGTCACCTGGGCAGTGGCTTTGGCCAGCCCGACATAGCGGATCGTGGTCAGCTTCATGC
>NZ_JBFUGI010000033.1:0-5018 GCF_056402995.1 Mesorhizobium sp. P3_A8 | reverse complement strand
ACGGCCTGTTCTATCGCGGCAAATGGCTTTGGATGTGGCCGAACTGGACGCTGTCGCTTTTCGATGGCGGCATGAACGTTAGCCGAATCAACCCGACCTCACCGCATCACACAGACCAGCACTACCATTTCTTCTTTGCCGACACCTCTGCTGAAGCATCCGAGAGCAGGGCGAAATCTGTGCAAGGCACCCTGGCCGTGGTACGCGAGGACTATACCATCTGCGCCGATACGCATCGAAACTATGCCGCAGGGGCCTATAGCTCCGGCCCGCTCTCGGGGCGGCATGAGCGGGGAGTGCAGTATTTCCAGGAACGGGTCGCTGCGGCACTGGCGCTGTGACCGCCCTGGCGTCCCTGTCCGCCGGAGAGTGCTCCGGCTCGGCGCCGGCACGAGAGCCCCTGGCCAGTCGAGGGTATAGGGCGGGCACGGTCAGACGAGTTACGAGCGTCGCGGCAATCGGAGCTCGCTCAATGCGGAGAGCAAATCGGCGAACGCGGCTTTGACGACCAAGTTTAGCGGCGTTCTTACCGGCGGGACCGCCGAGTAGTTCATATTCGTCGATATTGGCGAAGTCCTGCCGGACGCTTGTGCCAAAAAGGCAACAGAAAATAAGTTTCGTATCTCGCAAACGTGAGCAGGTTTGCTGATTACAGCCTGTTATTTTGTTTTTGATTTGGCGAGGGATTTAACATGAAGTCGATACTTCTGGCAGCTAGCATGGTTGCTGGGCTTGCGACCGGCGCCATGGCGGCGGACGCTGTGGCCGAGTTACCGGCAGCTTCATCATACAATTGGTCGGGAGCCTATATCGGCGTTCATGCTGGTGGCGGATGGGACCATGTTGATTTTGACTTCCTGCCCGCACCCGATCCTGCCAACCATAGCGGTRGCGGCGGTCTTGGCGGCTTGCAGGTTGGCTACAACCTCCAAACCGACAACATTGTTTACGGCGTGGAAGCCGACATCTCGGCAGCGGGCATCAACGGCTCCACGGCGTGCCCAAACGCGACTTTTACCTGCGGTTCCAAGGTAAGCATGCTCGGCTCCGTTCGCGGCAGACTCGGGCTGGCGATGGACAATCTGCTGATTTATGGCACCGGGGGATTGGGTTACGGGACCATCGATATCTATGACCGTAACGCTGGCGGCACCACGTTCGACACAAAGAAAACGAAAGCCGGTTGGACCGTGGGCTTGGGCGCTGAATACGCCTTTGACCAGCATTGGACAGCCAAGGCAGAATACAAGTATTTCGATTTGGGTTCGGATGACTACCTGACCGATAGCCCTGTCATCGCCAAAATACAGTTACATACCGCTGTCGTCGGTGTGAACTACAGATTCTGATCACCGCGATCCCAAACAAGCCGGCCACACTGAGGAAGCAGTGGCCGGCTTTTGTTCCGATCGAGACGTGCTTGGAGTGATCGACAGGGACGGACCGAAAGCTCCGGTCGCTCGGAATGTCCCAAAAAAGCCCGCGACTCTGAGGGAGAACAGCGGGCCAAGTCATGGAGTGCTGGGATCAACCAGCATGGCTCAACGAGCGGCGGAGGGGTTGGTTTCACCGCCTCTGTAGCCCCCAAAGCGCGTTCAGCCTTTGCCGCCGTTCAGCACCGTGTGAGCCCTGTCTCGTTTCGGGACAAAAAATACTGGCACCGGTTTTGCATTGTAGATATTGCCGGTGTTCCTCCCATCGGTCCTGATCGCGGGGATCAGGAAGTAAACCTTCGCCGGGATTGAGGGATTGGGGTTCCTCGCCCGGCGAGTTTTCTTTCAATGGCGAGGCGCGCCTCAATGCGGCAAGACGAAGCCCACTCGGATTTGGAGCATATTAGCATATCCTTGTATTCGGTTGAAGCAGGATCATGATGCAAGGGGGTTTTAAGGGGAAGACGGCCATGGGACTTAGTTTCTTTGACCAGAGCGCCAGCATTTTTGCGTCGACGACATTTCTGAACGTCACGGCGGTTTTCATGGTGATGGCCGCATTTGCCATTGTCCGGCTGGTTGCATTGTCAGAGGCGGGTTCCGTCGAACAGCTGCAGGTCGCGTGAAACCCATCTGCTACGTGGCAGCGGCGGCTCTATTGGCTAGCACGTTGGCATGGCCGACCGTGGCCGGCGTGCCGATATCCAGGTGTGAACTCGAGATGCTTTTGACGCAGGAACAAAATCCCTGCAGAGATGTTTACCCGCCCAAGGGCATCTTAATTTCTCGGAGAACTGATAATGAAAACCACCCTCATTCTGGGCGCGATGGCGCTTTGCTTGGCCGCGCCTGCGGTGGCTTCGGCTGATGCACTCGTCATCACCACGAACAAACACCATCACCGGCACATGGATGGCGAGCGCGTGGCCGTCATCAACAACGATGGGCAGCGCCTTCATCATCGCAAGCACGGCACCGAAGCGTTCTATGACCACGGCAAGCGCCGTTGGCACGGCCATAACAGCGATACTGTCGTCATCAAGCGCTCGCATCGCCATCGCCACGTCGTCATCCAGAACGACTGATTTCCATCCCCAGGCCCGGCTTTCACCGGAAAGCGGTGAAAGGATTCGTCACCATGACCCCGACATTTCCACTCAACCCTAAGATCGCCCGGAGTGGCCCCATCTATCGCGCGGCTAGGCTCGCGTTGCTGCAGCACGAATTGATGCTCAGCTTCAGGTACACCGACTCTGCGGCCCGGAAGGTTGCGCGAGCCGTTGCGAAACTGGCCGAAGTGAACGCAACCACACCACACTAACTGCGACCTCAGGCGCCGCGCCCTTTCTGGTGCGCTAGCTTCAGCGCCTCGAGCGCAGACGATAAGGTCCGCAATGAGAATTCCGGCAACAGGAAGAAGACAACGGTACGGGTGGCTAATTGCATGAAGCGCTCCTCCTGAGGTCTACTGACCGACTGCCAATTCCAAGGCGTCACGTGCCGGCGTGGGACCTTTCGCCTGGGCGTGAAACGGTGTGTTAGGCAGAGGTTGCCGCAGAAGCCCGTTGCCGCCGTCGGGTCGCGCCGAACCAATACCCACGCCGCCTTGCAGCTAAGGCACGCAATGGCCGGCGGCGCGAAAAAGGCGGTACCATTCCTCACGTGAGAGACGAATTTTCGCGCCGGCAGCGGCCGCGGCAACGGCAACACGCTCCGGGTTGGTGGTTCCCAGCACCACCTGGATATTGTCCGGGTGGCGAACGATCCAGGCGACCGCGATCCCGGTCGTCGTTAAGCGGTGGACCTTCGCGACCTGATCCAGAACATCGTTCAGCTCAGCACAGTCCGTGCGATCGCCAATGAAGGAGCCGTCGAGGAACCCCTTCTGAAATGGTGACCAAGCTTGGAGCATCATGCCCTTCAAGCGGGAATAGTCGAGAAGTCCACCGTCCCGCACAGCCGACTGGTCCAACCCGGCCATGTTGGCGGCTATTCCCTGGGCGACGAGGCTCGGGTGAGCAAGAGAGGACTGCAGCTGGTTGAACGCCAGCGGCTGCTTGACTACCGATTTAAGCAGTTCGATCTGGCCAGGGGTGTGGTTGGATACACCGAAGTGCCGGACCTTGCCTGCGGCTTCCAGCTTGTCGAAAGCCTCCGCAACCTCCTCGGTCTCGGCGTCGCGTCTAGCGCCGCGTTTTGCAGCACGCCGTGCCGCCTTCACCGTTTCTGTTCCGAGCATATCTCCATCGGGACAAAGATGGCCTGGATCGCCTCAGCGCCGAATGGCCGTTACGTGCGCTTGCGTATCCTTTTCTACTTTGCATCAATCCCAGCGGCCGGTTGCTGACCAAAATGAAGGTCAGCGGTGCGCTTTTCGAGACCGACCAATTCGGCCGCGATTGCTTGATATCGCCGACAGTCCGCCTGAACGATGGATCGATCAGGTCGCTCAAGCGGCACACTCCCGGTGATTTCCTTCAAGTCACGCAGTATCGACTCGATATGTGGCCAGGGAAAATCTGTTGGGTCGTCGATGTCGCGATCTGCGCCCACGATTATCTCCAGCTTGGCGACAACGCCGAGAAGTGAGTGTGCGGGCGTACGCGGAAGTCTATCCTGAATCTTCAAAACAACTGTCGCAGCCTCGACTTCCGCTTGGCAGGCGATCGAGTAACCAACCTTCGCATCCGTCGCCGCCGGACAGGCTTCGCCGAGAACGCGCGTTTCCAGGCGTTGCTGAAGTCGGCAGAGGACCTGCGAGACATGCTGCGCCCGCAACCAGTCTCTTAGCAGCGCAAGCGCCGGATCTGCTTCGTCGGAACGAGCAGATCTTTTTGTAGCCTGCTCGCCACGTCCCCCCAGCGTGACGGAAGACAAAGTCATGCTATTATCGGAATCAGCCATGATCCGAGCTCCACAACAGCTTGCACGTGGCCAGGCCGGATCGGTGTTGCATCACCTATCCGGCCGCCCAATTGAAATCGAGACTACACAAAGTGCAGCATATGATCAATCAAAATCACTATATTATGGTGATTTTATGAACCCGGTGCAGTGTCGCATGGCACGAGCTGCATTGGGCTGGGGCGTTTTAGAGCTTGCTAAGGAGGCCGGAGTCTCAACTCAAACGGTTGTGCGATTCGAACGAGGCGAGACGTTGAAACAGTCCACAATAGTTCAGCTTAAAGCAACGTTCGAAGCAGCCGGAATAGAGTTCATCGCAGAGAATGGCGGTGGCCCTGGTGTGCGCTTGTCACGCGGTACTGCAAACACCTAGCCGAACGCGGCACCTGGGTGCGGCATTCCGGATTATCTGTTTCCGATCAATGTCAGCAATGCGCCGGTGGTTTCAACCGGTCATTGCAACACTTTCTGCAGCCTATCGGCCGGCGTTTCGAAGTCCAAGGTTTTTCGGGGCCGTTGATTGAGCCGTAGGGCGACGTCGTCGAGTTGGGCCTGCGAGACATGGGAGAAGTTTGTTGCTCTCGGGAAGTACTGCCTGAGCAGGCCGTTGGTGTTTTCGTTGCTGCCGCGTTGCCAGGGACTGCGCGGGTCGCAGAAGTAGACCTGTAGGTCGGTTGCCAC
>NZ_JBFUGI010000032.1:0-5125 GCF_056402995.1 Mesorhizobium sp. P3_A8 | reverse complement strand
CAAGCCAGCGGCCAATCAACTCTCCAAGCGATGGCGGACAAAGACGGCAGGGACCATGATGACGTCGGGTGTTACCCGGTCCTAAGGGCGGTCGCCTGCCGCCGGGACTGCTGGCTGTGATGGGCCGCAGTCCCGGCCGCCAAACTACCCGATCCTTCTCAAACAATCCTATGGCGAAGCAAGGAGCGGAGCGACGCGGCGCAGACCATAGGATCCATGCCGCGACTTCAAGGCGTTGCAGCGGTGCAGAATTCTGCTCCGTTGCACCCTTCGACGACTGTCGCGGCATGGATCCTCGGGTCTGCGCTCCGCTGCGCGTCGCTCCGCCCGTGGATGACGAAAGCGCAGGGGGCGCCGCGCAACGCTAATGCTCTAATTCGCCGAACCCAGCGCCTTGTCCAGCGCTTCCTTGACATCGGCCGGCCATGTCGCCACCGCCGGCCACGCATTCGGCTGGCCATTGTCGCCGCGACGGGCGAAGTAGAGCTTGTGCTGAGCCGGGTCGACCGCCATGAAACCGTCATTGCCGCCGCAGTCATGCGGCACGCAGCCGCTGGCGTAGAAGGCGCCCGACGCGGTCCTTTCCGTGCCGCCGCCGACCAGCAGGCTGGTCGCCATGTCGGGCATGTCCTTGCCGAGCAGTTTTTCGGCTTCCTTGTAGACTGCCTCATTGTGGAAGGCGTCGATGATGTTGTCGTATTTCGTCGGGTCGATGTCTTTCCAGTCGGTCCCGGGTTCCGGCATATAGGTCAGATTGCCGGAGGTGGTCAGCCCACCCGTCGGCGACCACTGCAGCGCCGGCTTCTCATCGCCCGGCAGCAGATAGGGCACGAAATAGATGGCGCTGTCGGAAATTGCCGCCGGCGGGGCGCCGCATTCGTCCTGTTCGACCGTCGTGGCCTGGATCTCGCCGCCTTCCGGCTTCCACACGATCACCTTCGCCGGGCCGCATTGGTTGCCGCCGTCGCCGACATCGACCAGCGCCACGTTGACGTCGCCGACCTTCACGATCTTGTCGAAGAAGACATCGTAGTTGCTGGCCAGCTGCTTGCCGTCATAGGCGAGCACCTTCTCGCCATCCTGCTCCGGCTGCGTGATGGTCAGCTGGCCGCCCTCGAACGGTATCGGCCCCTGGTTGTCATTGTCGGTCAGGGCCGCATTGGCGGTGCTCGACACATCTGCGGTCTTGCCGGACGCATCGGCAGCCGGCACGAGCACCAGGTCGGTCTGTGCATGCACGCCAGCCACCGGCATCAGAAGCCACGCCAGCCCGCAAACGCCGGCAAGAAGCGAACGTGCCATGACTGTCCCTCCCGTTCAGTCGCCGCGAACCCGGCCTGAAAGGGCCGGGCCTGTATCTCGGATGGTGCCGCTCAGGCCCAGGGGCGCTGTTCGGCGTTCTTCTTCTCGAACGAAGCTATGGCGCCGGCCTTCTCCATGGTCAGGCCGATATCGTCGAGGCCGTTGAGCATGCAGTGCCGCTTGAAGTCGTCGAGGTCGAAGGTGACGACGCCGCCATCGGGGCCACGGATTTCCTTGGCTTCGAGGTCGATCGACAGAGTGGCGTTGGAGCCGCGCGAGGCGTCATCCATCAGCTTCTCCAGATCCTCGGGGCTGACGGTGATCGGCAGCACGCCGTTCTTGAAGCAGTTGTTGTAGAAGATGTCCGCGAACGAGGTCGAGATGATGCAGCGGATGCCGAAATCGAGCAACGCCCACGGCGCGTGCTCGCGCGACGAGCCGCAGCCGAAATTGTCGCCGGCGACCAGGATCTGCGCCTTGCGGTAAGCCGGCTTGTTGAGCACGAAATCCGGATTTTCCGAACCATCGTCCTTATAGCGCATCTCGGCGAACAGGCCGGTGCCGAGCCCGGTGCGCTTGATCGTCTTGAGATAATCCTTCGGGATGATCATGTCGGTGTCGACATTGACGATCGGCATCGGAGCGGCGACGCCGGTGAGCTTGTTGAATTTTTCCATGGCTTTGGCCCGTGTTTTCGTTTCGGGGGGGTTTGCTGAGGCACGGTTTACACAAAGCCGCGGGCAAATAAAAGGCAACTGTTTGTGCGCGCTGGCATAAGAGCACCCCCGCGAAAGCGGCTTCGAATTCGCGGGCTGATGGTGCACTCTCACCGGCATGGCTGAAAACTCCCACGTCCTCTACAACAGCGAACCGGCGCTCGGCATCGCCGAATTCCGCAAAGTGCTGGTGGAATCCGGCCTCGGCGAGACACGGCCTGTCGATGATCCCGCCAGGCTGCAGGCGATGCTGTCCGGCGCCAATCTGGTGCTGACCGCCCGCCTCGACATCGAGGGCAAGCCGCTGATCGGCGTCATCAGGGCGATGACCGACTTTTCCTGGGTCTGCTACATCTCCGAGCTCGCCGTCTCCCAATCGGCGCAAGGGCTTGGCATCGGCAAGGGCCTGATGGTCGAGGCACGCCGGCAGCTCGGCCCGTCGGTTGCCATCAGCCTGATCTCCATGCCCGACGCCGTCGGCTTCTACGAGCGCATCGGCATGAAACGCATGGCCGACGCCTTCTGGTTCTCCCGGAAGGGCTGATTTTTTCCCCCGATCTCCTTGCCCTCCGAACAGGCAACTTTTCGTGATCGCTCCGTCCGCTTGACATGCAACCAAATGGTTGCATATTGAAGCCATGAGCATGGATGCAGTCTTTCGCGCCTTGGCCGACCCGACACGTCGGCAATTGCTGGACAGCCTCCATGCCCGGAATGGGCAGACGCTGAACGCGCTGTGCGCTGAGATGGCCATGACGCGCCAGGCGGTGACCAAACATTTGGCGATCCTGGAGGAAGCAAACCTCGTCTCCACGCTCCGCCGGGGCCGGGAGAAGGAGCACTACCTCAACCCGGTTCCGATCAACGAGATCGCCGAGCGCTGGATCGGCAAATTCGAGCGCCATCAGCTGGATGCATTGAGCAATCTGAAGAAACGCCTCGAAAGGGAAGATTGATGAGCAACAGCTTCGTTTACGTGACCTACATCCGCACCACGGCCGAAAAGCTCTGGGAGGCGCTGACCGACCCGGAGTTCAACCGCCAGTTCTTCCTCTCATCCTATCAGGAGAGCGAATGGAAGGTGGGCGCCAGCTGGAAGCTGATCTTCCCAGACGGCCGCGTCGCCGACAGCGGCGAGATCCTTGAGATCGACCCGCCGCGACGCCTGGTCATCAAATGGCGCAATGAATGGATGCCGGAGATCAGGGAGGACGGCTACACGCGCTGCACCTTCGCCATCGAACAGGACGGCGAATTGATGAAGCTTGCCGTCACCCATGAAGCAGACGGGCCGCACAGGCTGATCGGCAACGTCGCCAAGGGCTGGCCGCTGGTGCTGGCCAGCCTGAAAAGCCTGCTCGAGACCGGCAAGGGGTTCGAGCGCCCGCCGTCAAAGGGATAAAAGGATCGTTTCGATACCGAACCAAATATCTTTGGAGGCATCCATGATGCACGTTCCCAGGGTACGAAGCATGACCAATGGCAAGACGATCATGGCATCCGCCGAGATCGAAGCGCCTTCGGAACGCGTCTTCACGGCGCTGGTCACGAAAGAAGTCGAGCAATGGTGGGGATCCGCCGACACCTACCGGATGGCCGACTGGTCGGCCGATCTTCGTGTCGGCGGCCGCTGGACTGTTGTTGTCCGCACAGTTGACGGCAGCGACCTGCCGGCCAGCGGCGAATTCCTTGAGATCGAAGCGCCACGCAGGATCGTGCAGACGCGGGCCTATGCCTGGGATCACCCGACGCTTGGCCGGCGGCAAACCACGGTCGCCTGGCTGCTGGAGCCAATCGCCGGGGGCACGCGCCTCACCATCTGCCATGGCGGTTTCGCCGGCCTGAGCGAAGCGGCGACTGAACATGCCGAGGGCTGGGGCCGGGTGCTGGCCTGGTTGCAGGCCTATGTCGAGGCTGGGAGACTGGCGGCGGCTTAGGCGGCGGGTCCCGCCTTGACCCGCACCTCATCTGGTCCACATCCCATGCATGGAAAAGCAGGGATGTTTCATAGGCACGGCCGGTTGGGGCATTCCGACGCGATACAAGGAAGACTTGCCCCAGCCGGGCTCGCATCTCGAACGCTATGCCCAGCGTTTCCCGATCGTTGAGATCGACACGTCCTTCTACAAACCGCATCGCCGCGAGACCTATGAACGCTGGGCGGGCTCCGCACCGGAGCACTTCCGCTTTGCCGTGAAGACGCCGAAAGCGATGACGCATGAGCATCGTCTCGTGGATTGCGATGCGCTTGCCGACACCTTTTTCCAGTCGGTCGAAGGTCTCGGCGAAAAACTGAGCGTGCTTCTGATTCAGCTGCCACCGAGCTTGCCCTTCGAGCCGGATGTCGCGAGCGGTTTCTTCGATATGCTGAGCCTGCGAACAAAGGCCAGGCTGGCATGCGAGCCGCGTCATCCCAGCTGGTTCGAAGCAGAGGCGGAAGCGCTTCTGGCCGGCCGGCGGATCGCGCGTGTTGCCGCCGACCCGGCTCCGGTCCCGGCCGCGGCGGTGCCAGGCGGCTGGTCCGGCCTCGCCTATTTCCGCTGGCATGGAATGCCGCGCGTCTATTACTCGGACTACGACACCGAAAGCCTCGACCGGATCGGCCGGCAGGTGCAAGCAGCGGCCGCTTCGGGCGCCGTGGTCTGGGGCATTTTCGACAACACGGCGTCAGGCCATGCGCTTGGCAACGCGCTGGCCGTCGATGCGATGATTGCTTAGACGCCGGCGGGACAGCACCCCCCTCTGTCCTGCCGGACATCTCCCCCGCAAGGAGGGAGATTACGCTCACAACCACTTTCGCTAACTCTCCGGCATTGCAGGAATGGGCGGGCCGCCGAAGCCGCCGATCTCCCCCTTGCGGGCCTGTTGTGTAATTGCAGCAGAGCGCGGATGAGAGCGGGATTGCGGGAATGTCGCCCGTATTCGTGAGTTCTTGTGTCTGGTTTGGAGTTTCGGGCGGCGGTTCGGCCTCGTGGGGCCGGACTGCGGGCGCACCTATCCTGTGATGGCGGCCCATCGGCGCATGTTGAAGGCAATCGCCGCTAACGTCACCTGGGCAGTGGCTTTGGCCAGCCCGACATAGCGGATCGTGGTCAGCTTCATGCGGT
>NZ_JBFUGI010000031.1:0-8591 GCF_056402995.1 Mesorhizobium sp. P3_A8 | reverse complement strand
ACCGTCGCAGGCGTCGCGGCCGGCAACACCAATGCCAATCTCGACAGCGCCGCAACGATCGGCTCGGTCATCCACGGCACCTATGGCGATCTGACGCTCGGCGCCAATGGCGACTACAGCTACCTCCGCAACCCCGGCTCGCCCGGCGGTGTCAGCGACGTCTTCACCTACACCATCAAGGACGGCGACGGCGACCTGTCGCACACCACGCTGACCATCTCGGTCGGCGACTCCACGCCGACCATCTCCAACCTGACGCCGCAAAGCGGCGGCGGCGACACCATCGTCAACGAGAAGGGCCTGCCGGCAAGCTCAGGCTCGGAAGGCTCGGGCGAACTGGCCGCGCCCGGCGCCGACGGCGATCCGTCGGAGCACAACACCGGCACTTTCACCATCACCTCGCCGGACGGCATCGGCTCGATCACCGTCAACGGCACCGTGATCTCGGCCACCGCACTCGCCAACAGCGGTATCACGCCCATTAACATCACCACCCCGCTCGGCAATACGCTCACCATCACCGGCTTCAGTGCCGGACAGGTCAGCTATACCTACACGCTCCTCGACAACGAAACCCATCCCGCCGCTGGCACCGATTCCATCTACGACAACATGACCGTCACCGTCACCGACACCGACGGCGATGTCTCGGCTCCCGGCACGCTGTCGGTCCAGATCGTCGACGATGTGCCGACATTGGGAACCGTGCAAAGCCAGCAGGCAAGCAACGATCCGTTGCAAACGCCGGCTGTTGGAACACTCCACTTTGTCGCCGGCGCCGACGGAGCCGGGGCCACCATGACAATCACGGCCAACACCACAGGCGTGACCTCGGCCGGCCACAATCTAATCACGGAACAGTCGGGCAATGTGTTGACCGCCTATGCCGACAACAACAACAGCGGCACCCATGATGCGGGCGACACGGCGGTATTCACCATCACCGTCAATCCGAATGCCGGCACGTCGGGGCAGTACACGTTCGACCTTTTGGCGCCGTTGGACGGCACTGTCAGCAATGTTTCCATTGCTTCGAGCGGCGCCTACGGCTCCGGCCCCAGCAATTCCGTCGTCGTAACGGCGGGTGGCCAGAATGTCGTGATGGTGACCGGCTGGGCGCCGACGGGCGGCTTCAATGAAGCAACCTGGCTTACCGGCAGCAATCCGGCGCTGACGCAGACGTCCAATGTCAACGGCTCGAGCGCCGGTTGGGGGCTTGGCAACAACAACTTTGACGCAGGCGAGTTCATGCGTTTCGATTTCGGAACGCCTAACGACTACGATGGCGCCGGGCCCTACACGCCGCCGGTCATTGCCATAGCCAGCGTCAGCTATGCCAAGTTTTCGTTCGATGCGGTTACCGCGGGCGACAAGATCGAGTTCGTCGCCCACTATACCAACGGAACCACGGCTTCCTTCATTCCGACGCTCGGCGCGACGTTGCTGACGATCACATCGCCTGCCGGACTGCAGATCGCATGGGTCGACGCGTACGAGTCGTCGGGCAAGACCAAGCTCAACCTGACCGATGTCGGGGTCACGAGCACCACCGTCGACCATACAATTCCGGTGACATTGCAACTCACGGATGGTGATGGGGACACAACCGGGACAGCAGCGAATTTCACTGTCCACGTGGCCGGCGGCCTGACGCCTTTCGCCGTCGCCGCTCCGATCGTGCTCGACCTCAACCACGATGGAATCCACACGACTGATCTGACGCACTCGACGGTCTCGTACGACTATAATGGTGACGGCGTCGCTTCGAAAACCGCCTGGGTCGACCAGCATGACGGCATTCTGGCGATCGATCTCAACGGCGACGGCAAAGTGAGCAATGCGTCGGAGTTTGTCTTTACCCAGCAAGCCCCTGGCGCCGCGACCGACCTTGCCGCGCTCGAAAAGCTCTATGACACGAACCATGATGGCAAGCTGACCGCCGCCGATCACGACTTTGGGCAGTTCGGCGTCTGGCAGGATGCCAACGGCAACGGCGTGTCGGATCCAGGCGAGTTCAAGTCTCTTGCCGCCTTGGGCATCGTCGAGATCGGTCTGGAGAGCAACAATCAGCACTCGGTTTCGGCGGACGGCTCTGTGTTGACCTATGGCGACGCCACCTTCACGACCGCCGACGGTCAGACAGGCGCGGTCGGCGACATCGGCTTCGGCAATTTCGATAGCGCCGGCTCCGGAAGCACGTCGCCCATCGCCGGCACTTCGGGAGCCGACACGTTCAAGATCGACAATCTGGACATCAAGGATCTGATCGCCGACTACCATGGCGGTGAAGGCGACAAGATCGACTTGAGCGCACTGTTCGACAAGGCGCCGGCCGGCAACATCGCCGACTATGTGCATTACAACAGCGCGACCAGTACTGTGAGCGTCGACACCAGCGGCTCGGGCAACGCCGCCAACTTTGTGGATGTCGCCGTTCTGCAGAACGCGCCTCCCGCCGGCACGATCAACATCCTTTTCGACGACACCCAGCATCAACAGCACACGGCCACGATTTAGCACTTATGCGTGGCCGGTCTGGCATGCTATATATTAGCGAAGAATAAAATGGCGGTTTGGAGAGGGACTTAAATGAAGCGTTGTGCAAAAATGCTGGCTTCGGCCGCACTGCTGCTGCTGGCTGGATCGACGAGCTTCGCCGCAGACATTATCGAGGGGCCGGTAGGCGACTATTGCCGGGTCGTGGGGACGTCCAACCTGGTGCTGAACGACAACATCGTCGATCTCAAGGAGCAGGTGGTCAAGCTGATGGACGAGTCCGTCGCCGTCGCCAACAGCTCGGAGTGGATCAATTCATCCCGGCCTGCCTTCGTCTGGGCCTCGGAAGCCAAGGTCGCCTGCGGCATGGCCTATGGCTATCTGAAGACGAACTACAAGGACGAGGACACACTCAACAAATGCGAGTGTTTCCACGACCGCATGGTCGAATACATGCACTGACCGGATGGGCCGCGCCTGTTGGCCATCATGATATCAGACGGATCAATCTTGAGGGCGATCGCCGCAACGATCGCCTTGGCCAGCCTTGATCTGTTTGCCTCGCAGGCCGGCGCCAGCTGGCTAGGCCTTTGCCGTTTGCGTGCGCCGTATCTTCGTGCCCGGGCCACGATAGATGAAATGCGCCGACGATCCGTCCGCCGGGCAAGCCAGACGGATCATGGCGCTGAGACCCGGCTTTTCTAAATTAAAGAACAAGACGGCACGGCAAGTCCGCCGTAACATGAATGGAAGACCAGACCGGGAAATACCGGCGACAGACGGGGTGGAGCAATCATGGAAGCTGGCCGGCAGGGCCGCAATCCCTGGATTTGGGCAATCGCCCTGACGCTCGCCATGACATTGTCGGGCTGCCAGTCGAAGGGCGGCGTTTCCGAAGTGTTCGATCCGGGCGCGGTTGCCGCGCCTGCCGGCCAGAATAGCGCCGCCGGTGCCGGCACGGCCCAGGCGAGCCAGTCGCTCGGCACCGGTTCGACCAAAATCACGATGTTGCTGCCCTTGTCCGCCCCTGGGTCGTCTGGGGAAAACGGCAGGAAGATGCTCGACGGCGCCAAGCTGGCGATGACCGATATCGGCAATGGATTGCTGACGCTGACCGTAAAGGACACGAAAGGCGACAGCGCACAGGCCGGCAAACTGGCGGTTCAAGCCATAACGACTGGATCCAAAGTCGTCATCGGTCCGACCGAACTGCCGGCGGCCCAGCATATTGCGACGCTGTCGGGATCGAAGCGGCCGCCGGTCCTGGCGCTTGCCGACAATTTCGCCGGCGGTGCCGGAGTTTACGCCGTGCGCCTCAGCGAAGCCGACAGCGCCGCGGCGGGCGCCGCGGGGCTCGCCGCGAAAGGCGGCAAGAAGTTCGTATTGCTTGTCGCGGAAGGCTCGAACGCCAGTGCCGTGGAGAAACGGGTGGTGAACGGCCTCAGCATCTATGGCGCGACGCTCGCGGTCACTGTGCCGTATTCGGCCGGCGACGGTGGCGCCAAGGCGGTCGACCAGATGGGCTCACTCGTGGACACTCCCGACGCGGTCATCGTTGCCAGCGGCGATGACAGCCCAGCGCCTGTGCTTGCCGCCCTCAAATCAAAGGGCATTCCCGGAAAAGCAATCTCTGTCGTCGGAACGGATCGATGGCTGGAGCATCCCATGGATCCGCTGTTCGAGGGGGCATACATCGCCACGCTCGATCCAAGCGAAACCGGACCGATCGCCGACCGCTTCCGGACGGCATACAACTACCCGGCCGACGTCAATGTGGCCTATGCCTATGATATGGTTGCCCTGACAGCAGGGATCGCCAGCGCGGTCGGACCTGATGGCTTCAGCAAACAGGTGCTCGAAAACCCTAGCGGGTTTCGCGGGTCGACAGGTTTGTTCCGTTTTCGCGCTGACGGCTCCAGCCAAAGGTCGATGCCATTCTATCGGATTCAAAAGGGTGCGCTCAAACTGGTTGCCAAATCGACTTCGGGTTTCTGACCGGCTGGCGGCAGGACCTTGCTCGAACGCTGCACTGGCCTGATGGGCTGGCATGCCCGCCTGGTGATCTCGGTCGGGAGCCTTGAGCTGCTGCTCGGAATTGTCCTGATCATGCGTGCCGGAGCCCTGCTTTCCGTCGAACGGCCCGTCCTCGCACCGTCCCTGGAAAATTCCGGTAGCCAGGCAACCCCGGCGGAAGCGGTCGTTCTCGACGATCAAAGGCGGGAACCGGCGCGGCGGATCGCCGAGAGCCTTATCGCCCCACCGCCGGTTGACGCATCGGAAATCGAACGGGTCGAGGCCCGGCCGCCACTCGGAGAACTCGGGCTCGCCGTCCGCCCCAAAACGCCCATGCCGAAAGACTGGCGCGAAACCCTGCTCTACCGTCCGATTGCAACGTCGGCGGCGACGTTCGAATCGACGGGGTGGACGGTGGTCATCAGCGGGGCCCAGGACATCGACGTGAACCAGACCTGTTCGTTTCGCGACGAGGCCTGGCCCTGCGGCCAGCGGGCCCGCGCGGCCTTCAATGCGTGGCTGCGGGGGCGCGCGCTGACCTGTGTTCTGCCGCCGGATATCGAGCGCTTCGCCATCGCCGCACCGTGCCGGCTGGGCAAGCAGGATGTCGGCGCCTGGCTCGTCGCCAATGGCTGGGCCATGGCGCTGCCAGGCGGCATCTATGGCAAGGCGGAAGCAATTGCCAGGAATGCCGGGATGGGTGTCTTCGGGCCACCGCGCTAGGCAGGCGCCGCCTGTTCGGCAATCTCCGATATTTCACCTGACCGTCATGGCTCAGGGTTCCCGGCAGGCCGTCTTCGAGCGGGGCATATCGAAGAGGTCATTCGGCGTTTTTTCATCAAATTGTACGGTTGGACGAAACCGAAATTAGGGCAGCCAGGCCGTATACCAGCCGATCTGACAGGAGACTGGCCAATGACGAGACCAATGGCGACCACCACAGCCCAGCCCTGGAAGCGCGTCGCGTGGCTGACATTGCTGGGAACCGCAGGGAGCCTCGGGCTTTCCCTTGGCCTCAACTACCTGCTCCTGTTCAGCGACACGCTGACGCCGTTCGCCCGCAGCATGATCACCGCGGGACTGCTGCCGGTGATCATCGGCCTGCCGCTTTTCGCGCTGATCGGCTGGAATCGGGTCGAAATCCGCCGCTACCGGCAGGAACTCAACAGGTCCGGGACCTACGACGGGCTGACGGGCTGCCTGAACGGGCCGGTTTTCACATCGATGATCGAACGACGGGCACCCAGGCGATCGGGGCCAGGGCCACGCTCGGGCGCCTTCCTGGTCATTCATCCGGAACACCTTCGGTCCATCAACATGCGATTTGGCCTTGAATGGGGCGACGAGGCCTTGCGGCTCATCGTCTCGACCATACAGTCGTCGGTGCGCGAGGAGGATCTGATCGGGCGCATCGGGGCCTCGATGTTCGGGGTTTTCCTCTCGGGCGCGACTGAAGCGGAGGCTAAGGAAATCGGCGAGCGTATCCGCACGCGTGTCGCGCAAGTCTATTTCGCGCCAAAAGGCACCGAGGATGTCCTCACCATCAAGGTCGGCGGCGTGATGCTGGAGAACGAGATGGAGTTCTCGGACATGTTCCGGTCCGCCGAACAGCACCTGTCCGACGCGCAGGATGATACCGGGTTCGAACTGGCGCATCTCCACAGCTGAGAACAGCGGCGGCGTCAGAGCAGAACAATTCACGAAACCAGGAAATCTGGTGCTGCGAGAGAGGATTGAACTCTCGACCTCTCCCTTACCAAGGGAGTGCTCTACCACTGAGCTACCGCAGCCGCCGATGGCGGGCTTCTGCCATATCGAACCGGCAAGCGCAAGGCCAAGAACAACGCTTCTGTGAAAGCCTTTGCCGGATAGCTTTCAATGACATGGCGGCGCCACAATGTTGGCTATCCCTGAATGGGAGGTTGGCCGGTCGCCGGCCGGGGCGGGACGATGAGCGACAAGACAAATCAGGCGAAAAAGGGCGGTACGGATCGCAAGGACCGGCTCGCCGAGCAATTGCGTGCCAATCTGCAGAAACGCAAGGCGCAGTCGCGCTCGCGCCGTAGTGGCGACGCCGACAAGCGGCGCGCCGGGGAAGCCGATCAGCGGCCGGACGGGCTCGGTTCGGCCAAGGAAATGCAGAAAGATTAACTCAAATCAGCCACTCTTGGACCGGGGTGGGCGAAATCCTATTTCTTGAACCAGATTGGCCAATGGTCTAGACGGGCCGATACTCAAACGATTGAACCGGCCTTTTCTGGCCGAGAGGGACGTTCTCTAATGGATCGCATCAGAATTGTCGGGGGCAACAAGCTCTCCGGAAGCATTCCGATTTCGGGCGCGAAAAATGCCGCTTTGCCCTTGATGATCGCCTCGCTGTTGACCGACGACACGCTGACGCTGGAAAACGTGCCGCATCTGGCCGATGTCGAGCAGCTGATCCGCATCCTCGGCAATCACGGCGTCGACTATTCGGTCAATGGCCGCCGCGAGAAGCAGAATGAAGGCTATTCGCGCACCATCAACTTCTCCGCCCGCAACATCGTCGACACGACGGCGCCTTACGAGCTGGTGTCGAAGATGCGGGCCTCGTTCTGGGTGATCGGGCCGCTGCTGGCCCGCATGGGCGAGGCCAAGGTGTCGCTGCCCGGCGGTTGCGCCATCGGCACGCGCCCGGTCGACCTGTTCCTCGAAGGCCTGCAGGCGCTGGGCGCCGATCTCGACGTCGACACCGGCTATGTCATCGCCAAGACCAAGAATGGCCGCCTGATCGGCAACCGCTTTGTGTTCCCCAAGGTCTCGGTCGGCGCCACTCATGTGCTGATGATGGCGGCTTCGTTGGCCAAGGGCGAGACGGTGCTGGAAAACGCCGCCTGCGAGCCCGAAATCGTCAACCTCGCCGAATGCCTTAACGCCATGGGAGCCAAGATTTCCGGCGCCGGCAGCCCGACCATCACCATCGACGGCGTCGAATCGCTGTCGGGCGCGCGCGTGCGCGTCATCCCCGACCGCATCGAGACCGGCACCTATGCCATGGCGGTTGCCATGACCGGCGGCGACGTCGTGCTCGAAGGTGCACGTCCGGAACTGCTGCAGACCGCGCTGGACGTCATTTCGCAGACGGGTGCGGAGATCACGCCGACCAATTCCGGCATCCGCGTCAGGCGCAACGGCTCCGGCATTTCGCCGGTCGACGTCACGACCGCGCCCTTCCCGGCCTTCCCGACCGATCTGCAGGCGCAGTTCATGGGCCTGATGACCATGGCCAAGGGCAAGTCGCGCATCACCGAGACGATCTTCGAAAACCGCTTCATGCACGTCCAGGAACTGGCCCGGCTCGGCGCCCACATCACGCTTTCGGGCCAGACAGCGATCGTCGACGGCGTCGCGAAGCTGAAAGGTGCGCCGGTCATGGCCACCGACCTGCGCGCTTCGGTGTCACTGGTCATTGCCGGCCTTGCGGCCGAAGGCGAGACCACGGTCAACCGCGTCTACCATCTCGACCGCGGCTTCGAGCGGCTGGAAGAAAAGCTGTCCAACTGCGGCGCGGTGATCGAGCGGATTTCGGCCTGACGATCGCTACTTTACCCTTACTTTCCGCGCTGGTGATTGGCGAAAGCCGCGGCAACGGCTGATCTCCCCCCTTGCGGGGGAGATGTCCGGCAGGACAGAGGGGGGTGTGAAGGATCGCCAACCTTTCGAATTGCCTATTTCGAACTGAACAAAGTCACGCAAGGGCGCGGCCCGGATTGGCCGCAGGCCGGCGGGACAGCACCCCCCTCTGCCCTGCCGGGCATCTCCCCCGCAAGGGGCCTGTTGTGTAATTGCAGCAGAGCGCGGATGAGAGCGGGATTGCGGGAATATCGCCCGTATTCGTGAGTTCTTGTGTCTGGTTTGGAATTTCGGGCGGCGGTTCGGCCTCGTGGGGCCGGACTGCGGGCGCACCTATCCTGTGATGGCGGCCCATCGGCGCATGTTGAAGGCAATCGCCGCTAACGTCACCTGGGCAGTGGCTTTGGCCAGCCCGACATAGCGGATCGTGGTCAGCTTCATGCGGTGGATCGTGGTCAGCTTCATGCGGT
>NZ_JBFUGI010000030.1:0-12106 GCF_056402995.1 Mesorhizobium sp. P3_A8 | reverse complement strand
GCATGAAGCTGACCACGATCCGCTATGTCGGGCTGGCCAAAGCCACTGCCCAGGTGACGTTAGCGGCGATTGCCTTCAACATGCGCCGATGGGCCGCCATCACAGGATAGGTGCGCCCGCAGTCCGGCCCCACGAGGCCGAACCGCCGCCCGAAACTCCAAACCAGACACAAGAACTCACGAATACGGGCGACATTCCCGCAATCCCGCTCTCATCCGCGCTCTGCTGCAATTACACAACAGGCCCACAGGGGGAGAAGGGGGAGCTTGCATCACCTTCGCCTTGCCAAACCCAACCGCGCTGCTATTCTTGCTGCTAAAATAATTTCACACACAGGCAAACTTGTTTCTCGAACCGCAAGGCTGAGATGAGCCAGTCGCCCTACCCCACAGTGACAGCCGGACCGCCGCGCCCGAGCCTCATCCTGAGGCCCGGCCAGATCGCGCTGCCGCCGGGCATGGAGCGTTACACGATCCAGGGCAATGGTGCGGTGCTGATCGAGGTCGAGGCCGGCGACACCTTCACCGTGCGCAACGTCGAGGGCGGCCAGGCGTGCGAACTGCTGGCCTGGGACATCGCAGGCACCACCGATCCCGGCATCTTAGGCGAGAAGTCCAACAGCAATGCCGCCGGCATCAAGGCTTTGTTGACCGAGGCCGATGACGGTATCGGCGCGTTGCGGCGCGGCATTGCGCGCCGGCAGGTGCAGCTCGACCAGGCCAAGGCTGTGCGCGTGTTCGGCGCCACCACGCCTGCCGGCACGGAACAGGCTTTCACCATCACACGCGACGGCTCGATGATCATAGCCGCGCCCGGCGGGCCGATGCTGGTCGATGGCCATGACACGGCGACACCGCTCACCGTCATCGTGCGTCGCGCCACGGTGCGCCTGAAATCGAAGTCGCAATTGGCCGATCCGCTCGCCGATCCGGTGCTCGACCTGCGCGTTCATTCGGCGACGGCTGAATCCTATTTCGTCAAGGCCGGCGACTATCTGCAGATCATCGATGTCGACGGGCGCCAGTGCACCGACTTCCAGTGCTTTTCCGCGCGCAAGCTGGACAAGGGCCTCGACCATCCGCTCGACGTGACGACGACCCGAACACTGATGGGCGCAAGCTACCCGATGCCTGGCCTGCATTCGAAATATTACGACCAGGACATGGAGCCGCTGGTCGAAGTCGTGCAGGACACGTGCGGCCGGCACGATGCCTTCGCGCTCGCCTGTGCCGCCAAATATTACGACGACATCGGCTATCCCGGCCACACCAACTGCTCGGAGAATTTCAACGGCGCGCTGGCCGGCAAGGGTGTCAATCCTCGCGCCGGCTGGATGGCGATCAACTTCTTCTTCAATACCGCGATCGACGCGCATGGCGTCATGGTCTCCGACGAGCCATGGTCGCGCGCCGGCGACTATGTGCTGCTCAGGGCGCTGACCGACATCGTCTGTGTCTCCTCCGCTTGCCCTGACGATACGACCCCGGCCAATGGCTGGGACCTGACCGACATCCATGTGCGGACCTATTCCGGCCAGCACAAATTCTCGCGAGCGATCGCGAGACGCATGACGCCCGATTCGGAACCGAAAATGACCCGCGAGACCTCCTTCCATTCGTCCTTCGCCAAGCACACCCGCAACTTCTCGGAATACAGGGGCTACTGGCTGGCCAATTCCTTCGCCAAGGAGGGCCCCATCGCCGAATACTGGGCCTGCCGCCAGGACGCCGTGATCATGGACCTGTCGCCGCTGCGCAAGTTCGAGGTGACCGGCCCGGATTCCGAAGCGCTGCTGCAATACACGCTGACCCGCGACGTCAAAAAACTCGGCGTCGGCCAGATCGTCTATTCCGCCATGTGTTACGAGCATGGCGGCATGATCGACGACGGCACGCTGCTCAGGCTCGGCAAGGACAATTTCCGCTGGGTTGGCGGCGACGATCTGTCCGGCGAATGGCTGCGCGAGACCGCGAAGAAGCTTGGGCTCAACGTGCTGGTGCGCTCGTCGACCGACCAGATGCACAATGTCGCCGTGCAGGGGCCGAAGAGCCGCGATATCCTGAGAGAGGTGATCTGGACCTCGCCGCTGCAGCCCTCGATCGATGAGCTCGAATGGTTCCGTTTCGCCGTCGCCCGCATCGGCGGCGGCAATGGCATTCCGGTGGTCGTCTCGCGCACCGGCTATACCGGCGAACTCGGCTACGAGATCTGGTGCCACCCGCGCGACGCGGAAAAGGTGTTCGACGCCATCTGGGAGGCCGGCCAGCCGCATGGGCTGAAGCCGATGGGCCTGCAGGCGCTCGACATGGTGCGCATCGAGGCCGGGCTGATCTTCGCCGGTTACGAATTTTCCGACCAGACCGACCCGTTCGAGGCGGGCATCGGCTTCACCGTGCCGCTGAAGAGCAAGACCGATGATTTCATCGGCCGCGAGGCGCTGATCCGGCGCAAGGAGAACCCGCAGAACAAACTGGTCGGGCTCGACATCGACAGCAATGTCGCCGTCGGCCATGGCGATTGCGTCCATGTCGGCCGCGCCCAGATCGGCGTCGTCACGTCAGGCATGCGTTCACCGGTGCTGAACAAGAACATCGCGCTGGCGCGGCTCGACGTCACCCACGCCGCCATCGGCACGGAGGTCGAGATCGGCAAGCTCGACGGCCATGCCAAGAGGCTGCCGGCGCGAGTCGTCGCCTTCGCCCATTACGATCCGCAGAAGACCAGACCGCGCTCCTGAGCACTGCCTTCCGGACAGGCAGAACCGCTCATCAGCAGCGCTTTGAGGCGTATTGTTGCGTGCGCGCGCGAGCGTGATGTGCACGGTTTCACAAAACGCTTGACGTCAAAGCGCGCCGGATCAATCTTCACTCTTAAGAAAAAAATACGACTGAGTGGAAACACCGGAGTCGTTCGGTCATGTGCCGGGGAGCAAGCTTCGCAAAGCCGAGGCATCGCCGGCGGGGAACACTGAAAAAAGGGGAAGTTACTGACATGAGCACTATAAGCACGGCCCTGGAGCAGCCTGCCGAAAGCAAGCTGCACAGGAATATCGACTGGCGTGGCGCCTTCTGGGTCGCAAGCGGCGTTCCGGCGCTGGTCCTGTTCTCGATCGGCGGCATTGCCGGTACGACCGGCACACTGGCCTTCGCGATCTGGATCGCCTCCATGATCATGGGCTTCCTACAATCCTTCACCTATGCGGAGATCGCCGGCCTGTTCCCGAACAAGTCGGGCGGCGCCTCGATCTATGGCGCCACCGCCTGGCTGCGCTATTCCAAGTTCATCGCGCCGCTGTCGGTGTGGTGCAACTGGTTCGCCTGGTCGCCGGTGCTATCGCTCGGCTGTTCGATCGCCGCCGCCTATATCCTCAACGCGCTGGCGCCAGTGCCGCTGTTCACCGAGACCTCGGCCGATGTCGTCGCCTATATCGCGGCGCATGCCGGAACGGCGCCCGCCGACGCGATTGCCGCGGTGACGACAGCCGCAACGCCGGCAATCCGCAACTGGACGCTTTACAGCCACACGCTGGGTCCGGTCTCCTTCACGCTGAACGCGACCTTCTTCATCGGCGCCGTGCTGATGCTGATCATCTTCTCGATCCAGCATCGCGGCATCCTCGGCACCGCCAATGTGCAGAAGTACATAGGCCTGCTGGTCATCATCCCGATGCTCATCGTCGGCGTCGTGCCGATCGTCACCGGCCAGATCAACTGGGCGAATTTCTCGCCGCTGGTGCCGCTGGCCGCCGCCTATGCGCCCGAGCCGGGCGCCTGGAACATCGCCGGCTGGACGCTGGTGCTCGGCGGCATGTTCATTGCCGCCTGGTCGACCTACGGCTTTGAAACCGCCGTCTGCTACACATCCGAGTTCAAGAACCCGGGCACCGACACTTTCAAGGCCATCTTTTATTCCGGCCTGCTCTGCATGCTCTTGTTCATCCTGGTGCCCTTCACCTTTCAGGGCGTGCTGGGCCTCAACGGCATGCTGGCGACACCGATCGTCGACGGCTCCGGCGTTGCAGACGCTCTGGCCGGCATGGTCGGTGGGGGCGCGCTGATCCACAGCCTGCTGGTGATGCTGATGATCCTGGCGCTGGTGCTGTGCATCATGACCGCCATGGCCGGTTCCTCGCGCACGCTCTATCAGGGTTCCGTGGATGGCTGGCTGCCGCGCTACCTCAGCCATGTCAACGAGCATGGCGCGCCGACGCGGGCGATGTGGACCGATCTCGTCTTCAACCTGATCGTTCTGGCGATCGCCTCGGCTGACGCGACGAGCTTCTTCTTCATCCTCGCCGTGTCGAACTGCGGCTACATCATCTTCAACTTCCTCAACCTCAATGCCGGCTGGATCCACCGCATCGACAACGGCCATATCGCGCGGCCCTGGAAGGCGCCGAGCTGGCTGCTCGGCATCGGGGCGATCTTCGCCTATGTCAACGCCATCTTCATGGGCGCCGGCGCCAAGGTGTGGAACCCGATGGCGCTGTGGGCCGGACTGATCACCGCTGCGCTGATCATCCCGGTGTTCTGCTTCCGCCACTACATCCAGGACAAGGGTAAGTTCCCCGACCACATGCTGGCCGATCTCGGCATGACGGGAGCCGACCTCGCGGTCAAGAAAGCCGGAATGCTGCCTTACTTGACGCTGGTCGCCGGCGTGGCGGTGATGCTGATCGCCAACTGGTACTTCGTCATCTGACATCGCCAACCGATAAAAACGGGCGCGCTTCGGCGCGCCAGTTTCTTTTTTTGCGCCAAGACGTCAGCCGGCTTTGCGGATAGCCGCTTCGGAGCCTTCGAAGAACCGGTTGGGAGGCCGCTTCAGGCCGAGATTCTCGCGCAAGGTCGTTCCCTCATACTCACGCCGGAAGAGCCCTCGCCGCTGCAGTTCCGGCACCACCTTCTCGGCAAAATCGTCGAGCCCGGCGGGTAGATAGGGAAACATGATGTTGAAGCCGTCGGATCCCTCAGTCACCAGCCACTCCTCCATCTCGTCGGCAATGGTTTGCGGCGTGCCGACGAAGGCAAGGCCGGAATAGCCGCCCAGTCGCTGGGCAAGCTGGCGCACCGTCAGGTTTTCATTCCGGGCCAGCTCGATGACGCGCTCGCGGCTGCTCTTCGAGGCATTGGTCTCCGGTATGTCCGGCAAGGCAGCGTCGGGATCAAAAGCCGACGCGTCATGGCCGAGTGCTATCGACAGCGAGGCAATGCCGCTCTCGTAATAGACCAGGCTGTCGAGCTTCGCCCGCTTGGCCCGCGCTTCCTCGACGCTGTCGCCAACGATGACGAAAGCACCGGGCAGGATCTTGATGTCGTCGCGCGAGCGGCCGAGTTTTTGCGCCCGGCCTTTGACGTCGGCAAAGAAGCGTTGGCCGGCGGCAAGATCACCATGGGCGGCGAAAATCACCTCGGCCGTCTCGGCGGCCAGTTGGCGCCCCGCCTCCGAAGCGCCGGCCTGGACGATGACCGGCCAGCCCTGCACCGGGCGCGCGATGTTGAGCGGCCCGCGCACGGCGAGGTGCTCGCCCTTGTGGTCAAGCACATGCAGTTTGGCCGGATCGAAATAGAGCCCGCTTTCGGCGTCACGGATGAAGGCATCGTCGGCGAAACTGTCCCACAGGCCGGTGACGACATCGTAGAATTCTCGCGCCTTGTGGTAGCGCTCGTCATGCTCGACATGTTCGTCCAGCCCGAAATTGAGCGCCGCATCTGGATTGGACGTGGTGACGATGTTCCAGCCGGCGCGGCCGCCGCTGATGTGGTCGAGCGACGCGAAGCGGCGGGCTATATGATAGGGCGCGTCGAAGGTGGTCGATGCGGTGGCGACCAGGCCGATATGGTCGGTGACGGCGGCCAACGCCGACAGCAGCGTGAAAGGCTCGAACGAAGTCACCGTGTGGCTGCGCCGCAGCGCCTCGATCGGCATGTTGAGCACGGCCAGATGGTCGGCCATGAAGAAAGCGTCGAACTTCGCCGCCTCCAGCGTCTGGGCGAAGCGCTTCAGATGCGCGAAGTTGAAGTTGGCGTCGGGATAGGCGCCGGGATAGCGCCAGGCGCCGGTGTGCAAGCTGACCGGGCGCATGAAGGCGCCGAGCCGCAATTGCCGTTTTTCTGCCATGGGAAGACACCCTGATGAGGACGAGCGTTGCCGCTCCGGTATAGCGCAGGATGGGACCGCTTTGCGGTCCTGGGAAGGAATTCTGTTTTGCAGAATCCGCTCCGGGGAGCATTTTCGTCGGCGTGACGGACCAACCGTCACACGGCATCATCCGCCATCGCCGACGGCGGATGATGCGATAAGACCGCTCTATTCCGCGGCCAAGGCCAGTTGCGGCCGCTCGGCGGGCAGCTCCGGCTCGGACGCCTGTGCGGCATTCCCTACCTTCTTCGGTTCGCGGCCGAAGAACAGGGCGTAGCCGGCCGGAAGGACGAGAATGGTCAGCACGGTGGCTACCATGATGCCGCCCATCATGGCGTAGGCGAGCGGGCCCCAGAACACGGCGCGCGAGATCGGGATCAGCGCCAGCACCGCCGTCATCGCCGTCAGCACGATCGGCCGGAAACGGCGGACAGCCGAGCCGATGATCGCTTCGGAGCGTTCCATGCCTCTCGCAATGTCCTGGTCGATCTGGTCGACCAGGATGATCGAGTTGCGCATGATGATGCCGAGCAGCGCGATGACGCCGAGGATGGCGACGAAGCCGAACGGCGCGCCGCTGATCAGAAGGGCCGCGGCAGCGCCGATGATGCCGAGCGGACCGGTGGCCAGCACCAGCATCGCCTTGCCGAAGTTCTGCAGCTGGATCATCAAGAGCACGACGATGATGGCCAGCATGATCGGCGCCTTGGCAGCGATGGAAGCCTGGCTTTCAGCCGAATCCTCGGCACCGCCCTGGATCTCGATCTTGTAGCCGGGCGCCAGGCCGTCGCGCAGACCCTGCATGTCCTTGTACATCTTGGTGACGACGTCATTGGACTGCACGCCGTCGGGCAGCGTGGCGCGCACGCTGATGGTCGGCAGGCGGTCACGGCGCCACTCGATGCCTTGATCGAGCACGGGAACCACCTTGGCCACCTGCGACAGCGGCACGAAGCCGCCGAAATCGGTCGGGATATAGACCGAATCGACCGAGGACAGCAGGCTGCGGCTGGCATCCGGCTCGCGAGCGACGATGGAGACCGTCTCCTCGCCGTCGCGGAAGTCGTCGAGCGGCGCACCGGACATCGATGCCTGCAGCATCTGGCGGATGCGCTGCGAGGTGACGCCGAGCGCACGGGCACGATCCTGGTCGATAACCAGCTTCATTGCCGGGACGGGTTCGAGCCAGTCGTCATGGACCGCGCCTAGCAGCGGATCCTCACGGAACTTCTCCTTCACCTGGTCGGCGATGCGGCGCACCTCCTGGCGATCCGGACCCATGACGCGCATCTGCACCGGCCAGCCGGTCGGCGGGCCGAGGAACAGGCGGTCGACCTTGCCGCGGATCGAGGGGAAGTCTTCGGCCAGAACCGTGCGCAGCTTGACGATCAGCCGCTCGCGCGCCGGCTCGTCATTGGCCATCACCAGCATCTGGGCGAAGTTCGGGTTGGCGAGCTGCTGGTCGAGCGGCAGGAAGAAGCGCGGCGCGCCTTCGCCAATATAGGTGGCGATGAAGCGCTTGTCCTTGTCGTCCATCATCTTGGCTTCGAGCGCCTTGGCCTGCACCTCGACCTCCTTGATGCTGGTGCCTTCCGGCAGCCAGAGGTCGACGAGGATTTCCGGCCGCGACGATTGCGGGAAGAAGTTCTGCGGGATGAACTGGAACGCCCACAGGCTGGTACCGAAGGTTACCAGCGTCATGACCAGAACGATGATGCGGTGGCGCACCGCCCAGCCAACGGTCGAGCGAAGCCCGCGGTAGAAGCGCGTATCGAAGGCATCGTGATGGCTGCCGGCGTGCTTGCGCTGCTTGAGGATCATGTTGCCGAGCCACGGCGTGAAATAGACGGCGACGAACCACGACACGATCAGTGCGATGCCAACGACATAAAACAGCGTGCGCACATATTCGCCGGCGGTGGAAGCGGCAAAGCCGACCGGGATGAAGCCGGCGGTGGTGACCAGCGTGCCGGTCAGCATCGGGAAAGCAGTCGATGTATAGGCGAAGCTCGCCGCTTCGACCTTGACCAGCCCCTCCTCCAGCTTGCGCTCCATCATCTCGACGACGATCATGGCGTCGTCGACAAGCAGGCCGAGCGCGATGATCAGGGCGCCCAGCGAAATGCGCTGCAGGTCGATGCCGAGCTCGTACATGATGGCGAAGGTGGCTGCCAGAACCAGCGGAATGGCGATGGCGATGACCAGGCCCGAACGCCAGCCGATCGACAGGAACGAGACGACAAGCACGATCAGCAGCGCCTCGCCGAGCGCATGCATGAATTCAGCCACTGCATCCGTGACGACGCCCGGCTGATCGGAAATCTGGTCGACGGACACGCCATAGGGCAGCGCCTCCTCGAAGCGCTTGTAGGTCGCCTCGACATCCTTGCCGACATCGGTGACTTTAAAACCCTTGGCCATGACGACGCCAAGCTGCACGCTGTCATGGCCGTTGAAACGGTATTTGCGCTGGAAGGGATCTTCGAGCCCGGATGTCACGGTGGCGATGTCGCCAAGCCGGGTGACCTGTCCGCCGGCGCGCAGGCGCAATTCCCTGATGTCGGCGGCCTTGGTGACGTCGCCTTCGACGGAGATGCGCACCGAATTGACGCCGGTGTCGACGGACCCGGCCGGATCGACATTGTTCTGGCCCTTGATCGCGTTCTGCAGGTCGGTCAGCGTCAGGCCGCGCTCGGCCAGCGCCTTGGACGAAACATCGATATAAAGTTTTTCTGGCTGGTCGCCGATGATGACGGCCTTCTCGACGCCTGATGTCGTCAACAGCATGTCACGGGCCTGGATGGCGAACTTCTTCAGCTCGGGGTAGGAGAAGCCGTCGCCGCTGATCGAATGCAGCGTAATGAAGGTGTCGCCGAACTCGTCGTTGAAATAGGGGCCGAGCAGGCCTTGCGGCAGGTCACCTGAGATGTCGCCGACCTTCTTGCGCACCTGATAGAAGGCGTCCGTCACCTCGGCGGCGTTGGTGTCGCCCTTGATCTGCACGGTGATGATGGCGCTGCCGGCGCGGGTGAAGGAGCGCACGAAGTCTAGATGCGGCGTTTCCTGCAGCTTGCGCTCGATCTTGTTTACGACCTGGTCTTCCATCTCCTTGATCGAGGAGCCCGGCCAGATCGCCTGCACGACCATGACCCGGAAGGTGAAGTCAGGGTCTTCCTTCTGGCCCATGCGCATCAGGCCGAGCGCACCGGCGATGATGATCAGCCCGAACAGGAAGCGCGCGATGGAGGGGTGGCCGATCGCCCAGCGCGACAGATTGAAAGGCCGCTTTTCTTCAGTGGAGGTCGTCATGGATGCTGGTCCACTTTGCTTGGTTACCGGCGCCTGGTGCTTCGAAGAAGCGCGGCGCGCGAAACGAAATCATCTGCCTTCGATCTGGCTTCCGGGCGGCGAGGCTTTCCAAGTGGAGAGACACTCATCGCGGTGGGACGCTAGGATCGATGCGGGGGGACATCGGCCTTGACGTCTCGACCTTCGGGCGCACGCCGCCCGGAAACCTGCGGCCGCGGCAATGCGCGGCCAACCTGTGTGTCGTCAGCGCAGCTGGCTGGCGTCTTCGCCCTCGGCGGAGGCGGATTGCTGCGCCACGCCGCCGGCGAGTTTCACTTTCAGATTCTCGGTCATGAACTGTGTGCCGGCGGCGACCACGATGTCGCCGGGCTTCAATCCTTCGGTGACACGCACGCCGTCGGCGGCGAACTCGGCGACCTTGACCGGGCGGGCATGAACGGTGTCGGCGCCACGATCGACTGTCCAGACGATCGACTGGCTGTCTTTCTCGGCCAACGCACTCAGCGGGATCGAAACCAGCTGCTTTTCGTTGGCCGCCGAGGCCTCGATATTGGCGGTCATGCCGAGCAGCACGCGCGGATCGTTGGGCAGGCTGACACGGACGGCAAAGGTTCGCGACTGGGTATCGGCGCTGCCGGCGACCTCGCGGACCTTGCCGTCGAGCGTCAGCGTGTTGTCGGACCAGAAGCCGGCCTTGACTGATTTGCCCGGCTTGAATTCGGCGATCTCCATTTCCGGCACCGCGATCAGCACTTCCTTTTCACCGTCGACCGCGACGGTGACCACCGGCGTGCCGGAGCCGACCACTTGGCCGACATCGGCGTTGACCGCGGTGACGATGCCGTCCCTGTCGGCCTTGAGGTCGGTATAGCCGACCTGGTTCTTGGCCTGGTCAAGCGACGAGCGGGCGGAGTCGCGTGTGGCGACCGCCTGGTCATAGGTCAGCGTTGCCTGTTCGAGCTGCGACTTTGGCGAAAAATTCTTGGCAAAAAGCTGCTCGGCGCGCTTGCGGGCAAGCTCTGTCGTCTCGACCTGCCGTTCGGCGGCATCGAGGGTGGCCTGCGCGCTCTTGACCGAGAGGTCGTAGTCGGTGGGATCGATGCGGGCGAGCAAATCGCCCGGCGCCACGTGCTGGCCGATGTCGACCAGGCGCTCGGTGATCTTGCCGTTGACCCGGAAAGCCAGGGCGCTTTCGGTACGGGCCCGCACCGAACCGGAATAGGAGAGCATGCGGGTGTCGTGCGCCTGGGCGATCTCGACGACCTTGACCGGGCGGATGATATCCTTGACTTCGGCTTTTTCCTGGCTGCAGCCGGCCAGAGCGAGCGCCGCGACGATCAACCCCGCGACCGGCAACCGGCGGATGATGGAATGGGACAAAGACATCGTGGTACTCCCGACTGGAGGCGGACTGGCGACACCGGTGACCGGCGGCTATTTCAAGGCTCTGATGGCGTAGTCGATAAGTTCGTCGGGCATTGCCCGGTTGGTCTTGGCAAGGCACTGCGCCACCATCTGCGGGTGGCAGAGAATGACGGTGGCGGCGCCGAAGCAGCGCGAGGCGGCTTCCGGATCCTGCTGCCTGAACTCACCGGTCTCGACGCCCTCGCGGATCACTTCGGCGAACAGGTCGTGGATACTGTTGACGTGCGCGTCGATGACAGCCCAGTCGCGCTCAAGCGCGACGATGACCATCTCATGGACCTTCTGCTCGTCGAGCATGGTCTCGAGCGTCATCTTGTACTGGGCGTGAATGTAGCGCCGCAGCCGCTCCTCGGCGCTGATCGGCAGATGCATGATCTCGTAAGCCATCTTGTAGCTGGCGCCGAGCATGCGGCCGCAAACCGCCTGGTGGATTTCGACCTTGGAGGCGAAGAAACGGTAGATGTTGGCCGGCGACATGCCGAGGTCGCGGGCAATGTCGGCGACATTGGTCTTGCCGTAGCCATAGTGCCGGAACAGCCGTTCGGCGCAGTCGAGAATGCGCGTCACATTCTCCTGCCTGGCGGCGTCGGCGACTATGTTGGCGGCTTCGGACATGGCTCTTTCGTTTGACAAGTGACGAATTTCGATTTTCGTCAGTCGTAAATTGAAGAAAGCGGGATGTCAACGTGAAATCGACGTACGCGTACAAGTTAGTGACAGATGGTGACAATGAGTGGGTATGACAACCGGCGCTCGCGATTGGGGGCGCGCCTCTCATGAGTTCGTCATCCCTGAGCGAAGCAAGGAGCGAAGCGACGCGGCGCAGACCCTGGGATCCATGCCGCGACGCCCGCTAAAGAGTGTGACGGATCAATAGTTTACACTCGTCAGCGAGGGAGCCATTCCCGACCGTTGGGAGCACGCCCGCAAGGTCGCGGCATGGATCCCAGGGTTTCCGCGACGTCGCTTCGCGACTGCTCCACCCTAGGATTGTTTGAGAAGGATCGGGTAGTTTGGCGGCCGGGACTGCGGCCCATCACAGCCAGCAGTCCCGGCGGCAGGCGACCGCCCTTAGGACCGGGTAACACCCGACGTCATCATGGTCCCTGCCGTCTTTGTCCGCCATCGCTTGGAGAGTTGATTGGCCGCTGGCTTGCGCCACGCCCGCAAACAATCCGAAGCCTTAGAAGGATACCACCAGCATGGCCTTCTTGCATCAACAACCGCAAAT
>NZ_JBFUGI010000029.1:0-12663 GCF_056402995.1 Mesorhizobium sp. P3_A8 | reverse complement strand
GCCAGCCTTTGGCAACATCGATGCCGATGTCCTGAACCGTTTGCGCTACCATCTCCTCGGTCCCTTCCTTGTGTGCGGGGGCTTGCCCCTTGCAACTGTTCGGGTTCACAAAAGAAGGCGGTCGGGCCCCAGCTCATCCACGGTTTAGGCCACCTGAGGGGCGACGGGCTCTCGACCACCGCCACGGATCAGGCAAGCACCTGGTCCGTGGCACCCTCAACAATGCACGATTCCAAACACACAAGGGGCAGCGCGGAGTTCTGAGAAGCTAGCGCTGCCCCTCATCTGCCTGCCGGCATCTTCTCCCCGTAAACGGGGCGAAGAAAGCTAGAACCGCTCCAGCTTCCTTCGCACCTTCGCCAGAAACGCCGCCCGCGTCTTTGGTGTCGAGGCATCCATCAGATAATGCGCCAGGAAGAACGTCTTGCACCTTGTCGCGCATAGCGCCCGCATGCCGCGCAGCAGCGTCTTGCGTCCAGGCTGGCCGACGACGACGCTCCACCAGGTCGGCGCGCCGCAGGTGGTGATGACGCCGACCTTGGTGACATGCGTCATCAGCGACTTGATCCGCCCCTTGCCCGCCGGCAGTTTGAAGGCGACGTCCGTGGCCCACACCCGGTCAAGCCAGCCCTTCAGCATCGCCGGCAGGCCGTACCACCAGGTAGGGTAGACGAACAGGATCGCTTCGGCCCAGCCGAGCAGTTCGAAATGCGGCTTCAGCGCGGGGTCCTGCGGCGCCTGGTCGTTGTAGCTGCGCCGCTCCTCGCAACCCATCACCGGGTCGAATTTCTCCGCATAGAGGTCGAGCAGCCGCACCTCCCAGCCCCTTGCCTTCAGCACGTCGACGGCGGTGTCGCGAATGCTTGCACAAAAACTTTCAGGCACCGGATGGCAATAGACCACGAGGACCCGCATCAGAATGCATCCATGCTGGCCGCGACCTTGGCCATGAAGGATTTTCGCGTTTCATCGGTCGACAGGTTCATCGCGTAATGCGCGAGGTAAGTCACCGGCGCGCCCGGCTTTACCGTGGCGCGCAGCATGCGCTCGATCAGTTTGCGCGGCGGATCGCCCATCAGGATGGCGCGGAACCGGCTGCCGCCATAGGTAGTGACCGCAGCGACCTTCCTGATGTTGTGCAGCGACGGCTGCACCTTGCCGTCGACCAGCCTGAACGACACGCCGGGCAGGAAGACGCGATCGAAAAAGCCTTTCAGGATGGCAGGGAAACCGTAGTTCCAGACCGGATAGGAAAGCACCAACGCCTCGGCCCGCAGCAGGCGCTCGACATACGGCGCCGCCGGGTCAGCGGAGCCGCGTGGGTCGTGATAGTCCAACCTCTCCTGGCGCGTCAGCCTGGGATCGAAATCCTCGGCGTAGAGATCGCAGTCATCGACGGTATGGCCCGCCGCCGTCAGCCGCTCGACGATCAACCGGTGCAGGCCAGCATTGAAGCTGGTCTCGACCGGATGCGCGTAGAGGACGAGGATGTTCATCAGCCCGCCCTCTGCAGCCCCTTGAACAGAAAAGTCCGCCCGGATCGATAATCATAATCCGGGTTTTCCCAGGCGATCATCTTGCCGGGGTTGAGCAGGCCTTGCGGGTCGGTCTCGCGCTTGAAGGCAAGCTGCACGGCATCGGTCTGCTTCATGCCGCCCTCTTCCAGCGTGTAGCGGTGCGGGTTGAAGATCGGGCAGCCATTTTCCTCATGCAGGCGCACGATCTCGTCGAGCCGTGCCTCGGTGGTAAATTTCACCAGCGGCAGGCCAAAGCAGGTGATGTTGCCGTCCAGCCGCACGAATTCGAGATGCGAGAACACTTCGCCGGGAAACATCGCATCCATCTTCTCGACCAGCGCCAGCTGGTTGGGAAAGGGATAGAGCGACTGCAGATAGGTGATATCGGGATCGACGCGCAGCGCTCTCAGCGTGGTGTGGTTCCAGGCCAGCTCATAGGCCGGCGGCAGGCCTTTTTTCTCCTCGGGCGTCGCGGTGGCAGCGTTGAAAATCACCGCGCCGCCGGCACGCCTAGTGAAGGCGAGGAAGGCATCCAGCCCATGCTGCGCCACCATGACGACGCAGATACTCTGCCCCTCTCTGAAAAATTTCTGGTGGCGTTTGAAATAGAGCTGCGGCACGGGTGCCGCGATCGGCGTGATCAGTTTGGTCAGGATGCCGTCCTGGCACGCCAGCGCATTGCCGTAGCGCGCCGCGTCCATGAAGGCATCGAAGCCGACAATGACATCGACCCACTCATAGGCCGCGGTCAGCGGCATCTCGACTTCCGTGATGATACCGTTGGTGCCGTAGGCGTGGGTCACCTTGTGCAGATCCTCGCCGGTGAGTTCGAGCGCTTTCGGCTCGGCCTCCATGGTCACCACGCGCAGGCGCAGCACATTGCCGAAATCGCGCAAGCCGCCGAAATTGATCGAGCCGACGCCGCCCGAGCCGCCGGCGATGAAGCCGCCGATCGAAGCGGTGTTGTAGGTGGAAGGTGACAGCCGCAGTTCCTGGCCGGAATGCGCGCGCGTCGCCTTGTCGATATCGGCCAGCACCGCGCCCGGCCCGGTCACCACGCGCCCCGGCGCGATCGACTTGATCTCGTTCATCTCGGCGAGATTGAGCACCACGCCGCCCGACAACGGCATGGCCTGGCCATAATTGCCGGTGCCGCTGCCGCGCGGCGTCACCGGCACGCCATGCCGATGACAGGCGGCGAGCACGCGGAACAGCTCGGCCTCGGTCTTCGGCGTCACAATGAGGTCGCCGGTGACATGGTCGAGCTGCTGCTTCAGCACCGGGCTGTACCAGTAGAAATCGCGGCTCTTCTGCTGGACGATGGCCGGATTGTCGTCGAGCTTCAGCCCGTCGAGATCGCGTTTGAGTGCCGAAACATCCATCATTCCACCATCAGTTCGTCGAGTTCGGCATAGTCGGGCAAGCGCCGGTCGATCGCGCGTCCGGCGCGCACGACGATGCGATCCGATTCGGGCCGCGACAGCAATTCGGTCCAGCTTCGACCTTTGAACAGGATGAAATCGGCATCGTCGCCCGCGGCAACCGTGCCGAGCCTGTCGAGCCGCATCACCTTGGCCGGGGTCGCGGTGACCGCTTGTGGCCAGTCGGCGACCGGATGGTCGAAATGCAGGATGCGCGTCGCCATCCGGTAGACCTCCAGCATGTCGAGATCGCCATAGGCATAGAAGGGGTCACGCGTGTTGTCGGAGGCGACAGCGACCGGAATGCCCCTCGCCTTCATCTCATGCAGCAGCGTCACGCCCCGCCAGCGCGGCGTGGTCTGATCCGAGCGGCGGTCCTGTAGATAGAGGTTGCACATCGGCAGCGAGACGATCGCCAGCCCCGCCTTCGCCACCTTGTCCAGCGTGTCCAGCACCTCGAGATCGGGCTGCCGCGCCAGCGAGCAGCAATGGCCAACGAGGATCTTGCCCTCGAAGCCGCTCCAGAGTGCCGCCTCGGCGATCTTCTTCAGCGAGACCGCGGCAATGTCGTCGGTCTCGTCGGCGTGGAAATCGAGGTCGAGCCCATGCTTGATCGCTTGTGCGAAAACATGGTCGAGCAGTTCTTCCAGGTCCGGCACCATATAGGTGACGACACCGAGCACACCCTTGGCCGCGGCTACCCGTTTCGCCAGCCTGTCGAACCACTTTTTGTCGCGCACACCCTCGATGCCGAGCAGGCAGGCGCCCTGCAATTCGATACGGCCGCGCCATGTCTCGCGCATCGTCTCGAACACCGGCCAGGAGATTTCCTCCTGCGGCGCGACGCTGTCGAGATGGGTGCGCAGCGCCCTGGTGCCATGCGCATAGGCGGAGCGCAGCGAGAAATCCATGCGCTTGGCAAGGTCCTCGGCGCTCCAGCGCGCGACGCGGTCGGCGCCCGCGGCATTGAGTGCTCCCATGAAGGTGCCGTCGGGATTGGGTTCTCGCGGCCAGATATGGCCCTTGTCGATATGCGTGTGGCAGTCGACGAAGCACGGCAGCACGATGCGGCCGCCAAGGTCTACGGCATCCGCCAATGCCGCTGTCCGATCATGTGCCGCGATGCTCGAGATCTTGCTGTCCGCGACAGTGATATCGGCGAGCGCGAACCCATCCCCGTCATAAACCGCAGCGAGCCCCGGCGTCAGCGACGCGTGAAGACGGGCATTGGCGAGCCGGTATGAAGCTGAGTCTGGAATCAAGGCACTACCGCTCCTGCTTCAGCGCGCTTTCGTGCCAGCGCCGCAAAATGAGATGCGAAATCAGCGACAGCACGAGGAAGATCAGGATGCCGGTCAGCGAGATCAGGAACAGAGCCGCGAACAGCCTTGGCGCGTTGAGCCGGTAGCCGGCCTCGATGATGCGCGAGGCGAGCCCCGACGACTGGCCGGTGGTGCCGGCAACGAACTCCGCGACCACCGCGCCGATCAGCGACAGGCCGCCGGCGATCTTCAACCCACCGAGAAAATACGGCATCGCCGCAGGCAGTCTGAGATAGCGCAGTTGCTGCCAGCGCGTCGCGCCGTTGAGCTTGAACAGGTCGCGCAGATTGCGGTCGACCGAGTTAAGGCCGAGCGTGGTGTTGGACAGGATCGGAAAGAAGGCGACGATCCAGGCGCAGAGCAGAAGCTTGGTCGTCTGGTTGTTCACATAGATGTTGATCAGCGGAAAGATCGCCACGATCGGCGTCACCTGCAGCACGATGGCAAACGGGAAGAACGACATCTCGACCCATTTCGACTGCGCGAACAGCACCGACAGGCCGACCCCGCCGATGACAGCCAAGGCCAGGCTGAGGAAGGTGATGCGCAAGGTGACCAGCAGCGAGGAGAACAGCAGCCCGGCATCGTTGTAGAGCGTCTGCACCACCACGCCGGGACGCGGCAGGATGTATTGCGGGATCTCGTTCCAGACGCAGATGCGGTCCCACAGCCAGATCGCCAGGATCATGATCGCCAGCGGCAGCACCCAGCGGCCGATCCGTTCGAACCGTTCCTGGCGCACGCGACGCGCTTCCTCCGGGTCGAGTTTGAGCACCTGCTCGTCAATGGCCGTCATGGTGCGCGCCTGCTGTTGAATTGATGGCAGTGACCAGCACGTCGGAGGCTTGCCGGCAAAGCGCCGCGTAGTCCGGCGAGGTGCGAAACGCCTCGTCGCGCGGATAGGAGGCCTCGATGGCAAGTTCGTCGAACACCCGGCCCGGCCGCGCCGCCATGACGACGACGCGGTTGGAAAGGAACACGCTTTCAAAGACGCTGTGCGTGACGAAGACGACGGTGAAGCGTTCATCCTGCCAAAGCTCCAGCAGGTCGTTGTTGAGCTTGAAGCGCGTGATCTCGTCGAGTGCCGCAAACGGTTCGTCCATCAACAGCACGCGCGGCTTGGTCACCATGGCGCGCGCGATCGAGACGCGCATCTTCATGCCGCCCGACAGTTCGCGCGGCACGGCGTCCTCGAAACCGGTCAGGTGCACCCGCGCCAGCATCTCGGTGATTGCCGGGGCTGCCTTGGCGCGGGAAATGCCTTTCAGCCTGAGCGGCAGCCAGACATTGTCGAAGACACTGGCCCAGGGCAGCAGCGTCGGCTCCTGGAAGACGAAGCCGATATTGGCGCGGTCGAGCGAGCCGCCGCCGCGCCAGTCGAGCACGCCGGAGGTCGGCGTCGACAGGCCGGCAATCAGCCGCAATGCCGTCGACTTGCCACAGCCGGACGGCCCGAGCAGGCTGAGGAAATCACCTTCCCGGATGGTCAGGTCGACATCACTCAGCGCCGTCACGCCGTTGGAAAACACCTTGCCGACGCCGCGCAGCGCCAGCAAGGCCGGAGCGACGTCCGATGCCGGCGCTCGCGCCACCTTTTCCCCTATCATGCGCGGACTGGCCTATTTCTTCAGGTCGAGCCCGACACCCTTGTTGACGAAGGCCAGCGTGTAGCCCTTGGTGATGTCGATGCCTTCAGGCGTGACCTTGGCCTTGACCATCTTGTCGTAAAAACTCTTGATCCGCGCGTCGGTCATGGCGCCGATGCCGAGCTTCTCGGTGTCGCCGGAATCGGCAAGGCCGAATTTCTTCATCTGCTCGATCGAGAAAGCGATCTGCTCGTCGCTCATGTCAGGATTGTCTTTCTTGATCATGTCGTTGGCGGCCTTGTTGTCGCCGTAGAGGTACTTGTACCAACCCTTGGCCGAGCCATCGACGAAGCACTGGACGACCTCCGGCTTCTTGTCGATCGTGTCCTGCATCACCTCGATCGTCGTCGAATAGGTGTCCCAGCCATAGTCGGCGAGCAGGAACTGGTTCGGCACGAAGCCGCCTTCCTTCTTGACCGCGAACGGCTCCGAGGTGACGTAACCCTGCTGGATCGACTTCTTGTTGGCGAGGAAGGGAGCGGTGTTATAGGTGTAGGGCGCGCGCTTGGCGGCGTCGAAACCGAGCGCCGTGACCATCCACTGGAAGAAGGTCTGCACGCCTTCGTCACCCAAAATGTACTGGTCGGCGTTCTTCAGGTCTTCCCACTTGTCCAGCCCTTCGCCGGGGTGGGACATGATGACCTGCGGGTCCTTCTGGAAGTCGGCGGCCACGACGCGCATCGGAATGCCTTGCTGGACGGCGTCGAAGGCCGACAGCAGATTTCCGCCCATGTAGAAATCGATCTTGCCGGCCAAAAGCATCGGCCGGCCGCTGACCTGCGGGCCGCCCTGCATGATGGTGACGTCGAGACCGCAGGCGGCATAAGTGCCGTCCGCCACGGCCTGGTAGTAGCCGCCATGTTCCGGCTCGGCCAACCAGTTGGTGCCGAAGGTGACCTTTTCATTCGCCGCGGCCCCCAGCGTGCTGGCCGCCAGCAAGGCCACCACCGCGACCGAGATCTTCTGTTTTGCGTACATCGACAACCACCCTCTGTTTGCTCCGGCGCCACGCGCCAGGCTCGACACCAAAGATTCAAGAAGCAAGACACATGCCACCGGCGTCTCGCGCCGGGACCCGCCCGCCTGCACCACAGCCATCTGCGAAAGCCGGAAAGGTCGTGCTGCACCGGAGGCATCGTGCCTATTTTTTGAACGCCTGTCCACAATCGCACGGGCAACATGCACCGCCATCTTGAAGCTGTAGCGCATCCCGCCTTAGGCTGGCGGTATCCAGGAGATTGCCATGTTCAGATTCCTCACCCCGAAGTCGATCAAGCCACCTTTTGCCCGCTACAGCCACGGCGTCGAGGTGCCGCCGGGCAAGCGGCTGGTGCTGTGCTCGGGCCAGGTCGCGATCACGGCGGACGACCAGATTCCCGAGGACGCCGGCGCCCAGGCCGAGCTCTGCTTCCGCAACATCGAGGCGATTCTTGGAGAGGCCGGACTGGGACTCCAGGATATCGTGCGCATCAACGCCTATGTCACCGACCGCGCGCATCTGCGCCCCTATATGGATGTCCGCGACCGGCTGTTTTCGAGCCCGGCGCCGGCCTCGACGCTGATGATCGTCAGCGGATTTGCCCGACCCGAATTCAAGGTCGAGGTCGAAGCCATCGCGGCCGGGTGATCGACAGGAAGCCTGTCCCGCGCTAGGTCTCACCGATCATCGAAGAGGCATGACATGACCGCTGCAAAAAGACGCGTCTGGTGGGGTGACTACCGGACAACAGAATATGCCTCGATCGATCCGGAGGCGACGATCGCCGTGCTGCCGGTGGCGGCGATCGAGCAGCATGGACCGCATCTGCCTGTCTCGACCGACACCTCGATCATGAACGGCATGCTCGACACGGTCATTTCGCGCCTGCCCGATGATCTCGACATCCGCATCCTGCCGGTACAGGCGGTCGGCAAGTCGAACGAGCATCTGCACGCGCCTGGCACCCTCACCTTGCCGGCAACGACGCTGGTCGAGGCCTGGACCGAGCTTGGCCTGTCGATCGCGCGCGCCGGCGTGCGTAAACTCGTCGTCGTCAACTCGCATGGCGGCAATGAAGAGATTATGGGCATCATCACGCGCGAATTGCGCGTGCGCGAAAAGATGCTGGCGGTGAAGACCAGCTGGCAGCGTTTTGGCCGCCCGGCCGGCATGTACACCGAACTCGAGGACCGCCACGGCATCCATGGCGGCGATGTCGAGACGTCCTTGATGCTGCATTTCCGGCCGGATCTGGTCGACATGGGCAAGGCCGACAATTTCGTTTCCAATGTCGCCAAGGCCGAGAAGGAATTTTCGCTGCTGCGCCACACCGGCACCCACGCTTTCGCCTGGATCGCCAGCGATCTCAACCCCAACGGCGTGGTCGGCGACGCCAGCATCGCGACGGCGGAAAAAGGCCGGCTGACCGCTGAATATCAGGCCGATGGTTTCATCAACCTGCTCAGGGATGTGCGCAAGGCGAAGCTCGCGGAGTGGCTGAAGTAGCCGCCTAGCCACAATTGCGCCTTCGAAAAAAGACTCCCCGCATATGCGATTTTGACAAACTTTGCCAAAATAGATCATACTGGATGGGATATGGAGGCCGATATGGCAACAATGAACGTATCATTGCCCGACCCGATGAAGGATTGGGTTGAGGCGCAAACCGAAACGGGTCGCTACGCCAACGCGAGCGACTATGTGCGCGATTTGATCCGTCGGGATCAGGAGCGCAATGACAACATTGCCGCCATTCAACGCTTTGTCGATGACGGATTGAAGAGTGGCATCGGCAATCGATCCAGGGACGCGCTTTTTACGGAGGCGGTCAAACGCGCTGGAAAGTCACCCGGCAACGGGTAATGGGATTTCGCCTTTCTTTAGCCGCGGAAGAGGACATCGTCGGTATTGCCGAGCAAGGGATACGCCTGTTCGGCGCTGTGCAGGCCAGACAAGTATCATGACGAGTTGTTCGCGATCTTCGACCTGATCGCTGCCAGTCCCCGAATGGCGCGGGAGCGGGTTGAATTGTCGCCGCCAATGCGTATCCATCCCTTCAAGGCCCATCTTGTCGTCTACCGGATCGAAGCCGACGGCGACGTGTTCATTGTCCGGGTACGCCACGGGCACGAAGATTGGGCGCACGAAGGCACTCGATAGTCCTACAATGATGTATGGGCACAGCTAGCCGTCGATCTTCAGCCCAAACGGCGTGCCTTCGAAGGCGTCCGCACCGCGCCCGATCGATTCGATCGCCTCGATCATGCGGCCATTGCGATCCAGCAGCGCGTCGGCCACGGCAATGAGCCGCGGATTGGGTGTCGCCGAGGGTGATAGCGCCCGTAGCGTCCGGGCCAGTTCGGCCTCGTCGCGTTTTGGCGCGAGTGCTGCCGCGATGATGTAGGCCGAGGCGGTCGAGCGGCTGATGCCGGCATAGCAATGCACCACCATGGGCTTGGCCCGGTCCCAGCGGCGCGCGAAATCGAGCAGATTGCGGACATGCTCCTCGCCCGGCATGGTCATGCCGTCCTGCGCCACCGCAATGTCATGCATGACCAGATGCAGGTGGTTTTCCCTGGCTATCGAGGCCGGTCGCGCCACATCGGTTCCGACGGAGAGCAGCGACAGCATGCGGTCGGCGCCGGTCCTTGCCACTGTTTCCTCGATCTTCGCCAGCGAGCAGACATGGATCATCGTTCAAAACCCTTCGATCGATCCTCGCGCCGCGCCGCCCATTCGGCAAGGGCGGATTCGAGCCGCTGCCATTCCTCCTGACTCCCCGGCAGGCCGGCGCGCAGGACATGCGGCCGGTCGGAGAAATGCCGAAGCAGGACGCCGCGCTCGCCCAACGCTGAAAACAGGGCGGCTGCATCCGGCAGGCTGAGATAGCGGAACAATGTGGTGCCGCCCGCGACGGACACGCCGAAACGGGCGAACAGTTCGTCGAGCCGCGCCGCTGCTTCGGCAAGGGATACCCGCATTGCGTCCTGCCAGCCAATATCGGCAAGCGCGCGAATGCCGTATTCCAGCGCCGGACCGGCGACAGCCCAAGGTCCGAACTGCGTCTCCAGCCGTTCCACCGTTGCTGCATCGGACAGCGCGAAGCCAAGCCGCAGGCCGGCCAACCCAAAAAACTTGCCGAACGAGCGCAAAACGACGATGCCGCCCTGATCGACATCACCGGCGAGGCTGTGTTCGCGTGGGCCGACGTCCATGAACGCCTCGTCGACGACCAGCAGCCCGCCTCTGGCGCGCAGCCCGGCAGCCAATGCCAGCAGCCGATCGCGCTCGATGATGCGACCATCCGGATTGTTCGGGTTGACGATGATGGCAAGGTCGGCGTCCGCCAGTGCCGCGAAATCGCTGACTTCGCTCACCTGATGCCCGACGATCGCCGCTGCGCGGGCATGTTCGGCATAGGTCGGCCCCAGCACCAAAGCCTTGCCGGGCCTGACCAGCGAGGCCACGCGCGGCAGCAGGATCTGCGTGCCAGGCGCCGCGACGACATTGGCTGGCGACGGCGCGCCATAGGTGCTGGCCGCGATTTCCGTCAGCTCACGCCCGCGCCCGGCTTCCGGCAATCGCGACAGCGAGGTGGCGGGCAGGTCGAAAAGCGGATAGGAGTGCGGATTGATACCAGTCGAGAGGTCGACGAAAGGCTGTCGAGCGTTGGGAAAAAGCACCCTCGCCCGGCCAAGACTTCCACCATGGTCCACCGCTCCATCAAGAAGCTTCATGTCAGTCCTGATCGCTTTCCTGTCATTGGCCGTCGAACTCGTCCTAGGTTATCCGGACTGGCTGTTCCGCGCCATCGGCCATCCGGTGACGTGGTTCGGCAGGCTGATATCCTTTCTCGATCGCAGGCTCAACCGCGCCACTGATCCCGACGCCCTGCGTCGCCAACGCGGTGTCCAGGCGCTGCTGGTCATCGTGCTGGTGCCGGCGGTGATTGGCCTTAGCGTGCAGCTTGTCCTGCTCTGGTTCGTTCCGTTCGGGCTATTCATCGCCGCCCTTCTGGCGACATCGCTTCTGTCGCAGAAGAGCCTCTACGACCATGTCGAGGCTGTTGCCGACGCGCTGGACTCGGGTGGCCTCGCCATGGGCCGTGTCGCCGTCTCGCGCATCGTCGGCCGCGATCCCGAAGCGCTCGACCGCGCCGCCGTCTGCCGTGCCGCGATCGAAAGCCTGGCCGAGAATTTTTCCGATGGCATTGTCGCCCCGGCCTTCTGGACCGGTGTCGGCGGATTGGCCGGCGGTGCCGCCTACAAGGCCGCCAACACCGCCGATTCGATGATCGGCCACCGCACCCCGCGCCACGAGGCCTTCGGCTGGGCCGCCGCACGCTTCGACGACTGGATCAACCTGCCGGCGTCGCGGCTGACCGCACTGCTGATCGTGCTGGCGGCTTTCCTGGTCAGGGATGCCGACCCCCGCAGTGCCTGGCATGCGGTGGGGCGCGATGCGAAAAAACACCGTTCACCCAATGCCGGCTGGCCGGAAGCGGCCATGGCCGGCGCACTTGGACTCGCACTTGCCGGGCCGCGCAGCTATGGCGGCATCGTGATCGATGACGTCTTCATGGGCGAAGGCGGCCGCCGCGACGTCGACAGCGGCGACATCAGGCGGGCGCTGAAACTCTACCGCGTCGCCGACTATCTGCTGATCGTGCTGTTCGGGTTGGTCTCGGCGATCACGGTTCTAGCGTTCTAGAACTCGATCCCTTGCTGCGCTTTCACGCCTGCCGAAAAATGGTGTTTGGTCACGCCCATTTCGGTGACCAGATCCGCCGCCTCGACCAGCGCAGGCTTGGCGTTGCGGCCGGTAACGACGACATGCAGGCCTTCGCGACGCGCCTTGAGCGCACCAACCACCTTGTCGAGATCGAGATAGTCGTAGCGCAGCGCGATGTTGAGTTCGTCGAGCACGACGAGGCTGATCGAGGGATCGGCGATCAACTCCAGCGCCTTGGCCCAGGCAGCTTCCGCCGCCGCGATATCGCGCTTCAGATCCTGTGTTTCCCAGGTAAAACCCTCGCCCATCGCGTGCCAGACGACGCGGTCGCCGAAGGCGGCGAAAGCATCCTTCTCGCCCGTATGCCACTTGCCCTTGATGAACTGGACAACACCGACACGCTTGCCGTAGCCGAGCATTCTGAGCGCCAGGCCGAAGGCGGCCGTCGTCTTGCCCTTGCCCGGACCGGTGTTGACGATCAGAAGTCCCTTCTCGACTGTCTTGCTCGCCACTTCGGCGTCCTGCACCGCCTTGCGCTTGGCCATTTTGGCGCGGTGGCGTTCTTCGTCCTTATCGTCGATGTCGGTCATCTCATTTCACCTTGAGCGGCAGCCCCGCCACCATCAGCAGCACGGTGTCGGCGATCGCCGCGACCTGCTGGTTGAGCCGTCCGGCATCATCGCGAAAACGGCGCGCCAGGGCATTGTCAGGCACGATGCCTTGCCCGACTTCGTTTGACACCACGAACCAGGGGCCGCGCGGCCGCGACAGCAAATCCGCCAGCCGCCGGCATTCCAGCTCGAGATCGTGATCTGCCAGCATGTGATTGGTCAGCCACAGCGTCAGGCAGTCGACAAGCACCGGTTGGTTGTCGGGTAACGCCGCCAGCGCGCCCGCGAGGTCGAGCGGTGCGTCGATGGTCGTCCAGCCCTCGCCGCGCCGTGAACGGTGCAGCGCGATGCGCTCACGCATCTCGTCGTCATAGGCTTCAGCTGTGGCGATATAGGCCCATGGCGAGGGCAACGCCGTCGCCAGGGTTTCGGCGTG
>NZ_JBFUGI010000028.1:0-18225 GCF_056402995.1 Mesorhizobium sp. P3_A8 | reverse complement strand
GTCGCCTTCGGCCTCGCGATCGCCATCGAGGTCGCATGGTGCGGGCTCGGAAACGAAGAACGGAGACTGAAAATGGCTACCATCGGCACTTTCAAGAAGACAAATGCGAACGAGTTCACCGGCGAGATTGTCACCCTCAGCGTCCAGGCCAAGGGCGTACGCATCGTCCCCGACACCCGGGCCAGCGGCGAAAACGCTCCAAGCCACCGCGTGGTAGTCGGCAAGGCCGAAATCGGCGCCGCCTGGTCCAAGCGCTCCAACGAAGGCCGCGACTATCTTGGGCTCAAGCTGGACGATCCGAGCTTCACCGCTCCGATCTACGCCAACCTCTTCGCCGACGAGGAAGGCGAGGGCCACAGCCTCATCTGGTCCCGCCCCAACCGCCGCAACGGCGAATGAATGAAGATCCTCTCGCCTGGCAATCGCGCCGGGCGAGAGTTCTCTAGGTCTGATCAGACCGTCGCGCAAATCGTAAGCCCGCGCCGCCGCCATTTTCCGCAAGGAATTCGATTCCCGCTGTCTCAAACGCACGGCGGATCGCAGCTAGATTGTTTCGGTGCGGAATACGAATACTCCTCTCGAAGTCTACTATCGTAGTTCTGGAAACAGCCGCTGCCTCGGCTAGGTCGCCCTGACTCCATCCGAGCATGGCTCGTGCAGCACGACACTGCTGAACAGAGATCGCATCACTCTCAATATCGTTCTTTTTGGTTGACATAGGTCAAAAAAGCCGCTTTTAGTATGCCACCCAACGGAAGTCATTGATGAGGTCTGGCGAAATAGCCTCGCTCGGCCCCACTACGCGACGACGTTGATAGCTCAGGATCTTCATTGATTCTGACGATAGCTACCAATTGTCCTTTCGTCACGGGTGAGAACGGGAGGCGCCGGTGAGTGGAGATAAGGCAGCTTCACAATACCCATCAATTGGCGAAAACCAGCCGTCGGCCGATCCAGCACTTCTCCTATCCCTTGCCTGGATTGACGTTCACGTTGCGATGCTGGCCTCGTGCGTTCGGCAGCAGCAGGCTGAGGAGGGGGTCCTGGAGTGCGGCGCGCTCATGCCTGTCGGCGAAATGATTGGGCGCGGGGAGAGGGTTCGCGCCGACCGCCACTGGCCTGATTTCCTCGAGGAAGAGCAGGATGACGCTGAAAAGGCTGACGCCCTATTGGCCGAGATTGCGGCGACACCTGCTCAATCCTTGGCGGGCGTGATCGCCAAGCTTGCGGTCGTCGTTCGGGAAGCGAATGACAACACCGACCTTTGCGAATTTCCGCTGCCGCACATCCGCTCTGCGTTGGCCGATCTGCGGCGCCTCACGCATGAAACGATAAGCGACGAGCCTACCGGCTGGCCCGCAGGCGATCACTCGATCGGCTCGCTGTTCGAGCAGCCTGCATCATCGTTCGCCGCCTGGCGCGCCTTCAGCGAATGGAGCCAGGGCAATGATGAGGCCTATCGCGCCTGGACGGACACATTCAAGACACTGCAAGGCGCAAGCCAGTAGACATCACAAAAGCCCGGCCTGATCTTTCGTCGCCGGGATATCTCCTCGTCCATTCGTCAATGACGGAATCCAAGGATTTCGCTCAACGCCGCGTCCCCTTATCAAATCCGTGACAAGGGAAGGATGCGGATGAAGCCGGATACATCGCAGTGGCGTGACCCACAAGCATATGCATTCGTCAAAGCCGCCGCCGCCGATGCGATTGCCTGGGAGTTCCTGCGACGCAATCCCCAGTATCAGCAGGACTTCGCCGCCTCTCGCTCCGATGAGGCGATGCGCGCATTACGCAAGCGCTGGGGGTTGCAGTTTCGCCGCCAGGCCTGACCAATCCGCAGTCGAGCAGCCCGTCTATTGGGCGCCTCAGATCGACCCTGGGGTTGTGAACCTCGTCGAAGTTCCGCCGGATCTGCGAGCGCGGGAGTTCAGCGCCCTCGACGTTCCGCTGGCCGCAGGCCAGCGTGATGAAGTCGGCCTTCACGTGCGCTCTTCGCCGGGCGGAACGCAACTGGCGCTTCTCGGCGACGCGAAGCCAGGCGAACCACTTGCCGCCATCATCCCGCTCGACGACATGGCGCACGACCGGCTCCAAGCGATCGAGCGGTTCATCCGCTCTATCTATAGGCAACATCTTCCTGACGCCCGCTTGACCACGGCCCAGCGCCGGCGCCTAGGCCACATGCTGCGATGCCTTGATGGCCGCGCCCAGCAGGCATCCCATTTTGAAGTCGCGACCGCCCTGTTCGGTTCGCGGCTGGTCAGCGCCGCCGACTGGCATGACTCCACTTTTCGCTACCAGACGTATCGCCTCGTGCGCGATGGGCTGAGGATGGTCGAGCGCGGCTATCGCCAATTGCTGCGCGCGCGGCGACGGCATCTCTGACGAGTGCCGCCGGTCGCGTTGTTCACTTACTTGCGCTGTCTCCAAGCTGACGCCTACTCTCAATCCTGAAAAGAATGGCGGCTTTGCGCCTCATATCGGTCGTCAAAGCCCAATTCGACGTTCGTCAAAAGCGGACCTTGAGAGCGCCTGCAGAAGGCACCGGGAGCAGTACTATCACACCCTCAGCACAAGTGCCCCGGTTGTCCTCCTAGCCTCGAGGTCGCGATGAGCGTCGGCAGCCCGCGCCAGATCATATTGCCTGGGCGCGCCGATCTTGATCACACCTTGGCGCAAAGCGGCGAAAAACCGGTTTACGTGAGGCCCCAGCTTCTCAGGACTGTCCGTGTAGTGAGCGTAGTTCGGGCGGGAAATGGTGATCGACTTCGAAGAGAACCTGCCAATGTCCCAATTCCCCACAGGTCCTGAAGCTTGGCCAAAACTGACGAGATGGCCACGAACGCCCAAAGCCGCCAGCGACCCGCCAAACGTGTCATTGCCGACGGCGTCATAGGCCACATCCGCGCCCTTGCCGCCGGTCAGATGCATGACGGCCTCTGCGAAATTCTCTCTGGAGTAGACGATGACGTGATGGGCGCCGAGCCGTTCCACGATCCGGGCTTTATCATCGCTCGAGACAGTGGCGATCACCGTCGCGCCGAGATGACGTGCCCATTGCACCAGCAACTGGCCGACCCCGCCTGCTGCCGCATGGATGAGCACAACGGACCCGGGTTTCACGGGATAAACGTCGTGCAGCAGGAAGCTCGCAGTAATGCCTTTCAAAAGACCCGCCGCGGCTGTTACGTCGGAAATGTCATCCGAGAGGTGAACCAAAAGGTCGGGTGCCATGTTGCGTCGTTCGCAGTAAGCGCCGACCGGCGGGCATGCATAGGCAATCCGGTCGCCGACTGAAAAGCCCGAAACCTCCGGGCCGACCGCTGCGATGACGCCGGCGGCTTCCATGCCCGGAACGCCTGGCGGCTGCAGGAGGTCGAAATAGCCGGTCCTGCAATAGACGTCGATATAGTTGACACCAATGAACGTGTGACGGACCTGGATCTCGCCACGCGATGGCGGCGCCAAGCCGATCTCCGCAAGCTGCAGAACCTCGGGGCCTCCGTGGCGCTCGACAAGGATTGCCTTGGTCCGTGTGCCCTGGTCGTCGCCTCTAGGCAGCTCCCGCTCGCGCCTCTTGGGGATCAACTCCGCCGCCGGTTGCTGTGACCTGGCCTTGTTTGGTTCGGCAATAGGCCTTCCGGTCAAGAGCCGGCGAACGGCCTCAAAACCGGCTTGGTAGATGCCTTCAGTGACCAGCTTGACCAGTTCATCACGGCGATGCGCGGGCGGATGGAACTCCGAGGACCATTCCCAGAAGGTAGCGTTGCCGTCCGTTACCGGCTTCAGCCGGATCGACGCGACATACCCCATCAACGGCAACGGCGCCTCCAACAGACAATATCTCAGGCGCCGGTCTTTGTCGGATAAGGCCAGGAGTTGTTCGCGCAGTTCGCTCCCATCGGTGAGACGGAAATGGCGAACCGCGCCGATCGCATCGGCCGGGTCGCCGCTCTCAATCTCGCTGAAGGAGATTGCCGGATGCCAGCGCTCATGCCCATTGAAATCGCGCAGAACAGACCAGACGTCCTCTACAGGCGCGTTGATGATCGTGCTCTGGCAAACCTTGACCATTCGTCGATGTCAGCGCGCGAAGCGCTGTTTGAGCGCCGTGAAGGCGCTCTGGAATACGCCTGTGCCGATCTGCTGCACCAATGCGCTTTCCCGCTCGGGTGCACAGTCGAACTCGGCCCGCCATTCGGCGAACGTCATGTTGCCATCGGTCACAGGGGTCAGGGAGAGCGTGGCTATGTAGTTCTCTACCCCCATCGGGCTCTCCAGCATCGCATAGCTGTAGGAGAGGTCGTAGTCAGACAGAGCCAGCAGTTTCTCCCGGATCCGGCCACCGTCCTTCAGCATGAAATTGCGTATGCAGCCGATCTGGTCCGGATGCGCGTTCTGTTCGATGCGGCTCTCCGCGACGAACGGTGTCCAGCTCGGCAAGCCATTGAAGTTTCGGACAAGTTTCCAAACGTCCACAGCTGGCGCATTGATCGTCGACGACACATAGATCTTCGGCATCGGGTGACCCTACGGCTTCACTGGTCGCGATCGTCATCGTCGGTTTCCTTGCCGCTCTTTGCTTTGCCTTTCTTGTCGCGGCTGAGGCTGGCTATGTCCTTGGCGTCTCGCAAAACATCGGTCATGCGGCCAAGCGATCCGCCCTCGATGCCGATCTCCTTCATCAGATTGTCGATCATTGGCGCCTGCACCCTGTAACGCAGCGCTGAATCGATGACCTCGTCGGTGACGTTGCGGCTGCCGCCTTGGCCACCGTTGATCCCGTCGACATGCAGGATTTTGATGCCTTCGATCTTCTCCATCGGTTTGACACTCTCGCGGATGATGCCTTCCATGTGGTCCAGCAATTTGCCGCGGAGGCGCCCGGCGCGAGCCTCGTCCGAAAGCAGGTTCTCGGCCTCGTTGAGCTGCCGGTGACCGGCGGCGTCGACCTCGTAGCGCTGGGCCGCGGCCAGGGCATGGATCTTCTCCGCTTCCGCCGAAGCGACAGCAGCGATCTTCTGTGCTTCCGCCAGGCTCTTTGCTGCTTTCATCTCAGCGTCAGCAGCCGAGGTGATGCGCAGGGCATCGCGCTCGGCTTCCCGGGCGGCACCGATAAGGTCGGTCAGCTTGCGACGCTCGGCAATCTCGCGCTCGCGGGCGGTGAAGGCCTGTTCCTCGGCCTGAATGGCCTTTGCACGAACGGCTTCCGAGGCTGCAATCGCGGACGAGCGTTCCTGGGTCTTCTTGGCGATGTCGATTGCCTTCTGAATCTCGGCGATCTCGATCTTCTGGTCACGATCGACGCCCAACTGGCGCATGTCGCGGTCCTTGATCAGGCGGGCTTCCTCAATGCCACGCTCTGTAGTGATGCGGGCACGCTCCACCTCTTCGCCGGCAGAAATCTCGGCTTCCTCGAACGCCTGGCGCTTGGCGATCTGCAACGCTTCAAGGTGGCGCTCGCGAGCAATCCTCACCTCGTCAATGGCGCGCTCCTGCGCGATGCGCGCGGTTTCAGTGGCCTGGTTCTCAACAATCTCGGCGCGGCGCTTTTCAGCCTCTGCCTTCGTGACTTCCAGCGCCTTCTCCGCCAACGCGATCTGACGCTCAAGCTCCGCGATCTCGAGCACCTTTTTGCGCTCGATCTCCAGTCCGCTCTGCGCGCCTTCGCGCTCGATGCGGGCCTTTTCCAGCGACAGTTCCAGGGCGATCTGCTCACGCTCTGTCAGTTCGCGCATTTTCATCTCAGTCTCGTCGAGGGACCGCCGGCGGGCGATCTCGCGGCGTTGCGTGTCCTCTTCGCTCTTGATGCGCTCTTCCGTGATGTTCCTTTCCTGGTTCAGCCGGGATTTCTCGACGGCTTCGCGCGAGGACAGCTGCGCCTGTTCCGATTCCTGGTCGCGGAGCGCGCGCTCGATGGCCAGCTCAGAACGCTGCGACGCACGGCGGATCTCGACCTCGCGTTCCTGTTCGAGCCGCGCATATTCGGTGTCACGGTCGATCTCGAGCACCTTGCGCTGCGTATCGAGGTTCTGGTTGCGGATATCGACGAGGGTGCGCTGTTCAATCTCGTTGCGCATCCGGCGGCGAGTTTCGATGGATTCCGTCAGTTGCGTCAGACCCTCGGCATCGAACGCGTTGGACGGATCGAAATACTCAAGGCTGGTCTGGTCGAGGTCGACGATAGCGACACTCTCAAGTTCGAGACCGTTAGCAGCAAGCGATTCAGAGGCGAGGGTGCGGACCTTGGCCGCGTAGTCGCCGCGCAACTCGTGCATTTCCTCCAGGCTCATCTGGGCAGCGATCGTGCGCATGGCGCCGGCGAATTTTCCCTCAAGCAATTCGCGCAGGCTTTCAGGCTGCAATGTGCGCCGCCCCAGTGTCTGCGCGGCGGCGGCCACCAATTCGCGGCTTGCTCCGACCCGCACGAAGAATTCCGCGATCAGGTCGACGCGCATCCGGTTCTTGGTGATCAATGCGTGAGCGTCTTCGCGGCGCACCTCGATGCGCAGCACGTTCATGTTGACGGGAGTTATTTCGTGCAGGACCGGTATGACGAAAGCGCCGCCATTGACGACCACCTTCTCGCCCATGAAACCGGTTCGCACGAACGCTGTTTCCTTGGTGGAGCGGCGATACAGCCATCGCAGGATATAGACAGCAATCACAACGATGATCGCGGCGACGATCAACCACAAAAGGAACGTGCCAAAAGTCTGTGCGGCCATTTTTCTACCCTCCCAAACAGGATGCGATCGACCGAAGCCGACCGGCTTGATTTTCGTGAGGCTGTCGACTTGCAGATCGGGTCATGCGCGCCTCTGCAGTTTCGGTGCGATTGCATGGAATGCAGTGATCACCGCATCGATGAATGGCGCATCGTTGATGTTGGAACGAACGCGCTGGACCAGCCGCAGTGACGTCTGGCGCACGGTTTTCTCGATCGCCTCAAACAGCGCATTGTCGGCTTCCGGATCGTGGAAGGGTTGCCCGGGTGCGTCGAGCATCGAAACGCCGCCTTCAGGCAGGAGAAAGCGCACAGGCCCATTCATGGCATTCAGCCGCGTGCCGATCCATTCGCCAAACTGCCGGTTTTCATCCCTGGTGGTGCGCATCAGGGTGACATTGGGATTGTGCACGACGAACTTCCGGCTTTTGAATTTTTCCGGCACACTGTCGCGCGGGCCAAAATTGACCATGTCCAGCGCGCCGGTGGACCCGACATAGGGCAAGCCCGTGCGTATCGCCGCTCCGAAGCGATCATCGTTTGCAGGGAACACGCCACCGACCACCATGTCGGCGACTTCCGTCGTTGTCAGGTCGATGAAGGCCGACAGCAGTCGGGAGTCGGCGAGGTTCTCCATGGCCCGGCCACCGATGCCGGTAGCGTGGAAAACCAGGCAGTCATAATCCGCTTCCAACCGTTTGGTGACGGCCTGCACAGCGGGCGTGGTGACGCCAAACATGGTGATGCCGACAGCAGGACGTGCCAGCTTTCGCTTGGCTTCCCAGGCTTCGCCGGAAGGCAGCTGCGCGACCATACCCGCCATGGCGTGAGCAGCGTTGCCCAGGACGGCCTCAGTGATCGAGTTGAGGCCCTGAACATCCGCGACCGAGTGGAACATTATGATATCGGCGCCACCGACATATTTGCCGACGTCGCCGGCTGCCACGGTGGACACCATCAGTTTGGGAACGCCCACCGGCAGGACGCGCATACCGGCGGTGGCCATTGTCGTTCCGCCTGAGCCGCCGGCCGAAATCACGCCGCCAAGACCTGGCTCGCGTTCGATCCAGCGAGCAAAGGCCTCGGCCATTGCGGCGACCGAGCCGCCGCGGTCATTCGAAAACACAGCCGATGATCCTCGCGCATGCATGCCTGCGACCTGCATAGCGGGAACGTCCGCGCTCGACGGCCTTCCCGAGGTGGAGAGGTCGACTGTGCGAACGGGAATCCCGAGCGATTTCAGACGATCGGCCACGAACCGCAATTCCTTCGCCTTCGTGTCGAACGTTCCGGCGACAAGAACGGTGCGGCCGATCCGCTCGGCGAAGGGGATGGCGAAGACCTTTTTCAGGTCGTCTTGAGGATTGTGTTTTTCGACTGCCGCTTGCCGCATGGCTGCAACCGGCACGTTCCACCGGTTTGGCAGCTCGGTGACCGGACGGTAGACCCCATTCTGAACCACCGGCTCTGTGCGTGTGCCTGCCCGATCAATGCGGTAGACCTCCGCCAGTTGCTCTTGCGCTTCGGCAATTGCGGCTGGAGTAACAGCAGGTTCATCAGAGTGGCGGCCAACGCCGAGCAGACGTTGCTGCAAGTCGCGATCGGCAGCAAGCGCCGAGGCTTCCATGACCCGGTTGATGCGCCCGTTGACCATGATCGCGACGCGGTCCGACACGGCCGTTGCAACACCGATATTCTGTTCGATGACGAGGATCGCCATCTCGCCTTCTTCCGCCAGGCTGACGAGCATGCGCTCGACCTGTTCGACAATGACCGGCGCCAGCCCTTCGGTTGGCTCGTCCATGACCAGCAGTTTGGGGTCGCTCAGCAGCGCACGCGAAATGGCCAGCATCTGCTGCTCGCCACCCGACAGTTGAGAGCCGCCATTGCTTTTGCGTTCCGCCAGGCGTGGAAAGGTCTTGTAGACACGCTCGACCGTCCAACTGGCGTCGCGTTTCGACGACATCCGCAAGTGCTCATCCACGGACAGGCTTGGCCAGACTCGCCTGCCTTGGGGGACGTAGCCGACGCCGAGGCGGTGGATCTCGTGCGGCTCGAGCGAGGATATCTCTCGACCGTTGACTCGAATGGAACCGGATTGTGCGCGCTTCAGGCCAGTGATGGTGTTGCACAGTGTCGTCTTGCCCATGCCATTGCGGCCGACGACCGACAACACGCCGGTTTCCAAAGTCAGCGACACGCCCTGGAGCGCATGACTTTGGCCGTAATAGACCTGAAGGTCCTCGATCTTGAGAACCGCCTTGCCTGAGGAAGCGGCGCGCTCAGCCATGCTTGCCTCCAAGGTAGATTTCCTGGACCTCAGGATCGGCCTCGATCTCCTGGGGTGTGCCTTCCTTGAACAGGCGGCCATTGTGCATCATCGAGACATATTCAGAGACGCGAAGCGCCACGTCGAGATCATGCTCGATGATGACATAGCCGATGTGCTTGGGGAGGCCGTTGAGGATCGCAACCAGATCGCGACGCTCTGTCGGCGACAGACCCGCTGCGGGTTCGTCGAACAATATGAACCGGGGTGCGCCGGCGAGGGCCAGCGCAATTTCCAGCTGTCGCTGCTGGCCGTGGCTGAGTGTCGCCACCAACGCGTCGCGGTCGCTGTCCAAATGCACGGCGTGGAGGATCGACTCAGCCTGAACTCTGTTGACGTCATTCAACCGCGGCCGAAGTAATGAGAACCGGCGGCGCGACACTCCGCGGCAGGCCAGGAAGATTGAATCGAGAACCGACAGCCCCTTGAACAACTGCGAAATCTGGTAGGTCCGCCGCAAGCCACGCCTGATGCGTTCATGTGTGGGCAGATCGGTTATGTCTTCGCCGAAGAAGCGGATGCGCCCGGCCGTCGGCAAGAAGTCGCCGGTCACCGCATTGAAAAGCGTCGTCTTGCCGGCACCATTGGAGCCGAGGACCGCGCGCCGTTCGCCGGCCGCGATCCTCATATTGATGCCGGAAAGCGCCACCAGAGCACCGAAGTGACGCGCGACGCCGTCCAGTTCCAGAGCGTAAGCACCGGTTCCTTGCAGACGGGAAGCCATGTCATTCTCGGCCACTGGTGCGCGCTCCTGCGTTCGACCGATTACGGGCAGCTTGGATTGTCGCGGCTCACAGCGCCCAGCGCCGTGAAGTCCGCTTCAGCAATGCCTAGTGTCTGGTTTACCTGCGGAACCACCTTGATCAGCTTGTTCAACAGCGTCCCGTCGGCGTTTTCAGTCACTTCCGTCAGAAAGATGTCGGCAATCGCATTGCGGTTCTTGTCGAGCGAAACCTTGCCCGTCGGCGTCTCAAAAGACAGCGACGAAAGGGTATCGCGCAGCTTCGCACCACCATCGGAAACATCGCCGCCGACCTTGTCGAGGCCAAGCAACGCGGCTTTCATGTTGATGTAGTAGGCATGGGCAAACAGCGACGGCGACGGGAATGCACCTGGCTGCTTTTTGTAAGCCTCGACAAACTTGGTCCAGGAAGCGGTGTCATTCGTGTCAGCCGTCGGACCGGCAGAAGGCGTTCCAACGAGCACGTCACGCAGCTTGCCCTTGGCCGTGAGCACCGTCTGATCGACAGTGATCGAGCCTCCGATTAGCGGGGCCGCACCGCCGGACTGTTGGTATTGAGTCAGGAAGTTCACGGCATCTGCACCGCCGAGCGCCACATAGATTGCGTCGACATTGTCGGGGATGGCAGCGATGACCGAGGAGAAATCCTTGTTACCGATCGGCACCCAGGATTTCGACGGCACGTGTCCGCCTGCCTTGCAGAACTCAGCCATAAAGCCGAACACCTGCGTGTAGGGGAAGGAGTAGTCCTCCGCGACGGTCGCGACGGTCTTGTAGCCTTTGTCCTTGAAAGCGTAAGTGCCCAGGCCTGCCATCCATTGCGCGCCATCGGTTCCAAAGCGGAAGAAGTTCGGGGCAGGATCCCTGAAAGTCGTGTCCTGGGCAGCGGATGCGCCATTCAGGAACGTGACCGTCGGCTGGGTCTTGGCATAGTCCTTGACGGCCAGGCCTTCGTCACCAGAAAGCGGACCGATCAGGACCTTGACGCCATCCTGTTCGACCAGCTTGCGGGCCGCGCGCACCGCACTGTCGGGTGACGCGTCGGACGACCCCTTGATGATCTCGATCTTTTTGCCCGCCACGGTGCCGGCGACCTCTTCCACGGCGGTCATTGCGCCGCGCTCGCTATCTTCGCCAAGCACCGTGAAGGGCCCTTCGAAGGTCGCAAGCAGGCCGATCTTGATGGTGTCGTCAGCGGCGAGAGCCAAGGACGGAGCGGTCAGTCCGCTCGCCAATGCCAAAGCCAGTAATGTGCGTCTGTGCATCCTCATTATTTCCTCCCTTGATTGACAGAGTTGTGCAGTTCATTCCGCCCGGCCGTCACAGGCTGGGGCGCAAGGACTCCTGAGAAAAGTTGGGCTTGAACTTTGCCCACAACCCAAGAATTCCATCTGGTGAAATGAAAACGATCACCAGGAAGACGAGGCCGATCAGGGTGTTGAAACGCTCGGCCCCGACGAGATCGATCGCGAACGTCTGCATCAGAACGACGACGAGGGCTCCAAGGAACGGCCCGATCGGATGCCGCAGACCACCAATGACAGCGATGATCAGAACATCGATTGCAGCGTCCACACCGATGGTGCCGGGCGATACGCGGCCATTGAACCAGACCAGGAGCACACCGGCCAACCCACCTATGATGCCGGCCAGAAACCAGGCGAACACCTTGTGCGCAGTAACGTTGAAGCCCAGAGCGCGCATGCGGCGGGGATTGTCACGGATCGCCTGCAGGGTCAGCCCGAACGTTGACCTGGAGCCGTAGAGGATCGCGGCATAGGCGAGCACCGAGAATCCAAGGCACAGGTAATAGAACGCCTTCGGATCGCGCCAGTTCACGCCCCAGAAAGCTGGGGCGCGTATGCCGGCATAGCCCGAATGGCCATTGAAGATCGCGTAGTTCTGCTGCGCGAAGTAGAAGGTGGCGGTGGCAATCGCCAGCGTGATCATGATGGTGTAGATGCCTTCGGTGCGGACCGATATCCATCCGATCAGGGACGAGGCGATCGCCGCGATCAGGATCGCAACCGGAGCCGCAATCCACCAGGGCCAGCCAAAGCCAAGAAGGTGGCTGTTGTTGTCGCCGAAGATCGCGATGCAATAGGCCGCGATACCCGCGACGGTGATCTGAGCCAGGCTGACCATGCCGCCGTAGCCGGCGAGCATCATCAACGACAGGCCGAGCATGCCAAAGATTAAGGAGTAGCCGCCGATCTGCGTCAGGAAGAAATCCGACGCCACCAGCGGATACAGAACCAGCGCGATGGCGAGAAGAATGTGACCGGCGCCAATTTTGTCCAGCCAGGTTGGCTGAGTTGTGGCGGGCGTGGATTGGAGGCTCATGGTCATCGTGATTTGCCCATGATGCCTTGCGGCCGGATCGCAAGTGTCACGACCATGATGATGAAGGTCAGCACGACGCCGTAGGTCGGGAAGTAGACCAGGCCGAGTTGTTCGGCCAAACCAATGAGAAGCGCGCCTATGGCTGCGCCTGATATCGAGCCCATGCCGCCAACGATGACGACTACGAGCGAGGCCAGCAGATAACGAATGTCTTCACCCGGCGCGACGGACAGCGCCGATCCGCCAACGACCCCGGCAAAGCCGGCAAGTCCGGCTCCAACCGCAAAGACGATGGCGAAGACCGCATGCACGTTGACGCCAGAGGCTGAAAGCATAGCGCGATCGTCGACGCCGGCGCGGATCATCATGCCGACGCGGGTCTTGTTCAGCATCAGCCACAGGCCGATGCCAATGACGATGGCTGCGGCCAGCACGGCGATCCGATAGAATGGGTAGGTGAGAAAGACCGATGCGCCGTTGGATCGGACCGCCGTTATGACAGGCAAGGTCACTGCACCATCGAGCCATTCCGGCACCGCGATCTGATAGGTGCCGCCCGCCCAGACCGCCAGCATCAGGTCGGCCGCCACGATCGAGATGCCGATGCTGACCAGGGTTTGCCTAAGGTCGTCACCCTCCAAGCGACGGAACACGACGACCTGCATGACGACACCGATCACTGCAAGCACGATGAAGCCCGCGGCGACCCCCAGCAACCAGTAGCCGGTGCGGTCCGCCACTTCGTAACCGATGTAGGCGCCGAGCAGGTAAAGCGAACCATGCGCCAGGTTGACGTTGCGCATGAGGCCGAAGATCAAAGTGAAACCGCTGGCAACCAGAAAGTAGAGACCTGCCAGCGTTATGCCGTTGAGCACGGCGCTGACGAAGGCTTTCTTCGATATGAGGACCGCGTTGAGCCAATCCGGCCAGACGGCGAAAACGAGCCATGCAACGAGCGCGGCGATCAGGAGCCAGAAAAGGCCCCATGCCTGTCGGCGCGAAACGCCGCCGCCCGAGATCCCGGACGAAGATGGCCGGTCCAGGATGCTCATGCCGTCAGTCGCCGGCGCTGTTCGTTGATACGCGGTGCCTTGTGGAATTTACCGTCCTTCATGATGGCGAGGATGCGGTTCTTATCCTGGAGAATTCGGACGTCTGATATCGGATCGCCGTCGATCAGAAGGAGGTCGGCGAGATAGCCTTCCTTGATCATGCCGAGCTCGTCGCCCATACACATAATCTGGCCACCATATTTGGTTCCGGCCTGGATCGCCTCCATCGGCGAGAAGCCAAGCATCTCGACAAATGTCTGAATATCCTTGGCGTTGGTGCCTTGCGGTGTCCAAGCAAAACCGTAGTCGCCACCAATCAGAACGCGGATGCCGCGCCGGTGCATTTTCTTCATCGTGTCGACGCACATCTCGAGCTCTCGCTCATATTCGAGCGACAGCGGCGAGCCAGGCTTGATGCCCCATTGCTCGGCATGGCGAGCAGTGTTGATGAGCCAGGCAATGCCGGGCGCGACGAAGTGCTTGTCTTTTGCGGCCTCCAACATATCGAGGGCTTCTTCGTCCGCAAATGATGCGTGAAAGATGTTCTGGATGCCGTGCCTGATGCACTGCTTGACCGATCCAGATGAGCGCGCGTGTGCCGACAACACCTTGTTGCGGCAGCGTGCCTCCGAGGCCGCCATGGCGACCTCCTCTTCGGACATTGGTGTCTCTTCGGCGCCCATACCGGTGATGCTTTCACCGGACAGATTGAGCTTGATTGAGTCGACGCCGTATTTGATCAGCTGCCGCACGGTGCGCCGGATTTCTTCCGGCCCCGATACGACGATTCCCAGGTTGAGGCCCTCATGCGGGATATGCGACGGCGATGAATCGCCAAGGCCACCCACAGTGGTGATCTCAGGCCCAGCGGCTAGATAGCGTGGCCCGGGGAACCGTCCCTGATTGATGAACTTCTTGCAGACGACGTCGAGCCTCGCCTTGGCTGCAGCAGCACCGCGACCCGCCGTGAAGCCAGCGTCCAGCACGAGCTTGGCCATTTCCATCGTGACCAGCATATGCTCTTCGACCTCCATCATCTGGATCGGGTCGATGCCGGGCGCATTGTTCCAAGACAGGTGCAAATGGGCATCGATCATGCCGGGCATCAGCGTCGCGCCCATGCCGTCAATGACTGTGGCGCCGCCACCATATGACGGTGACGATGTCGAGCCAAAACGCGACGAACCCTTGGTGATCTGCTTGATGCGGTTGCCCTGCACCAGCACTTCCCCGGTGTAGGGATACTCACCGGTCGCGTCGAGCACGCGCACGTTGGTGAAGAGCGTGCCGCCCGAACCGTTTCCGTTCCAGCTGTCTTCTGCCATCTTATCCTCCCAAAAACATTCGAACGCGCAGTTTTACGCGCTGTTCAGGTCCTCACCTATCAACGCGTCGCAAAAAATCGGCGAGCTTTTGGCTGCTTTCGCGGGGGCACTCAACGGTAGCCCAGTGTCCGCACCGATCGAGCGAAGAGATTACGGCTCCCTTGATCCGATCGGCAAGCGCTTGGCCGATGCTCATCGGATTGACTGTGTCGGCGTCGCCGGTGACCAACAGGGTAGGGGTCGCGATGTGCCTGGGGTCGACCGCCGCCGCCTTCGCCAGTGCCTCGCAAGTGCGCGCATAAGACTCCGGATCCTGCCGCGTTATCGACTCGCGCACGAAGGCGACCGCCGCAGGCGACGTCTCTCTTGTATGCGCCGACAGCGCATTGGCGACGATCTGATCGGCTATGTCGGCAATGCCGCCGGCTCTGGCCAGTTGAGCTCGCTTGACGAGGCCCTGCCGTGTTGCTTCGGCAGGTTCGGCCAAGGCGCCGAACAATGCCAGCGAAGCGACCAGCGCAGACTGTTTGGCAGCTATTTGCTGGCAGACGATGGTGCCCATCGAATGACCGACGAAATGTGCCCGCGTTACGCCCATGCCGTCCATGGCGCGGGTAACGGCATCGCTCATGATTTCGATCGTTAGCGGCTCAAATGGCCTTGGCGAGCGCCCCGAGCCAGGCAGATCCAGCCGGACTACACGATAGCTGGAGAGTGCCGCCATCTGCGGCTGGAACATGTTCGACGTTCCACCAAGGCCATGGATCATCACCACCGGCATGCCTTCGCCGGTGACCTCGGCAACGATCGGCCCGATCGTCACTGTTGTCATTGCGCACGCTCCGCGAAGCGGTTCTCCAGGGACCCAATGCCGTCGATCTCGACGCGGACGACGTCGCCAGCCTTCAGGTATCTCGGCGGATCAAACCCAATACCGACGCCTGCTGGCGTCCCCGTCGCAATGATATCGCCAGGGTTCAGTGTGATGCCTTGCGACAGCGTCGAGATGATCGTCGGGATATCAAAAATGAGCAGCGAAATCTTCGAGTTCTGGCGCAGGTCGTCATTGACGAAACAGCGGACAGACGCACTATCGAGGTCGAGTTCGTCCTTGGTTATGGCCCAAGGCCCCATGGGGCAAAACGTGTCCTGGGACTTGCCTATCAGCCACTGGCTGTATTTGCCCTGCAGATCGCGCGCGGTGACATCGTTGACGATCGTGTAGCCCCAAACGTGATCGTAAGCGTCTTCCTTTGAAATTCCGCGCCCGCCCTTGCCGATGATGACGGCAAGCTCAGCCTCATAGTCGATGGCCGTCGATACAGTGGAGTCGATCAGCACATTGGTGTTGGTCGGTATCACCGACTCCGGAACCTTGGTGAAGATGATCGGGTGCTTGGGGATGGTCCCTGCGGCTGCGCTTGAATCGAATCCGCTGCGGGAAAATTCGTGGGCATGCTCGTGGTAGTTCTTGCCGACGCAGAAAATGTTGCGAGCCGGCAGCGGGATTGGCGCTTCGATCTCGACCTGCGCAAGCGGGATGGGCGAAAGCGTGCGCGGCATCCCGGCGCCATTGCGACGGATCAGCGCCAGAAGACCGGTCTGTGCCTGCTCGACAGGTAGATCAAAAGGCGAAACAGTCTGCCTGTCGAGATCGACGACGCCGACGCGACGCTCACCGGCGATCGCAAATGTCGCAATTTTCATGCCTCTCTCCCTGAACCTTTTGTGAGCCAATATGCGGCCTTTGAAGACAAAATAGTCACGATTGGTTGGGCTTGGCAATGGGCTGAGTGCATGAATCTTTGCATATCTGGCAGAAAAAGCCTATTTCTGGCTAAAACTACTAGACCGGGCGCGCAATCGCTGATATTATTGGTTCACAATTGGATCAGATAGAAGTTGGAAATGCCGAAGCTCGTTGCGAACGATATTGCCTTGATGCTCAAGAAGCGGATTTCATCCGGCGAATGGCTTGAGGACGGGCGGATGCCTCCGGAGCGTGATCTGGCGGTCGAGTTTGGGGTGGCGCGCAACACGGTGCGGCGCGCCGTCGGTTTCCTGGAAGGCGACGGGACCGTTGTTCGCCACGTCGGCCGCGGGACATTTCTAACCGCGACAAATCCCCTGTCGATTGCCTCGATGGTGGCGCGAATGGAAGGCACCAGCCCGGCCGATATGATGGAGATCAGGCAATTGCTGGAACCGGCTGCCGCGGCTTTTGCCGCGACCAACGCGAGCGCGGCCGAGCTCAACGCTGTTCGCGAAGCACATAAGACCGCCTGCGAGTCGCAAGACATGCCCACATTCGAGCATTGGGACGCGGAATTCCATCATCGCGTCTTCGCATGCTGCCGCAATGATTTTTTGAAGGAGATTCATAACCTCATGCGTGCGATCCGAAACCAGTCGCCTTGGTTCGAGATGAAGAAGCGGTCATTCTCCGAAGAGCGCCGTCAGGTGTATTGCGATGAGCATCAGGCCCTCCTGGATGCGTTGCTGCGTCGCGATCCCGACGGCTCCAAGACGGCGATGTTGATCCACCTTAGAACCGTCGAGAAGAACCTCCTGGGACGTTGAAGTCGGCCAAAGTCAGCGTGCTTGGCCATTCATCGCTTGTCTCCTCGACCCTTCAGTCTGTGGAGCGCGTCCACACGGCAGCTTTTGAACTGAACCGTGACTCAGCGGCCAGTCCGGTTACGGCCCCGCAACAGTCGAGCGGCGTTTCTCTGGTGGCCAATCATGGCCGAAGGAGAAACGAAATGGGACACTCGTGCTACGACCTCACCGACTCCGATCGCCGGGCATGGAATGCCGGGAAGAAGGTCGGAACGAAACGCCCTCTGAAACCTCGACAGATATGGGCGATACGCTTCTTTCTCGATCGAGAGCTGCGTCTGCGAGACAGAGCGCTCTTCGATTTGGCGATCGACAGCAATTTGCGCGGCTGCGATCTCGTCAAGATCAAAATCGGCAACCTCGTTGTAGGACCGGAAGTCCGAACTCGCGCGATGGTCATCCAACAGAAAACCGGCCGACCTGTTCAGTTCGAGTTGATGAGCGACGTACGCTCCAGCCTTCTCGCATGGCTGGAGCGACGCGGCGGAACAGTCGACGATTACGCGTTTCCGAGCAGGATCAATCCAAGGGCTCACATGAGTACAAGGCAGTATGCACGCCTTGTCGACGAATGGGTGGAGGCGATCGGGCTTAGACCAGACGACTACGGAACCCATTCCCTGCGTCGCACCAAGGCCTCGATTATCTACAAAGCGACGGGAAATCTGCGAGCCATCCAGATTTTGCTCGGTCATACCAAGATCGAGAACACGGTCCGCTATCTGGGAGTCGATGTTGAGGACGCTCTCGAACTTTCCGAGGCAACTGAGGTTTGATCAGGTGCGGCTCCACTTCACGAGTGGAGCCGTGACCAATTTGCGCCGGTGGTTTCAACCGGTCATTGCAACACTTTCTGCAGCCTATCGGCCGGCGTTTCGAAGTCCAAGGTTTTTCGGGGCCGTTGATTGAGCCGTAGGGCGACGTCGTCGAGTTGGGCCTGCGAGACATGGGAGAAGTTTGTTGCTCTCGGGAAGTACTGCCTGAGCAGGCCGTTGGTGTTTTCGTTGCTGCCGCGTTGCCAGGGACTGCGCGGGTCGCAGAAGTAGACCTGTAGGTCAGAAGTAGACCTGTAGGTCGGTTGCCAC
>NZ_JBFUGI010000027.1:0-28033 GCF_056402995.1 Mesorhizobium sp. P3_A8 | reverse complement strand
CCCAAACGACAGCGGACAAAAGCAAGGCTACCGCAAAATCCGTGGCGGGCGCCCTGATGTCAGAACCGCGCTGTTCATGCCAGCCCTGCGCGCCGCAGCTGGAAGGGGCGAATTCGCACCCTTCTACAAACGCCTCGTCACAAACGGAAAAAAGCCAATGGTGGCAATCGCTGCCGTCATGCGAAAGATCATCGTTACCCTAAATGCAAGACTAAGGGACGCCGCCATTTCTCAGAGTTGATGACGAAGAGAGGGAGGCGCTCAGCCAATCGCCACGATCCACGATCTATTCCGCCGGCATCCTCAACCCAAGCGCCTCGACCATCGCCGAATCCAGCGCGCGGGTGGAGCCGTCCATCATGCCCATGCCGTCGAAGAGGTCCCAGAAGGCCCAGGGGAAGCCGAACGACTCCGCGCTCTGCCGGACATCAGCGATATAGCGGGCGCGGTCGGGGTTGGGGGCGGCGATATAGTGGGCGTCGGAGCGCAGCGCGCCGAATTCGCCCATGATGATGCGGTCAGATGCGATGCCATGGGTGTCGGCCCAGGCGCGCGCCTGGGTGAGATATTTGTCGATGAACCAGCGGTCGGGCTGGGCGTCGAAATAGACCTTCAGCACGCGCTCGGTTTCGGCATAGGCGGCCTTTTTGTCCGCTTCGGAAGTCTTGGTGTCCTGAGCCATGCGTGCCCTGACGGAGGCCAGCGTCTGTTCGAGCGAACCGGCGGAGGCCGGCCACGGCACATTGTTCAGCGCGCGGTAGACGGGTTCGCGCATCCACGGCGCGCCCTGGTGGCTGAACAGATAGGGTTCGTAGAAATGGAAGGTGAACAGGATCGGCTCGAAGGATGCCAGCGGCGCAGGATCGAGTGCCACCAGCCCGCTCACCATCGAGCCGCAGCCGCCGGTGACGACCAGCGGCAAGGTCTGGGATTGCGCCCTGGCCGCCGTCAGCAAGGCTGCCTGGACGTTTGACCAGACGTTGGAATCGCAGGACTGCGGCGGTTCGTTGACCGGCTCCAACGCGACCATGCCCGGCGTGAACCGCTCCAGCCTGCCGGCAAGCTCGCCGACCAGCCCGCGATAGGCGGTGAATTCGGGTGCGGCGGTGCTGGAGACCATGCGGTCGGGGTTCCAGTAGTGGGTGGCGCCGTTGGCCTGGACGTTGACGATGATGCCGAGACCGGCGTCGAGTGTGGCGGTGACGGCGGCGTCCACCATGTCCAGCAACTTGCCGCGCGTGGCGGCGTCGGCCGCCAGGAACGGGCCGGGATCGATGGGCAGGCGGATGAAGTCGAGCCCGGTTCGGCGCAGCCGACCAAGGTCGTCGGATGTCGGCACCGGCCGCTGCGACTGGAAGGGCGGCCAGTCATAGTCGGTGCGGGGTGCCGGAAACTCACGCGTCAGCGCAAACCAGGGCCAGGCGTTGACGCCGCGGCGGAACCGCCATTCGCCGCTGGCGGCAAGGGCGGGCGGCGTGGACGAAAGCGGCGCCAGCACCGCCGCGGCGGGCACCAGCGCCGTCGACAGCGCGGTGGTGATAAGCCGCCGGCGGGACCAGCCCGTCATACCGCGCCGGGCGAGGGACGGTCGATCGCGGCGGTTCTTGGGGCGCTCACGCCGAGAAGCCGGTAGGCTTCGTTTTCATAGGCCAGCAGGACATCGTCCCAGCGGAAGGCTTCGCGGGCACGCGTCCTGGCGGCTTCGCCGCAGGCTTTGACCAGTGCGTCGTCCTCCATCGCCTGCTGCATGCGATCGGCGCAGCTCTGCGTGTCGGTGAAATGGATGGCGGCAGCACCCGCGACCCACCTGTTGTAGGGATTGTCGTGCGCGATCACCATGTTGCCGGCGGCCAGCGCCTCGACCAGCGACGGGTTGGTACCGCCGACCGTGTGGCCATGCATATAGGCACGTGCGTGATACCTCAGTGCTTTCACCGCCGCCTGGTCGTAGATGGCGCCCGGCAGGACCACCGAGGCATTCGCCGCCTTGCGGACGGCGACGTGATAGGGAATCTGGTCGGACAGCGTGCCCAGCACCACCAGCTTCATGTCGCGCTTCCGGCTGCAGAAGGCTTCGACGATCGGCAGGATGTTGTTGTCGGGCTCGATGCGCGCGATCGAGATCAGGTATTTTCCGGGCTCGAGGCCGAGCGCACGCACCGGCGCCTCGGGCGCCGAAGTCACCGGGTCGGCGCCATAGGCGATGGTGGTGATGGCGCTGCGCGGCCGGCGCGTCGCCAGATGATCGGCAATGACAGGATGATCGGCGACCAGGCGGTGCGAGGCCCAGGCGCCGATCCACTCATTGAGCCAGAACCAGGTGCGCGCCGCGCGCCCCCATTTGGGGCGGCGCCATTCTATGCCGTCCATATTCGTGATGATCTTGCGCCGCATCAGCCTGAGCCAGGTCAGGAAGACCGCGCCATTGTAGCCGAGCACGAGGCAGACGCCGGGCCGGCGCGCAGCGTCGAGCACGCATTGCCAGTCGAATTCCAGCGTTGCGCGCGGGCCCTTCGAGGCGACCTGGATGTGGATGAGGTCGATGCCGTTCCAGGTTTCGGTGCGCACCCTCTGGTCGACACGCTCGACCTCCTCCTGGCAGTAGACGCCGACCTTCCAGCCGCGCCCGACCAGAAAAAGCGCCAGCTTCTCGGCGAAGGTTTCAAAGCCGCCATGGGCGGCAGGAATGCCGCGCGTTCCCAGGATCAGGATGGCAGGCTGTTCCGATTTCATGGCTGCTGGCACTTTCAAGTCCGCCCGATCCGCGATGCGCGGCTGTCCCATTTCAAAACCGCCGCCTTGCAAGATGCCTGCCAGGCCCGATTCCAGCCATTATCGCATCCGGGTTGTAAAATATTTCTTCCAAACGCCCGGGTTGTTTCATTATCGGTCAACCTTCCCAACGTATGTGTAGCGAAACGAGGCAATGCCGGGCCGGTTGGCCTGTAAATGGATATATTAGAACGGCATAATCCTTGCAAATGGACTTCTGCGCGTCGGAATCGGCGGAAGGCGTGCAGCTTTGGTGTGGTGATCCGGGTTCAACATCCGTTTCTGACCACACTGACAACGAGGGAAGTCCAAAGGGGTGTTGGCTTGAAGTTTCCGGTCGCCGATAGCGTCAGGCGGCGGAATCGTCTCACCACCCTGACAGAAAGATGCATGTGAAGATGCGGATTGCTTGCATCCATCAGGGTTACGAACTCTACGGTTCCGACCGCAGCTTCGCCGAGAGCGTGGCCGCGTTGCGCGCCGCGTTTCCGTCGGCCGACATCGAAGTGGTCTTGCCGCGCAGCGGACCGATCGTCGAAATCCTGGAGCCTCATGCCAGCCGCATCGTCTTCGAGCCGCTCTGGGTGCTCAGGCGCCAAGCGATGCTGAGGCTGGCAACCGTCGAGATGGCGCGGCTGCCGGTGGCGCTGTGGCGGGCCTCGCGTCGCCTGCGCGATTGCGACCTCGTCTACGTCAACACCTCGATCGTCGCCGACTATGCGCTGGCCTCGCGCCTGCTGCCCAGCAAGGCATTGCTGCACATCCATGAAATTCCCGAAGGCGCGCTGCGCCGGATCCTCGTCGGTCTGATGCACTGGAGCCATGCCGACCTCATCTTCAATTCGAAAGCGACGCGCGCCACATTCGGCGAGCCCAGATCCGCGCGCTCCTACGTCGTCTACAATGGCGTTGCCGGTCCGGCGACGGCGCAAGCGATGACCTATGACGGCAAGCGCCCGCTGCGGGTGCTGCTGCTTGGCCGCATCAACCGGATCAAGGGCCAGGAAGTGCTTTTGCAGGCGATCGCCTCGCTGCCGGCGGAGCTGAAGTCGCGGATCGAGGTGCGGCTGGTCGGCGGCGCCTTCGAAAGCGTAGAGCGTGAGCATGCGCTGGCCGAACTGGTCGAGACCATGGGGCTGGCCGGACAGGTCAGCGCCTTGCCCTTCGTCTCAGACCCTTCGGAGCATTATCGCTGGGCCGACATCGTCACCGTGCCGTCGCGGCGTCCTGAATCGCTCGGCCGCGTCGCCATCGAGGCGATGGCCTATGGCCGTCCGCCACTGGTGTCGGCGATCGGCGGGCTGGTCGAAGTGGTCGCCGACAACGAGACCGGCTGGCATGTTCCGCCAGGCGATGCGGCGGCCCTGGCCGCGAAATTGCAGCAGATCATCCTCGCCCCTGAAGCCTGGCGCGGTTTTGTCGCCGCCGGGCGCAAGCGCTACGAGACGATGTTCAGCGAGCCGGTCGCGGCCGCGGCGATCGCCGCGATCGCCACTGAGAAGCTGAAGGCGGCCATCGCAAGGCCGGGCAGGGCGGCAAGCACGCGCCAGGCGGAGACACGGCCGTGAAGTTCCCGATTCAGCTGGTGCGGCGCCTCGTGCTGATGATCGGCGGCGAGGCGATGCAGAGCGGCTTCCACTTCGCCCTCAACATCATGCTGCTGCACATGCTGTCGGCGCAAGGCTACGGCCTTTTCGCCATCGGCATGGTGATGGGCGGCGTCGGCCTGTCCTACATCAGGTCGCTCACCGCCGTCCCCGCCTCGATATGGATGAGCAAGAGCGTCAACAGCGCTGGCGTCGATGCTTATGACGTGGCCTTTGGAACGGCGGCGCTGGTGGTGGCGTTGCTGATGGCCGTCGGCACGGCTGTTCTGATGCGTCTGCTGGGCGACCCGAGCGGCATTGCCGCCGGCTGCTTCGTCGGCGCGTGGTCATTGCGCAGCCATATGCGCACGGCCTTCTTCGCGCGCCGCCAGCAGGTGATCGTCTCCATCAGCGATGCCGCTTTCACCATCGCCGGCACCGTGTTCGCCGGCCTGGCGATCTGGTTCGCCGGGGCCGCGCTGCAGACCGTGTTCTATGCGCTTGCTGCGGCCAATGTGGTCGGCATTTTCGTCCTGGTCCGGCTGGCGCGTCGCACGATCCGCATCTCCTTCCGCATGCCGACGCGCCGGCGCTATGCCAGGCTGTGGCGCCAGCTGTGCTGGTCGGCGTTCAGCGCGACCACCACCAACATCCAGGGGCAATGCCTGGCGCTGCTGGTCGCGGGCATTGCCGGGCCTGCCGCCTATGCACCGCTGGCGGCGGTGATCGTGCTGTTCGCACCGCTGCGCATCATCAGCCTTGCTTTCGTGAACATGACGCAGCCGGAGCTCGCCAAACTGATGCGGCTGGGCGAAACGCGCCGCGTCTGGGCGCAGGCGAAGATCTGGTCGGTGGTCATGGGGCTCGGCGGCCTGGCCTATGGCTGCGCCATCCTGTTCGTTCTGCCGATGATCAAATCCCAGGCTCTCCAGGATGCCTCGGTTGGGTTCATCGGGCTTTTCGTGACGGTGAATTTTATCCCGATCATGCTCTACATCATGCCCCGCATCGTGCTCGAGATCCTCGGCGATTTCCGGATCGTGGCCTTCATCACCTTGGGCGGCGCGATCGTCGGGCTGGCGCTGATCGCGATCCTGCTGGCAATCGCGTCCCCGCCCTGGGCGCTGCTGGGTTCGGCGGTCTCCGAGACCTTCGTGCTCGCGGCATCATGGTATTTCGTGCATCACCGCATGTGGAACATCGAGCACCCGGACCAGCAGCGTAACAGCCGCCTGGGCTCCTGGCGGCGGGCGGTCACGTTCGCCGCGGCAAGACGATAGGAGATGGATTTGGCAGGCCAGGCAATGCAAATTGCTGCGGTGGACGGCTTGCCCGAAGGGGAAGCCTCCCATCCTGTGACCGTTCCCGCGAACGACGCCTACACGGCGCGATTGCACACAAGTCTCGAAGCGGTCAGACCACTCTGGCTGCGCTTCCAGGAAAGCGGTGTGTGCACCGGTCACCAGAATTATGCGTGGGCAGAGGGGATCGTCGCGGGGCTGATGCCGCAAGGTGCCGAACCGCTCATCGTCGAGGTGAACGACGCCACGACGGGCGAACCCAGGATGCTGGTGCCGCTGATGCGCCGGCCGGCATTCGGCCATCGGGTGATCGAATGGCTGAGCTGTGGCGTCAGTGACTATTCGGCACCGCTGCTGGCCGATGCGAGGCCGTGGACCACACAATCCGCACAGGCCGCATGGGCCGCGGTGCGCTCCGTGCTGCCGCCGGCGGACCGGTTCCACATTACGGGGATTCCACCGGAGATCAACGGCGTCGCCAATCCGCTTGCCTTGCTCGCGGCGACGCGCGATTCCCTCCAGACCACTTTCGGCCTCGCCATTGACGGCGATCCGGACACGGTCCTCAAGCGCTTGTGCAAGCCCTCCTTCGTCAAGGAATTCGGCAAGGACTGGCGCCGGCTCGAACGGCTCGGCGATGTGGAACTGGTCGAGGCCGGCACGCCGGCCGAGGTGGAGCGTATCTTCGGCGAACTGGTCCGGATGCGGCTCAGCCGCTTTCGCGAGCTTGGCCGCTTCGACCTGCTGACGCAGGAAAAAGTCGTCGATTTCTACCGCAACGCCGCTGTTCGCGGCCTTTCGGACGGAGCGGTGCGGCTGTTCGGGCTGCGCGTGGCCGAGGCTCTGATCGCGGTCCAGTATCTTCTGGTTCATCAAGACACTGTTCATGCTCTGCTGATAGCTATGGACCAGAGCGTCGTGCCCAATGTCTCACCGGGACTTGCGATCATGGGCAGGTTGATGAGCTGGGCACGCGAGCGGGGCTTTGGCTATTTCGACCTGTCGGTCGGCAACCAGAGTTACAAGGCAAATATGGGCGCCAAGGGTTCGGTGCTGGTCGAACTCTGCCACGGCTACACGATGCGAGGCAAAGTGGTGAGCACCGGCATCGATGTCCGCAACCGGACCGAGGCCTTCGTGCGCTCCAACCCCCGGCTGCTCAATGCGGCCCAGGGACTGATGCGGGGTTTGCGGCGTTCGCGTGGAGGACGTTCAAGGCAGGCCTGAACGACGGGAGACGTAGGTGGCAGGCCAGGCAATGCGAATAGCTGAGGTGGTGGATGTACAGGGCCAACCACTGTCCCCGGCTGTTGCTGTCGCGCGCTACAAAGCGCGGCTGCACACCAGCTTCGACACCGCAAAGCCCCTCTGGTTGCGCCTCGAGGAGACCGGCCTGTGCACCGGCCACCAGGGCTTTGCCTGGGTGGAAGGGATCGCCAAACGGCTGATGCCCGAAAACGCGGAGCTGCTCGTCGTCGAGGTCAACGATGCCGCCACGGGTGCGCCGGTCATGCTGCTGCCGCTGATGCGCCGCCGTGCTCGGGGCCATTACGTGATCGAATGGCTGAGCGGCGGCGTGTGCGACTACGCGGCGCCGCTGCTGGCCGATGCGAGACCCTGGACTAGGCAGAGCGCCGACGACGCCTGGGCGGCGGTGCGCGCCGTGCTGCCGCCGACGGACCGCTTCCACATCGCGGGAATCCCGCAACAGATTCACGGCGTCGACAATCCGCTGGCGCTGCTTTCGGCGGCGCGCGACTCCATCCAGATCGCCTCGAGCCTGGCCCTGGACGGCAATCCGGAGACGCTGATCAAGCGCGTCTGCAAATCGTCCTTCGCCAAGAATTTCCACAAGCACTGCCGCCGCTTCGAACAGCTGGGCAAGCTCGATCTGGTCGAAGCCGAGACGCCTGAATTGGTGGAGCAGCAGTTCGCCACGCTTCTGGAGCTAAGGCTCAACCGCTTCCGCGAGCTCGGGCGTTTCGACCTCCTGACGCAGGCGCCGGTCGTCGAATTCTACCGCAACGCCGCCCTGCAAGGCCTGTCCGACGGCTCGGTGCGGCTGTTCGGGCTGCGTGCCGGTGAAGCCTATCTCGCCGTCATCTACGTGCTGGTCATGAAGGGCACCTTGCACGCGCTTCTGCTCGGGATCGACCAGGACGCGGTTCCCAACGTCTCGCCGGGCCTGACGACGATCGGCAAGCTGATGGTGTGGGCGCGCGAGCAGGGGCTTGGTTATTTCGACCTGTCGGTCGGCAGCCAGGGCTACAAGCAGCATATCGGCGCTTCGAGCGCGGTGCTGGCCGAGGTGTGCGAGGCGGTGACGCTGAAGGGCAGGGGTTCGACCGCCTATATCAAACTGCGCGGGAAGGCCGAGCTTTTCGTGCGCTCGAAGCCCGGGCTGTACAAGGCGGTTCAGGGCGTGATGCGCCGGTTGCGGCGATTGAAGAACTGAGGCTGCCGTCCATGCTCCTTTGCCTTAGCAGGGAAGGGCGGATTGACAAGCTCCCGGCAAAGTCATCACGCTCCTGCAGCGCAACGATTTCGGGAGGCAATGATGGCAAGCCTGGTGGTGATGTACGGCACGCCTGGGGATCCTGCGGCATTCGATGCCTATTATCGCGAAAAGCACATTCCGCTGGCCAAGACCATTCCGGGATTGCGGCGCTACGAAATCAGCCGCGGCCCTGTCATGACGCCGGCGGGACCAGCGAAGGTCTATCTGATCGCCACCTTGCAGTTCGACGACCTGGCCGCCATCCAGAATGCATTCGCCAGTGCCGAGGGGCAGGCGGCTGCAGCCGATCTGCAGATCTTCGCGACGGGTGGCGCCGATATGCTGATCTTCGAGAGCGAGGCTGTCTGAGACGAGGGCCGCTCGGCCGTGGCGTTCTCGCCGAGATATTTCAGCCGCGGCTTGACGGCGCTAGCGCTCCCGTCCACGTTCTGACATCAGACAGTCGTTCGACGTGACCATCAAACCCGCCGCCCCAAGACGGCGGGTTTTTCTGCCCCTGAGGCCTGCCCGCGAATTAACGATTCACATCGCCTCGGAATCGAAAAGCAGCATCGTCACACGGTCGTCAGGCGCGTATTTGCGACGGTCGACGGCGCAGGCCTTGCCGATCTCGCTGGCAAAGGCCGCACGCATGGCGTCCAGGCTGTCGAAATAGAGGGTCGCCACGATGTAAGGTGTCTCGCCTGGTAGCATGTTCACGATCGGCTGTTTGCTGACATCGTAGCGCTGCAGCCCGGGAAGCTGTTTTGCGAGCGGCAGATGGATGTCGAAATAGTGCGGCTCGAAGGCCGCCGGATCGGCGGGGTTTTTGTAGATGACAAGCATCTTGGCCATGATGGTGCTCCCTGTCGTTTGACCTGATCGCGCCTCGTCGGCGCTGGATCAATGTCGTTCGCCGGGAGCGGATTTCGACATGGGGGTTCGCGAGCCCAGTAAAAAGGGCCCGGCGCCTGAAGATGTTTCGCGCCTGCCAAAGGCCAAACCCGTGGGTGCATTTGGCACTTGATCCATGTCAAAGCGGATCGGCGTCGATGCGCCTATCTGGTCCGCTGTCTTGGGAAGGACACAAGGCGGGTGGGCGGTTCCAGACCGGCAAGCTGAAAACAGCTCCGGCCTGGGCCGCCTGCAACCAAGCCGTGTCCGTTGAGCGGATGCTTCATGTTTTGATTCAGCTCCGCGCGCAAGCACCCTCAAAAGGCTGGCAAAATTTAACCGAACCGCAACTCGCGGTGTCTATAGGGTTGTGCGAGGGATCAGAAACCAGGGGCTAGAAATGCCAGCAATCGTTTCCCGTTTCATGCGGGATGAAACCGGCGCGACCGCCATCGAATATGGCCTGATCGCCGCCCTCATCGCGCTTGCCATCATCACCGGCGCCGGCGCGCTCGGCAATGCGATCAATGCCAAGTTCACGACGATCGGCACAAAGGTCACCAGCAGCGGATCGTAAGCCGCGCGGCCGACCCGTTGTCCGCGAAATTGACAGGACAGCGTGTCTCCGTCATCCTTGAGACCAGTCGCCAGGCCGTGGAAGCGGCCATGTTGCGTGTCAGGGCGACCGAGGGCAGCGTCATGTTCAGTCCCGTCATCGGCCAGAATGCCAAGCGCGCAGCGGTTCGCAAGGCGCTCGACAACCACAAGGTCTACATCACCGCCCAAAGCTTTTCGGACGGTGCCTACCAGGCACGCGTGCTGGTCGACGGCGAGGCCTACTGGGTGGATGAGTTCCGTCTGAGCCAGCTGCAACAGGGGTTGACCCCGGCCGAGCTTGAGCTGACGCCGGCTGCCGACGATTGAGCGTGGCCGCTGTTTCTTCGCATTGCGCTGGGAAATCTGAAATGCTGGCRGGACAGCACCCCCCTCTGTCCTGCCGGACATCTCCCCCGCAAGGGGGGAGATTGGCCGCTTGGTTGGCAGCACGTCACTTTCAACATCGGCGATTGGCGAAAGCCGAAATGACATCCGATCTCCCCCCTTGCGGGGGAGATGTCCGGCAGGACAGAGGGGGGTGTGACGGAACGCGGCGCTGGGAAAGCGCATCCGCATCCGCCACCGCCTGACCATGACCACCCCGCCAAAACTCAAAACCTATCGCGCCAAGCGTGAGTTCTCGAAAACGCCCGAACCCGCCGGCGGCCTCATTTCCGCCGACGGCAACCGCTTCGTCGTCCACAAGCACCACGCCACAGCGGATCATTATGATCTGCGCCTGCAGGTCGGCGAGGTGCTGAAGAGCTGGGCGGTGCCGCGCGGGCCTTCGCTCAACCCGGCCGACAAAAGGCTGGCGGTCGAGACCGAGGACCATCCACTCGAATATATCGACTTCGAGGGCGTCATTCCCGAGGGCGAGTATGGCGGCGGGCCGATGATCGTCTGGGACACCGGCACCTGGGCGCCGATGGACGATGTCGAGAAGAGCCTGCGCACTGGCGCCTTCAAGTTTCGCCTCGCCGGCGAAAAACTCAATGGCGGCTGGATGCTGACCCGCCTGAAGCCCAAGCCCGGCGAGGACGCGGAGAAAAAGAACTGGCTGCTGTTCAAGGAGCGCGATCTCGCCGCCGACACGGCGCTGAACATTCTGGAAGCGCGGCCGGAAAGCGTGAAGTCCGGTTTGCGCATCGAAGAACTGGCGGCCGCCACGAAACCGTCAGCGAAGTCCGCGCCAAAGCCGGGTTCCTTGAAACCCGGCACGCTGCCGGGCGCGGTGAAGGCGCCGGCGCTCAGCCGTATTGAACCGCAGCTGGCGACGCAGGTGCCAAACCCGCCGGGCGGCGAAGGGCCTGCCGAAAACACCAACGAGCTCTGGCTGCACGAGATCAAATTCGACGGCTACCGCACCATGGCGCATGTCTCCAATGGCGAGGTGCGGCTGATCACCCGAGGCGGCATCGACTGGACGAAGCGCTATGGCGACCTGCCGCATGCTTTCGCAAAACTGCCGTGCCGCGAGGCGATCATCGACGGCGAGATCATGGTGCTGGATGCGAAGGGCATCAGCCGCTTCGCGCTGCTGCAGGATGCGCTGGCCGAGGGCGCCGGCAGCAAGCTGCATTTCTATGCCTTCGACTTGCTGCATCTCGATGGCTGGGACCTGATGAAGACGCCGCTGATCCGGCGCAAGGCGCTGCTGGCGGAACTGCTTGGCGGCCTCGGCGCCAACTCCGCCATCCAGTTCTCCGACCATGTCGAGGGCTCGGGGCAGGGGCTTTACGACCAGGCGACGGAGCTCGGGCTCGAAGGCGTCGTCTCCAAACGCGCCACCGCGATCTACCAGAGCGGCCGCACCAAGAGCTGGACCAAGTGCAAGGCGCTGCAGAAGGACGATTTCGTCATCGCCGGTTACACGATCTCGCAAGCGGCGGAAGGGCTGGCTGCCCTTGGCATGGCCGAGTGGGAGGACGGCGAACTGCATTATCGCGGCAAGGTCGGCACCGGTTTCGATGCCGCGACCGCGGCCGACCTGCTCGCCCGGCTGGAGCCGCTGACATCGGGCGCGACCCCACCCGAAGGCGTGCCGCGCGAAATCATGCGCGAGATGCACTGGGTGAAACCGTTGTTTTCCGCGCGTATCCATTATGCCAACCGTACCGCCGACAATTCGCTGCGCCATGGCGTGTTTCGCGGTCTCAGGGATGTCGGGCTGTCGACGCCGGTCTCGGCCAAGCGCAAGCGGCTGATCTCGGAGGCCGATCTTGCCACCATCTGGGTGACCAATCCGGAGCGGCGGCTGTTCGGCAAGACCGGGCCGACCAAGCTCGACATCGCCGTCTACTACGCACTGGTCGGCGATTTCATGCTGCCGCACATCCTTGGCCGCCCGGTGTCGCTGGTGCGCTGCCCGACCGGCCTGCCAAAAGACTGTTTCTTCCAGCGCCACGCCTTCACCGGCATGCCGCCTTCGGTGGTGACCTTCGAGACGATGAATTCCGAGGGCGAGACCAAATCCTTCCTGTCGGTCGAAGGCGCCAAGGGTTTTCTGGCGCTGGCGCAGTTCGGCGTCGTCGAGTTCCACACCTGGGGCACGCACCGCACCAGCCTCGACAAGCCTGACCAGATCGTCTTCGACCTCGACCCGGGCGAGGGGATTTCGTGGCGCGAGGTGGTCGAGGCCGCGGTGCATATCAAGGGCGAACTGGAGGGGCTGGGGTTGGTGCCGTTCGCAAAAACCTCCGGCGGCAATGGCATCCACATCACGGTGCCGGTTACATCAAAGCAGAACTGGAAGAAGCTGCATCAGGCGACCAGCGCCATATCAACCCATCTGGCGGCGACCGCGCCCGACACTTTCACCACCACCATGGGCAAGGACAACCGCAAGAGGCGCATCTTCATCGACTATCACCGCAACGCGCGCGGCCACACATCGGCGGCGCCCTATTCGCTGCGCGCCCGCACCAATCTGCCGGCCTCGACGCCGGTGAGCTGGAGCGATCTGGAGACGATCGATGCGCCGCAGGATCTGAACTACTCGTCGCTGCCGGGGCTGCTGGAGACTTCGGGCGATCCCTGGGCGGAGATCGAGGAATTTGCGCGGGATTTGCCGGTGTTCAAATAAGCTTGGGTTCCTCGCCCCCACTCCCGTGGGGGCGAGGAACTGGCGCTCCGCCATCGACGCTTCCGACAATTTGAATTATTCTCTCCCAACGACCTCAAAAGCGTAGCGGAAGATTTCGTCAGGGATTTGCCTGTATCTTTGGCGTCGGTGTAGGATTTGCGCGGCCTTGATCGTCCTTCGGACGAAAAGCGCTGCAGTCAATGTCAGTGCATGGCCGCGTAGGAGTGTATCATGGCGCCAAGGGCAAGTTGGAAGGGTTATCTCAAGCTCAGCCTCGTCAGCTGTCCGGTGCGGCTATACCCCGCAACGACGACCAGCGAGCGCATCTCGTTCAATCAACTGCACAAGAAGACCCACAACCGCATCAACATGAAGCCGGTCGATCCGGAACTCGGGCTTGTCGAGCGCTCGGACCTGGTCAAGGGTTACGAGTATGAGGACAAGCAGTACATCATCATCGATGACGCCGACCTCGACGCGGTGCGCATCGAATCCAACCACACGATGAACATCGAGGCCTTCGTCGATGAGGGCGAGGTCGATGTCATCTACCAGGATGCGCCCTACTACATGGCGCCGGATGGGGCGATGGCCGAAGAGACCTTCGCTGTGCTGCGCGAAGCGATGCGCAAATCCGGCAAGCTGGCGATCGCCCGGCTGGTGCTGTCCAGCCGTGAGCGCATCGTGACGATCGGCGCGCGCGAGAACGGCATGTTCGTGTGCACCTTGAGGAACCCGAACGAAGTGCGCGGCACGGTTGAGTATTTCGGCAACATTCCTGCCGGCAAACCCGATCAGGAGATGCTTGAGCTCGCCGAAGCGCTGATCAAGCAGAAGGAAACCACCTTCGATCCGAAGAACTACGAGGATCGCTACGAGATCGCACTGATGGCGATGATCCGCGAGAAGCTGAAGGGCCACGAGCCGATCATCGCGGCCGCGCCCGAGCGTGGCAATGTCATCAATTTGATGGATGCGCTGAAGGCGAGCCTGTCGCAGTCGAAGCCGCCGGCCAAGTCGAAGAGCAAGGCCGACGAGGTGGCGGCCAAGCCCGCCGCCAAGAAGGCGGCAGCGGGCGGTGCGCCTGAAAATCCGCTGAAGGCCAGTCTGCTGAAGGCGGTCGGCAAGAGCAAGAAATGACGGCACCGGCGGGCGCCGTCTTTGGCACCATCGGCGCGCTGGCGGCGTTTCCGCTTAGGTTGGCGGCTCGCGAGGTCGAGCGCCAGCATGGCCAGCTCCGGCGCGGCATCACAAGGCGCACCACGCATGTCGTGTTAGGCCGCACACTTCTCGCCAAGGCTGGATTGACGAAAAACGGCGATGCCGGGATCGAGCGCCGCGTCGCCGCCGAGCGTGCGGCCGGGCGCATGCTGCTCAGTGAGAACGGGTTTCTGCGCATGCTCGGGCTGATGAAGGCGCCGGGGGCGTCGTCACTGTCGCGGCAATCGCTGATCGAGCAATCGCGATTGTCTGGCGCCGACCTTGACCTGTTGTCGCTGTTCGATGCCTTCGAGCATGATTGCGAACCCTATTCCTTCCGCGACCTGATCCTGGCGCGCAAATATGCCGGGCTGGTGGCCGGCGGTGCGACCTGGGGCGCGATCGCGCGCTCCGTGCATCGCTCCGGCCCGGTCGCCTCGCTCACCGCCAAGTCGCTCAATGTCGGCTCGCAGCACGGCCGCCCTGACGCGATCTATCTCGAAGGCGGCCAGAGCGAACTCGACGGGCAGTTGCTGTTCGATCTGGGAAGCGCGGCACAAGGCGACGACACGCTGGAAGAGCTGTTTTCCGAGGCCGAAGCGGTGGAGGAGGGCGGCGACCATGAAGGTGCTGCCGCACTCTACCAGCGCTGCCTCGCCATCGACCCCAGCGATGCCATCGCCGCCTTCAACCGCGCCAACTGCCTGCGCGCCGGCGGCCACGCGGCCGACGCCGCGCATGACTATGCCAGGGCGATAAAACTCGACCCAGCCTTCGTGGAAGCCTGGTTCAACCTGGCCGGGCTGATGAGCGAGCAAGGCCGCGACGCCTCGGCGCGACGGCACCTGCAGAAGGCGATCGCGCTCGACAAGAGCTATGCCGACCCGGTGTTCAACCTGGCGCGGCTGGAGTTCGACGCCGGCAATTTGCAGGAAGCGCGGCGGCTGTGGGTGCGCTATCTGGAGCTCGATCCGGAGTCGGAATGGGCTGGGGTGGCGGCCAGGGGCGTGCAGTTCGTGGATATGCAGCTGGCGCGGACGGCGGGGTGAGGGAAAGACGTGCAACTCGACGCCAAGACCATCCGAACGCGGGTCGCCGAAGAACTCCATGCACGCCTTGGCGAGAGATGGTTCAAGCCGGGCAGCGCCAAGTTGATAATCGCGTCGGCGGACAACCTGACCGATTTCAGTATCGAGCTGGATTGCTCTGCGGACTATCGCTACGGCGCGTATGACTGCGAGCTTGCCGCTGCCTTCAAGTGGAAGAAATTCGCCAAGCTGTGGAAGAACTTCGATGCCTGGTATGAAGTCAAGGATCCGAGTTCGGCTCAGTTCAAAACCCGCAGCTCTAGACAGCGGAACCGGCAATTCCTCCTAAAAGGCTTCAATGCCATCGACGCAGATTTTCGGCCCCCCATCCGGGGTTTCTTCTGGGTCGCCACCGAACAGGAGCTAGATGCTTTCATAACTCAGTGCATTGCCGATCTCGACGGCAAGGTCGGCGCATGGATCAGGCGATGGTTCGCATGGGCGTCGGCGCTGGATGTGATGGACGGCAATTCGCAATTGTGCGGGTCATGGCGAGACACCGCCTATTTCTGCTTGCTTGAGCAGATTCATGGGCGTGAAGCTGCTTGTAAATGGATAAGCAGTATCGACGCCACTGGATGGCCGAGCCTGCTCGCTGCCCAGGTTGAATATCTGCAATCGCAGGTTTGCGACGGTGTATCTGGACAGACAGCAGTTGGCTGACAAGGGATCGCGACCTGAATCGAAAGACCGCCCCATGACCACCTTCCTTTTCGACGGCGACGACACCGCCTCCGTCACCATCCTGCTCGCGCATGGCGCCGGCGCGTCGATGGATTCTCCTTCGATGACCGCAACCGCCAAGGCTCTGGCTGCCGCCGGCTTCCAGGTCGCGCGCTTCGAGTTCCACTATATGGCGGCCCGCCGCTACGGCCAACGCAAGCCGCCGCCGCGCGCCGAGACTGTGAACCCGGAATATGTGAAGGCGATCGCCGATCTGCGCGCCAAGGGCGTCACTGGAAAGCTGATCATCGGCGGCAAGTCGATGGGCGGACGCGTCGCCTCGATGGTGGCGGACGAGATGTTCGCCAAGGGCGAGATTTCAGGGCTGGTCTGCCTCGGTTATCCCTTTCATCCGCCGGGAAAGCCCGAGCAATTGCGGACCAAGCATCTGGCCGGGCTGAAGACGCCGACGCTGATCTTCCAGGGTACGCGTGACGAGTTCGGCACGCGGGAGGAAGTGGCCGGTTATGGGCTCTCCGACAGCATCGAAGTGATCTGGCTGGAGGATGGCGACCATGATCTCAAGCCGCGCAAGAGCATCTCGGGATTTTCGACGGCCGATCATTTGAAGACGCTGGCCGAGACGGTGAAGGGTTGGGTAGGCAGCGTGGCCTCCTGATCCACCAATGAAAATCGCCACCTTCAACATCAACAACATCAACAGCCGGCTGGAAAACATGCTGGCATGGCTGGCCGTGGCAAAACCCGATGTTGTCTGCCTGCAGGAATTGAAGGCGCGCGACATGCAGTTTCCGCGCACCGCGCTGGCCGACGCCGGCTACGGTGCCGTGTGGAAGGGCGAGCCGACCTGGAACGGCGTCGCCATCCTCGCGCGAGGATCCGAACCGGTGCTGACCCGCGATACCTTGCCCGGTGACGAGGCCGACAAGCAGAGCCGCTACATCGAGGCGGCGGTCAACGGCATCGTCATCGCTTGTCTCTATGCGCCCAACGGCAATCCGCGGCCGGGGCCGAAATTCCAGTACAAACTCGCCTGGCACGCACGGCTGGAGGCGCATGCCGGGCAGCTTCTCGACACCGGCCTGCCGGTCGTGCTGGCCGGCGACTACAATATCGTGCCCGAGCCGCGCGACATCTATGCCACCCGCTCCTATGACGACAACGCGCTGGTGCAGCCGGAAAGCCGCGCCGCCTTCGCGGCGCTCATCGAGCAGGGTTGGACGGATGCGCTGCGCAAGGTCTATCCGAAGGAGACGCTCTATACGTTCTGGGATTATCGTCGCAACCGCTGGCCGCGCGATGCGGGCTTAAGGCTCGACCACATATTGCTGTCGAAGACACTCACCCGCCGGCTGAAAGGGGCTGGTATCGACCGTGACGTGCGCGGGGAGGACGGCGCCAGTGATCATGCGCCGGTCTGGGTGCAATTGAGGTAAGAGGCTCGCGACGATCGTCGCATGGATGCGGGCGGCAACAGCATTGCCACCCCAGGAAACGCCGCCCAAAGAAACGGAGCGCGCCCGCCTGTCGGCCGGAGAGTATTGCCCGATAGTGTTGGCGGGTCTGGTCCCGGGTGCTGAGATCAGCCTGGTAGTATCGGCGCCGAGGGGCCAGCGGTGACCGACCTCAGATTGCCCTTCTTGACCAGGATGGGTCGCTCATAAATCTTCTTCATGATTCAGGCTCCATGAAACAATCGTAAGGATGCGCGCAACGCTCAGGAGAGCGCTGTCGGCACCCAAAGGTATGTATGTGACAATGTTGGAAAATTCGGCACTGACACGCCGACTTATTGCGGTGTCGGTGGGGCGGAGGGTCCGGCCGTGACCGATCTCAGATTGCCTTTCTTGACCAGGACAGGCCGGTCATAAATCTTCTTCATGATGCACGCTCTCCACTATATCCCGTCACGATAGTGACACATCGTGATCGTCTGTCAATGTTGTGCTGGGGATAGTCGAGGTTATCCCAACCAGAACATCGGGAGACTCTGCCTACAGGATGCCGATTGCTTCGGCCCGATTGGGCAGAGATCGGCACTCTAAAGCGCGGCTCGACATGCTTAAGCCGTTGTTTCTATGAATGCCCCTGGTCCGGACCGGGAAGCTTCCAGTGATATACATGAGGACAGGAAGTGAGGGCGGCGCTTTGCGGTATAGGCCGGCGCTGATAATCTTATCCAAATCCGCGGGCGGAGAGCGCGATGAACAGATTGGCTGACAGGTTGCTGGCGCTTGCCTTGGTTGTGGTCGCCATCGGGTGCCTGGCGCGGGTCTATCCGCTCGTCGTTACTGGTGCCGTTGGCTGGCAGGACTTTTTCGCACTGCCCTCGGATGCGTCCTCCTTGCGGTTGACCGGGCTCGTTCTGGCGGCATTCGCCTGCCTGGCCGGCGCCTTGTTGTTCTGGGCCGGCCTGTTGCCCGGGCGGCCGGCGCATGCTGCCGGAACGCCGCTGTTTGGCCGCGCGGCGGAAGTGCAGGAGACCGGCAGGCCCGGACTGCGCAAGATCTTTCTCGCCTTGCCATTGATTGTGGTGGCGGCGCTGGCCATCGACCGGTTCGGCCCGTGGGGTGGCGGCGAGGTGGCCAGCCAGCCGAATGAACCGAAGATTGCCGAACCCAAACCTGTTGAACCCAAGCCTGATGAACCGAAACTTGCCGAACCCAAACCCGCCGAGCCGAAGGGCCAGGATGTCGCCAGTGCGCCGCCGGTTCCCGAGCCGGCACCTGCGCCAGCCCCGCCAGCGGCGCCACCTGCTCCACCGCCGGTAGCCGTCAGCCCTCCGGCCGCACCGGCACCCGCAGCGCCGCCCGTGGTCTTAGCTCCGCCAACGCCCGTCGCCCCGTCGCCGCCGGAGGTCGCGGTCATCCCGCCGCCCACCGTGGCGCCGTTGCCGCCACCGCCGCCGGCGGCGCCGACGCAGCCCGATGGCCATCGTGACGCGGTCGTCTGGCTGGCGGTGGCGCCCGACGGGCGCTCGATCATGAGCGCCAGCACCGACCATGTGATCAAGCTGTGGGACATTGGCGGCAAGCACCTGATCCGTAATCTCGGCGTCCACAAGGATATGGCGCGCACCGCGCTCTACATGCCCGACGGTGTCAGCGCACTGACGGCCGGCGACGACGGCGAGATCGTGCTGCGCAAATTGGCCGATGGCGCCGTGCTGCATGTCTTCCAGGCCGGTCAGAATGGCGGCGTCAACAAGCTGGCGATCAGCCCGGACGGCAAGCGCGCCGTCAGCGGGCACGACACCGGCAATGTAATCGTCTGGGACCTCGTCAACAATTCCGTGCTGCATGTGCTGACCGGGCACGACTGGTCGATCAGCGCGGTCGCCGTCTCGCCCGACGGCAAGCAGGCGCTGAGCGGCAGGATCGACGGCACGCTAAAACTCTGGGACATCGAAAGCGGCAAGCAGCTGCGCAGCTGGCACGGCCACGAGCAAGGCACCTATGGCGCCGTCTTCACCGCTGACGGGCACCATGTGATCACCGGCAGCGGCGACCTGACGATCAAGGTCTGGGACCTCGACAGCGGCCGCGAGGTGAAGCGCTTCGAAGGCCATGAAGGCACGGTCTATACGCTGGCGCTATCGGCCGACGGCAAGCGCCTGCGTCGGGCTCGCTCGATGGGACGGCACGGCTGTGGGACATGGAAACCGGCAACCAGATCGCCATGTTCGACAGCCAGACCGGCCCGATCTACGCCGTGGCCTTCGCTCCCGACGGCACGGTGCTGACCGGCGGCTACGACCGCACCATCAGGGATTGGCCGGCGACGGGTGGCGATGGTGTGGTGCTGTTTGCGGGAGCGCCGGGGTGAGGGGCATGCGATGATCGGATCGCGTGACAGAAATGATCGAATTCGCTAAAGCAACCATCGAACGCAATAAATCTGAGCATCGATTGCTCGACCAAAATGCTTTTGACGGGACCGAACTGTTCACTGCGTCTGTCGCTGCTGCAATATCAGTTTCCAGATATACATGACGATAAGTGGGATTCGAACTGGCTGATTGTTGGGGGCGAAGCTTCCATCAATGGTCGGAGATGGAGCTTCCGTGATCCCTGCCTTACAACTTTTGAGGCTCTGCGTTTGGCTGAATGGCTGGAGCAAACATCGCAGGGGCGGGCCGAGAGATCGTGGTGTGGGTTTCTAGAACCAAATCTGGAGTTCCGAAGCAAGCACAATGATATCAAGGTGATCTTCCGGCTTGAGTCCGCGCCGCCGTGGGCGAGGCGTGATGAATGGGACAAGCACGGCTTCAAGGTTCCCATCGGCCCGGAGCTTCGGGATGCAGTCGCGGAACTGAGGCAAGAGCTTGTCCGCTTCCCGATTCGAGGGCCTGGCCGATCTTGACCCTCTCGTCGCCCAAGCTATGTTCGCGCCATGTCAGCACCCAGCCTCCTGGCCAACGCGCCTCTCATTGTCATCGACCTCCAAACCGGCATGTTTGACGGCGTGCATGAGCCGCCGATCCATGATGCTTCGGGCATTGCCGAGCGCACCCGCACGGTGATCGATTGGGCAAGGCGCGGTGGGCGCAAGGTCGCTTTCGTCAGGCATGACGGACCCGAGGGCGACCCGTTGGCGCCGGGTGAACCGGGCTGGCCGGTTTGGCCCGCCCTTGGCCAGGCCGACGATGAACCGACCTTCGCCAAATCCGTGCGCGATGCTTTCAGCAATCCTGCCTTCGGCGACTGGGTCGCCGGGCAGGGCGCGGGTGCCGTGGTGATCCTCGGCGCGCAGACCGATTTTTGCGTGGCGGCGACCGTCAAGGCCGCGATCGCCAGAGGCCTCGGCGTCACCGTGGTTTCCGATGCCCACAGCACGCTGGACAGCGCCGGCGAGAGTGCTCTGCAGATCATCGCCCGGCATAATGGCGAATTCAGCGAGGCCGGCGCGACTGTGGTGACCACGAAGGCGCTGGTCGGCGGCTGACGCTGCAAAAGAATGACGCTGCGGGCTGATCGTCGCTTCGCGCGGCAGCTGTGCCGTCTGGCGCATGCCGTGGTCGACGCGGACGGGGGGGCGCATTGTTGGGATGGCTGGGCGCCCGCGTCAACCAGGGCGGCTCGTACCGCCGCAGCAACACCATGACACGTCGTCGGGCGTTCGAAACTTCCGTGATAGCGGAATAGGCAGGAGCTGCGGCGCGGATTCGCGGTTTGCTTCGCCGAACCATTCGCTGGGATATTTGCCGAGAAACAGTTTCTCTTGCCTGCCGCATTGACCCGCGGCGAGCGGGCGGCGAGGACTGGCGCTTTCAGCAGGGAAGAAGCCCATGAGCGAACAGACGATTTTCCGCAACGCGAAACTGGCCGATGGCTTGCTGGCGGATTTCTTCGTCACCGGCGGCCGCTTCAGTGCCATCGCGCCGGCCGGAAGTGCGCCGCCGGCTGATATGACCGCCATCGACGCCGCCATCATTGACCCCGGCATCATCGATCTCGGCGGCCAGCTTGTCGTGCCGGCCTTCGTCGAGGGGCATATCCATCTCGACACCTCGTTCTATGGCGATGCCTGGCGCCCGCACATTCCCTGCACCAACGGCTTCGACGTGCGCGAGCGCGTCGCCTTCCAGGCACAGAACCTTGCCGCCGCGGCGCCGATGGCCGAGCGGGCGAAGAACCAGCTCGATCTCTGTATCGGCAATGGCAGCCTGGCGATGCGCAGCCATGTCATGGTCGATGCTTCGGTTGGGCTCAGCCATGTCGAGACGATCCTTGCCGTGCGCGAAAGATATCGCGACCTCATCGACATCCAACTCGTCGCCTTCCCGCAAAGCGGTATTTTGTCCTCACCCGGCACGGCGGAGCTTTTGGACGAGGCTTTGAAGCTTGGCTGCGACCTCATCGGCGGGCTCGACCCGGCCAGCTTCGACCGCGATGTGAAGGGCCATCTCGACGTGGTGTTCGCCCTGGCGCAAAAGCATGGCGCCGGCGTCGACATCCACCTGCATGATGGCGGCACGCTCGGCCTGTTCCAGGTCGAGGAGATCGCGGCGCGGACAAAGGCGCTCGGCATGCAGGGCCATGTCGCCGTCAGCCACGCTTATGGGCTGGGCGACATTCCGGCAGACGCCTTGGCGAAGGCCGGCGCAATGCTGGCGGCCGCTGGCGTGGCGATCATGACCAACGCGCCCGGCAACCATGCCTTCCCGCCGGTGGCGGCTCTGCGACAGGCAGGGGTCACCGTGTTCAGCGGCTCCGACAACATTCGCGATTCCTGGTGGCCCTATGGCGATGGCGACATGCTGAACCGAGCCAACATGATCGGCTACCGCTCCGGCTTCTATGAGGACCACGAACTGGCGGCTGCCTTCGATGCGGTGACTCATGCCGGCGCCAGGGCGCTGGGGCTGGAGGACTACGGCATAGTGGTCGGCGCCAGCGCCGACTTCGTCGCCATGCGGGCGCAGCACGTGCCCGAGGCGGTGGTCGCCGTGCCGAAGGACCGGACGGTCTATCGCCGGGGCAAGGCGGTGGCGAAGGGCGGCATGATACTGGCGCGCTGACGCCATGGCTGATGCTGGATAGCGGAAGGGGCCCGACGGCTTGGTGCAAAAGGGAGAAACGTCGGGCCCCGCCGGCTTCTGGCGGGAGCCGGCGTCTTTTACATTAGTAGTATCTAATGTGATTGCAAGGCGGAGGCGAGGCATCCCTAGGGATAGACGCTGCCGGATTTCAGAAGCCGACCGCTCCCGTCACCATCAGCACCAGAACCACCGCCGCCACGCCCCAGACAGCCGCCACCGCCAAGGTTTGCCCGTTCAGACGGAACCTTCGATGAGGCCTGGGCAATTGCATCCTCGGCATGGCCTAGAAGCGATCGAAATCGCAGACCCGTACCTTCTCGATGACCCAGTGGTGGTGGCGCCAATGCTTCCTGACCTTTACGAAGCAATGCCGGTTGTGATGTTTGTGCCAGCGATGATCGCGCCAGTGGTGGCGGCCCATATGCGTGCCGTTGTCCGTGGTGATGACGAGGCTGGCGGCCTGCGTCGGGGCAACGTTGACGGGGGACAGCACGGAGACAATGAGAAGTGCCGAGAGAAGCGTGGTTTTCACTTTGAGTCCTCCATTGTGAATAAAGTTCTGTGCAAGGAAAGTGGCGCTTCGGCCCATCACTCCGCTGCCCTCTGGTCGGCCGCCTGGGCCGATCGGGCGGGCACGGAAGACAGAGCGTGTTGATTGGATTGCTGCTCGCCGAAATAGAGCAAGCCGCCCAGGACGAGGAACACAATCCCGACCGCGACAAGTCCGACCATCAACACGGCGATCGCCGTGCCCGGGCCGTGGCCTGTTCTGGTGATGATGGACCGATGGTGCATCGCTCTTCCTCCGAAATCCAGTCCGGTCCGAAGACCTTGCGGCAAACGATGGCAGAGGCGGGATGTTCCCGATGAGGGGTCGCATCGGCCTTTTGCGTTTCCTTGTAGGACCAAGGTCTTAGGTGGTTGAAGCAAAGGTCCGAGGGGCCTTCTTCGGTTCCGGCAATGTCCATGGGACGTTCCGCTATTTTAGCCAAATGAGATATAGTCTTCTTGCCCTGTCGAGGGGCGAATTCGGACATTGGCAAGGGTAAAATGACGCCCCGCCGCCATCCGACAATGATGTGCTTCCTTCCACATTTCATCGGGTGAGGGCCTCCTGCAGGCAGATCGAGTGGAACCTCGTTCAGCCTGGGCATTGAGGCAAAAAGGCGCTTGCCGAACTCCAGGAATTCGAACTTGTAGACATCGCGGCGGCTGAGCGGCGCTGCCATGTCGCGGCTCCGTACCGGCATGGCGAAACCGAATTCGCCGCCTTCGCAACCGCCGCGATCGATCCAGTATTGGTCCATGTCGGCACGCTTGCGGGCGCGTTTTTCGGGCGAGCGGAAGTTGATGGTGTGCCTGGCATCGCAGACGCCGAGGACATGATCGGCGCCGCCACCGATGGCGATGCCTTCGATGACCAGCAGTGCCGCATCCTTGGGCCTGAGCCCGCACAGATCGCGCGTGGCGTCGATGACGGCGCGCTTGGCCTCCGGCTCCTTGCTGCCCTGGAGCCCGCCAATGGCGACGGTGTAGCTGCCGGTGCCCGAGGGGCTGGCGTCCAAGGGGCCGGCGCCCAGGGGGCTGGTGCCCAAGGGGTAGAGGATGAAGCTCAGCCTGACCAGGTCGAGCCGGTCGCTCTGCCGTGTCAGCCTTATCGAGAAGGCGCCTTCGTGACTGGTGCCGGAATGAACGGACAGACGCATGGTGAGGGTATAGGCATCGCGCCGCCCGTTGACCTGGCCGATGTCCATCGCCCGCCCGCGCCATGCCGCCTCAAGCATTTCCCGCGGCAGACCCGCCGCCGCCAGGTTGAAATGGTCGACCAAAAGGTCGAAGCCGCGATGGCCGGGCAGCCCAAGGGCGAAGAATTTGTAGGGCTTCTTGCGCATGAGATCGTCATGCGGGCAGCCCAGCCCGTGCCGCCGCCGGAAACCCGCAAGAAAGCGGACCCATTTGAAAGAACTCACTGGCTTGCAGGCGAAGCGGGTGAGGAAAATCCTGGATTGCCGCACCCCCAGCCGCCCGCAAAGGCCAAGGATCTGACTGAAGACGCCGGCGGTTTCCCGCAACCCGGCGCGCTCGCTCGTTTCGAAACTCAAGATCAAACCCCACACGGCTGTTGTGGGGCGGGGTTAGCCCGGAGGGATTACGCCGACATTGCGGGGGGCGAGGTACGTTAGTCTCCTTCTACCCCAGCCACCACCACAGCGCCGCAACCACCGCCACGACAGCGGCGACCGCAAGCCCCAGCATGATGTATGAGCCCTTGATGATGTCGCGGATGATCTTCTTGATCGTCTCGCGGTCGTTGAGGTTGGGGAAGGGATCGTTGGGCAGCGCCACGCCGAGGAACTCGCAGAGCGGCGCCCAGCCTTCGGTCACCTTGTAGACCAGCAGCTTGTCCGGCGGCACCGCCGCCTTCACCTCCTCGATATAGGCGTTGTATCGCGCCACCGCCCTGTCACGGTCGTCCATCACGCCGTCCAGCGTGCGGCCCCATACCAGTTTGCTCGACATGTCGCCGAATTTCCGCCCGAAGGGCGTCAACCATTCCAGAATCTTGAACTGCCAGACATTCTTGGTGAAATAGATCGTGTCGATGGTGCTTTCGTACCAGGCTTCGGCGCCGCGTGGGTGGAAGGTAAGCAGCACCTTGGCGTCGGGATAGGTGGCCAGCAATTCCCTCCACACGCAGCAGCCGGGGTTGTCGACGGTGGCCGTATAGTTGGCGAAGACGCGGTTCCAGTCGTGCTGGCTGCCGGGCGGGCTGTTGGCCACCTTGCGCCAGAAGTCGAGATGGCCTCTGTTGGCCTTGTTTATGATCACTTCCTGCGTGTGATAGCAGGGCAGGCCGAGCCTGTTCAGCGCGGCAAAAGTCGACCACGTGCCGGTGCGGCCGAAACCGGCCCCAATCAATTTGAGCGTCATTCCCCCATCCCCGCGGACTTGTTTTCTAAGCTATGTCAGTCCGCGAGCATTAAATTGCGCCGGACCAAGCCAACGCGCAATAGCCGTCGCCGAACCGGCTGATCACATACTTGCGAAGTTGCTAAAATAATGGAACGCTGTGTGCGGGCAATGGGAGTTCGGGAAGGGAGTCGTTGGAACCGGGGCGGTTTCGGCGGCTTTGGCATCGATGTATTTTGGACAATTTCTCGTTGGGATGTCGGCCACTTCAGTCATTGTCGCGGTCTGGACCTATATGGCCACCGGTTCTTTCTGGCAGGCGCTTGCCTGGACGATAGCTGTGCTGGTTGTCCTGCAGGCAGGCTATTTCGTGCTCGTCGTGCGGCTTATCTTCAACCGCGCGCACGAGGCGACAAGCCGGGATGAGGTCGACGCTGTTCCGCCGCTGCATCGTGACGGCGTCTGGTTTTAAGGGCAGGATACCCCGATCAGGAATGGCGCTTCGCGTTACCAGCCCATCCATTCGCGGGTGCGCCAGGCAAGGCCGGCGAACGGCGCCATCAGCGCGATGACGACAAACACCAGTGTGAAGGGATGCTTGGTCACGGAGGGTCGGGGAGCCATGTCGCGATCGTCCTTGCTCTGGATTCGTTTGGGAAATGTCGGGCACAACGTCATCACCGCGACATGGTTGCATCCGATCCAGGCCACCTCGAACGCCTGTTGGAACCGGAAACCGGCACCGGCGTTTTCTGGTGTGACCGGTGAGGCTGCCACCTCCACCGGCACAGTCTAAGGCTCGCTCTGCTCCCGGCAGTGCGGGCCTTTTTCGTGTGCCGGAAAACGGCTTCTGGAACGACACCGTTCGTTCAACGTTAGCTCTTCCTAAGGCAATGAACGGACTGCGCCCTTCGTAAGAGCACGCTGATGCTCTTGCGAGGGAGTAATGTTGTGCCACAATAGAACATTTCCTAATAACTCGCGGGATTTCTGTAGAGCATTAGACTTACTCATCACGTATATTGACAGATAAATCGAAATCCTTCGCGAAATTCGCATGTTTATTTTGAAAATCGGGATGGAACCTAGCTGCGGTCGCCGAGTTTCCCTGCAGGGTGCAACCCAGATAGCTAGTATGGAGATTTGTTATGAAACATTATCTTTCGAGTGCGGCAGCCGCGATCGTCCTGATGGGCGGCATTGGTGCGGCCGTGGCGGACACCATCGTCGTTCAGCCGGAGCAGGAGACGGTGGTTCGCGAATACGTCAAGAAACAGCCGCTGGCGTCGGTCAATCTGCTCGGCCTCGAGCTGAAGCTCGGCTCGCCGGTGCCGGACACGGTCGAACTGCGTGAGGTGCCTGACGTCAAGTACCGCGTCGCGGTGATCAACGACCAGACTGTGCTCGTCGACCCCGAGACCCGTCAGATCGTCGAGGTTCTGCACTGATCATGGATCGGCCATGGCAAGTGGCATGAGGCCAACTTAGCCCTAGGAAAAAGCCCGCCACCGGCTTCGCGGCCGTGGCGGGCTTTCTTCTGAAGTTCAGTCTTGCCGCTGCCTATTCCGCGGCCAGCTTGTCCTGCGTATTCGTCTCGAAATCGCTGGCGTCGTGGCGCTCGTGCAGCTGCAGGGCCGGCTCGCCGAAGGCACGGTTGACCATGCGGCCGCGCTTGACCGCCGGGCGCTCGTCGATCGCTTTTGCCCAGCGCTGAACGTGTTTGTATTCCTGCACCGACAGGAAGTCGGCGGAATCATTGTACATGCGGCCGAGCGCCAGCCCGCCATACCAGGGCCACACCGCCATGTCGGCGATCGAGTAATCCTTGCCGCCGAGATATTCAGTTTCCGCCAGCCGGCGGTCGAGCACGTCCATCTGACGCTTGGTTTCCATGGCGAAGCGGTCGATGGCGTATTCGAATTTCTGCGGCGCGTAGGCGTAGAAATGGCCGAAGCCGCCGCCCAGATACGGCGCCGAGCCCATCTGCCAGAACAGCCAGGACAGCACTTCCGCACGGGCCGGCTGTTCGGTCGGCAGGAACTCGCCAAACTTTTCGGCGAGATAGACCAGGATCGAGCCGGACTCGAAGATGCGCACCAGCGTGGCGCCGCTGCGGTCCATCAGAGCCGGGATCTTGGAGTTGGGGTTGACGTCGACAAAGCCGCTGCCGAACTGGTCGCCATCATTGATCTTGATCAGCCAGGCGTCGTATTCGGCGCCCTTGTGGCCGCGCGCCAGAAGCTCCTCCAGCATGACCGTCACCTTGACGCCGTTCGGCGTCGCCAGCGAATAGAGCTGCAGCGGGTGCTTGCCGACGGGCAATTCCTTGTCATGCGTCGGCCCGGCAATCGGTCGGTTGATGCTGGCAAAGGCGCCGCCATTTGCCTTGTTCCAGGTCCATACTTTCGGCGGGGTGTAGTCTGTCATGTCGGGCCTCGTGGGGAAGATAGCGTGGGACGGGATGGGCAGATCCATCCATAGCTAGGGCTGCGGAGGGGGAAGTTCAACTTGCGTTGAACTATTGTCAATGTGGGCAATGACGTTGGCCCTTGCTTATCCCCTTGTGGGGTCCGAAGGGCGGGGCGAGACCCGTGGCTCGCCCCAGGGCGGTGGCCTCGCGAAGCGAGGTCGGATGAGCAACTGTGTTTTCAGGCTTTGTCTGGACACCAGGGTTGGTTGTGTCGAAGCATGGCGCTGAGGATGGTCATAATCTTTCGGGCCACGGCGACGATGGCGACCTTTGGTTGCTTGCCGTTGGCAATGAGACGCTGGTGGAAGGCTCTGAGTACGGGATTTGAGCGGCTGGCGGTGAGCGCTGCCATGTAGACCACCCTGCGCAGAGCATGCCGGCCGCCCCAGATGACGCGGCGACCTTTGA
>NZ_JBFUGI010000026.1:0-38057 GCF_056402995.1 Mesorhizobium sp. P3_A8 | reverse complement strand
TCAAAGGTCGCCGCGTCATCTGGGGCGGCCGGCATGCTCTGCGCAGGGTGGTCTACATGGCAGCGCTCACCGCCAGCCGCTCAAATCCCGTACTCAGAGCCTTCCACCAGCGTCTCATTGCCAACGGCAAGCAACCAAAGGTCGCCATCGTCGCCGTGGCCCGAAAGATTATGACCATCCTCAGCGCCATGCTTCGACACAACCAACCCTGGTGTCCAGACAAAGCCTGAAAACACAGTTGCTCATCCGCCCTTCGGCACCAGCCCTTCGCTATCGCTCCGGGCGTTCGTTGTTCGAAAAGCCAAGCAATTGGCTTTTCGTCCGCTGCGCGGACCACGCCTCACCCCCGTGAAACGGGGAGAAGGAAGAAGCGGCGTCCTTACGCAAACGCCCCATGGCAGTGCTTGTACTTCTTGCCGGAGCCGCACGGGCAGGATTCGTTGCGGCCGACTTTGCCCCAGGTGGCCTGGTTGTCGGGGTCGCGGTCTTCGGGGGCGACGATGGTGTTGTTCTCCTGACGCACCAGGAGGGCGGTTTCGCCGCCTTCGAAATCATTCTCGCCGGTGGTGCCGTCAATATGCGTGCCGAACATGTCGGGCGCTTCCGGGGGCGGGGCTTCGGCGGCCTGGCGGACCAGTTCGACGCGCATCAGCTGCGCGGTGACCGCCTGGCGCAGATTGCCCAGCATCGCCTGGAACAGCTCGAACGCCTCGCCCTTGTATTCCTGCAGCGGGTCGCGCTGGGCGTAGCCGCGGAAGCCGACGACCGAACGCAGATGGTCGAGATTGACGATGTGCTCGCGCCACAGATGGTCGAGTGACTGCAGCACCACCGAGCGCTCGACATAGGTCATCACTTCGGGGCCGAAGCGCTCGGAGCGCTCCTTGGCGGCGACGTCGGCGGCTTGCGTGATGCGCTCGCGGATGTCGTCCTCGGCAATGCCCTCTTCCTTGGCCCAGTCCTCGATCGGCAGGTCGAGATTGAGGAATTCGGCGACCTCGGCCTTCAGGCCGGCGACATCCCACTGCTCGGCATAGGCGTTTTCGGGAATGGCCTTGGCGACGATCTCGTCGATGACGCCTTCGCGCATCTCGGCAATGGTTTCCGACAGGCCTTCGCCGTCCATCAGCTCGATGCGCTGCTCGAACACCACCTTGCGCTGGTCGTTGGAGACGTCGTCATATTTCAGCAGATTCTTGCGGATGTCGAAGTTGCGCGCCTCGACCTTCTTCTGCGCCTTTTCCAGCGCCTTGTTGATCCAGGGATGGATGATCGCCTCGTCTTCCTTGAGGCCGAGCTTCTGCAGCATGCCGTCCATGCGCTCGGAACCGAAGATGCGCATCAAATCGTCCTGCAGCGACAGGAAGAATTTCGAGCGGCCGGGGTCGCCCTGGCGGCCGGAGCGGCCACGCAACTGGTTGTCGATGCGGCGCGATTCATGGCGCTCTGTGGCAAGCACGTAGAGGCCCCCGGCGGCCAGTGCCTTTTCCTTCAGGCGCTCGACGTCGGCATTGATCTCCTTTTCCCGCGCCTCGCGCTCGGGACCGGCAGGCATGTCGCCCAGTTCGTCCTCGATGCGCATCTCGGCATTACCGCCGAGCTTGATGTCGGTGCCGCGGCCGGCCATGTTGGTGGCGATGGTGATGGCGCCGGGCTTGCCGGCCTGGGCGACGATTGCCGCCTCGCGTTCGTGGTGGCGGGCGTTCAGCACCTCGAAGTCCTTGAAGCCTTCCTTGCGCAGGCGCTCGGCCAGCTGCTCGGACTTTTCGATCGAGGTCGTGCCGACCAGCGTCGGCTGGCCCTTGGCGGCGGCTTCGCGGATCTCCTTGACGATCGCCTTGTATTTTTCTTCGACCGTCCGGTAGACCTCGTCGTCCTCGTCCATGCGGATGACCGGCAGATTGGTCGGGATCTCGGTGACTTCGAGGCCGTAGATGTTGCCGAATTCCTCGGCCTCGGTCAGCGCCGTGCCGGTCATGCCGGACAGCTTCTTGTAGAGGCGGAAGTAGTTCTGGAAGGTGACGGAGGCCAGCGTCTGGTTCTCCGGCTGGATCGCCACATGCTCCTTGGCTTCCAACGCCTGGTGCAGGCCTTCCGAATAGCGGCGGCCGGGCATCATGCGGCCGGTGAACTCGTCGATGATGACGATTTCGCCGTTGCGTACGATGTAGTCCTTGTCGCGCTGGAACAGCCGGTGCGCCTTCAGCGCGTTGTTGACGTGGTGGACGATGGCGACGTTCTCGACGTCGTAGAGCGACTCGCCCTTCAGCAGGTCGGCGTCGCGCAGCAGGTTCTCCAGCTTCTCGGTGCCTTCCTCGGTGAAGATCGAGGTCTTCTGCTTCTCGTCGATCTCATAATCCTGCGGCTGCAGCTGGATGATGAAGGTGTCGATGGTGTTGTACATTTCCGAACGGTCCTCGAGCGGACCGGAAATGATCAGCGGCGTGCGCGCCTCGTCGACCAGGATGGAATCGACTTCGTCGACGATCGCGTAATTGTGGCCGCGCTGCACCATCTGGGCGCGCTCATACTTCATGTTGTCGCGCAGATAGTCGAAGCCGAGTTCGTTGTTGGTGGCGTAGGTGACGTCGGCGGCGTAGGCGGTGCTGCGTTCCTCGTCGGACAGGCCATGGACGATGACGCCGACCGAGAGGCCGAGGAATTTGTAGACGCGGCCCATCCATTCGGAGTCGCGCGTGGCGAGATAGTCGTTGACCGTGACGACATGGACGCCCTTGCCGGCGAGCGCGTTGAGATAGACCGGAAGCGTCGCGACCAGGGTCTTGCCCTCGCCGGTGCGCATTTCGGCGATGCCGCCATTGTGCAGCACCATGCCGCCGATCAGCTGGACGTCGAAGGGGCGCATGCCGAGCACGCGGCGTGCCGCCTCACGGGCAGTGGCGAAGGCCGGGATCAGAAGATCCTCAAGGCTGGCGCCGTTGGCGATATCCTGGCGAAATTTTTCCGTACGCCCCGCGAGTTCGGCGTCTGAAAGCGCCCGCATCTCGTTTTCCATGGCGTTGATCGCCTCGACACGAGGCCGGGTCGATTTGACCCGACGGTCGTTGGAGGAACCGAAAACCTTACGGGCGAGACCGCCGAGACTGACCATTCAATGGTCCTTTCGATAGAATTCTCAATCTTTAAGATGAGCGCCGGCCGGCCTCATCACATCCGCGTGAACGCACCGCGTGAATACGGGCAAACACAAAAAGCGCCCGGAAAACGGTTCTGGACGCAAAGTCGTTGGACAGATAAGAGGGGGCTCAACTGATGTCAACGCCGCGCTGGCCCTGCCGGTCGCGCCAAATTCCGCCACAATCTGGCTGATCTGGAAGCCACCCCTCCTTACAATCCTTCCCCGGAGTCATCCTTATGCCCTTGTTGTTTCGCCGTGCGTCGCTTGCCAGCCTTGGTCTGGCCTTCGGCCTGTCGGCTCTTTGCCTGTCGCCTGTCATGGCGCAGGAGACCGCTCCTGCTGCTCCGGCCGATGCTGCCGCGGCACCGGCGGCAGCGCCGGTCGATCCGAATGCCGTGATCGCCACGGTCAACGGCCAGCCCTTGACTGAAGCCGATCTGGTGCTTGCCGAAGGCGAGCTTTCGCAGCAATTCGCGCAGTTGCCGCCTGAGCAGCGCCGCGCCGCGGCCCTTTCCGCAGCCATCGAGATCCGCGTCATGGCCGCCAAGGCCGTTACCGACGGTCTCGACAAGGATCCCGACTTCCAGCGCCGCATGGCCTTCCTGCAGCAGCGCGCGCTGCATGGCGAGATGGTCGAGAAGGGTGTCGTCGACAAGGTCACCGACGCCGAGATTCGCGCCCGCTACGACCAGGAAATCGCCAACACGCCGCCGGTCAACGAGGTGCATGCTCGTCACATCCTCGTGAAGACGAAGGAAGAGGCCGAGGCCATCATCAAGCAACTCGACGGCGGCGCCGACTTCCAGAAGCTCGCCAACGAGCACACCAGCGATCCCTCGGGCAAGTCCAATGGCGGTGACCTCGGCTGGTTCGGACCTGGCCAGATGGTGCCGGAGTTCGACAAGGCCGCCTTCGCGCTCGAGGTCGGCAAATACACCGAGCAGCCGGTGCAGTCGCAGTTCGGCTGGCATGTCATCAAGCTCGAGGACAAGCGCGCCAAGCAGCCGCCGGCCTTCGACGACGTCAAGGACCAGGCCAAGCAGGCGGTCATCCGCGACAAGTATTTCGCGCTGGTCAAGTCGCTGCGCGCCGGCGCCAAGGTCGAGATACCCGACGCCAAGCTGAAGCAGGCCGTCGATACGATGGAAGCCGGCAAGTAAGCTTGAAGATTTTTTCAAAAAGGGCGCGGCAGCCAAGGGTTGCCGCGCCCTTTTTCGTTGGCCGCCGCTATCTGCCTGATGGCGCTATGCCTTGGAGGAGATAGCGGACCATCTTGCGTATCGTCGCCTCGGGCTCGTCGAGCCGGTTGATCAAGAGATGCCGCCAGGCGTAGGAAGCGACGAGGTCGGCGACCACACCCGGGTCGATGTCCCCGGCGATTTCGCCCCTTGCCTTGGCGCGCTCGATGATCTGGCCGGTGTGGGTACGGCGTCCTCCGGCATAACCGGAAAGGGCCGCGGCCGCGGTTTCATCCGATTGCGCCTCGGCGATCAGCGATTTGAAGACACTGCCCGACGATGTCTCGCGCCAGTGCGTGAACAGATTGATCAGGAAGCCGACGAGATCCTCTTCCAGGTTGCCGGTATCGGGAAGGTCGACACGCTTCTGGCGCTGGTAGACTTCGAGCAGCAGGGCCGCCTTGCTCGGCCACCAGCGATAGATGGTCGGCTTGCCCGCGCGTGCCCGCCGCGCTACCGCCTCAATGGAAAAGCCGGCATAGCCGGCCTCGATCAGCACGGCTTCGGCAGCCTCCAAGATCGCTTCGGCGCTGTCGGGATTGCGCCTGGCGCCAATCGATTTGCGTGCCGGATCGGCGATTTCGCTCATGAGCCGTTCCTCCCAAAGCGGTTTCTCGTCTCGGCTGAAACGACAACCCGCCGACAATTATTCGCCGCGCCCCGCATTTGCCGGCCGGATGCAAACCATCCGCGAGCAAAGCGCTCGTTTCCTTGCAGCGTTTGTGCGGACGCCAAATGAAGCCATTTGGCCGCAAACTGCGCCGATGCCAAGAAATGCTGACACATCGAGATGCTCACACATCGAGATACCAATACATCATCGCTTGACGAAACGGAACGGTTCGTTCTATTCAACGAAACGTTTCGTTCCGATGGACATCCTCATGACGACCATTATCGCATCCGGCTCCGCACCCGCCGCCGAGACGACAATTTCGAGTTGGATGACCTTTTTGCTGGCGGCTGCCTGCGGGCTGATTGTTGCCAACATCTACTATGCACAACCATTGATCGGTCCGATCGGCGCTGAACTTGGGCTTCCGCCACATGCGGCGGGCCTGATCGTCACGATGGCCCAGATTGGCTACGGGGTGGGCCTGCTGTTCATCGTGCCGCTTGGTGACCTCATGGAGAACCGCAGGCTCGTGCTCGGCATACTTGCCGTTGCAACGCTTGCCTTGCTGGGTGCTGCGATTTCAACCCAGCCAGCGGCTTTTCTGGCCGCGATGCTGTTTGTCGGCCTTGGCTCGGTCGCGGTGCAGACCCTCATCCCCTATGCGGCGCACCTGGCGCCGGAAGCCAGGCGTGGCCGCGTGGTCGGCAATGTCTCGGTGGGATTGTTGCTGGGGATAATGCTGTCGCGGCCGTTCTCCAGCTTCATCACGGCGCTGTCGTCCTGGCATGTCGTGTACTTCACCTCTTGCATTGTCATGGTCGTGCTGTCCGTGGTGCTGCGGTTTGCGCTGCCCAAGCGCGTGCCGACGGTGCGTCTGAGCTACGGCGCGCTTTTGGCGTCCATGGTGCATATTGCGCGCACGACGCCGGTTCTGCGGCGGCGGGCTCTTTACCAGGCATTCCTGTTCGCGGCTTTCAGCCTGTTCTGGACGACAACGCCGCTGCTGCTGCTGGCCGGGCCCGATTTCGGCTTGACGCAGCGCGGCATCGGTCTGTTCGCGTTGGCCGGCGTCGCCGGCGCCATCGCCGCGCCGCTTGCCGGAAGGGTTGCCGACCGCGGCTGGAGCCGGCCGGCGACAGCCTTTGCCATGCTGTGCGTCGCTGTCGCGTTTCTCATAACTCATATCGCGCATAGCGGCTCGACGCTTTCGCTGGCGCTGTTGGTGGCCGCCGCCATCGTGCTCGACTTCGGTGTGCAGACCAACCTTGTCCTCGGCTACCGGGACCTGTTCGCACTTGGCGCCGCACATCGCAGCCGTCTGAACGGGCTTTACATGGCGACGTTCTTCATCGCGGGCGCAATCGGCTCAGGCGTCGGCGGTTGGGCGTATGCGCAAGGCGGTTGGCCGCTGGTGTCCTGGATCGGCCTGGCGCTGCCGGTTGCAGCGCTGCTTTGTTTTGCGACCGAATTCATGTCGCGCCAAAGCGCGTGAATTCGCGCCCGGATCAGGCCATCATTGCATCGCTTGCGATGTCTCGGACTCGATGCGCCAGCCATCTTCGGCCTTGACCAGCCCGAGCGTGACGCGTGCCTTGCCGGTCAGGCGTGCCGCCGACTTGTCCTTCGGCACATAGTCGTAGCGCATGGCAAAGGCGGCCTCAGTGCGGTTATCGCCATGCGGCGTGATCTCCAGGCTGCCGGGTTCGAGCCCAAGCGACCAGGAGGCCCATTGCGCGAACCAGTCGGTCTTCACCTTGACGATGGCATCGGCGTCGTAGCGTGTGCCGAAAATGGTGGCCGACGAGCCGTAGATCCGCTTGACCGTCTCGCTCATCGTCCTGGCGTCCGGCGCCAGATAATCCCGGCGCAGGAATTTCTCGATCGAGGTCTTGTCGTCGCCGACGGAGCGTTCCAGCGCCGCGACCTGCGAGGCCGGCGCGGGCTCAGCCGCCGGTTTGGGCTCCGGGGCAGGCCCATCACCCGGGACGAATTCGAAGCGTTCGAGCAGCGAGCCCTGCTCCCAGGGGCGCTGGCCTTCGCGGGTTTGCGAAACCACGTCGCGGCGCACCGCGATCATCATGTCGTTGATGCTCTGGCCGGGCTCGGCGATGTGCCGCAAAAGGGCTGATGCAAAGGGCGAGTTGCGCCCGGTGCCGTCCATGGCGACCGCACCCGGCGCCGTCGAGAAGGCGATGAAGGAGCCGCGCGTCGAATCGAACTGCGCCAGACCGGCCAGCGCCGTCGCCGAGCGCGTGGTGGCGGTGCGGCTAAGACTGCGTGCAAACGGGTTGTTGCGGCAGGCGTCGAGAAACACCAGGCTGACCTTGGTCTGCTGTTCCATGATGTCGAGGACTTCGTCAATCGGCACGGCTTCGAGTTGCAGTTTCACCGGCATGTCGAGCCTGGCGTCGACCGGCACGATGTAGTTGCGTCCGTCGACCTGCAGGCCGTGGCCGGCATAGTAGAAAAGCCCGACGCCCGCGCCTTCGAGCGCATCGGAGAATTCGCCGATGCTGCGTTCGAGTTCGCGCTTGCCGAGGTCGTTGCCTTCGATGACTTCGAAGCCGATGGAGCGCAGCTTGTCGGCGATGTCGAGCGCGTCGTTGACCGGATTGGCCAGCGTTCCGGCTTCGGCATAGCTGCCGTTGCCGATGACGAGCGCCACGCGCCGCGCCGGCTCAGCGTCGGCGCTCAGCAGCAACAGTCCCAGAAATGCCCATGCGAGGATCGCAAGCCTGCCCATGGGGGCAATCATAGCGCGACAGGCCCGGGAGATGCCAACAGATTTGAAATGCAGGCTTAATTCCGGGTGGGGTCCGGCCGCGGGCAAGCGCGACGAAAACGCCCTTGCGCCAGCGCGGCGTATCGGGCAAACCGGCCTTCCCTTGCGATTTTTGCCGCCCGAGGTCCCATGTCCACGACGATTTCGCCGCTCGCGCCGAAGAAATACCCCAAGATGCCTGTCATTGAAGGGGTGCGCATCGCCACCGCCGAAGCGGGGATAAAGTACAAGAACCGCACCGATCTTCTGGCCATGGTCTTCGACGCCGGCACCACGGTCGCCGGCGTATTCACCAAGTCGAAATGCCCCTCGGCGCCGGTCGATTTCTGCCGGCAGAACCTCGACGCCGGCAAGGCGCGGGTGCTGGTTGTCAATTCCGGCAACGCCAATGCCTTCACCGGCAGGAAGGGCCGCGAATCCACCGCGCTGACCGGCGAGGCGGCGGCCAAGGCGGCCGGCTGCACGGCAAGAGAGGTTTTCCTGGCCTCGACCGGCGTCATCGGCGAGCCGCTCGACACAACCAAGTTCAGCCATCTGCTTGCCGGACTGGTCAGCGACGGCAAGCCCGACCTGTGGACCGAGGCGGCAAAGGCCATCATGACCACGGATACCTATCCGAAAGTGGCGACGGCGACCGTCAAGCTTGGCGATGCCGATGTCACCATCAACGGCATTTCCAAGGGCGCCGGGATGATCGCCCCCGACATGGCGACGATGCTGTCCTTCATCGCCACCGACGCGCCGATCGCGGCCCCGGTGCTGCAGGATCTGTTGTCGCGCGGCACGGCCAAGACCTTCAACGCGGTGACCGTCGACAGCGACACCTCGACCAGCGACACGCTGCTGCTCTTCGCCACCGGCAAGGCCGCCAAACGTGGTGCTCCAGAAATAACCGATCCCAAAGATGCCCGCCTTGGTCAGTTCCGCCGGGCGCTCGGCAAGGTGCTGAAGTCGCTGGCTCTGCAAGTGGTGCGCGACGGCGAGGGCGCCCGCAAGCAGGTCGAAGTCACCGTCACCGGCGCCAAATCGGCCCGCTCGGCCAAGCGTATCGCGCTGTCGATCGCCAATTCGCCGCTGGTCAAGACGGCGGTTGCCGGCGAGGACGCCAATTGGGGCCGCGTCGTCATGGCCGTCGGCAAGGCCGGCGAGCCGGCCGACCGCGACCGGCTGTCGATCTGGTTCGGTGATAACAGGCTGGCGCATGAAGGCGAGCGCGACCCGGCCTATTCGGAAGAAAAGACCTCGGCCTACATGAAGCGTGACGATATCCGCATCCGCGCCGATATCGGCATCGGCCGCGGCAAGGCGACGGTGTGGACCTGCGACCTCACCAAGGAATATGTCGCCATCAATGGCGATTATCGGAGCTGACGGTTTTGGCTTCCAGGCATCCGGCAAGCATGCTCGCGATCGTGCGCCGCTACGAGGCGGCCGGTTTTCGCGCCTGGCCGGCAGCCGCCGTCCACTATGACGGCACCTGGGTGGTTCGGCTGACCGCCGGCCATCCGGCGAAGCGGCTGAATTCGGTCAATCCGCTCGATCCCGGCGACATCCAGCACATCGCCGACCGCATCGGCCGGGCCAGCCGCCGTTTCGATGCCTATGGAAGGCCGCTGACGTTCCGCATGTCGCCGCTGTCGGGTCCCGATCTGGGCGGTCATCTCGACAAGGAGGGCTGGAGCCGGTTCGGCGAGTCGCTGGTCATGCGGCTGCCGCTGGCCGATGCGCAGCTCGATGCCGCCATGGACCAGATCCCGCTCAAGGACATCAGCCGCTTCATCGGCGCGTTGCTCAAGGTCAGCGGCTCCGACGTTTCGCTGCGGCCCGGCCTGTCGGAGATCATCGGCGCCATCCAGCCCGAGGCCGGGCTGTTCGCACTCGAGGATGGCACTGAGCCGCTGGCGACGCTGATCTGCGTGCATGACGGCGATCTCGCCGGCCTGTTCGAGGTCGCCACCGACAAGGCGGCGCGCAACAAAGGCCATGGTCGCAACCTGATCCTGTCGGCGCTGAAATGGGCGCGGCTGCGCGGCGCGCGCGAAGCCTGGCTGCAGGTCGAGGCCGGCAATGTGCCGGCACTGGCGCTCTATCGCTCACTCGGCTTCGAGGAAGTCTATCGCTATCACTATCGTCAGCCACCTGGTCATGAGTGAAGTTGGGCATGGATGATCTGGCCAATACCGGCAAGCGCCTGCTCCTGGTGGCCGCCTGCGCGCTGGTCGACACCGACGGCCGCGTGCTCCTGGCGCAGCGGCCCGAGGGCAAGCAACTCGCAGGCCTGTGGGAATTTCCCGGCGGCAAGGTCGAGCCCGGCGAGACGCCGGAACAATGCATCATCCGCGAATTGCATGAGGAGATCGGCATCGAGACCGATATACCGTGCCTGGCGCCACTGACCTTCGCCAGCCACTCCTATGACGACTTCCATCTGTTGATGCCGCTGTTTGTCTGCAGGCGCTTCCGCGGCATCGCCCAGCCCCGGGAAGGGCAGGCGCTGAAATGGGTGCGGCCGAAGCAGATGCGCGAGTATCCGATGCCGCCGGCCGACGCGCCGCTGATCCCGTTCCTCATCGATCTCCTCTGAGGGCGGCGGCGACGGATCGGGACCACGGTCCATATCAGCCAGCGTTAATGGAAGATTTATCTGATCATGAAAAATTGATGCATGGCCGTGTGCTTGCGGCCGCGTCGCCAATTCGCTGGGGAGCGATCGTATGAGTCTGGACAGGGATTGGGATTCGATCCGGCCCGACCGCGGTTTCCGTGCCGCCGATGCGGGCATGGGCATCCTGCGCATCACGCTGCTGTTCGGGTCGGCCGCGGTGGCGCTGGCGCTGATCGCGACCCCTTTCCTCGACAGACAGACGCGCTCGCAATCGGCGCGCGACGATTTTCCTGGTCTCGACATGACGGCCACCGGCTCGATCAGCCACCGCAGCACCTACACGGTGCGCCGCAGCGTGTTGCAGCCGCAGCCCGATTCAGTCTGCATCATCGGCTCCGACGGCAGGACCAGCGGCGACTGCTGACATGGTTAAGATATTTTAGAGAAGGGGGCGGTTTCACCGCCTGTTAAGGCTTTGCCATTAACCTTTCTTAACAGATCGGCGGTAAGGTCCTGGCAAGGGGGATCGAGGTGATGAAAACATTGCTGCTACGTTTTCTGACGGACGAGACCGGAGCCACGGCTGTCGAGTACGCCTTGATCGTCTGTGTGCTGTCGCTGACGATCATCGGCGGCATCGGCCAGGTCTTCAACTCGCTCACCTGGCTGTTCAGCAACAACACCAGCAGGCTTGCGAACGCCTTCGCTTCGCCTTGACCGCAATCGCGGCGGGCGCTCAGCGCTCGTCGGAACCTTCCAATATGGCCTTCAGCGAGACCTTGGCTGAACCCGGCTTCAGCGGTTTCTGCTGCGACGCATCGGGCGCCCAGCCGGACATCCACACCATCGAGAAACTTGCCCGGATTCGACCGTCGGGGTCGGAAAACCGCTCGGCATAGATTTCCGCGGCACGGGCAAACAGTCCGCGTGTGCCCGGCCGCCGGCTGCGATCGGCAAGCGCGCTGGTTTCTCCCATGGCGCGCAGATCGGCCATCAGGGCAAACAAATTGGCATAGCGCACCGTCACGGTCTCGACGTCGGCGACCGGCAGAGCGAGACCGGCGCGCTGCAGCAGCGCACCGGCATCGCGCACGTCGGTGAACGGTATGACGCGCGGGCTGACGCCGCCATAGAGTTCGGTCTCGGCCGCAAGCAGGCACTCGCGCAACTCACTGAGCGTGCCGGCGCCGGCAAAGGCGCCGAGGAAAAGCCCGTCCGGCCGCAGCGCACGGCGGATCTGGATCAGCATGCCGGGAATGTCGTTCATAGCTTGCAGCGACAGAAGCGACACCGCCAGATCGAGGCTTTGCGGCTCGAACTGCACGGTTTCCAGCGGTGCCACCGAGCCTGCGGCGCCATTCAGGAAAACCGCGTCCGTCTCGACGCGGACGATCTCCGTCACCTTGCCGCTCGCGGCGAGCACACCGGTCGCGGCCGGCGTCTGGCAAAATAGCACAGCCGCTTTGGCGAACCGGCGCTCGACGGCGCCCAGCCGGTCGGCAAGATCCTCGGCGGCACGGTTCATCAGAAAATCGGCACCATCGACCGGATGAGCGAGCGCACGCCGCTTGTGCGCCAGCCAGAGATCGGTATCCATTATCGGCTGCAACGGGCGGATCCTTGTTTGTCGACGCCCCGATACAATTGGTATGGTGGCGCGAAGGACCAATCACGTGGCCGATCCGATGCCGGAGATCAAGTCCAACGGGATCAGGAAGCTTACCCGATCGGCTCTCGGCTGGCCGGCGCGCATCCTGTTTCCGCCGGTCTGCGCCGGTTGCCGCCGGCATGTCTCGCAGCCCGGCGTGCTGTGCGGCGCCTGCTGGCCGAAGCTGCGGCTCTTGGAGCGACCCTGGTGCCCGGTGATGGGCACGCCGTTCACCCATCATATGGGCGAGGGCTTTCTGTCGGCGGAAGCGATCGCCGATCCGCCGCCCTTCGAGCGGGCGCGGGCAGCCGTCGCCTATTCCGGCGTCGCCCGCCAGATGGTGCAAGGGCTGAAATACCAGGATCGCACCGATCTAGCCCCTTGGATGGCGCGCTGGATGGTGCGCGCCGGCGCCGATCTCATCGCCGAGGCCGATGTGGTGGTGCCGGTGCCGCTGCACTGGCGGCGTTTCTTCAGACGGCGTTTCAACCAGTCGGCGGAGTTGGCGCGCGGGGTTTGCGAGCTCAGCGGGCTGTCTTTCGCACCGTCCGCCATGCGGCGTGTGAAACTCACCCGCCAGCAGGTCGGGCTGGAGCGGCAGGAGCGCGAGGAGAATGTGCGGGCCGCCTTTCGCGTGCCGGCCGAGGCGGAAATCGAGATCGCCGGCCGCAGGGTGCTTCTGATCGACGATGTCTACACCACTGGCGCCACCGTACGCGCGGCCACCAAGGCGCTTAAAAGGGGAGGTGCTGCCGCCGTCGACGTGCTGACCTTTGCGCGTGTGTTGCCGGGGGACTTCCGGGCGGACGAGTCCGCGACTATATAAGTCGGCAACGAAAGCGGAAATTCGTCATGGTCGATGTCACGATCTATACGCGCATGATGTGCGGTTACTGCACGGCGGCCAAGCGGCTGCTGGAGCGCAAGGGCGTCGCCTTTACCGAGCACGACGCTTCGTTTTCGCCGGAACTGCGCCAGGAGATGATTTCCAAGGCGGACGGGCGTACGACCTTTCCGCAGATTTTCATCGGCGACACGCATGTCGGCGGCTGCGACGACCTCCACGAGTTGGAGGCCGAAGGCCGGCTGGACAGACTGCTCGCCAACGGCGCGACGATTTGAGGGTGTGATGATGGGTGTTTTCAAGGCTGCGGCGGTCCAGATGCGTTCAGGCGCGAGCCCCGAGCGCAATGCGGTCGATCTCGAACGGCTGGTGCGTGAAGCGGCGGCCCAGGGCGCGACCTACATCCAGACGCCGGAAATGACCGGAGCGCTGATCCGCGACAAGGAAGCGCGTGCGGCCTCGTTCACCTCCGAAGACAAGGACATCATCGTCGCGACCGCGCGCAGATTGGCGCGCGAACTCGGCGTGTTCCTGCATATCGGCTCGACCGCCATCCTGCGCGCCGACGGCAAGCTCGCCAACCGGGCGCTGCTGTTTGGTCCGGACGGTGCTGTGCTCGCCACCTATGACAAGATCCACATGTTCGACGTCGATCTCGACAATGGCGAGAGCTGGCGCGAATCCGCCGCCTACGAACCCGGCACCGAGGCTGTCGTGACCGATGTTGCGGGCGCCAGGCTCGGCTTTGCGGTCTGCTACGATCTGCGGTTTCCGCAACTGTTCCGCGCCGAGGCGCTGGCAGGGGCCGATGTTTTGACCGTGCCCGCCGCCTTCACCCGCCAGACCGGCGAGGCGCACTGGCATGTACTGCTGAGAGCGCGTGCCATCGAGAACGGCGCCTTTGTCGTCGCCGCCGCGCAAGGCGGCCTGCACGAGGACGGCCGCGAGACTTTTGGCCATTCGCTGATCGTCGATCCCTGGGGTCGCATCATCGCCGAAGCCGCGCATGACGAGCCCGCCGTGATCGTCGCCGAGATCGACCCGGCGCAGTCGCTTGCGGCGCGCAAGAAGATTCCCAATTTGAAGAATGCGCGGGATTTCACCATCAATGCCGGTGGAGTGGAAGCGCCGCGTCTCAGGGGTGCGGCCTCTTGATCCGCTTTGCCCTGATCTGCGAGCACGAGCACGAGTTCGAGGGCTGGTTTCGCAGCAATGACGATTTCGAGACGCAGAAGAAGCGCGGCTTCGTCGATTGCCCGAGCTGCGGTTCGCACAAGGTGGAGAAGGCCCTGATGGCGCCCGCCGTTTCGACGGCGCGTAAGCAGGAAACAATCGCGCTGGCCATGGGCGAGGCGCAGAAGCAGGCCCTGGCGCAGCTGAAGGCGATGGCCGAGAAGGTGCGTGAGAATGCCGACTATGTCGGCGACAAATTCGCCGAGGAAGCGCGCAAGATCCATTTCGGCGAGAGCGACGCGCGCGGCATCTATGGCGAGGCGACGCTGGAAGAGGCCAAGGGGCTTGCCGACGACGGCGTCGACTTCATGCCGATCCCGGTTTTCCCGGATGACCGGAACTGAGCGATCAGCTCACGCTGCCGATCAATTTCTCAAGCAGACGAGAGAGCGTTTCCCGTTCCGCCGGTGTCAGGCCAGCGAGTATCTCGTGTTCGTTGGCGACATGAGCGGTCAGGGCCTCATCGATCAAGGCGAGGCCTTTTTCGGTAAGCTGCACGACAATGCCACGCCGGTCGTTGGGGTGCGGGCCACGCAGGGTCAATCCGGCCTTTTCCAGCCGGTCGAGCCGGTTGGTCATGGCGCCCGATGTCACCATCGTCGCCTCGTAGAGGGCGGTCGGCGTCAGCGCGTAAGGGGAGCCTGAGCGACGCAGCGTTGCCAGCACGTCAAACTCGCCGGCTTGCAGTCCGAAACGTGCAAACAGCGGGGCGAGGCGGTCGCGGGCAATCAGCGAGGACGCCTCGTTCAGTCGCCCGAGCACGCCCATCGGCGAGACATCAAGATCCGGCCGCTCCCGTTTCCACTGCTCGATCGCTCGCGCTGCTCTGTCCACTGTCTCACCATTAAATATCTTGACGTTAAGAATCCTTGCGTTATCTTACCTCAAGAAGCAGAACCGGCCAAGCCGCAAGTGCCAAATTCGCAATTGAGTGACGGGACAATCCGATGAAATTTCTCTGGGAATCGGCGCTCGGCCTGCTGGTCGTCACCGGCGGCCTGCTCGGCCTGACGCTGCCCTTCGGCAAGCTCGCCACGGCGGCCGGTGTGCCGGCCATGGTCTGGGCCTTCGTCATCTCGCTCGGCGCCGGCGGCGTGCTTTTGTGCGTGCTTCTGGCGCGCGGCGAGCGCATCCGGCTCACCCCGCAAAAATTACGCTATTTCTTCGTCACGGCCGCCGTGTCCTATGCCGCCCCCAATCTCCTGATGTTCTCGGCCATTCCGCACCTTGGCGCCGGCTATACCGGCATCATGTTCACGCTTTCGCCTGTCATCACGCTGGTGTTCTCGATCCTGCTGCGTGTGCGGCGTCCCAACATGCTGGGCATTATCGGCATCGCCGTCGGCTTCGTCGGCGCCGTCATGGTGGCGGTGACGCGCGGCGAGGCCGGCCAGCCGGCCGATCTGTTCTGGGTGGTGATGGGGCTGCTGATTCCGGTCAGCCTTGCCGCCGGCAACATCTACCGCACCGTCGACTGGCCGGAAGGCACCGGGCCGATCGAGCTTGCCGTCGGTAGCCATCTGGCATCGGCAACGCTGCTGCTGGCCGGCATTCTCGCTTTGTTCGGGGTCAAGGCATTCGCGCCGCTCGGCGGCGTGCCGCTTATCGTTGTCGCGCAGGTCGCATCCGCGTCGGCGATGTTCGCCTTCTTCTTCCGGCTGCAGGCGGTCGGCGGACCGGTCTATCTCAGCCAGATCGGCTATGTGGCGGCCGCGGTCGGGCTGTTTGCCGGCACGATCTTCCTTGGCGAACACTATCAGCTGCTGACCTGGGTCGGCGCCATCATCATCACAATCGGCGTCTTCATCACCACCAGGGCGCAAAACCAGAAAGCGTAAGCAGGTCAGACCGAGCCTTTTTCCGCCAGCACCATGTAGTTGACGTCCATGTCCTTCGACCGCGCCCAGCGGTCGGCAAGCGGATTGTAGGTGACGCCTGTGCGGTCGACGATCGTCAGGCCGGCGCCGGCGAGCGCCTTTTCCAGTTCTTCCGGGCGCACCAGCTTGCCGAACTGGTGGGTGCCGCGCGGCAGCCAGCGCAGCACATATTCGGCACCGATGATGGCCAGGCCCAGCGCCTTCAGCGTGCGGTTGATGGTGGCGACGAACATGATGCCGCCGGGGCGGACCATCTGCCCGCATTTGGCGACGAACAGGTCGATGTCGGCGACATGCTCGACCACTTCCATGTTGAGGATGACGTCGAATGTCTCGCCGGCGTCGGCAAGGTCCTCGGCCGTCGTGGCGCGGTAGTCGACGCTCACATTGCCTTCGGCCGCATGCAGTTTCGCGACTTCGATGTTTGTTTCGGAGGCATCCGCTCCGACCACCTCGGCGCCAAGCCGCGCCATCGGCTCGCACAACAGGCCGCCGCCGCAGCCGATATCGAGGATGCGCAGGCCCTCGAACGGCCGCGCTGCGCGCGGATCACGGCCGAAGCGCGCCGCTATCTGATCGCGGATATAGGAAAGCCGGACCGGATTGAATTTATGCAGCGGACGAAACTTGCCGTTCGGGTTCCACCATTCGGCGGCAAGGGCGGAAAAGCGTTCCACTTCTCCGGCATCGATCGTCGATCGTCGGGGCTCTGGCATCGATTGGTCTCCTAGAGCTCGTTAGATTTGTCGCAAGTCCTGTGGGAAAACCGTTTCACACTTTTCCTGGACTTGCTTCAGAGCGCTAGGAAGTCGGGCGTGGGGGCGGGAAAGTCAAGGCAGCTTTTTTCGCCTGCCGACACGGAGCGGTGCTCATGAAGCCAACGCGCGTCATATCCGCAGGGGGTTGGCGGTGGGCCTTCTTAACATCAAATTTACGAGGTTGACGGTTTTCTGACCCGTGACGGGGAATCGGCATGTACATTGCCTTTCCTGGAATGGGATGGCTTGGTGCGGATCAAGACCCAGATTATCGCCACTTTGTTGAGCGCCGCAGCCTTGATCGGCTTGGTGGGCGGCATTGCAATAGTCTCCCAGATGTCGCTGACCAGATCCGCCGCATTGGCTGAGGCGACAAGCGTTGGACGCCAATTGGCCGAAGCGATTGCCTTCAAGGCTTCCGATGCGCCGCGTTCCTTGTTTGAGAGGTCCGATGCGCTGCGTGAATTCGTGACCGCGCAACACAACGGGTCGAAACGCGACCTCGTTGTCGTCGATCACAACAAAACCATCCTGGCCGACATCCCGGGCGAGGACCAAAATGTCGGCACGACGTTCGATCACGATCGCGCCAACGAAGTCGGCCGGACGATCGAGGACGGCACGCCGCGCGACTTCATCGAAGACAGCGGCGACGTGACTGAGCCGATCAACCTGGTTGTGGTGCCGATCAAGGATGCTCCCGGCAAGACGGTCGGCGCAGTGCTGTTCGAGTACACGCCGCTGCTGCACGCCGCCCAACAGCGCACCAACAGCATGCTCTGGCTTGTCGGTCTGTGCACCGCGGCCGCCGTGCTGATCTCCGCGCTCTCGGCTTTCCTGTTGCTGCGCGGCTTTGGCGCCGGTCTTTCCGGCCTCAACCGTGGCATCGAATCGCTGACGCGCGGCGACGCCGGGGCGCGGATCGGCCTGACCTCCAATGACGAGTTCGGCCAGTTGGCGCGAGGCTTCGACAGCATGGCGTCCGAACTCGAATCCTCGCGTGGGCAGCTCGTCGAGCAAAAGGTCTATATCGAGGATATTGTCCGCACCGTCGCCGAGGGCATTGTCGTCATCGACGGCAATGGCCGGATCGTCTCGGCCAACCCGGCGGCCGCCGAGATCGTCGGTCGGCGCAACGACAAGATCGAAGGGCAGGATTGGCCTGAGGTTCTCGACATAAGGGGACTGTCGGGAGACAGGCTGGCGCAGGCAACATCGCCGATCGAACTGGCGCTGACCACGGGTCGCCGGCATCAGGCCGAGGTACGGCTGGCAAAGCCGGACGGATCGTACCTGCCGGTGGTTGCGAGCTGCAATCCGCTCAATCGCTCCGATGGCGGGATCGTGCTGACGTTGAGCGACATCAGCGAGTTGCGCAGCGCCGAGCGGGCGGTCAACGATCGCGCAGAGGAACTGGCGACACTGAACCGCGAACTGAAGGAGACGTCCCAGGCAACGACCCGCCTGGTCAAGCTCGGCGAGCTGCTTCAGGCCTGCGTCACCTTCCAGGAGGCCTTTTCCGTCGTCGGTTCGGCCATGCCCGATTTCTTCGGCGGATTGAGCGGAACCGTGCATCTGACCAGCGCCTCGCGCAATCTGGTCGAGGAGATGGCGCATTGGGGCACTGTGCGTTCGAGCGTTGGCCAGTTTGCGCCGGAAGATTGCTGGGCGCTGCGGCGCGGCCAGGAGCATGTTGCCGGCCCGGGCATGCTGACGCCGCGCTGCAACCACATCACCGAGAATGGCGGCCGCGGTTATGTCTGCATGCCTCTGGCGGCGCAGGGGGAGACGCTTGGCATCGTGCATCTGTGCGAACCAGACGCCGCCGACAGACCGGACTGGCTGACCGAGCGGCAGCAGATCCTGCGCGGCGTCGTCGACACTCTGGCCCTGGCACTGGCCAACCTGCGCCTGCGCGAAACCCTGCGCCAACAATCGATCCGTGATCCGAACACCGGGCTCTACAACCGCCGCTATCTCGAGGAAACAAGCAGTCGCGAACTGAGGCGCATGGAGCGTGCCGAACAGCCCCTGGCGATGATCATGCTCGATGTCGATCATTTCAAGCAGTTCAACGACACGTTCGGCCATGAAGCCGGCGATCTCGTGCTCAAGCAGGTCGCCGCCACGCTGCTCGACCACGCCAGGGATAGTGATGTGGTGTCACGCTACGGCGGCGAGGAATTCGCCCTGATGATGCCGGGGACGTCGCTCGCCGATGCCGCCGAGCGCGCCGAAGCGCTGCGCAAGGCGATCAAGCAGCTGCATCTGGCGCATCGTGGCCGCACGCTCGGGACCATCACGGCCTCATTCGGCGTGTCCGCCTTCCCGGAACTCGGCGCGTCATGGGCCGAAATCGTCAACGCCGCGGATCGTTCGCTTTACCAGGCAAAAGCGGACGGCCGCGACCGCGTCGTTGCCGGATTGGGCAGGGTCGATCCCCAATGGGACCTTTCCACTGCCAACCAAAGCGTGGGTTAACGCTGGCGGGATCGATGGCACGCATGGCGTCATGGCTGCCTGACGGCGACATCCGCCAGAGGGCGCCAGCTACCGTTTCGCGTCCAGAACGTCGCGCAGCTTGGCCTCGAGCTGCTCGATGGTGAAGGGCTTGGCCAGGAAGTGCACGTCATGGTCGAGCACGCCGTTGTGGACGACGGCATTCCTGGTGAAACCGGTGGTGAAGACGACTTTCAGGCCGGGTTGGCGCGCGACCGCTTCCTCGGCGAGCTTGCGGCCGTTCATCACCGGCATGACGATGTCCGTGAAAAGCAGGGCGATGCCAGGTGTCTCCGCCAGCTTCTGAAGGGCCTCCTGGCCACTTCCAACGTGGATCACCGTGTAGCCGAGTTCGCGCATCGCCTCTGTCGTGGCGGCCCGCACGCGGACATCGTCCTCGACGACGAGGATTGTTTCGGTGACCTTGGCAGTGCTCTTGCCGAGCCCGGCGGGCGCTGCCGGCTCCTCGGCTCCGAAAAACCGCGGCAGATAGATCCTGATCGTCGTGCCTTCGCCCGGTTCGGAGTAGATCTTGACGTGGCCGCCCGACTGCTTGACGAAGCCGAACACTTGGCTCAGCCCAAGTCCCGTGCCCTTGTTGACCGGCTTGGTGGTGAAAAAAGGCTCGAAAGCCTTGGCCATCACATCCGCCGACATGCCCTCACCGGTATCGCTGACCGCGATCATCACATACTGGCCGGAGATCACCTCGGCATGGGTGGCGGCGTAGCTGTCGTCGAGATGGCTGTTGGCGGTCTCGATGGTCAGCTTGCCCTCTTCGCCCATCGCGTCACGCGCGTTGACCGCCAGGTTGAGGATGGCATTCTCGATCTGGCTGGGGTCGGCATGGGTCTTCCACAAGCCACCCGCCAGCACCGTTTCGATGCGGATGCCTTCACCGAGCGCGCGGTGCAGAAGGTCGGACATGCCCGTCACCAGGCGGTTGGTGTCGACCACCTGCGGCGCCAGTGGCTGCTGGCGCGAGAAGGCAAGCAGCCGGGAGGTCAAATTGGCTGCACGGCCGGCCGCATCCGTCGCAGCCTCGATGAATTTCTCGATGTCGTTCTCGCCGCGCTTCAGCTTGCGCTGGGCAAGGTTCATGGCGCTGATTATCACCGCCAGCATGTTGTTGAAATCGTGGGCGATGCCGCCGGTCAGCTGGCCGACGGCCTCCATCTTCTGCATCTGGCGCAGCTGGGATTCGGCCTTTTCACGTGTCTGGATCTCGTTGCCGAGCTCGATGTTCTTGCGCATCAGCTCTTCCTGGCCGGTGACGACCTCGCGGAAGCGGCGGCGGGATTGGCGGATCGTGTAGGCGCCGAGCAGGAAGATCGCCAGCAGCGCGACCAGTGAGCCGATGCGCAGCCAGGCCTCGACCTGGTCGGTATGATCGTCGCGCGCGGCGATGTCGGCGGCGCCGATGCGCCGGAGCGTATCCATGCTGGCACGGATTTCGTCCATGGCGGCCTTGCCCTGGCCACTGCGGACCAGTTGCAAGGCCCCGGTCGCATCGCCCTTGTCGTAGAGAGCGATCGTCTCGGACAATTCAGCCTGCTTTTGCGCCAGCGCGTCCTTGATGTGGCCGACCTGCGGGGCAAGCTGATCGTTGGATGCGGTCATGGCATCGATGCGGGCAAGTTGCCCCGGGATCGCATCGACAGCCTTCTGATACGGTTCGAGGTAGGATTTCTCGCCGGTCAGTAGGTAGCCGCGCTGGCCGGCCTCGGCATCCTGCGCCAATGAAAGCAGCCCTGAAAGCTGTTCCTGGTATTCGATTGTCTCGCGCGCGGCGGCACGGTTGGCCCTCTGGCCTTCAACCAGCAGGGCGCGGGTGCCGACGATCAGCGCCAGCACGGCGAAGCCGACGGCAAGCGGCAGCGATTGCAATCGCATGGCGCGTCGAAGACGAGCAATCATCTGTTATGCCGAACCAAAAGGAATTCCCCGCGGGCAGCATTTGGTAAGCGGCACGGCCCCGGAAGGCAATATGCCGTCTTCTTGAGCCGGCATTCCGCCGCCAGCCTTGCGAAACCGAATGCATTTGGCTAAGGAGGCCGCGCATTCAGCGGCGGGCGAGAGCCGGGCGCTTTCCTCCGTTTTCGGCTCCGGGCCGGCTTCAGTCAAAGGCATTTCGCTTCCATGGCGCGTATCGTGATGAAATTCGGCGGAACCTCCGTCGCCGACATCGCCCGCATCCGCAATGTGGCGCGTCACGTCAAACGCGAGGTCGACGCTGGCCATGAGGTGGCCGTGGTCGTCTCGGCGATGTCCGGCAAGACCAATGAGCTGGTTGCCTGGACACGCGAAGCCTCGCCGATGCACGACGCACGCGAATATGACGCGGTCGTCGCTTCCGGCGAACAGGTCACGGCGGGCCTGCTGGCCATAACCTTGCAGAACATGGGCGTGCATGCGCGCTCCTGGCAGGGCTGGCAGATCCCGATCAAGACCGACAACGCGCATGGCGCGGCGCGCATCCTCGACATTGACGGTGCCTTCCTGATCAAGCGCTTCGGCGAAGGCCAGGTGGCCGTCATCGCCGGCTTCCAGGGCATCGGACCGGACAATCGTATCGCCACGCTTGGCCGGGGCGGTTCCGACACAAGTGCTGTCGCCATCGCCGCGGCGGTCAAGGCCGACCGCTGCGACATCTACACCGACGTCGACGGGGTCTACACCACCGATCCGCGCATTGAGCCCAAGGCGCGGCGGCTGGCCAAGATCTCGTTCGAGGAAATGCTTGAAATGGCCTCGCTCGGCGCCAAGGTTCTGCAGGTGCGTTCGGTCGAGCTTGCCATGGTGCACAGGGTGCGTACCTTCGTGCGGTCGTCGTTCGACGATCCCGACGCGCCCGGAATGGGGGATTTGCTCAATCCTCCGGGAACGCTCATTTGCGACGAGGAAGAGATCGTGGAACAGCAGGTCGTCACCGGAATTGCCTACGCCAAGGACGAGGCCCAGATTTCGCTGCGCCGCGTCGGCGATCGTCCAGGCGTCGCCGCCGGCATTTTCGGGCCGCTGGCCGAGGCCAACATCAATGTCGACATGATCGTCCAGAACATCTCCGAGGACGGCAAGTTCACCGACATGACCTTCACGGTGCCTTCCGGAGACGTCGACAAGGCACTTGTCGTGCTGGAGCGCTTGAAAGCCGAGATCGGCTACGATGTCGTGCAGTCGGAAGCCGGCATGTCGAAGGTTTCGGTCATCGGCATCGGCATGAGGAGCCATGCCGGCGTCGCCGCCACCGCATTCAAGGCGCTGGCCGATAAGGCGATCAATATCCGCGCCATCACCACCTCCGAGATCAAGATTTCGATACTGATCGACGGTCCGTACACAGAACTGGCGGTTCGCACTTTGCATTCCGTCTACGGTCTGGATAAGCAGTAGCGAGAACGATTTGAGTTGTTGCGTGTGCGCCGGTCGCAGTGGAAACTGCGGCGGGCAATATGCCCATTGGAGAAGAAGCCGCGATGCGTGACCAGGCCAGTGGCCCGCGCGTTTTGCTGAAACGGCTCCGCGAGCTCATGCAGGAGCCGCTGGAGCCGCAGGAGCGGCTCGACCGGATCGTGCGCGACATCGCCTCCAACATGGTCGCCGAAGTCTGCTCGCTCTACGTGCTGCGCGCCGATTCGGTGCTCGAACTCTACGCCACCGAGGGTCTGAACCCGAACGCCGTCCACCTGGCGCAGCTGCGGCTCGGTCAGGGCCTGGTCGGCACCATCGCCGCAAGCGCTCGGCCGCTCAACCTGTCGAACGCCCAGGAACATCCGGCTTTCGCCTACCTGCCGGAGACCGGGGAAGAGATCTACAACTCCTTCCTCGGCGTGCCGGTGCTGCGGGCAGGGCGCACGCTTGGCGTCCTGGTCGTGCAGAACAAGACCATGCGCCATTATCGCGATGACGAGGTCGAGGCGCTGGAAACCACCGCCATGGTCATCGCCGAGATGATCGCCACCGGCGACCTGGCGCGGCTGACCAGGCCTGGCCTCGAACTCGACCTGCGCCGGCCTGTCAGCTTCACCGGCCTGTCCTTCAACGACGGTGTCGGGCTTGGCCATGTCGTGCTGCACGAGCCGCGCATCGTCGTCACCAATCTGTTCAACGAGGACAGCGAGGAAGAGGTCCGGCGGCTTGAGACCTCACTAGGCTCGCTGCGGCTCTCCATCGATGACATGCTGGAGCGCCGCGACGTCGCCTTCGAGGGCGAACATCGCCAGGTGCTCGAAGCCTATCGCATGTTCGCCAATGACCGAGGCTGGGTGCGGCGCCTGGAAGAGGCGATCCGCAACGGCCTGACAGCCGAAGCTGCGGTGGAAAAGGTGCAGAGCGACATGCGCGCGCGCATGCTGCACATGACCGATCCCTATCTGCGCGAGCGGATGAGCGATTTCGACGACCTCGCCAACCGGCTGCTGCGCCAGCTGATGGGGCGCGGGCCGGAGGATGTCGCCAATTCGCTGCCGAAGGACGCCATCATCGTTGCTCGTTCGATGGGCGCCGCCGAGCTGCTCGACTATCCCCGCGACAAATTGCGCGGGCTGGTGCTCGAGGACGGGGCTGCCACCAGCCACGTCGTCATCGTCGCGCGGGCCATGGGCATTCCCGTTGCCGGCCAGATGAAGGGCGCCGTTTCCATGGCGGAAAACGGCGACGCCATCATCGTCGATGGCGAAGAGGGCGTGATCCATCTGCGGCCGCAATCCGATCTCGAAGCCGCCTATGCCGAAAAGGTGCGGTTCCGTGCGCGCCGGCAAGAGGTTTACCGCGAGCTGCGCAAGAAGCCGTCGACGACCAGGGACGGTGTCCAGGTCGATCTGTTGATGAATGCCGGACTTGCCGTCGACCTGCCGCAGTTGGCCGAGGCAGGTGCGGCCGGCATCGGCCTGTTTCGTACCGAATTGCAGTTCATGGTCGCCTCGACCTTTCCGCGTGCCGAGGCGCAGGAGAAACTCTACCGTGACGTGCTCGAGGCGGCGCGCGGCAAGCCGGTCACCTTCCGCACCATCGATATCGGCGGCGACAAGGTGCTGCCCTATTTCAAGGGCGCCATCCAGGAAGAGAACCCGGCGCTTGGCTGGCGGGCGATCCGGCTCACGCTTGACCGGCCGGGGTTGTTGCGCACCCAGATCCGCGCCTTGCTGAAGGCCAGCGGCGGGCGCGAGCTGAAGCTGATGCTGCCGATGGTGACCGAGCTTGGCGAGATCGCCCAGGCGCGCGAGATCATCGACCGCGAGGTGCGGCATCTCTCTCGCTTTGCCCATCATCTGCCGACCAGCCTCAAGCTGGGCGCGATGCTGGAAGTGCCGTCGCTGCTGTTCCAGCTCGACGAATTGATGAAAGCGGTCGACTTCGTCTCGGTCGGTTCGAACGATCTGTTCCAGTTCGTCATGGCGGTCGACCGCGGCAACACGCAACTGGCCAACCGCTTCGACACGCTGTCGGCGCCGTTCCTGCGCGTGCTCAAGCAGATCGCCGATGCCGGCATCCGCAACCATACGCCGGTGACGCTGTGCGGCGAACTCGCCGGAAAACCCATTTCCGCGATGGCGCTGATCGGTCTCGGCTTCCGTTCGATCTCGATGTCGCCGGCCTCGATTGGCCCGGTCAAGGCGATGCTGACGGAACTGCCGCTGGATGAGCTGACGGCGTTCTTCGACGACAATCTGATGGCGCCGGCGCAAGGGTTGCCGATGCGGGCGCTGCTGCAGGCCTTCGCCGACGATCGTTCGATCCCGTTGTAGGGCCCTCATCATGGTCAATTTGCCCCGCGATCGTATGGATCAAGTCGTCAAGCGTTTCGAGATGCTCGAAGCGCAGATGTCGGCCGGCCCGGCGCCGGATGCCTACGTGAAGATGGCATCGGAATATGCCGAGCTGCAGGACATGGTGGCAAAGGTCAGGGAATTGCGCTCGGCCGAGCATGAGCAGGCCGACCTCGAAGCGATGCTCGCCGACAAGGCCACCGACGCCGAGATGCGGGCGCTGGCCGAGGCGGATCTGCCCGGGGTGGAAGAGCGCATCGAGGTGCTGCAGAAGGACATTCAGGTCCTTCTGTTGCCCAGGGACGCCACCGACGACAAGAACGCCATCCTCGAAATCCGTGCCGGCACCGGCGGCGACGAGGCTGCGCTCTTCGCCGGCGACCTGTTTCGCATGTATGAGCGCTATGCCGCCGAGCGCGGCTGGCGGTTCGAGACGGTTTCGGCCAGCGATGGCGATGCCGGCGGTTTTAAGGAAATCATCGCCACCATTTCCGGTAAGGGCGTCTTTGCCCATCTGAAATTCGAATCCGGCGTGCATCGGGTGCAGCGCGTGCCGGCGACCGAGGCGAGCGGGCGCATCCACACTTCAGCCGCGACCGTCGCCGTGCTGCCGGAGGCTGAAGAGGTCGACATCGACATCCGGGCCGAAGACATCCGCATCGACACGATGCGCGCCTCGGGCTCCGGTGGCCAGCACGTCAACACCACCGATTCCGCGGTCCGCATCACCCATCTGCCGACCGGCATCATGGTGGTGCAGGCGGAGAAGTCGCAGCATCAGAACCGGGCCAAAGCCATGCAGATCCTGCGCGCCCGGCTCTACGACATGGAGCGCAGTAAGGCGGACGAGGAGCGTTCCGAATCGCGCAAGTCGCAGGTCGGTTCCGGCGACCGCTCGGAGCGCATCCGCACCTACAATTTCCCGCAGGGACGCCTTACCGATCACCGCATCAACCTGACGCTCTACAAGCTCGACCGGGTGATGATGGGCGAACTCGACGAGGTCATCAACGCGCTGATCGCCGATCATCAGTCGAAGCTGCTGGCCGATATCGGCCTTGATGGCTGACCCTTTGCCCGAGGCGCTGGGGCCGTTGCTGCGGGAAGCGCGGGCGAGGCTTATGGCGGCCGCGGTCGACGATCCGGCGCTCGACGCGCGGCTGATCGTCGAACATTATTCCGGCACGACGCGCACGCAGGCCATTGCCGACCCTGAACGCACGGTCGACAGGAACGCCATCGCCGCGATCGATGCCGCTCTGAGGCGCCGGGCGGATGGCGAACCGGTGCATCGCATCCTCGGCTACCGCGAATTCTACGGTTTGCGCCTGTCGCTTTCGCCGGAAACGCTGGAGCCACGGCCGGATACCGAAACGCTGGTCGAGGCGGTGCTGCCTTTCGTCAAGACAATGGCCGCGCGGGAGGGCGTCTGCCGCATCCTCGATCTCGGTACCGGAACCGGAGCCATCGCGCTGGCGCTGCTGAGCGCAGAGCCGGCTGCGACCGCCACCGGTGTCGACATTTCCGCAGGCGCACTGGCGACGGCGGCCCGCAATGCCGGGCTACTGGGGCTCGGCAACCGGTTCACGACAGTCCAGTCGGACTGGTTCAAAAAAGTTTCCGGCCGATACCATGTAATTGCCGCAAACCCTCCCTATATACCTTCAGAAGACATCGGAAATCTGCAGGACGAGGTCCGCGATTTCGATCCGCATAGAGCCCTTGATGGCGGCGCGGACGGTCTGGACCCCTACAGGATCATCGCCGCCGAGGCGGCAAGGTTTCTGGAAGCCGAAGGCAGGATTGCGGTCGAGATCGGCCACACGCAACGCAACGAGGTCAATGACATATTCCGCGCCGCCGGCTACGCGGCCGGCGAGGTGTTTGGCGATCTCGGAGGAAACGACAGGGTTATTGTCTTTCAACAGGGAAAGCCTTGACGCAGTGCGAAAAAACCGCTTGGCAATGCCGGGGAATGCGGCTAGGGTCGCCTTAACCGGATGAGACGAAGCAGGCAGTGCTCTTAGCGATTCGGTTTCCTTGGAAATAGCTGCCTTCTTGCGCAAACGATGCCCAAGCTTCGTGCGGGAATCGTCCGGCAAGTGATGTAACCGGAACAGGATGGCACGTGGCGCCAACGCAATTGATGCGGGCGAACGCCGGTGAAGAAACCAAACGGCTGGCTGCATGAGCGCCACCGTTCGTGACGAGTTTTCAAAAATTTCAAAATGAAGAGAGTCTAATGAGGCCACAACAGCAGAACAGGCGCATGCGCGGTCGCAACAACAATGGCGGCGGCGGTGGTAACAATAACAATAATAACAACAACAACCGCAAGGGACCGAATCCCCTGACGCGCAACTACGAGAGCAACGGTCCGGACGTGAAGATCCGCGGATCGGCTCAGCAGATCGCCGAAAAATACGCCACCCTGGCCCGTGACGCGCACAGCTCCGGCGACCGGGTGATGGCGGAGAACTATCTCCAGCACGCCGAACACTACAATCGTATCATCGCTGCCGCGCAGGCGCAGATGCCGATCCAGAATACGCAACAGAATCGCGATGATTTCGACGATGACGGCGACGAGGATCGTGACGACTTCGACAATTCCGGCAACAACAGCAACAACGTTTCCGATGCTCAAGCCCCGGTGGCCAACCATGGCGCCGGCCCGCAGCCGGTCATCGAAGGCATGCCGGCCGAGGTCGCGCTGAACCGGGAAAACGGTCGCGACAATCGTGACAATGGCGGGCGTGACAATGGCGGACGCAACAACGGCCGCGACAACAATGGCGGGCGCCATCGTGATCGCCGCCCCAATGGCGGCTACGGCCAGAACGGTCAGCGCGACTTTGCGTCGTCCTCCGATCAGGGTGGCCAGCAACGCAACGAGACCCCGGTCCAGGCAGACGCACAGGCAGAGCCCGCTTCACCGGTCGACATCGTTGCGGCAGCCGAGCCGGCTCCGATGTTCGAGAGTTTCTCGCCGGCGGCTCTTGCCGCCCAGGCCGAGCTCAACGAGGCGGCCGCCGAGAGTGGTGCTGCCCGTCGCCCGCGCCGTCCGCGCCGTCCGCGCACAAACGCCGATCAGGTCGATGGCGGTAGCGACAACGCCGATGCGGGCCAGGCGGCAGCCAGCCCTGTCGACAGCGGCAATGTCGAGCCGGTGATCGTCGATATCGACAACTGATCGAACAGCATTTCAAGACGTTGCACGGCGGGGAGAAATCTCCGCCGTTTTCGTTTGGGCTGACGTGGAATATTATGCATTGACCGATATCAAGGCGTCTTGAGACGGCATGGGCCATGCACCATATCTCGGCTGAACAGGATCCGGCTCGAATGGGCGGGTCCGTCACCGCAATCTGATCCGGTGCCGCAAAGCGGGCCGGTGATGGAAGGAGACAGATATGAACCTTGAGAAATACTCAGAGCGCGTGCGCGGCTTTATCCAGTCCGCACAGACCATGGCGCTCTCCCGCAATCACCAGCAATTCACCCCCGAACACATTTTGAAGGTGCTTGTCGACGATGACGAGGGCCTGGCCGCGTCGCTGATCGAACGCGCCGGCGGCAATGCACGTGACGTCAAGCTTGGCGTCGAGACGGCACTTGAAGCGATGCCGAAGGTAGAGGGCGGCAACGGCCAGCTCTATCTGGCGCAGCCGCTGGCCAAGGTGTTCTCGACGGCGGAAGAATTGGCCAAGAAGGCCGGCGACAGCTTCGTCACCGTCGAGCGGCTGCTGCAGGCGCTGACCATGGAGAAATCGGCAAAAACCGCCGACATCCTGGCCAAGGCCGGCGTCACAGCGCAGGCACTGAACCAGGTCATCAACGATGTCCGCAAGGGCCGCACCGCCGATTCGGCGAGTGCCGAACAGGGCTATGACGCGCTGAAGAAGTATGCGCGCGACCTGACTGCGGACGCCCGCGCCGGCAAACTGGACCCCGTGATTGGCCGTGACGACGAGATCCGCCGCACCATCCAGGTGCTGTCGCGCCGCACCAAGAACAATCCCGTGCTGATCGGCGAGCCGGGCGTCGGCAAGACGGCGATCGCCGAAGGCCTGGCGCTGCGCATCGTCAATGGCGACGTGCCGGAATCGCTGAAGGACAAGCAACTGATGGCGCTCGACATGGGCGCGCTGATCGCCGGCGCCAAATATCGCGGCGAATTCGAGGAGCGGCTGAAGGCCGTGCTTTCGGAAGTCACTTCGGCGGCTGGCGGGATCATCCTGTTCATCGACGAGATGCACACGCTGGTCGGCGCCGGCAAGGCGGATGGCGCGATGGATGCGTCGAACCTGTTGAAGCCGGCGCTGGCGCGCGGCGAACTGCACTGCGTCGGTGCGACCACGCTCGATGAGTACAGAAAACATGTCGAGAAGGACGCGGCACTTGCCCGCCGTTTCCAGCCGGTCTTCGTCGACGAGCCGACGGTGGAGGACACCGTTTCGATCCTGCGCGGCCTGAAGGAGAAGTATGAGCAGCACCACAAGGTGCGTATCTCCGACTCGGCGCTGGTGGCGGCGGCGACGCTGTCCAACCGCTACATCGCCGACCGCTTCCTGCCCGACAAGGCGATCGACCTGGTCGACGAGGCCGCGTCGCGGCTCAGGATGCAGGTCGATTCCAAGCCCGAGGCACTGGACGAGATCGACCGCCGCATCATGCAGCTCAAGATCGAGCGCGAGGCGCTGAAGGTCGAGACGGACGAGGCTTCGAAGGACCGGCTCGCCCGGCTGGAAAAGGAACTTGTCGGCCTCGAGGAGGAATCGACCGAGATCACCACGAAGTGGCAGGCCGAGAAGCAGAAGCTCGGGCTCGCCGCCGACTTGAAGAAGCAGCTCGACGAGGCACGCAACGACCTCGCCATTGCCCAGCGCAAGGGTGAGTTCCAGCGCGCCGGCGAGCTTGCCTATGGCAAGATCCCGGAACTGGAAAAGAAGCTGAAGGAGGCCGAAGCCCAGGACGGCAAGGTCGGCATGGTCGAAGAAGTGGTCACGCCCGACCACGTCGCCCATATCGTCTCGCGCTGGACCGGCATTCCGGTCGACAAGATGCTGCAGGGCGAGCGCGACAAGCTGCTGCGCATGGAAGACGAGATCGGCAAGCGTGTCGTTGGCCAGGGCGAGGCGGTGCAGGCCGTTTCCAAGGCTGTACGCCGGGCCCGCGCCGGCCTGCAGGATCCGAACCGGCCGATCGGCTCGTTCATCTTCCTCGGACCGACGGGCGTCGGCAAGACCGAACTGACCAAGGCGCTGGCAAGCTTCCTGTTCGACGACGACAGCGCCATGGTGCGCATCGACATGTCGGAGTTCATGGAGAAGCACTCGGTTTCCCGGCTGATCGGTGCGCCTCCCGGCTATGTCGGCTATGAGGAGGGCGGCGCGCTGACCGAAGCGGTGCGGCGCCGGCCCTATCAGGTCGTGCTGTTCGATGAGATCGAGAAGGCACATCCCGATGTCTTCAACGTGCTGCTGCAGGTGCTCGATGACGGCCGTCTGACCGACGGCCAGGGCCGCACGGTCGATTTCCGCAACACGCTGATCATCATGACGTCGAACCTCGGCGCCGAATATCTGGTCAATCTCGGCGAGGACCAGGATGTCGACGCCGTGCGCGACGAGGTGATGAATGTGGTCAAGGCGTCGTTCCGGCCCGAGTTCCTCAACCGCGTCGACGAGGTGATCCTGTTCCACCGGCTGCGCCGCAAAGACATGGACCGCATTGTCGAGATCCAGCTCAAGCGGCTGGAAAGCCTGCTTGCCGATCGCAAGATCACATTGTCGCTGGATCACGAGGCGATCGAGTGGCTGGCGGCCAAGGGCTACGACCCGGCTTATGGCGCGCGGCCGTTGAAGCGGCAGATGCAGAAAGAACTGCAGGACCCGCTGGCGGAGAAGATCCTGCTCGGCGAGATTCTCGACGGCTCGACTGTCAAGGTCACGTCCGGTTCCGACCGGCTGAACTTCCGCTCGAAGCCGACAGTCGTCGCGACCGAAGCGGCGGCCTGATCCAACGCCGCGCGTCCAGGCTGGACGCGCGGCGTTTTCATTCCATATTGATGGGGGCGCGGATGACGCTGGACGACTACAACAGCTTCTGCGCCTCGCTGCCCGCGACAAACTATGTTGTCCAGTGGGGCGGCGCCCATGTCTGGAAGGTCGGGGCCAAGATGTTTGCGATCGGCGGCTGGGACCAGGGCCAGCAGCTCTTCGTCACCTTCAAATGTTCCGACATCGCCTATGATGTGCTGAAGGAGCAGCCGGGCTTGCGGCCCGCGCCATACCTTGCCTCGCGCGGCATGACATGGATCCAGCGTCGGACAAGCCAGAGCATGGATGATGGTGCGTTGAAGGACTATCTGCGCGAGAGCCACCGCCTTGTCGCCCTGAAGCTGACCAAGCAGGCGCGCAAGGAATTGGGGCTCGCCGGAAGCTAGCTAATATTCGTCGATACGCCGGAAAACCGCCATCTTCATGCCCGGTTCATGTTGGAACCATATGGTGGGTAACTGGTTTGTTGGCGAAGGGGTTCGCCTTACAGGGACACCACTGCCGGGCGGCGGCAATTACGGACCGGAGAGTTTGGCCACGATGTTCCGCACGATCTTTGCCCTTTCGGCGCTTGCCGCCGGGCTTGTGTCTTCTGCCGCGCTTGCCGCGCCGACACAGGACAACGCACCAAGAGTTGCCCGCGCTGCCAGTGATGGCGGCATTCTCGTCGCCCAGGACGGAAATCTGGACATCTACTACGACGCCCGCGGCAACCGCGTGATCGTCGATGCCGATACCGGCAAGGTCATCGCCATCCAGCCGCCGCAGACACGGCTTGACCGGCGCGCACTGCGCCGCGAAACAAGGCTGCGCGAGTTGGGCCGGGCTCCCGCCGACGATGATCGCTACTATCTCGACGATCCGGAAGACATGGCGCGGTTCCGCCGCAAGCAGTTGGAAGAGGAAGGCAGGGTCATCCCACCGCCGGCCGACGAATACGATCCCAATAGTGACAATTCGGTCGAGGCCTATCCGCCGGCGCCGCAGGACGACGGCAATTACGACAACAACTATCCCGATGCGCCGCAGCCGGCAAAACCAGGCACCATCAAGCGCCAGCCGCTCAACGAGGCCTCGATCGATCCGGCGCAGCCAGACGTGCAGCAGGCCAATCCGGAAACGCAGCCGCCGGACACCGGTGGCAAGGCCGCCGTCGATCCGTCGCTATCGCTGGGAGCTCGCCAGGATGTCGCGGCACTGCAGGTCCTCCTCGACAGGGGCGGTGCTTCGCCCGGCGTCATCGACGGTCGCTTCGGTTCGAATGTCGACAAGGCGCTCGCCGCCTACAATGAGATCACCGGTAGCAATTTGAAGTCGACTGATGCGGTCGGCATCCAGGCAGCACTGGCGCAGTCCGGTGGCGACGCCTTTGCCAACTATACCATCTCGGCGGAGGATGCGGCCGGCCCCTATGTCGCCTCGATCCCGGAAGACTACAGCCAGAAGGCGCAGCTCAACTGTATGTGCTACACCTCTGTCACCGAGGCGCTGGCGGAGCGCTTCCACATGGATGAGAACTATCTGAAGTCGATCAACAAGGGCCTCGACTTCGATAGTCCCGGCACGATCATCAAGGTCGCCAATTTCGGCAAGCTGGTGTCGACGCCGGTCGCACGCATCGTCGCCGACAAGACCAAGAAAGAAGTCTACGCCTACGATGCGGGCGGCAAGCTGGTCGCAGCCTATCCCGCCACCATCGGCTCGGCCGACACGCCATCGCCCACCGGCATCCACGCCGTGTCGCGAATCGCGCTCGACCCGAACTACACCTACAACCCGAACATCAATTTCAAGCAGGGCCAGAACGACAAGATTCTGACCGTTCCGCCAGGCCCCAACGGACCTGTCGGGTCGGTCTGGATCGCCTTGGACAAGCCGACCTATGGCATCCATGGCACGCCGGAGCCGTCGAAGATCGGCAAGACCGAGAGCCATGGCTGCGTGCGCCTGACCAATTGGGACGCGCGCGAACTCGCCAAACTGGTATCGCCAGGCGTTACCGTGGAATTCGTTGGCGGCCCTTCAGCCGATGACGTTGCGCAGCAGTGAGCCGCGCAGCGCAGCGGCATAAATCAACTGCACGACCAGAATGAAGCCGACGCTGAGCAACGGGTTGATCAGGCACAGTGCGGCGCCGACCGCCCACAGGATCTGCGCCTTGACGATGCGCCGATAGACCGTGCGCTTCGTTTCAGCATCGACGTCTTCCGCGACAAAGCCGTTCTTTTCCGCATAGCGCCAGCTGGCGAACAGGGTGACGCCGAGCATCAGCAGGTTGAGCCAATAGACCAGCACCGCAGTCCTGAATTCGAGGAAGTCGGCCAGAAGGTCGGTCGAGAACGGCAACAGCGCGATGAAGGCGAGAAAGCACAGGTTCAGCGTCGCTAGCCGCCTGTCGGATTTGGCGATCAGCCATGCTGCGCCTGCTGGCCGAACCAGAAGATGGTCAGGGTCAGGAAACTCAAGGCATACGTCAGGAAACGAGGCGCGAGGGCCGCAATCGCGGCAAGCAGATCGTGTTCCGAATGGATTGCCTCATGCGCCGGCACCCTGATCTCGAGCACGATCAGCGTGAGCGCGATGGCGAAGACGCCGTCGGTGATGCCGACAATGCGGCCGCGCCCTTCCGCCGATGCTTCAAGAGGACGCTTCATTGATTTCTCCCGCTTGCCGCCTTCCGGAAAACTTAGCATGACTGCCGTCGTTTGCATCCGGGGTGGACGAATCCTGGCCAATTGGCTGGTTTCAAGGACTGCAAGGCGCTGGCCGGTTGTTGCCGGCGCGCTTGCGGTCTAAGCAGGGTGCCATGCATTCACCAAGCGAAGCCGCCGCCGTCCCGCTGACCAGCCCGGTTGCCAGCGGGACGTTCTGTCCGCAATCGCAGCGGCGATTCGTGCTGATCGCGGCGATCCTGGCCTCGGCGCTCGGCTTCATCGACGGATCGATCCTGGCCATCGCCATGCCGGCGATCCGCGTCAACCTTGGCGCCAGCCTTGCCGAGGCGCAGTGGATTTCCAATGCCTATGCGTTGACGCTGTCGGCGCTGATCCTTGCCGGCGGGGCCGCCGGCGACCGGTTCGGGCTGCGCCGCGCCTTTGTGGCCGGCATCGTGCTGTTCGTCGCCGCGTCGCTCGCCTGCGCGCTGGCGCCGAACGCTGTCGTGCTGATCGCGTTTCGTGCCCTCCAGGGCATTGGTGCCGCGATCATGGTGCCCGGCAGCCTCGCCATCATCGCCAAGGCCTACCCGAAGAAAGAACGCGGCCGCGCCATTGGCATCTGGGCCGCCGCCTCGGCGTTGACCACCGCACTTGGCCCGGTGCTCGGCGGCCTCGTGCTGTCGGCTTTCGGCGGCGGCATCTGGCGGGCGATCTTTGCCGTCAACCTGCCGCTCGGCCTGATCTCGATCTATCTCTTGCTTGCCAAGATTCCGGCCGATGCACCGACGGAAAAACGCAGCCTTGATCTTGGCGGTGGGGCGCTGGCGACACTGGCCTTCGGCGCGCTCGCCTATGGGCTGACCTCGATGAGCTCCAGCGGCGAGGGCCATATGGCAGGGCCGAGCATTGTTGCCGGCATCGTGCTGCTTGTCGTCTTCATCCTGTTCGAAAAGCGGCAACGCGAGCCGATGATCAACCTCAGCCTGTTTCGCATCGGCGCTTTCGCCGGCGCCAATCTCGCGACCTTCTTCCTCTATTTCGCGCTGTCGGCCAATCTGTTCTATCTGCCGATGCTGCTGATCGCCGGCTGGGGGCTGAGCACGGCCGAAGTCGGCTTCATCTTCCTGCCGCTGTCGGCATCGATCGCGCTTCTGTCGGGACCGGTCGGCCAATTGTCGGACCGGATCGGGCCCCGTTTCCCGATCGCCTGCGGCAGCCTGATCGTGGCCTTCGCTTTCGCCGGGCTTGCCTTGCTCACCCATGCCGGCGTCCACGATTTCTGGACGGGAACATTTCCGCTGATGGCGCTGATGGGGCTCGGCATGGCGCTGGTTGTCTCGCCACTGTCGACCGCGATCATGACGGCGGTGGAAGACAAGGACACGGGGGCAGCTTCCGGCATCAACAATGCCGTCTCGCGTATTGGCGGCCTGATCGCGGTGGCGGCGATGGGGTCACTGGCCGCCTGGGTCTACGCCAATGCATTGGACGGGAGTGCGATATCAGGCGTGCCAGGTTTCGGCGAACCCGCGCCGACCGACCTTGCGCCGGCGCTCGATGCGGCAAGGCTCGCCGCCAGCGACGCCGCCTTTTCGGTGGTCTCTTCGGTGACGGCGCTGCTTTGCCTGCTTTCCGCCGTCGTCGCGTGGACGACAATTTCCGGCTCGCCACTGCCTTGGTCGCGGCGCGCCGAATCCAGGCAGGACTGAAAAGCCGGGGGATCAGCCGTCGATCTTGGCGCTCGCGACTTTCAGCGAATTGCCGTCTTCCTGCTTCAGCAGATCGTCGATGCGCTCGCGCTCGCGCTTGAAGGCGACGAGGTCGTCGCCCTTCAGCACCTTGCCGACCGGCAGGCGGACACGCATCGGATCGACCTTGGTGCCATTGACGATCAGCTCGTAGTGAAGGTGCGGGCCAGTGGCGAGGCCGGTCTGGCCGAGATAGCCGATGGTCTGGCCCTGGCGGACATGCACGCCCGGTTCGATGCCTTTGGCAAAGGCGCTCTGGTGATTGTAGGAGGTCTCGTAGCCATTGGCATGGCGGATGATGATCTGCTTGCCGTAGCCGCCGGCCCAACCGACTTTTTCGATGGTGCCGTTGCCGGCGGCGATGATCGGCGTGCCGATCGGGGCCGCCCAGTCGACGCCGGTGTGCATGCGGACATAGCCAAGAATCGGATGTTTGCGGGCGCCGAAACCGGAGCGGAATTTTCCGGCGGGCAGCGGATTGCGCAGCAGGAACTGTTGGGCACTCGAGCCGTCATCGTCGAAATAGTCGGTCGAGCCGTCCTGCATCTGGAAGCGATAGAAGTTCCGCGTCTGGCCGCCAAAGGTCGCCGAAACATAAAGAAGCTCGGAACTGTCCGACGTCTGGTCGTCGCCATCGGGCTGCGAGAACAGCACTTCGAGGCGGTCGGCGGGATTGAGGCGCGACTGGAAGTCGACATCGGATGCCAGGAGCTTGATCAGCCGCTGGGTCATCGCCTTGGACATGCCGTAGGAATAGGCGGCGCGGTAGATGCCGTCATAAACATTGGGCAGGTTGCCGCGCACCACCACGGGTGCCGACGAATCATCGAACGCCGTCAAAAGTTCAGGATTTGGATCCGGCTCCTGCGCCGGCACGTATTGGCCGCGATCGTCGAGCGCGATGGTGACGATATGCGTGGTCTTGTCATAGACGCTGGTGCGCACGACCTTGGCGGCATCGCCGTGAACCTCGAGGCCGACGCGCAGCACCGTCCCGGCTTTCAGTGTCGGCGCGTTCAACAGTTTGGCGATTGCTTCGGCCATGCCGGTGGCGTCGTCGCCTGTATAGCCCGAATCGGCAAAGGCCTCGGTGAGGTCGGTGTCCTTGGTGAAGGGAATGATTTCCTCGGCGAAAGCCGGAGCCTGGTCGTCAATGGCGGCACGCGGCGACACCGAGACGTTTTCCGGCACGATCTTCACGTCATAGGAGCCGGCCATGCTCTCGGCAAAGGCTTCGCCGAATCGCTGCGGATCGACATAGTGGAGCGAAGCGACCTGCACGGCGCCGTCGCTGAGGTCGGTGCCGGCTTCCCGCACCACCTTTTCCACCTCGTCGGCGGACAGGTCGCTCTTTTCGTCGAAGGAGGCCGTCTCGACGGGGAAATCGACGGTCTTCAGGCTCATCTCACTTTCGACCTTGGCGCCGTAGATCTGACCGGATGCGGCCGATGCCGTCGCTGGCTGCGCCGGCGTGTCGTCGCCGTCATCGCCGAACACCTGCATTGGGTCGAAAGGCGGGTAGGCCCGGCTGGTGGTGTGGCCGGCCGCAAGCGCCATCTTGATCTGCACGAAAGGCATGGTGTGGATGACATCGCGGTCGCCGACCTTGGTGACCATCGACACTTCCATGCGGCGGCGGTCCTTGGCCTTGGCGATCTGACGCGGCGCCACCAGCCTGGTCGTCTTGGCCACCTCGCCGGAATCGCCATTGCTGGCAAGGCCGATCAGTTCGGCGATCTCGGGCGGGGTTGCCAGTTGCTGGCGCCCGTCCAGGGCGGCGAAAAGCGCCACGCCCATCAGCACGCTCGAGGTCACGCCGGTCAGGAATGTGCCCGACAGCCAGCGTGCAGAAACCTCGCGCCGATCGGGCGGGCCGCTGCGGCCATCCGCGATAAGCGGCGGCTCATTGCCGAGTTCGGCTATGACATCTTCCGTGTCTGGCATCCAGAAAGGCTGCTTCTTCCCCGGGCGGAACGGCTTGTCGCTTTTGTTGTGGCCATGACATTTGCCTGTCACGGCAGGTTAAGTCAACGAAGCCTCAGGCCCCGGTCGAATTCCCCTCGCGCACTTCTCTTATAGAGCGCTCTGCAAAGTGGGCGGCGTGCCTTCTCTATAAGGCTCATCGCGCTCTCTCTTATGAGCCTCTTAAAAGAGGGCATTGCACGGCTGTGCCATGGCCTCTTTTGGTGGCCCTGGTGTCGAACGGCAATGCGGCGGCAATAGGGCTCCTTCGTGGCCGGCCCCGTGTTGTCCTTTGTTCCCCTGGGGCAGCCGGCTATCGACAAAGCGAGCCCGAAATTTCTGTCGCAAAAAGTTCAAAAACTTTCGAATGGTGTGTTGACAGTTTGGATCGGTGGCGACTATATACGCCTCACGAACGAGGGCGGTGCGCCGCTGGCGACGAAGAAGTTTGCTTCTAGGTCTGCCCTCCGCGAAATTCAAGAGAGCCGCGTAAGCGACACTCGGACGGCCCCGAAGCCAAAAGCGTAACGGGCCACGACACCGCGTCTGCGGCGTCTGTTCTTTGAAAATTGAATAATGAAGAAAGAGAAACGTGGGCGGCAGAGTCCTGCTGAACCTCTT
>NZ_JBFUGI010000025.1:0-45906 GCF_056402995.1 Mesorhizobium sp. P3_A8 | reverse complement strand
TGGCCAAGCCCCCCGGCATCGCCGAAGCAGTCGAATGGGCCAACGCCGCCACCATCCTCGAAAAGGGCGGCAGCCCGTGGCCCGAAGCCTTCCGCCGCGCCATCGGTGTGCTGATCAAGGATGAGGAGGATTTGTCCTATATCGCGCCGGAGCTTGGCCGGATTGTCGAGGAGGCGCTGGCGTGATGCGGGATCTTAGCGACCGCTTCTCCCCGTTCATTCCGCAACGCTGGCAGGACAGAGCGGGGCGACACAGAATGATGCGGGAAGAAAGCTTGCCCCGCGCCGCAGCCCCCCTGCTCGGCTTCGGCCGCCTGCTGCGCCGCTACGGCTTCGCCATCGCCCCCGAACAGGTCTCCGGCTTCATGCAGGCGGTGACCCTGCTCGGCCCCCGCTCAATGGCCGATATCCGCGAGGCCGCCCTTGCCACGCTGGCGCCACCCCCCGACCGCCGCGACGAATTCGAAGCGCATTTCCAGAGCCATTTCTATGGCAACACTTCAGCCGTAATCGAAGGCGACGCCGACGAAGAAACCCGCATCAAGGATAATGACGGCGCCGACGACGAGCGGATTGGAGTCGAGCACAGCCAGGAAGGCGGCGAGCTGTCCTCCGCCCTGGAGCAGTTGAGCACCCGCGATTTCCAGCGCGACGACGACAGGCTGACCGCCTTCCGCCGCAACCTCGCTTCCGCCCTGCCAGCCCGCCGCTCCTTCCGTACCGTGCGCACCCATTCGCGCGGCAAGCTCGATTTGCGCCGCTCGCTGCGCGAAATCGTCAGCGCCGATGGCGATGTCCCCTCGCCGCTGCTGCGCCGCCGCCAAACGGTGCCGCGCAAGCTGCTGCTGCTGATCGACGTCTCCGGCTCGATGAAACTGCATACAGCGGACTATCTCAAGCTGGCGCATGCCGCCGTGCAGGGCGCGGATCGCGCCGAGATCTTCACCTTCGGCACGCGGCTGACCCGCATCACCTCGGCACTGCGCATCCGCGACCGCGACCAGGCGCTGGCGCGCGCGGCCGCCCAGGTCGACGACTGGGACGGCGGCACCCGCATGGGACCGACGCTGCTGGCTTTCCTCTCCGTGCCGCGCTTTTCGTCCTTCGCGCGTGGCGCCGCGGTCGTCATCCTGTCCGATGCGCTGGAGCGCGGCGACCATGCCGAACTGGAGATGGCGATGCGCCGCCTGAGTGCCCGCGCCTTCCGGCTGTCACTGGCCACACCCTTGGCCGGCGACCCGCGTTTTCGCCCAGTGACGGCTGCTCTCCGCGCCATCCTGCCTGACCTGGACGATCTGGTCGACGGCTCGTCGCTCGCCGGCCTCACCGATTTCATCCTGTCGCTTGCCCACCCTGCCCCAGCGGCATCGACAATCTGGAAAAGGGTTTCGTGATGCAGAAAGCCATCGACGCGCATTTCCACATCTGGCGCCAACAGGACCAGCCCTGGCTGGTCGGGCCGATGGTGCCGCGCATCTTCGGCCCCTACGAGCCGATCCGCCGCGACTATCCGATCGGCGAATTCCTCAAAGACCAGAAAGGGTCAGGCGTCGAGAAGGCCGTCTATGTCCAGACCAACTGGGCCAAGGAGGATTTCGAGAAGGAAGTTGCCTTTCTGCAGAAGAACGCTGACGAGACCGGCTGGCCGCATGCCATCGTCGGCTATGCCGACATGACGGTGGACGATGTCAGGCCGCAGATCGACCGGCTGATGAAATACAAGCTGCTGCGCGGCGTGCGCATGCAACTTCATTGGCACGAGACGCCGGCCTTCCGCTTCGCCGCCTCTGCCGACCAGGTCATCGACCCCAAGGTGCGCGCCAATGTGGCGAGGTTGAAGGACTATGGCCTGTCCTTCGACCTGCAGCTCTTCCCTGCCCAGATGAAGGACGGACTAACGCTGGTCGGCGAAAACCCGCTAACCAACTTCATCCTCACCCATGCCGGCATGCTGACCGGCATGGAGCCGGAAACCACCGAAGCCTGGAAGGCCGGCCTGCGCACGCTGTCAGCCGCGCCCAATTTCTACGCCAAGCTGTCCGGTCTCGGCACCTTCGTCCACCGCAACGATCCTGCGCTGATCACCTATATCGTCGACAACGCGCTCGACATTCTGGGCGCGGACCATCTGATGTTCGGCTCGAACTTCCCGATCGAGAAATTGTGGACCAGCCACGCCGAGCTAATCAAGGCGCACCGCGATGCGGTGGCGAAGCACGGCGCGGCGGCCGAGGTCGATATTTTCTGGAACACGGCGGAGAAAGTTTATCGGCCGGTGTAACGCGCCGCCTCACTTCACCTCGAATTGCGGGTCGACCGGGATCTGCATCGCCGTCACCAGATGGTTGGTCTGGCCGGCCAGCCCGATGATCGACACCAGCTCGCCATGCTGCGCATCGCTCATGCCCTTGGCGCGCGCTGCGGCGGTATGCGAGTGGACGCAGTAGGAGCAGCCATTGGCGGTCGACACCGCGATGTAGATCATTTCCTTGGTCAGCGGATCGATGGCGCTATCCGCCACCATCACCGCCTTCAGCTGCTCCCACACCCGCTTCAGCGACGCCGGATCATTGGCCAGCCCACGCCAGAAATTGTTGACGAAGTCGGATTTGCGCGCCGCCCTGATATCGTCGAACACCGCCTTCACGGCCGGGATCTTTTCGACCTCGGCATCGCTCAGGAGTTTTGTGGTGGCCATGGCGTTTCCTTTCGTTTCGATCGATGAATTAGGTCGTTGAATCAGGTCTCAAACAAAGATGGCTAATCGGCTCTTCTGATTCAGTTTTCGCTGCAGATTAGCGCAGAACCGTGGAGGTTGGCCGAAGCACCTCACCTTCGTCATCCTAGGGCGAAGCAGGAGCGAAGCTCCGTCGCGGAGACCCTGGGATCCATTCCGTGACGTCTATCGGAGTGTGCAGCGGAGCAGAATTCTGTACCGTGCCAGCGCATCCGAGTCCCGGCATGGATCCTCGGGTCTGCGCCGCGTCGCTACGCTCCTTGCTCCGCCCGTGGATGACGAATTGACGAATGCCTCGGCTAATCTCCAGTGTTCGATCCAACGGTGCGATCATCCGCCTTGCCTCACCGGCCAGCAACCTAATGCACCGCGGCGTACATGATCTTCTCCTCCGTCGCCTCCGCCGGCGAGAATTCCTCAACGATACGCCCTTGCCGGCACACCAGAATCCGATCCGACAGGTTCATGATCTCCGGCAAGTAGGACGAGATAACCACCACGGCCAATCCCTCATCGGCCAGCCGGTTGATGATCTGGTGGATCTCGGCGATGGCGCCGACATCGACGCCGCGCGTCGGCTCGTCGAAGATGACGATGCGCGGTTGCTGCACCAGCCCCTTGCCGATCACCACCTTCTGCTGGTTGCCGCCGGACAGCTCGACGACGCGCGCATTGTCGTTGATCGTCTTGATGTTCAACGTCTTCGTCCACTCCGCCGACAGCTGCCGCATCTCCTGCTGGTTGATCACCCAGGCCTTTTCGCGCCCTGCCGCCAGCAGTCCGCCAAACAGGTTCTCGGCAATGCCCATCGTCTCGAAAATGCCCTCGCTCTTGCGGTCCTCGGTGACATAGACGATGCCGTCGGCAACAGCTTCACTCGGCACGAGATAGCGTACCGGTTTGTCGTCGAGCTCGATCGCGCCACCGCGCAAAAAGTCGCGCTTGTAGATGCCCGACACGATCTTGAAGGTCTCGGTGCGGCCGGAGCCGATCAGCCCGAACACGCCGGTGATCTGGCCCTCGAAGATCGAGAAGGAATTGTTGCGCACGACATTGCTCATCGAAATGTCCTGCACCGACAGCACCTTCTTGCCGGCCTTGCGCAGCTTGGCCTCGTCGCGCTGGCGGTAGATCTGGCCAGACAGTGTGCGCCCGACCATGGCGGCAACGATCTTGTCGCGGTCGAAGGCCGGCGTATCGTCGGTGATGACAAGCTCGCCGTCGCGCAAAATGGTGATGCGGTCGGCAATGGCAAGCGCCTCTTCCAGCGCGTGGCTGATGAAGACGATCGACACGCCGCTCGCCTTCAGCCGCCGGATAAGCGCGAAGAAGTGGCGCTTCTCCTCCGGCGTCAGCGTCGCCGTCGGCTCGTCGAAGATGATGATCTCGGCATTATGGTGCACCGCGCGCGCGATCTCGACCATCTGCCGCTTGGCCGCACCCAGCGTCGCCACCATGGCGTTCGGATCGACCGGGAAATTCAGCGACTGCAAGAACTGCTGTGCTGAAATATACGTGCCGCGCAGCCGGTTGAGGAATTTTTCAGTACCGAGATAGAGGTTCTGCGCCACCGTCATCGATGGCACCAGGCTGGTCTCCTGGAACACCATGGCAATGCCGGCTTCAAGGGCTGCATGCGGCGAGGCGTAAGCGATCTCCCGGCCCTTGTGGAACATCTTGCCCGAGGTGGCGTCGACGACACCGGCGATGATCTTGGTCAGCGTCGATTTGCCGGCGCCGTTCTCGCCGAGCAGCGCATGGATTTCGCCCTTGCGCAATTCGAAGCTGACATTCTTCACAGCGGGAACGCCGCGATAGTTCTTGGTGACATTCTCCAGGCGAACGATCGGTTCCATCAGAAACCTCCCGCGTCGACAGCCAGCACGCAATCACCGCCCTTGGAAGCGATGAACAACCGGCCGTTCTTTTCCGCCACGCTGCAGATGCCGTGGCGCGTGCCGTTGGCGCGGCTGTGCAGGCTGAATTGCGGCTGCATCTTCTGGTCGAGCCTTACCACCAGCCCATAGGAACGGCTCGGTGACCATGGCTTGTGGATGCCCATGGTTTTGATACCGCCGCATTGCAGCGGCTCGAGGAAGCTGCGGCTGGAGGCCAGCGCCGGCGCGATCCAGTAGGCCGGCGGCACCTGGTCGATCATGTCCTGCCGGTAGTGCGTCTCCTGCAGCACGAATTCGATCAGCCGGTTGCGCGGCGCGAACAAGGTTAGCCATGCCCCGCCATCGGCGGACGGCGCCAGCCGCGCGGGATAGCCGGGCAGATGCGTCAGCACCGTCTGGCGGTTGCCAGTCGCGCCATCGAAGCGGATGAGCTGATGGCGCCAGCTCTCGCTGACCAACACATCACCGCCGACCGGATGGAGCCCATAGGGAAAAGCGAGATCGCCGGCCACCTTGCGGAATTCGCCGCCTGCCGCGTCCCGTTTCCAAAGCGAACCGGACGCGCCTTTCTTCATCAGATCGGCGGCCCACTGCGATGGCGCATGCTCGGCCGAGCCATTGGCCAGCCACAGCGTGCCGTCCTCGGCATAGGCAAGTGCTGTGATGCAGCGGATTTTGGACGGCAGCGAAAACTCCTTGCCGGCGACCAGCAGCTTGCCGCTTTCGAGCGCCACCGTCAGTTCGCCCGACGGCGACAGCGCCAACGCGGTGACGGGAGATGGAAATGTCTCGACAACCTCGGGTGCCGCGCCAGCAGCAAGCGAATAGATGGTGTTGCCGCTGGAGGCGAGCAGCCGGTCACCGTCGGCCAGCAGATTGTCCGGCTCGCTCAACTCAGCGAAAGCTGGCGCATCATCCAGCCGCGTGTTGGGGCGGAAGGCGCCGTCGAGCGGCGGGATTGTCACCGCCTTGCCGCGAAACATGTCCAGGATCGGATCGAGGATCATGATTTCGCTCCCCAATAGGAAGCGGGGCTGGTCCAGCTCGGGTCGGCGCCTGATATCTTGTAGCGGCCGATGCGGTTGTTGAGGATGCCGCCAACGAAGAGAAAACCTTTGTGCTCGCGCATCGAGGTGACCATCGGATGCGCGCCGCCTGAGAGGTCGCCCATCGCCTCGACGATGCTGCCCTTCTCCGTAAATTTCACCACGCCGCCGGTGTTGATGTTGGGAAACAGCCACTCGTCCTGCGGCAGCCGGCGCGTCATGCGCTTGCGCATGTCGGGATGACGCAGCGACAGATCGAAGCTCGGCGTGCGCATACCGAGCCACGCCATCCAGTAATTGCCGTCCGAAGCACGGTTGATATTATCGGGATAGCCCGGCATGTCGCGGATGACGCATTCGGCTGTGCCGGCCTTCGGCCCTTCCAGCCAGTAGCGATGCACGCGGCAGGCCCAGCTTTCAGCGAAGAACAGCGACTTGCCGTCATGCGCCATGCACACACCATTGGTGTAGCGGTAGCCGTCAAGCAGCGTCTTCGTCGAGCCGTCCTTCGGGTCATAGACCAGCAGCCGGCCGGTGGCGCGGTTCTCGATCGAGTCCAGCGCCCAGTCATGGGCGTCATAGCGCTTCGTCGAGTCGGTGAAATAGATGCGGCCGTCGGGTGCGATGTCGCAGTCGTTGGGATCGCGTAGTCGCGCATCGTCGACGATCGAGGTCCAGGAGCGCGACGTCTCGGCCGACAGACGTTTTACGTCCCGATCCGGCGACACGGAATAGAGCCCCATGGCGCCGACGCAGCTGATGAGATTGCCTGACTTGTCGAAGGCCAGCCCCAGCGGGAAGCCGCCAATATGGGCAAACACTTCCGATTTGACGTAGTCCGGTGCGAAGAAGCGGACGATCTCGCCATGGCGCGTGCCGCAATACAGATGGTCGTCGCGGTCGAGGATGACGTCCTCCGGCCCTTCCAGCTCGCCAAGCCCGATATGGTCGGCGGCCGACAGCCGATTGTCGAGTTCGTAGGGCGTGCCGGAGCCCGGCACCGCCGACTGCGTCTCGCCCATCTTGAGATAGACCGGCGCGACATAGACCTCGTTCAACACCTTGTGGCGGTTCTTCAGCCAGCGGATGTCGATGGTCACCGCCACCGCCAGCATGATGCCGAGCACCATCTGGTTGGTGCCGGTGCCGTAGCCCAGCCGGATAAGCCCGTTGGTCATGGTCAAGACGATGATGGCGCCCATCAACCCCTTGATCACCGAACCGCGGCCGCCGCCCAGGCTGACGCCACCGACCACCGCTGCCGTCAGCGCCATGATTTCGAGGTTGAGGCCTGTGCCTGGCCCTGCCCCGCTCAGCCGGCAGGCGATGAGGAAGCCGCCGATCGAGGCGCAGAAACCGGAGAAGACATAGGTCATGAAGACGGTGCGGCGCACGCGAATGCCGGCATTGTGCGCCGAGCGCCGGGAACCACCAACCGCCAGCACGTGCCAGCCGGGCCGCGAGCGCGTCAGCGCGATATGGGTGACGATGGCCAGGATGATCGCCAGCCAGACCGAGACGGATAGCCCCCAGAACGTGCTGTCGCCGATGAAATCGAGCACATCCGAGGTGGCGGTCGAGAGCTGCACGTCGGCGGCATAGGTGGTGACCAGGATGTCGAACAGCGCCCGTCCGAAAATGAAGGTTACCAGCGTGGTGAGAAAGGCGCGCAGGCGGAGGTAACCGACGAGGTAGCCGTTGATGGCGCCGAAGATGAGACCGGTGGCGAGCGATGCGGCCATCGCCAGCCAGATCGACTGTTCGAGGATGAAGAAGACATAGACGGCGGAAAAGCAGGACAGCGCGAAGATCGAGCCGACCGAAAGGTCGATGCCGCCACCCAGCATCACCACGGTCATGCCGGTGACCACCATCGAGAACTCGCCGAGCTGGCGGGTCGATTCCTGCAGCGCGTTCAGCTTGAAGAAGCCCGGAATGACCGAGCCGAAGGTCGCCAATGTCACCACCAGCGCCAGGAACGGAATGGCGTTGTCGGTCCAGCGTTTGGTCAGGATCTCGCCGACCAGATGGTCGGGCACGAGATTGTAGCGCCAGGACTGGAGGCGTTCGCGAAAGGACATTGGCTGCCGCTGCTCAAGAGAAAGAGGTGGCCGAACTGATCCGGCCACCTCGTGGAGTCTACTCGACGGCGTGGCTTACTTCGCCGCCGCTTCGGCCTGCAGCGCCTTCAGGTCCCAGCAGCTGTCGGGCTTGAGGTCTGCCTTGGTCGTCGCCTTCTCCAGCGTGTAGATGTAGGTGTGCGAGGTGCCGGCCGGCTGGCCGCTCTGCAGCAGGAACTTGATGATGGCGTTCATGTCACCCGACTGGCGGGCAAGATCGGTCATGACGACCGCGCCATAGGTTCCATCGGCGAGCTTGTCGCAATCGGCGGCCTTCTCGCCGCCGCCGGTGGTGACCAGAAACACCTTGCCATCGAGCTTGGCGTCGCGGATCGCGGCGGATGCGCCGGTGGCGTCACCATCCCAGAAATCGATGATCGAGCAGATGTCCGGGTTCTGCTGCAGCATTGTCGTCGTCACGTTGCGCGAGGTCGTCGCGTCCCAGTTGGAGTCGGGCTTGGCCACCACTTTGAAGTCGGGATGCTTGTCTAGCACCTTCATGATGCCGGCATACTGATAGAGGCTCGACGAGTTCGCCTGGTCGCCCTGCACCAGTCCGATCTTCTTCGACGAGTTCTCGCCACAGCCCTTGATCGCCGCTTCGGCCTCGAGCTGGCCAAGCCGATCCCAGTCGCTGCCGACAAAGGCGTCGGCCGGGAAGTTGGCGGGATTGTCGACCAGGATCACATAGGTGCCGGCGGCCTGCGCCTTCTTCATCAGCTTGGAATAGGAGTTGAGGTCCGGCGCATGGATGATCAGCACGTCAGGCCTGGTGTCCGACGAGATCGCGTCGGTGATCGCCTGAGCGCCGGCATCGACCACCCAGTTCGGATCGCGCGTCTCGAACGTGCCGCCCCAGGCGTCTACTTCCTTCTTCAGATAGTGCGCCCATCCTTGCGCGAGGTCGAAGCCCATCGCCAGCGGCACCAGCATGACGCGCTTGCCCTTGAGCGCCTGCGCGTAGGCGGCCGGGCCGGGATCGTCGGCGGCGAAGGTCGGCGCCACGAAGGCGGTAACGGCGAGCGCCGTCGCGGCGGCCATAAGTGTCTTGATCAGTCTCATGTCACGTCCTCTGGTTCGGTTTTCATTGCCGGCCGATCGTCGCGATCGCACCGGGTACCCCGAGCAGATGGGCTAGCCCATCTGCTCTAAATGTCACCCTGTTGCGCGGTCTGTTCGTCACGCGGATTGATGATGCCGTCGACGATGATGGCGCCGAGCAGGATCGCCGCCTTGATCAGGTTCTGGTAGAGCAGCGGAATGTCGATGATGGTCATGGCGTTGAGCAGGATACCGATCAGAGCCGCCCCGACCAGCACATTGCGCACCCCGCCCCTGCCGCCCGACAGGCCGATGCCGCCGATCACCGCCACCAGCACGATGTCGTAGAGCAGCGTCGAGTTGACGATGCGGGTGTTGATCGAGTGCAGACTGGCCGCCGTCAGCAGGCCGGCGATAAGCGCCACGAAAGCCGATAGCACATAACGCAGCACCAGCATCGGCCGCACCGGAATGCCAATGTTGCGGGCCGCGACCGGATTGTCACCGGCGAAATAGATGTAGCGGCCCCATTTGGTGTAACGCAGGAAGAGGAAGAACAGGAAAGCCAGCCCGGCGAAAACGAACACCTCGATCGGAATGTCGAGAAAGCGCAGGCCGCCAAGCAGTTCGACCCAATGGCCCTGCGGCACCGGCACCGCATCCTGCGTGATCAGTTGCGAGCGGACATAGCCGAAGACGAAGGAGCCGGTAGCCAGCGTCACGAAAATCGCCGGCACGTCAGCATAGGCGACGAGAAAGCCGTTGAGCAGGCCGATGGCGAGCACGCCGGCCAGCACATAGGCGAAGGCAAGCCCGTCCGAAGTGCCGGTGTTGAGCAGTTGCAGATACCAGGCGACCGACATCGCCATGATGGCCACCGCCGACAGGTCGATGCCGCGGCCGATGATGACGACCGCCATGCCGAGCGCCAATATGCCCAGCACCGACACCGAGCGGACGATGGCAACGAGGTTGTTGGGGTCGATGAAGCCCGGCAGGCCAATGGCGGCGGCAACGAACAGCACCACCGCGATGGCAAAGACAATGCCTTCCTGATTCAGGCTCCTGAGATTTAGCCAGCCAATCGCGTTCATGTCTGCATTTGCCCCGATGGCAGCGCTGCCATCCCGAACGCAGAGCTAATCGCCTCGGCGCCAGTTCGTCAAATGAATCTGCGTTCAGAACGAGCCTTGGTGTCGATATTTGCCGAGTGGACGCATCGATTGCCAAAACTGGCGCAATGCGCGGAAACTCCTGTATTTTTTGGCAATCGATTGCGCCATCGCAGCCATTCGCGAAAGCGCTGTATCAAGGCGAAAGGATGAGGCGGAATTTATCTCCGCATCAAGCGAGGAAACTCGATTTCAATTCCGAGCTTCATGGCCGGAAACCTCTGCCCCGGCGGCGGGCGGCAACACCAGAAAACGCAGCGCCGCCACCAGCCCGATGGCGCCGATCACCAGAAAGGCGATTCGAAAATCCACGAGGTCGAGCGCCGGCTGCGCCCTGGCGATCTGCGACAGGTTGAGGATCGCCGCCGCGACCGCGACGCCAAACAGCATCGCCACCTGCTGCAGCATCGATGACAGCGTCGCCGCCGAGCTGCGCTGCGCCGCATCGATATCGGCGAAGGCCAGCGTGTTGAGCGCCGTGAACTGCATCGAGCGCGACAGGCCGGCGATCAGCATCAGCGCCACCACCAGCGCTTGCGGTGTCTGCGGCGAGATCGCTCCACAAGCCATGATCGAGGCCGAGGCAATGATGCCGTTGACCACCATCACCGAGCGAAAGCCGAAACGCCGCAGCGTTGGCGTCGTCACCGTCTTCATGCCGAGATTGCCGAGGAAATAGGCCAGGATCATCAAGCCGGCATCGACGGGCGAGAGGCCGAAGCCAACCTGGAACAAAAGGGGCAACAGGAACGGCGTGGCGTTGATCGCCACGCGGAAGATGGTGCCGGCGGCAAGCGTCGAGATGGCGAAGGTCAGTACCTTGAACGAGGAGAGATCAAGCAGCGGATACACCGCGCGGCTCAGATGCCTTATCGCCAGCCAGCCGATGACGATGCCCGCCACGATCAGCAGGACCGTCGCCAGCACGCCATCCTCAGGATGCGCGATGCGTTCCAAGCCATAGAGCAGCAGGGCAAGTCCCGCCGATGTCAGCACGAAACCCGGCCAGTCGAGCGGCTTGGGATCGGCTTCGCGATCGCCGGGGATGAAGCGCGCGACCAGCGCCAGCCCGATCAACCCAAGCGGGATGTTGATGAAGAAATTCCAGTGCCAGGACAGATAGGTGGTGATGAAACCGCCGAGCACCGGCCCGACCACCGGCGCGAACAGCGCCGGCCAGGTGATCAGCGCGGTGGCGTTGAGCAGCTCGGATTTCGAGGCGTTGCGCAGGACAAGAATGCGGCCGACCGGCGTCATCAGCGCACTGCCCAGCCCCTGCACGGCGCGAGCGGCGACAAATTGGGTCAGGTTTTGCGAAAAGCCGCAGGCGAGCGAGGCCAGCGTGAACAGCGCGATCGCCACGAGAAAGATGTTGCGCGCACCAAAGCGGTCGGCGAGCCAACCCGACAGCGGCACGAAGACCGCCATGGTCAGCATATAGACGGTGATGCCGATGCTCATCGCCACCGCCGGTACGCCGAAGGATTCACCCATCTGCGGCAACGAGGTCGAGATTATCGTCGAATCCAGCAGCTGCATGAAGAAGGCGATGGCGACGATCAGCGCCACGCGCCGCGCATTGGTGGCCGTTTCGGATAAGGCTTCAGTGTCGGGAATGGCAGTCATGACGGGTCCGGTTTGAACAGCATTTGCCCGGCTGCGTCCAGACACAGCGCAACAAACTTTCGTGTCGCGTCGCGGCCTGCTATGGGATGGAAGGGGCGACGGAGGAAAGTGTGCGCGTAAAATGAAGGCGATCTATATCGACTATCTCAATGCCCTCGACATCGAAGCGCTAGATATGACCGATGGCGAAATCATTGCCGCTGTCGAAGCAGGCCTTATCGCGCAGGGCAAGGGCCAGACGGTGATCGAGCCGCGCGTCCATCTCGAACCGGATCCTTCCTTCCATGGTCATTTCAATGTCCTGCGTGGCTATGTGGCGCCGCTCGACACGGCGGGCGTGAAAATCGTTGGCGACTATGTCGACAACTATCTGCATGGCCTGCCTTCGGAATTCGGCATCCTCAATCTGTTCGACCCACGCACCGGCATGCCGCGCGCCATTCTCGACGCCACCGTCATCACCGACATGCGCACAGGCGCCGTCACCGCCATCGGCGCCAAACATCTGGCGCGCAAGAATTCGAAGGTGCTCGCCCATATCGGCGCGCGCGGCACCGCCTACTGGAATGTGCGGCTGCTCGACCATCTCTTCGATTTCGACGAGATCCGCGTCCATTCGCGCCGCCCGGAAAGCCGCGACGGCTTTGCCGCCAAACTCTCCGCCGATCTCGGCAAGAAGATCACTGCGGTTGCCGACTGGGAGAGCTGCGTTAGGGGTGCCGACATCGTTGTCGAGGCCTCGCGCCTGCCGGAGCCACAGCCGCTGCTCAAGACCGAATGGATCAAGCCTGGTGCGCTGGTTGTGCCCTATGGCACGATGAGCGCGGTCGAGCTGTCGCTGACCGACATCATGCAGAAAATGGTCGTCGACGACTGGGGCCAGTGCAAGGGCGGCAAGTTCGGCTCGCTGCGCGCCCATGTCGAGACCGGACGGCTGAGTGAAAAGACGCTGCATGCCGAACTCGGCCAGATCGCCGCCGGCCTCAAGCCGGGACGGCAGAGCGACGACGAGACGATCCTGTTCTGGCATCGCGGCCTCTCGCTGTCCGATATTGCGCTGGGGAAGGCGATGCTGGCGAAGGCACAGTCGCAAGGCATCGGCCAAAGGCTGCGTTTCGCATGAGCGCGCTCGTCCTCACCGGTAGCAATGTCAGCATCGGCGATGTCGCCACCGTCGCCCGCGAGGCGCGCAAGGTGGAGATCGGACCCGATGTCATCGGCAGGCTGGAAAAGGCGCGCAAAGTGCTCGACCAGGCCGCCGCCTCCGGCCAGCAGATCTATGGCCTAAACACCGGGCTCGGCGCCAATCTCGGCACCTCCGTTGAAGGCGACGCCAGCGCCTTCCAGCGCCAGCTTCTGGAAGGTCGAAGCGGTGCCGTCGGCGAAGCCCTGCCGGTCGAAACTGTCCGCGCCACTATGCTTGCTCGCGCATCGATGCTGTCGGCCGGCGGCTCCGGCCTCTCTCCCGCCGTGTTTGTCGCCCTGGTCGATGCGCTCAATGCCGGCGTCCATCCGGTGATGCCGTCGCTAGGCTCGATCGGCGCCGGCGACCTCGTGCTAATGACCGCGCTTGCCCGTGTGCTGATCGGCGAAGGCGAAGCCGACTACCAGGGAAGACGCATGCCGGCGGTCAAGGCGCTGATGATGGCGCGCCTCGCCCCGATCAGCCTGGCGCCGAAGGACGGACTGTCGCTGATCAACGCCTCGGCGGTCTCCTCGGGCAGCGGCGCGCTTTGCGTTACGGATGCGCTGTCGGCGCTTACCCAGCAGCAGCAGGCCGGCGCGCTGACCATGGAAGGTTTCGGCGCCAACCGCACCATCCTCGATCCTCGCCTGCAGATGGCGCGGCCGGCCGCAGGACAGCAGGAGGCGGCGAAGGCGCTGCACGATCTGCTCGCCCGCGACGAGGCGCCGGCGCCGACCACTATTCAGGACCCGCTGTCGATCCGCTGCATGCCGTCGATCCATGGCGCGCTGATCGAGGCGATCGGCCAAGCAAAACGCGCCGTCGAGATCGAGCTCAACGCCGCCGCCGACAACCCTCTGGTACTGGGCGATGACGAACTGGTGCTGTCGACCGGCAATTTCCACACGGCCGCCCTTTCGCTCGCCTTCGAGACGCTCGGCCTGGCGATCGCGCAATGCGCCGCCGCCAGCGTCGCCCGCTTCATCCAGCTCAGCGGTTCGGGCCGCAACGGCCTGACCAGATATCTGTCGCCCATCGGTGGCGCGTCGGCCGGTTTCGTGCCGCTGCAGAAGACGGCGACATCGATCCTGGCCGCCATCCGCCACAAGGCTAATCCGGTGATGCTCGACTTCCTGCCCGTTTCGGAAGGCGTCGAGGACCACGCGACCCAGTCGCTCCTCGCCGTTTCGAAATGCACCGGAATGATCGCGCTGTGGCGGCGGCTGATCGCCTTCGAGCTGATGGCCGCCGCCCAGGCCGTCGACCTGCGTGAAGGATTGACGCTGGCACCACGCACCGGTGCGATCTATGCGGCGGTGCGCGCGCATGTATCGATGCTGAAGGACGACCGGCCGCTGGGGGCAGACGCCGAGGTGCTTCACGCCATGCTCGCCGATGGAACATGGCAAGGCGCTGCGAAGCTCGGCAAAGAACTGGAGTAATCAGCTCTTTGCGTCTACCTTTTTCAGGAACAGGCTGAGCTCGGTCGGGTCCATGTGCACGATGTGCCTGTCTTCTGGATAGGCGCCGCTGTTGACGTCGGCGACATATTCGGAAAATGCCGCCACCCGCTCGGCCTGCAGCCGGTCATACTCGGCGGCGAAGTTGCGATAGACCTTGGAGTGGCGCGGCATGTGGCCCCGGTTCTGGCCGAGAATGTCGTCGGCGAACAGATATTGCGCGTCGCAGCCGGTGCCCGCTCCCATCGACAGCATGATCAACGAGGTGCGCTCCGAGATCGCCTTGGCCACCTCGACCGGCACCACTTCGATCTCGGCGCCGATGGCGCCGGCCGCTTCCAGCTGCTTCACTGCCTCGAAGACCTGCAGGGCGGTGTCGGCGGTCTTGCCGACCGCCTTGAAGCCCCCGGTCCAGGTGGCGCGGGATGGAATGAGGCCGACATGGCCGATGACGGGGATAGCATCGTCGGCCATGCGCTTGATGGTGGCATAGCCGGCGCTGCAATAGACCGCGTCGGCGCTTGCCTTGTAGAGCCGGAAGGCCCAGCGGACGAAATCATCCGCCGTGCCGATCTCGAAGAAATTCTCGCCCGGCATGGTGAACAGGCTGGGCGCGGCATCGCGGTATTGCGGGTTGAGCACCAGTTCGGGCGGTACCGAGACGATATCGACCCCTGCCCGCTCGGCGGCCTCCGCCTCGTCCAGGTTGAGCACGCGCAGCATGGTCAGCTGGCGCTTGCCCTTCATCGCGCGCAGATCGGCGACGGTCGGTCTCTTTCGGCTCATGAAAACGTCCCTCTGTGCTTACTTGACGCGGTGCCGGATCGGTCGCCACGTTTTCAGATCTGGATCATGACCTTACCGGCCTCGATCTTCACCGGATAGGTCGCGAGATTGACGCAGACCGGTGCGCCCTTGGCCTGGCCGGTCTTGTAGTTGAAGCGGCCATTGTGCTTCGGGCATTCGATGATGTCGTCCATCACCAGCCCGTCGGCCAGGTGCGCCTTCTCATGCGTGCAGAAACCGTCGGTGGCGAAGAACGCGTCATCCGGCGAGCGGTAGACCGCAAAGCTGCGTCCGCCATGATCGAAGCGGATGACGTCCTCTTCCTCGACGTCATCCACCGCGCACGCTTCAACCCAATCGGCCATCTCGTTCTCCTCAGGAAATTCGCGACCGCTATTCGGCCGCCGCCGACATATCGACCGCGTGGAACTCGCCGCGATAAGGCCTGGCCGTCGGCGGCAATTCGCGCTTGAGGTAGTAATCCTCGTATTTCAGCTGCCGGAGCAGAACCGGCCAGACCTCGCGATAGGCATGCCACATTGACGGGTTCGGCTCGGGCAGATCGTGCTTGATCAGTTCATGCAGCCTGGGCAGCGCATGGTACGGCACCATCGGGAACATGTGGTGCTCGACATGATAATTCATGTTCCAGTAGATGAACCGGCTGATCGGGTTCATGTAGACGGTGCGGGTGTTGAGCCGGTGGTCGATGACATTGTCGGCAAGTCCGATATGCTGCAGCAGGCCGGTCGTCACCATGTGCCAGGTGCCGTAAAGGCGCGGCAGGCCGATCAGCACCAGCGGTATCCATGACCTCAGCGCGATCGCAAGCGCGATCGTCGCGACATAGATGGCGACGTGCCAGCGGGCGACGACCACGGCCTTGTGCTGTTCCATCTCCGGGATGTAGCTCTTCTCGTCCTCCGACAGCGTGCCGAAGGCCTGGCGCACCAGCGTCGGCAGCGAATAGCGGAAATCGAGAATGCCGGTGAAGGCCAGCCCCGCCTTCAACAGGTCCGGCGGCCGCATGACGGCGATCTCGGCGTCGCGGCCGACGATGATGGTGTCGGTGTGGTGACGGGCATGGCTCCAGCGCCATTGCACGGGATTGCGCATCAGCATGAAGGAGGCGATGTGGTAGACGACATCGTTCATCCAGCGCGTGCGGAAGGCCGTGCCGTGGCCGCATTCGTGCCAGCGCGAGTCGCTCGACGAGCCGTAGAGCAAGCCATAGACGAACAGGAACGGCACCACCCACCAAGTACCCCAGAACCAGACGATGCCGGCGGCGGAGCCCACGATGACGGCGAGCCAAATGATGGTGTCGCGGATCGCCGGACCGTCGGAGCGCTGCATCAGCTCCTTCATCGCCTTGCGCGGCACGTCGGTGTGGTACCACTCGGCCGAGGCCAGGCCGGTCTCGATCGCGGCCCGCGTGCTTTCGCCGACCAGGCTGTAGTCGCGCTTGTTGCCCATCACACCGACCTCCGGTTTCCGGCCCGCCAGCCGGAGCATTCCTGTCGCATCATGCCCCCAATCTCGCAAAATTGCCTGACGGGCTGGGATAATCCTGCTGCGGCTGCCTGGCGATCGCGGCGATCCTGTCTTCCGCCGCCGCAATCTCGCCGGCGCCATCGAGGACGCGAAACGCCGCATCGTAGGCCCGGCTTTCGCCATGCTCCAGCCAGATCATCTCGCCGCGCTCACGCGCCGCCAGATCGCCGAGGACATGATGGGTCGAGGGCTCTATGCCCAGCGCATACTGCCCGGCCTGGAAATTCTGCCATTGATAGGCGCAAGGCAGCTGATCCTTGCGCGTCACCACTTCGAAGCCAAGGCCGAGCCGGTCGTTGACCACCGCCACTGGCACCTCCCCCTTTTCGTCAGCGCCCATCTCATGCTGCCAGACCTGCTCGCTGAACCCCAGCTGCGGCGCCGGCACGGTGCGGTAGCCGACCTTCTGCGCCTCGTAGCGCTCGCCGGCATGGCCGGCCCACACCACGTCGCGGATCGGCGCCAGATAGCGCGAGCCCTGGTCGAGCAAGGGATGGCTGACATTGACGTGGTAGAAATACATATGCGGCGTGCGGTTGAAGCCGTGGTTGACGACACGGTCGGAAAGCCGGATCTCGTTGCCGCCAACATCGGCCTCGATGCGGCGGATAAGATGCAGATCCTCACCGAACACCGCCGACTGCTGGACGATGCCTTCCGCCCACAGCACGCAGCGGTCGCCATCCCAGCTCTCGCCATAGCCGGTCAGCCGCGCCGGGATGGTGCCGACGCGGCCGTGCAGCGAATGGGTGACGGTTTTCTTGCCGGGGTAGTTGTAGCTTTCGGCCGGCACGTCTTCGCGGCCCAATATGTGGTCGAGTCCGCAAGTGACGAGCAGGCCGGAAAAGGAGCGTGCCCAGGCGAGCCCGCTCTCCCCCTCATAATCATGCAGGCCCGGATGGCGAAAGCCGCTCGGCGAATGCCAGCCGATCGCCTGGCCCTTGAAGTCACAGTCAGCGATATCAAGCGCCCGGTCGACCAGCGCGGTGAAGCGCAGGCCCGAGCCGGTGCGGAACTCCAGCATACGGATGCCGCGCTCGACGCCGTCGCCAAGCGTCATCAGCCGCACGCCCGCGAATTGCGACAGCATGCCGGAGCGCTCGGCCACTTGCCTTCGCGACAGCGTCTTGCCGTAAAGCTCTACCATGCGACGCCCTTCACTTTGCCCTCGCCTCCTTCAGCAGGGCCGACATGTCGGCGCCGGTGATGATGCTTTCCACGGTCAAGAGGTCAGTGTCGGCGACGATCTGTTCGGCGACGATCTCGCCGCGGCGCATGACGATGATGCGGTCGGCGACCTGGAAGACGTGATGGATGTTGTGGGTAATGAGCAGCACCGAATGGCCGGCGTCGCGCACCTCCTTGACGAAGCGCAGCACGCCATGGGTTTCCTCGACGCCGAGATTGTTGGTCGGCTCGTCGAGGATGATCACCTTGGCGGCGAACTGCATGGCGCGCGAAATGGCGATCGACTGGCGTTCGCCGCCCGACAGCGTCGAGACCAGCGCATCGGCGTCGAGCTTTTTCGAGATGCCGACGCGCTTGAGCAGTTCCGAGGCGGCCTTGCGCAATTTCGCCAGATCCAGCGGCGCGAAGACGCCGAGCCAGCCGAAATTGACCGGCTCACGGCCGAGGAAAAGGTTGCGGGCGATGCTGAGATCCGGCGCCAGCGACGTGTCCTGGTGGATGGTCTCGATGCCGAGGTCCATCGCATCGCGGGTCGAGCGGATCGAGACCTTTTCGCCGCGCACGAAGATATCGCCACGATCGACCGGGAATACGCCCGAGATCGCCTTGATCAGCGTCGATTTGCCGGCTCCATTGTCGCCAAGCAGCGCCACCACCTCGCCTTCCCGCAGTGTCAGCGAGGCATTCTTCAGCGCACGCACGCTGCCGAAGGATTTTTGCAGATTCTGCAACCGCAGCACTTCCATCGTCAGCTCCTTGCGGCGTTCTTCTGCAGCAGAGCGTGCAGGATGAGCATGGCGAGGATGATGAGGCCGACGAAGATGTTGTAGGCGAGCCCCGGCACGCCGATCAGCACGATGCCGTTGCGGATGGCGCGCAGCATCAGCGCGCCGACGATGGTGCCGAGGATGGTGCCGCGCCCGCCGGTCAGCGCGGTGCCGCCGACCACCACCATGGCGATCACTTCGAGCTCGTAGCCGGTGCCAGCCACCGGTGAGGCGGCGGAGATGCGGAAGGCGCTGATCATGCCGGCGAGCCCGGCCAGCACCGAGGTCGCGATGAACAGCCAGATCTTGACGGCGTCGGCCGGCACGCCGCGCGCCACCGCTGCGTTGCGATTGCTGCCGATGGCGCTGATCCAGTTGCCGAGCTTGGCGTAGCGCAGGATGTAGATGGCAAACAACGACAGGCCGACGAACCACCACAGCGAGGTGTAGAAACGGAATGAGCCGATGTTGAAGCTGCCGGCGAGCAGCGTCACGAAGAAGCCGGGCTGGTCCCAGGATTTCAGCGGAAACCCTTGCGTGATGTAGAGCGCCGCGCCGCGCACGACGAGCAGCATCGACAGCGTCACCAGGAAGGACGAGATGCCGATCTTGGTGACGATCAGCCCGTTGATCGCGCCGATCGCTATGCAGAGCAGGAGCCCTGCCAGAAGGGCGACGCCGATATCCCAGCCGCCGTTCTGAACCAAAAGCATCACCAGCACCGGCGCCAGTCCGAACACAGCGCCGACGGACAGGTCGAATTCGCCCGCCGTCAAAAGCAGCGTCATGCCGAGCGCGATGATGCCGAGCTCGGGCAGGAACGCCATCATGTTGGAGATGTTGAGCGGCGACAGGAAATTGCGGTCAGCGATTGCAAACACCGCAAGCAGGACAATGAGGATGACGAGCGAGGAGAATTGCGGCGAGCGTATCAGGCTCGATCCGCGTTTCCCGACAGGCATTTCGTCTTCTGCGGCGATCGTCATGACTGTTTGAACCATGCTTTGAAAATGGCGCCCGCCGCTTTCGCAGCGGGCGCTGCTTTTCTCACTTCTTGTCGTAGAGCTTCAGGATCGGGTCGACGCTCGAGGCGTCGTAGAGACCGAAAGTGTGGATGTCGTAGCCGATCGGTTCGCCCGAGGCGGCGAGGCCGAGTAACGCCACCGGCATGAAGCCTTGCGCTGAGGGATACTGCCAGGCGGCGGCGTTGACGAAGCCATCCTTGACGGCCTGCGCCGTCTCCTTGGAATTGCCCCAGCCGACGACCGGGATTTTGCCGGCCGCAACGCCCGCGCCGTCGAAGACACGCTTGACACTGGCCGCGACGGAATCGCCGAGCGCGATGATCGCCGGCGGATTGTTGGCGACCATATAGTCGGTCATCTTGGCGATGATGCCGGCCGGATCGGTGCCGCAATCGACCACGTCATACTTGATCCCCAACGGATCGAACACGCTGGCGATGCCTTCGGTTTCCAGCTGCTGATAGCTGGCGCCGGGAACCTCCACCGGCAGGAACACCTTGTCGCCCTGCTTCACCATCTTGTGGTCGACTAGGTACTTCGCCCAGATGACGCCCGCTTCCTTGAGGTCGGCGCCGACATAGGCCTGGCGTCCCGTCGCCGGATCATCGGTGTTGAAGAACACGATCGGAATGCCGGCCGCCTTGGCCGCCTTAACCTCCTCGGTCCACAGGCCCGGCTGCGCCGACGTGGTGGCGATGCCGTCAGGCTTGGCGGCAAGGGCCGAGTTGAAGGCCTCCTTCTGGGCCGCCATGTCGCCGCCGCTGAAGGAGATCTTGCAGGTCACCTTGAGCTGGTCGCAGGCCTTGGTCGCGCCGGCATTCCAGTCGATCCAGAACGCGTCCGACGGGCCGCCATGCGACAGCAGATAGAAGGTCTTCTGGCCATCCTGCGCCTGTGCGGCCGAACCAAGCGCGACGCCGGCAAGCACCGTCGCCGCGGCCGCCAATTTCAATGCGAATTTCAACATTCTTTCCTCCCTTGTTTGGAGCCGCACCGCCGCAAACCGGCAGCGCGGAGTGATCATCACAGGCCGTTGGCGCGGAACTTCCCGTCAAGGAATGTCTTGGCGCGCGGCACGTCGTCTTCCGACAGATGCTCGATGATGACCGGGATGTTCGGATGCTTCTCAGCCAGCCGCTTGAGGTAGAGATCATAGTTCAGCGAGCCGAGACCCGGCGCCGGCAGCTCGATCTCGCCAACGCCACGGAACGTATGGCTCTCCAGCGCATCCTCGTCGCCAATATCGGCGTGCTTCTCCGACTTGTCGCCACCCGAGCGCTTGACGTCCTTGGCGTGCGCAATCCTGATCTTGTCGGTCAGCGTGTCGAACACCTGGTTGAGGATCTGGTCCATCTTGTCGATGTTGTGGGTCTCGAAATAGTTGGTCGGGTCCATCAGCAGGCCGAGCCCGGGATGGTCGACCTGCGCGAACATCTTGACCGTCTCCTCGACCGAGCCGACGACGTTGTTGACATAGGTTTCGAGCAGGAACACAGCGCCGTGGTCGTAGGCTGTCTGCGCAAGGTCGGCGATCACCTTGCGGCATTCCTCAAAACCTTCCTCGGTCTTGTTCTTGGGGTGATGCACCCAGTCGGATTCGGTGTTGTAGGTGCCGGTTTCCGAGATCACGTAAGGCGAGCCGAAATGGCGGGCGTTGCGGATGATCTCCTTGAGATAGCCGACGCGCTTGTCGCGCTCGGCCTTGTCGGGATGGATGATGTTGGTGTAGCCCGACACGCAGCAGACGGGCAGATTGTGGTCGCGGAAGACGTCGCGCACCTTCTTCGCCTTATCCTTGGTGATCTGCCCGGCCGACAGGTCGACATCCTTGAAGTGGAGATCGAGCTGCACCGTGTTGAACCCGAGGCCGCGGATTTTTTTCGCCGTCTCTTCGAGGCCGTACGGGAAGTAGCCCGTGAAAATACCTGCCTGCATCATGGTGTGAATTCCTCCCTGTAAGCGATTCAGTTGTCTGGTGTTTCAGTTGCGGTGATCAGATGGCGATTTCGGAAAGCTTGACCGTGCGGCCCGATGCCATCGAGCGGTAGCCCGCTTCGACCAGCGCCATGGTCTTGACGTTGTCGGCGACGGAGAGCGCCGGCGGCGTGCCGGTCTTCACCGCGTGCTGCAGTTGCTCCATCACGCCGATGAAGGCGTGCGGGAACCACATCGTCTCCCAGCTTGGGGTCACCCATTCGCCGCCGGTCGTCTCGGCCGAGGCATAGGTCAGAGTCGAGGCGGCACCCGTCGGCCAGCCGATCGTGCCCTTGGCGACGCCCTTGGTGCCGTCGACGCGCCAGTTGATGTGCTGATCGTCCTTGTATCCATCCTGACGCGGGCCGGACCAGACGTCCTCCAGCGACACGGCAAGCACGCCGGACGGGAAGCACAGCGTCGACACGGTGATGCCGTCCAGATGGTCGAATGTCGTGCGCGGATCCTTGCGCGTCAGCGTGGTGATCTCGTCCGGATCGCCAAACAGGAAGCGCAGCACATCGAGATGATGCACGCTCATATTGGCGAGCGTCAGCCGGTCGTAATCCTCGAGAAAAGTCTGCCAATGCGGGATGGCGTGCATGTCGATCTGCGCGAAGACAATGTCGCCCAGCGCGCCGCTGTCCATGATCTGCTTCAGCACGCGCATCGACTGGTCGTAGCGCATGTTCTGGTTGACCGAGAGGATCTTGCCGGCCTTCGCCGCCTCGTCGCGCAGCTTGACGGCTTCCTCGACCGACAGCGCCAGAGGCTTCTGCGCCAGGATCGCCTTGATGTGCTTCTGCTTCAGCGCATGGCGGATCAGCGCCGGCTGCAGGTCGGGCGGAAAGGCCAGGTCGATGATTTCGACAGCTTCGTCCTCGATCAGCTGTTCCGGCGTGTCATGCACGGTCGGGATGCCCCAGCGCGTCGCGACCTTTTGCGCGTTCGCAGGGGTGCGCGAGGCGATCGCCACGACTGGAAACCCGGCTTCCTTGTAGGCAGCCAGATGACATTCGGCCATGATCATGCCGGCCCCGACGCAGCCGATCTTGTATTCCTTGGTGCGGACCTTCACGTCCGGCTCGAAGCCTTTGGCAGTCATATCGTCCTCCCGGAATTCTTTGCTCACGGCCGCAGTCATCGTGCCAGCGCTCCCCCGCTCTGCCCGAAATAATGCACGCGCGCCGGCTCGCAGGATATCGCCACCATCGCATCAGGCCTGATGTCAGGCTGGCCGCGCAGCAGCGCCTTGAGCCGCGCCTGCCCGGCGGCGAGTGTCACGACGGTGTAGCCTCCGAGCGGCTCGACCTCGAACACCCGCGCCGGGCGGCTTGGCAGCCCGTCCGCCCACGGTCTGACCTTGATGTCTTCCGGCCTCAGCCCAATCTCGACAGCATCGGCGGGAGCAGTTTTGTCGGCAATCCGGATCGTGCCTTCGGCGGCTTCGATGCCGCCCTCGCCCCGCGCCGATTTCAGGATGTTCATGACAGGCGAGCCGAGCAGCCGCGCCACATAGGTGCTGGCCGGTCGGTCGTAGATCTCGGCCGGCGCGCCGATTTGCCTGATCCTGCCATTGTCCAGTATGGCGATGCGGTCGGCGATTGACATCGCCTCTTCCTGGTCGTGGGTGACATAGATCAGCGTCTTGCCGAGCTCGCGCTGGATGCGCTTCAGCTCGACGCGCGTCTCCTCGCGCAGCCGCGCATCAAGCGCCGAGATCGGGTCATCCATCAGATAGGCGTTGGGGTCGCGCACCAGCGCGCGCGCGATCGCCACACGCTGCCGTTCGCCGCCCGAAAGCTGCGCCGGCGGCTTGTGCAGTATGTGGCCGATATGCAGCTTGGCCGCGACGTCGGCGACCCGCTTTTTGATCTGGAGTTCGGCGACGCCGCGTTCGACCAGCGGAAAGCGCACATTGTCGAGCGCGCTCATATGCGGGAACAGCGCCAGGTTCTGGAACACCATCGCCACATTGCGCTCGGCCGGCGACACCGCGTTGACCGGTCTGCCGCCGATCAGGATTTCACCGGTATCAGGCGTCTCCAGCCCCAGCACCAGGCGCAGGATTGTCGACTTGCCCGACAGCGGCGGCCCGAAAAAGCAGAAGAACTCGTTGTCGTTGACGGTGAACGAGGCGTCGTCGACGGCGAGTGTGTTGCCGTAGCGCTTGGTCACATTGCGAAAGACGATGTCAGCCATCTCAACCTGCCTTCATCGCAACACCAGAGGCGGCATCGAAGACACGTACCGACGACGCGTCGGGGGTGACAACTGCGGTTTGCCCGATCGACAACCCCACATCATTGTCGAAGACCGCTTTGACGGCGCCCTCGCCCTGGCCGAGATGGACGATGGTGCGCGCACCAATGCGCTCGACGAAGGTGACAGGCATGGCAAGCCCGCGCCCGTCCTGCGCCAGCGCCACCTGCTCCGGCCGGAAGCCGTAGAGCACGTCGCCGCGTGCACCGCGCAAGGTCGCCGCCAGTCCATCCGGCAGCGGCGGTGTGATGCCCAGCGGCCCGAGATCGACGACCAGCCCGCGATCACTCTCCGCCGGCTTGCCCTTGAGCAGGTTCATGCCTGGCGCACCGATGAAGCGGGCGACGAAGACGTTGACCGGATTGTTGTAGACCTCGAGCGGCGTGCCGACCTGCTGCAGCACGCCGTGGTCCATGACGGCGATGCGGTCGGCCATGGTCATGGCTTCGAGCTGATCATGCGTGACATAGACCATGGTCTGCTTGAACTGGCGCTGCAACTGCTTGAGCTCGGTTCGCATGACCGCCCGGAAGGCGGCGTCGACATTGGACAGCGGCTCGTCGAGCAGGAAGATCGCCGGTTCCATGATCGCCGAGCGGCCGATCGCCACGCGCTGCAGGATGTTGACCGAAAGCCGGTCGGCCTTGCGGTCGAGCAGCGGTGTCAGTTGCAGCAGCTCGGCGATGGCGCCGACGCGGCGATCGATCTCGGCCTTCGCCGCACCGCGCATCCTCGGCCCGTAGGCGAGGTTCTGTCGCACCGTCATATGGGTGAAGATGGCGTAGTTCTGGAAGACGAAGCCGACGCCGCGCCGGCCCATCGGCACGCCGGCCATGTCGCGTTCGCCAAACAGGATCTTGCCGCTGGTCGGCTCCTCCATGCCGGCGATCATGTTCATCGTCGTCGACTTGCCGCAGCCGGATGGCCCGAGCAGCGCCATGAACTCGCCATCCGCTATATCGAGATCCATGGTCTTCAGCGCGGTGAAGTCGCCGAACGTCTTGGTGAGGTTGCGCAGCTGGATCGTGCTCATGCCGCCACCTGCCTTGTCCGCGCCATGCGTTTCATGGCGAACACCGCAACGATCGAGAGCACGACCAGGATGGCGAGCGCGATCGCCGCGACATAGCCCCAGATCAAATCCTGCGTGGTGACCTTGTAAATGTAGACGGAGATCGTTTCCGTGGCGACGCCGGGGCCGCCGCCGGTCATGATGTAGAGCGTGTCGAAGATCTTGAAGTTCTCGATCACCCTTATCGCCAGCGCGATGATGATGATGGTCTTCATCTTCGGCAGCACGATGGTGGTAAAGCGCTGCCACGGATTGGCTCCGAGCAAGGTCGCCGCCTTGATCTGGTCCTCCGGCACGCCGACCAGGCCGGCGAGCAGGATGAGGAACATCAGCGGCGTCCACTGCCAGATATCGGCGATCATCACCGCGATCAGCGCCAGCGTCGGGTCCGACAGCCAGGCGATGGTGACTTGCGTGCCCGATAGGGCGGACAGGATGTCGTTCACCGGCCCGCCCGACTGGAACAGCATGAAGAACATGTAGCCGGCCACCGCCGGCACCACCATCATCGGCATCAGCAGGATCGAATAGAAGATGCGCTTGCCTGGAAAATCGTCGGCGAACAGCGTTGCCAGTGCGAGGCCGAGCAGGAACTCCGCCGGCACGCAGACGATCATGACGATGGCCGTGCGCTTCAGCGCGCTCCAGAAGCGGGCATCGGCGGCAAGGTCCGTATAGTTGGCAAAGCTGTTCCACATCTCCCAGGCATTCCACCAGCCAAGGCCCGAGAGCGGCGACCAGTCGGTGACGCTGATGTAGAGCTGCATCAGCAGCGGGAAGACCGAGATGAACAGCACCAGGATCTGCGCCGGCAGCGTCAGCCGGAAGCCGAGCCGCGCGCCCTCGTCACGCATGGCCGGCTTCGCACGCGCAGCACCCATTTCGTCCTCCGAAACAGTCACGGTCACCGCGCTCATTGCTTGAGCGCCCCGAAGGTGAGACCACGCACCAGATGGCGCTGGATGGCGATGCCCATGATCACCGGCGGCACGGCGGCGATGAGGCCAAGCGCCGCCTTGGCGCCATAGAGCTGGCCGGTCATCGAGGATGACAGCGAGGCCATGTAGACGGGGATGGTCACCCATTCACGCGTCGTCAAAAGCAGCGCGATCAGATAGTCCGACCAGTTGAGGATGAAGACGAAGAGTGCGGCACTGGCAAGCGGCGCACGCATCATCGGCAGCGTGATGCGGGTGAAGACGCGCAGCCGCGAACAGCCCTCGACAAGTGCTGCCTCCTCGATCTCGCGCGGCATGTCGTCGAAAAAAGTCTTCATCAGCCAGAAGGCGAACGGCAGAGTGACGATGCCATAGATCAGCGCCAGGCCCCACCAGCTGTCGGTGAAGTTCAGGAAGGCCCACATGATCATGACAGGGATCATCACCGCCATCGGCGGAAACAGCCTGAGCTGGATCAGCGCCAGCGGCAGGTTTTGGCCCGAGCCGAAGCGCGACAGCCCATAGGCCGCCGCCGTGCCCGCCGACATGGCAATCGCGGTGCCGAACACCGCTGACAGCAGCGACGACATGATCGGCTTCAGCGCCGTGCGGTCGAGCGCCACGATCAGGCTGTTGGTGGACTCGCCGAAGACGAAGCGGAAATTGCTGAGTGTCGGGTTCTTTGGCCACCATGTCAGGTCGGCGCCGGTCGCCGACCATTCGGCGATCGGCTTGAAGGCCATCGACACCATCCACAGGATCGGCACCAGCGTCACCGCCATCGCCGCGAGGATCGCGGCGTAACGGAATATCTCGAAAGGAACGGAACGCTTCATCTGGCTGCTTTTGCTGGTGGCGTTGAGTGCGGAGGGGAAGAGCTACGCCCCTCCCCTCCGGCTCTGATCCAGGGAGACGGATCAGCTGATCGGATCGAGAACGGTCGGCCAGGCCTCCTTGTTGGTTCTGATGGCTTCGAGCAATTTGTCTTCGCCAATGCGCCGGGCGATCTTCTTCCACTCGGTCTCGGTGTCTGCCATCGCCTGCTCCGATGTCTTGGCCTTGGTCAGCGAGGCCATGAGGTTTTCGTCGAGCGCATTGTGGAAGGCGGTGGCGCCGGGATAGTTGATGGTCGGCACCGTGCGGGCGACCGTCTCGCGCACCACGTCCATGTGGTAGGCGTGGTAGGTCTGGCGCACCAGCGGATCGGAGAAGTCCGAAAGCCGGAACGGATCGAGATAGCCGCCGGGATTGGCGCTCATCCAGGCGTAGATGCGGGCCGAGCCCAGCCATTGCAGCAGGAGATAGGCGACCTCCTGGTTCTTCGACTGCGACGAGACCATGCCGGTCAGCGAGAACCACAGCACCGAGCGGCTGATCAGCTTGCCGTCGATCTCGCGGCCGGGCGGCAGCATCGAGCCGATCTTGCCGGTGACGGCCGAATCCTTGTTGCCGGCATTGTCGAGGAATTTCGGCAGGTTGGAGAAGGCGCAGGTCATCGCCGCACCGCCCTTGGCGAAATTGCCATACTGCTCCGGCCAGCCCCACGAGATCGCATCCGGCGAATGGTGGGCGAGCGAGGCGACATACTCGTTGGTGGCGGCGATGCCGTGCTCGGAATTGATCAGCGGCTTGCCGTCATCGCCGAACAGGAACTGGTTGGGCGATCCCATCGAGACATAGCGCTGGTACCAGTTGGTGTAGCCCCAGCCCTGGTTGCGCAGGTCGGTCGAGCCGAACAGGCCCTTGTCCGGACGCTGGAAGAAGGCGGCGATGTCGCCATGCTGCTTCCAGGTCTTCGGCGGCGCCAGATCGTAGCCGTATTTGTCCTTGAACGCCTTCTGCTCGGCGGCGTCGCCGAACAGGTCGGTGCGGTAGACCCAGGTCTGGAAGTCGCCGTCGAGCGACACGCCATAGTTGGAGCCGCGATATTTGTTGAGCAGCGACACGCCCTTGGCGCCGTCGACATAACCGGTCTTGGGATCGTCCCACTCTGGCTTGTACTGGGCGACGAAGTCGTCGAGCTTGGCGATGCCGCCGGTCTCGGCGAGGTCGCCGAGGCGGTTCCATTCTGTGGAATAGATGTCATAGGCCCCACCCTTGGTGGAGATGTCCTGCATCGTCTTGGTGAATTCCTGGCCGTTCGGCAGGCCGACGATCTCGATCGGAATGCCGGTTTCCTTTTCCCAGAGTTCCTTGATCGACGGCGCGCCGGCCGGGAAAGGCTGTGTGAGCTGGCCGATCGAGCCGTCCGACAGGCCAAGCACGATCTTGGCCGGCGCCTTGCCGGCGCCCTTCAGCGCCTTGGCCGCCTCGATGGCGCGGCCCTCCGGCGTATCCGCGCCGTATTGATAGCGCTCAGCGCCCTCGAAACCGGTGGGGCCGCCGATCATGCCCGGCGCCAATGCGTCGGCAGCGAAGGCGCGGCCGGGACGAATGAATTGCGGTGCGATACCCGTGGCGGCAACGAACACCGCCGCCTTTCCTCCGGACGCCAGCAACCGGCGTCGCGATATGCGGATCAGATCAGACATTGGAATTCCTCCCTCAGGGCCAATGTTTCCTCCACGAGCCCATGAGGGATATTGACGGCAGGATCGGAAGGCTGTCAACATCATAAATAATCAAAATACCTCACAACATCGCAATGAGGCGAGGAAATGCGTCATACCGGGGTCCATATACCGCTCCAGATGCCTCGATTTGATGGGAAATGTGCCTTCCCGTCCCGGAATAGCCGTGCCGGGCGGCCTGATTTAGCCCGACGGCTTGCGCTTCGGCCAAGGCCGGATACATCATTTCCCATCAGAATCGCCGATGGCGAAGAGTCGTGGCCATCAGGCCGGCTCCCGGCATTGCGTGATCCTGATGCGTTGAGGAGATGAAAGACGGTGCGTTCCACCCTGACTGACATAGCCCGGGAAGCCGGCGTTTCCGCCGCCACCGTCGACCGAGTGCTCAACAACCGCGCCGGCGTGCGGGCACGGACCCGCGAAATCGTGCTCGAAATGGCGCAGCGCCTCGGCTACATCGCCGAAGGCCCGAACGGGGCGCCGCCGCGCGCCTTGCCCGGCGAGGTCATCCGGCTCGACTTTGCGCTGCCGGCCGGCACCAATTCCTTCATCAAGATGCTGCACCGCCACATTGAGGCGCAGGCTTTGGCGCGACCGGATCTCGATGTCCACATCGCCACGATAGAAGGCTTCAATCCCGACCGCCTCGCCCGTCTGCTGCAGGATTTGCGCGGACAGACGCAAGGCGTCGGCGTCATCGCGCTCGACCATCCAACGGTGCGCGAGGCGATCCGCTCGCTGTCGGCCAACGACATCAAGGTGGTGACCATAGCCTCCGACATCCTGCATGTGCCGAGGGTCGCCTATATCGGCATCGACAACCGCGCCGCCGGGCGGCTGGCCGGCTATCTGCTCAACCGTTTCATGGGGTCGGAACGCCCCGGCAAGGTGGCGCTGTTCGCCGGTTCGCTGTCCTATCGCGGACACGAGGAACGCGAGATGGGGTTCCGGCATATATTGACCGAGGAATCGCCAAATCTCGAGATCGTCGAGATGCGCGAAATGCTCGACGACCGCGAAAAAGCCTATTCGGAGGCATCAGCGCTTCTCGACCGGCACCCCGACCTTGCCGCGATCTACAATGTCGGTGCTGGCAACACCGGCATCGCCCGCGCGCTCAAGGAGCGCGGCCGCGCGCAATCGATGGTTTTCCTCGGCCATGAAGTGACGGATGGCACCAAGGACCTGCTGCTCGACGGCACGCTCGACGCGGTCATCGACCAGAACCCGCGCGTCGAGGCCCGCGAGGCGCTCAACACCTTGACCCACGCGGTCCGGGGATTGCCCTACGAGTTACACCAGCCGAGGCTGCAGGTGATCTTCAAGGAAAACATCCCAGAGATTTGAGTGGTCTGAACTGCTAATCAGCGGCACTACCCTTCCGGATAGAGCGCCTTCGCCAGGTCGCGGATCGCATCCGCTGTGCGCGGGCCGAAGCCGATCATGTAGGCGCCGTCGAGCACGACCAGTGCTCTGTTCGCCGCCGCCGGCGTTGCCGCCAGCGCCCGGTTGGAAAACACCTGCTCCGGCGTCGGGCCGCCCTTGCCGTCGCTCATCATCAGGATCACGTCCGGCGCCATCTCGACCAGCTTTTCCTCGGATGCCGGCTTGTAGCCTTGTACGACATCCATGGGATTGAGGCCGCCGGCATAGCGGATGATGGCGTCGGCCGAGGTGCCGGCGCCAGCGGCGCTCAACTTCACCAGGCCATGGAAGAACACGACTTTCTTGCGCCGCTCCGGCGGGATCTTTGCGGCCAGATCGGCTGCGGCCCGGAAGGCAGCGAGCACGTCGCTGGAAACCGCCTTGCCCTTGTCCTCGAGCCCAAGCGAGGCGGCGATCAGCGTGATCTTGCGCTCGATGCCTTGCGGGGTGTTGTCCTGCGGGATGAAGACGATCGGGATCGCCAGCGACTTCAGCACTTCCATCGCCTCCGGCGGCCCGCTGTCTTCGGCCGCCAGGATCAGATCGGGGCGCAGGCCTGCCAGCCCTTCCACCGAAAGCTGGCGGCGATAGCCGACATTGGGTTTTTCGGTCACATCAGGCGGATATTTGCTGCCCCGGTCGACGGCGATGATGCGTTCGCCGGCGCCGAGCGCATGGACGATCTCGGTGACGTCGGAGCCAAGCGTCAGGATTCTGCTTGCCGGCCCCGGCATGACAGTTCGCCCCAGCGCATCGACAACGCTCTCGGCAGCCAGCGCCTTGAAGCCGCAGGACGGCGCCAGCAGCGACAGCGTCAGAAACAGCACCGCCGCGACCCTGCCAGGCTGGAACCATGGCATCCACCTGCCCTCACCCACACTGCCGACCATATCTGGCTTCCTGTCCGAATGCCTTTTCGATGACTGACGTGGCCTATAAATTTAAAGTTGACTTGTGTCATCATGTTTTAATATGTGACCCCTGCCCGACCGCTTGGGTCAAGGGATTCCATCATGCCAGCCAAGGCCGTTCAGCCACCGCCAGCACTGCATTTGGGGCTTGCATGACAACGACAACAAACACGACCTTGATGGCGAGCACCGCGCTCGCCCTCGTGCTCGGCCTGTGGGCCGCGCCTTTCGCCAGTGCGCAGGAACAGGAGCAGGAGAAAAAGGCCGCCAAGGCCGACCGCCTGGCGCCGGCCACTGCCGGGCAGAACCAACCGGCGACCATGCTCGACGTCATCACCATCTCGGCGACGATGATCAAGACCGCCGTCATCGAATCGATGGCCGCCATCAGCGCCATCGACCAGGACGAGCTCGACCGCATCCAACCCGACACCGCCGCCGACATTTTTCGCACCACGCCCGGCGTCGCCGCTTCGATGAATGGCGATGACCCGGCGACCGCCATCAACATTCGCGGCCTGGAACAATATGGCCGCGTCGTCGTCACGCTCGACGGCGCCCGCCAGGATTACTGGCGCGTCGGCCATGGTTCGGGCTCGTTCTATGTCGAGCCGGACTTGATCAAGGAGGCCACCGTCATTCGCGGCCCGGTGTCCAACGCTTACGGTTCGGGCGGTATTGGCGGCGTCGTCTCGTTCGAGACCAAGGATGCCGGCGATTTCCTCAAGCCCGGGGAGAACTGGGCGCTGAGCGAGAAGCTCGGCTATGAAAGCAATGGCGACGGCTTCACCACCAGCACCACCGGCGCCTACCGCTTCAGCGACGACGCCGACATCATCGGCAACCTCATCTACCGCGACCGCGACAGCTACACTGACGGCAATGGCGAGACCGTGCCGTGGACCGGCGAGCGGGTAACCAGCGGTTACCTGAAGACGACGCTACGGCCGGCCGATGGCCATGAGCTGAAGCTCGGCGCCATCCTGCAGCGCTACAACGACCAGATCACCGGATCGAGCGGCTCGACCTCGCCGACGCTGAGCCGCTACGACACCAACACCACCAACCAGACCTACACTGCCGCCTACAGCTGGAAGCCCGACGACAACGACCTGATCGACCTCAGCGCCAATGCCTATCACAACCGCACGCGCGCCGAGCAGACGCAGGTGTGGCCGACCTCCGCGATCGGCAATTTCCGCTTCTACGATGTCGCCACATCAGGCTTCAACGTGAAGAATTCCTCGCGCTTCGACGCCTGGGGCCTCGCCCACACGCTGACCTATGGGCTCGACTACTACTATCTCGAAGCCTCCTCGGAAGCTGCGCATTTCGGTGCCGGCGAGCAGCAGGGCTATGGCGGCTTCCTGCAATGGCAGGGCGATTATGAGAACTGGCTGCAGGTCATCACGGCCCTGCGCTATGACGGCTACCAGCTTGACGGCGAAACCCGGACCACGCCGCCACAGCCAGCCTCGATCTCCGGTGACCGCTGGTCGCCGCGCCTGACTGTCGGCGTCACCCCGTTCGAAGGTTTTCAGCTCTACGGCACCTATTCCGAAGGCTACCGGGCGCCCGGCCTGCAGGATGTCTTCCGCGGCGGCGGCGCGCATGGCGGCGGCGACAGCTACCGGCCCAACCTTCTGCTGCAGCCGGAAACCGCCAAGAACTGGGAGGCCGGCATTAACGTCAAGTACGACGACGTGCTGACCGCGGGCGACCGGCTGCGCGCCAAGCTCAACCTCTTCCACACCGATGTCGAGGATTACATCGATGTCGACCTCACCGTGCTGCCGCGCACGGCGATCAACATCGGCGACGCGCGCCTCAGGGGTGTCGAGGCCGAAATGGTCTACGATTATGGCTGGGGTTTCGTGAACCTCGCCGGCGCGCTGATCGACGCCAAGGTGGTCAGCGGCGTCTATTCCGGCCAGGCCTTGAACAACACGCCGCTCGACCGCTTCTCGGCGACGATCGGCTTCCGCATGCTGGAGGACCAGCTCACCATCGGCGCTCAGTATCTCAGCATCGGCGAGATCACCCGCACCAGCCGCACCAATCCGAATGCCACCCCGGTGGTCGATGACGCTTTCGAGTTGGTGAATGTCTTCGCCAACTGGCGCGTCAACGACAACCTGAAGCTCGATTTCGGCGTCGATAACGTCTTCAACACCGCCTACACCGACCCGCAAAGCGCATGGTCGACGACGGCGGCAACGGAACAGGGCAAGGGCCGCACCTTCAAGGTTGCCCTCACCGGCAGGATCGGAGGATAACATGAGCCAAGCATCGGTGCGCGAACTGGCCTGCGAGGCGCGGCTCAACCTGAGGCGTCTACCCGACTACATGGACAGCATCACCGACAGGCTGCGGAGCTTCGAGGCCGATGCTTCGCATCACGGCCAGCGCATCGATTTCCGCTTTGCCTTCGGCGGCGCCTCCATCGACACGGAGCAGTTGGTGATGCGGGCCAACGCCGTCGACCGCGACGGGCTCGCCCGCATCAAGGATCTGCTCGCCACGGCAGTCCAGGTCTATGCCAGGGAGGAAAACCCAGAGATCGTCTGGACCGGCGATCTCTCCGATGAAACCAGCCTCGCCCAGTTCCGCGAGATGGTGGTGACGGAGGTTCGCGACCTCACTCCGCACATGCGCCGCATCCGTCTCGCCGGCGAGAATCTCTCGCGCTTCGCCAAGTTCGGCGGCATGCATATCCGCATGCTGTTTCCGACCCGAGATGTGCCCGATCCGCTGTGGCCGGTGCTGGGCGGCAACGGCCTGCCGGCCTGGCCCGCCGACGACCGGCGCCCGGTGGCGCGTGTCTACACCATCCGCGCGCTTGACGTGGCCAGGGGCATCATCGATGTCGATTTTCTCGTCCATCCCGGTGACAGTGTCGGCTCCGCCTGGGCCATGCAGGCGGCACCAGGCATGAAGGTCGGCATCATGGGGCCGGTCGGGCGCCCGGTACGGCAGGCCGAGTGGTATGTCATGGGATCAGATGAAACCGGTCTCCCCGCACTGGCGCGGCTGCTGGAAACCTTGCCGGCGCAAACCAGGGGTGTCGCCTTTGTCGAAATCGCCGATGAGCGCGAGAAGCAGAAAGTCGACAACGCCACCGGCATCGAATTGCACTGGCTGACGCGGGACGGCGTGCCGGCGGGCGAGGACAGGCTGCTGGCCGCGGCGGTGCGCTCGGTGGCATGGCCGCAGGACGGTTCGGCCTTCGGCTGGTTCGCCGCGGAAGCCTACGCCGCCAGGATCGTGCGCGAATATTGGCGCGACACGCTGGGGCTCGGCCGCGATCAAACGCTGGCGGCTGCCTATTGGCGGCGGGGTGCCGCGGGGCTGATGGCTGGATGAACTCTAACGATCGCCGAGCCATCCGCACCAACGCCAATTGCGATCCCATCGCCGGGAACAATCCCCGCAATGTCGCAGACCACCAGCGGCATATGTATGGCGTAGAGAAACTCGGCGACGATCGCCCCCACCGCCAGGATCGGGTCCGGCCGCAGCAAAAGAACGCCGGCCGGCGCCGTCCCCCGGCGGATCGCTTCGGCCAGCACCGAGGACGAGGAGGACGAGCCGCGTCCGCTCGGCATGACCAGGATCTTGCCGGCGACGTTCTGGCCGAGGGCCGGATGCGAATGATCGATGATTTCACCGGTCTCGGCGTCGATGCCGCCCCAGAAGCTGAGCGGCTGCGTCAACACCAGAGCCAGGCCATCGGCCTCACCGGCGAGTTGGAAAGTGCCCAGCCGTTCGACTGCCATTGCAACCGGTTGCGTCATGAGGCGCTCCGCACGACATGCCCGACCGCCGCGGAGCGGATGCAATCCTTCATGTCGGCGAAGGCGACGGTCACGCCGATATTGCCCGGCGCGTAATGCGCCCACTTGCCGGAATTGGTCATCACCACGCCGTCGAGCCGCTCGAGGATGGAGGTGACATAGGTGCAGGTGTCGGCGACGGGGATCAGGCCGAACGCTTCCATCCCGGCCAGCGCGCCCTCCTCCTGCAGCCGCGTCAGCGTCGCGCGACCCGTGTTGACGTAGATCGGGATGCCCCGGCCAGGGGCTGCCTCGCGCAGCAGCGGCAACAGGCGCATCCATTCCTCATGCGAGAAATGCGGCGTGCCGAGCGAAACCGCCGAAAGCAGCGCGCCGTCAGGCACCATCGACAGCCTTGCAAGCGCATGATCGAGATCGGCACGGGTGATGCGGATTGTCTCTTCCGGCACATGGCCGTGGAACGCTTCGTCGAGCGTCCTGGCCTCCGGCGTGATGCCGACCGCATGGAACAGCGCCACCGCGCCCGTCGTCGCCGCCGCCGCGCCCAGCGCCTTCAATTGGTCCTCATCGCGCGGCTGCGGCAGGCCTACAATGACCGGAACGCGGTCGCCACTCAATTGCCCGATGATCAGCCCGACACCGACGAACAGGCTGTCGCTTGGTTCGGCCTCGGCGATGTCCAGTTCGAACAGGATGCGGCCACGCCGGTTTTCGCTGAGATGCAGGCCCCAGGCCGGCGCGCGTCCGGTCATGGCGCAGCACAAATCGATGAAATCGCCATAGCGATTGGTGCGCGCGCCGATCACCGAATTGGCAAAGACGATGGCGTTGGATTCGCCCCATGCGATCTGCTGCCCGAAACTGGGCCGAAACCGCGTCTGATACGGCGCGCAAGTGAAGGTCGCCTGGCAGCCAAGCTCCATATGCGCCTTCATCAACCGCCGCGCCGGCACCTCTTCCGCCACCGGCATTTTCACCATGCCGGGATGGATGAGATCGAAGGAGCCGACATTCAGCGTCGTCGGCACCTGCACACGGCCGCTGCCCTCGACCAGCCGCTCGACGAAATCGAGCCCGGCCTTGCCGTGATAGAGGCATCCGTCGATATGGGCGCCTGATATGTCGAGCAGACTGCCTGCGCCGATGGCGTTGGAAAAGGCAACGAGGATCTTCATCGCGGCGGCCGCGGATGGGCCTTGCCCGCCGTCGAGCATGGATTGGTCCTGTGCGGTCAGCTCAAGCGTCATCGGTGTGTTCCAGGCCTTACTCGACCTGATGGCGGGACAGCGCCCCAGCTGTCAATGCCATCAATCAACCCGCCGCGATCAACACCGTACTTTCCGGCGACCAGCGCAGCACCACATCCTGCCCTTCGGCCAGCCTGTCGGCACCGGTGTTCTGCACGATGACCTTCAGCGTCTGGCCGGCACGCTCGACAAAATAGGTGCTGTTGTTGCCGGCGAAGATGCGCTTGGAAACCTGGCCCTTGAGCATGTTGGCATTGGCGGCATCCGAAGCCCCTGCGTCGATGCCAATCCGGATGCGCTCGGGCCGTACGGCGCAGCTCGCCTTGGCACCGGCGGCAAGCGTCGGGCCGGCGCCGGCCGCGATTGCTGTGCCATCCGGCAGCCTGATGCCGTTGCCGGTCGAGTCGCCGCGAAAAATGTTGGCGTCGCCGAGGAAAGTCGCGGCAAACTCGCTTTTCGGCCGGTCGTAGATTTCCTCCGGCGGCCCTTCCTGCACCACCTTGCCATCGCGCAAGATGCCAATGCGGTCACTCATCGTCAGCGCTTCTTCCTGGTCGTGGGTGACGAAGATGGTGGTGATGCCGATCTCGCGCTGGATGCGCTTGAGCTCGATCTGCATGTCGACGCGCAGCGCTTTGTCGAGCGCGCCGAGCGGTTCGTCGAGCAACAGCACGCGCGGCTTGGTGACGATGGCGCGGGCGAGTGCGACGCGCTGGCGTTGGCCGCCCGACAGCTGGTGCGGACGGCGGACGCCGAGCTTGCCCAATTGCACGAGGTCCAGCGCGCGCTGCACTTCGGTGGCGATCACCGCCTTGGCTTCGCCGCGCACCGACAGGCCGAAGGCGACATTGTCGGCGACGCTCATATTGGGGAACAGCGCATAGTTCTGGAACACCATGCCGATGCGCCGCTTTTCGACTGGCACGCGTTCCACACTTTCACCGCCGATGGCGATGCGGCCGGAATCGGGAAAATCGAAGCCGGCGATCTGCCTGAGCAGCGTGGTCTTGCCGCTTCCCGACGGTCCGAGCAGCGCGTAGAAGCCACCATCGGCGAAGTCGATGGAGACGTCATCCAGCGCCTTGTGCGCGCCAAAACTGCGCGAGACGTTCGATACCTGCACGCCGGCCATTATTTCTCTCCACCGAATTTGAAGAACCGTGCCGTCAGCAGCATCAGCGCCATCGACACGACGATGATGATCGTCGAGACCGCATTGATCTCGGGCGTGAAACCCTTGCGGATCGCGGCGTAGATTTCGACCGGCAGCGTCGTCTGGCCCGGCGTCGCCAGGAAGTAGGAGACGACGAACTGGTCGAACGACACGGCGAACGCAAACAGCCCGCCGGCGATGACGCCGGGCATGATCCAGGGCAGCGTGACCCGCATTGTGACCTGCCATTGGTTGGCGCCGAGCGAGCGCGCCGCCTCTTCCAGCTCGGGCGCGAAGGTCTGCAGCCGGGCCGAGACGACGACGATGACATAGGGCAGCGCCAGCGCGACATGGCCAAGCAGGATGGCGAACAGGCCGCGCCCGATGCCGACACCGAAGAAGAAGATCAGCATCGCCGTACCGGTGATCAGCCACGGAATGGCGATCGGCGGAAACAGCAGCGCCTGCAGCACTTTCTTGCCAGGGAATTCATAGCGGTAGAGCGCCAGCGACGCCGCCGAGCCGAGCACCACGCTGATGATGGTGGTGATGATTGCGATCTCCAGGCTGTTCCAGGTGGCCGCGATCAGTTGGTCGTTCTGCCACAGCGAGGCGTACCATTCCGTCGTCCACTCGAACGGCAGCTGGTAAAAGGGCGAGACGTTGAAAGACATCAGCGCCATGATGATGATCGGCAGATAGAGGAAGGCGAGCAGCAGAAAGATATAGAACCGGCCAAGTCCTTCGAGGATGCGGGTCGTCATCATCACGCAGCCCTCCGCAGCACCGGCGAGGCAATCGCCAGGATGACCAGCACCACGGCCAGCAGGATGAAGGAGAGCGCGGCACCCAGCGGCCAGTTGAACACGGCGACGAACTGGTCCTCGATGACAGTGCCGTAGAAGGTGCCGGTGCGGCCGCCGAGAATGCGCGGCTCCATGAACGAGCCGACGACTGGCACGAAGATGAGTGCCGCCCCCGCGACCAGGCCGGGCATCGACAGCGGGATGATCACCCGCTTCAGCACCTGCAGCCGCGACGCGCCGAGCGAGCGCCCGGCCTCGATCAGCGAGTCGTCGATCGCTTGCAAAGTGAGATAACAGGTCAGCACCATGTAGGGCACGTAAGAGTGCACCAGCCCGATGATGACGGCGGGATAGGAATACATGAGATCGATGTTGATCTTGAACGGCAGCACCGCATTGAGCGCCGTATCGAGAATGCCGCCCTCGCGCAGCACCATTGCCCAGGAGAAGATGCGCACCAGCCCGTTCGACCAGAAGGGCAGGATGACGAGGAGAAAAATCGCCTCGCGGCTGCGGCCCTTCAGCACCTTGGCCAGTACGTAAGCGGCAGGATAGCCGATGACGATGCACCATAAAGTCACTTCGAGGCCGAGCCGCAGCGAAGCGAGCAGCAGTGTCGGATAGAGGCTCTGCGAGAAGAAGGCGGCGTAGTTGCCGAGCGTGAACGCCCAAGGCTTTCCCGATAGCGGCAGCTCCGTCATGAAGGAGAAAAAGACCATCGCCGAAAGCGGCAGGAAGATCGCCACCGTCAGCCAGAGATAGGCCGGTGCCAGCAGCGGCAGCGCCGATCTCAACCCGCTGCGCGATGCGGTCGCGCTCTGTGCTGCCATGCCACCCTCCTCCCCAGGATTGAAGGACCAACCGGCGCGAACCGCCGGCTGGTCCGGACGCGAACTTTACTTCACGTCGACCTTGAGCTGCTGCCAGAGCGCCAGATAGGCCTCGCGCTGGGCGTCGGTGATCGGCGCCTGGAACTGGATGCGCTTGGCGACCTCAGGATCACCCATCACCTTGCGGTTGAAGGCATCCTGCGGCAGCGCGTCCACCGCCTTGGTGTTGGCGGAAACCGGGGCGCCGACCTTGGTGACCCATTCGACATAGAATTTCGGGTCGATCATCCAGTTGATGAAGGCCTGCGCGCCTTCGACATTCTTCGAACCCGCCGGGATCGAGAACGCGTCGAGCCAAGCGACGGCGCCTTCTTGCGGAATGACCAGCGAAACCGGCAGCTTGAAGTGGGTCTTGGCGCGGTCGGCCGAGCCGCTCCAGTAGGTGCCGATGTCGATCTGGTTGGAGGCGACCATCTGGTTCCAGTCGTTCTCCGAGCTCCAGAAAGTCTTGATCTGCGGCATCAGCGAAGTCAGCTTCGTCTTGACCGCATCCATATCCTTGATGTCGTTGATGTTCTGGCCGGTGGCGATGGCGCCGAACTGCACCGCCTCGACGGCGTCGTCGCGGATGACGACGCGGCCCTTGTGCGCGGGATCCCACATTTCGGCGATCGACGTCGGCGGCTTGTCGAAGGATTTTTCATTGATGGCAAGCGCCGTCAGGCCCCATACCCACGGCACGCCATAGACCTTGCCGTCATGGTCGAGCATCGGCGAGCCGGCCTTGTCCTTGCTGATGTCGGCATAGTTCGGCAGTTTCGAGGTATCGATCGGCTGGATCAGCTTTTCCGCCATCGCCTGGTCGTTGAAGGCGGCGTTGATCATGACGACGTCGTACAGGCCGGGATTGGTCCGGATCTTGGTCAGCATTTCCTGTTCGGAATTGAAGAAGTCGTTGACGACCTTGTTGCCGGTCGCTTTCTCGAAGGCCTCGACGGCCCATGGCTCGTCGGCGCCGTAGCCTTTCCAGTTGAGCACATGCACTTCAGCGGCACTGGCGGCCAGCGTGAGCGCGGTGGTGAAGACGGCGGTGGCCGTCAGCAGAGCAGTCAGTCTTGGCATGCGCATGTTGGTTCCTCTCTTTGTTTGCCCGCTTCCCGGGCTTGTCAGGCTGTCTGATGGGCCTTCTTTGTCTGGCCCGGCGTGCCGGTCGAAGGACCATTGGCCTGGCTCAGGAAAGTCTGGATTTCCGCATCGGTCGGCGCCGATGAACCGCCATGACGGGTCACCGAAATGGCCGCCGCCGCATTGGCGTAGCGCGCCGCCTCGAAGGGTGGCACACCGCGCGCCAGCGCGCTGACGAAAGCGCCGATATGGGTGTCGCCGGCGCCATTGGTGTCGATGGCATCGACCTTGAACCCGGCGATGGTTTGCGCCTTGCCGTCGGCCAGCCTGATATGGCAGCCCTTGGCGGCGGAGCGGATGACGACACCTGCGGCCTGCGGGCAATGGTCGGCAAGCAGCCGCGCCGCGAGGCCCTCGACATCGCCAGGGCCGGCAACCTCGACGGCTTCCGTCATGTTGCAGCTAAGCCATGTGGTGCGGCCAAGCACCCGCGACAGGATCGGGCGTGGAATGTCCGCAATGACCGGCGTCGGGTCGAAGACAAAGGGAATGTTTTCCGGCAGCGCCTCGATCCAGTCGGTGAGCGCGTCGCGGCTGTGGGGATAGCTCAGCGTATAGCCCGAGGTGAACACCCAATCACCAGGCGCCACCGAGACCGGCGCCATCATGTCGAGGCTGAGCACACTTTCAGCACCTGGCCATGACACGAAAGTGCGTTCGGCATCGCTCGAGATCATGGCGACGCAATTGCCGCTGTCCATCACAGGGGACGGCAGGGTCAGCGTTTCGATGCGCTCGGCGGCGAAGGCGGCGCGCAGGAAGTCGCCATTCGGCCCGCTGCCGAGCTGGCCGCCGAACACCACTGTCATACCGGTGCGGGTGGCAGCGACCATCATGTTGAAGCCGCCGCCGGCGACCTGCGCATAGCTCGATGCCGTCTTCTCGGTGCCGGGCGCCGGCAAGGCGTCGATGCGGTAGACATAGTCGACCACCGCGCTGCCGATATGGACGAGGCGCCCGCTCATGCCGCCGCGTCCTTGCCGGAACCGGTTTTCGGCACGCTACCCTTCGACGCCCGTGCCGCCACGAGATCGACCGCCAGCGCCTGGACTTCCGCCATGTCGATGCCCCTGAGGCTGGCGACGCGTTCGCTTGGCAGTCGTGAAAAGCCGGTGCAGGCGCCGGCCATGCCGGCCGCGATGGCGCCAATCGTGTCGGTGTCGCCGCCGAGATTGGCGCTGATCTCAGCCGCTTGCCATGGGTCGCCGCCAGCGACCTCCAGCACGGCGAAGGCCGCCGGAATCGATTCCTGGCTGGCGACGCCGGTGCCGACCAGATCGGTGATCAGCCGGATCGCATCCCTCATCACCTTGCCGCGCACCAGATCCTGCGCCCAGACGATACGCGCGGCTATGTCGCCGCCGGTCACCCAATGGCCAAGCGTCGCCCCTCGCCTCGCTGCCGCGATGGCACTGTCGGACGCGGCGCGCCAGTCACCGCCGGCAACGCCACGGCTGACGGCGGCCGCAACCGCTGCGGCCGACGCTATGGCGATCGAGGTGTTGTGCGTTGCCCGGCAGGTCTCCGCCACCTTGGCGACGAACGTGTCGAGCGGCTCCAGCGGCATCATGATGCCGACCGGCGCGATGCGCATGGCCGCGCCATTGGTGTCGCCGCTGCGTCCCGCCTCCTCGGCCGGCACGCCATTGTTGATGGCGTCGATGGCGCGCTTGGTTGACGGCCCCAGAAGATCGTAGCTGCCGCGCGCCTTCACCTCGCGCTCCCAGTCGAGCAGCGCGTTGACCCAGCGGGCATGGTCGAAACGCTCGCCGGACTCAACCAGGATGCGGCCGAGCAGCAGCGCCTGTTCGGTATCATCGGTGATGGTGCCGGCCGCGAGCCCCTTCGACACCGGATGGCCGGCGAAGGGCGCGATGAAATCCTCGACATGGCCGTAGAGTTCGGCAATGCGGACCGGCGACAAAAGCTGCGTCGGCATGCCGAGCGCGTCTCCGAGTGCTCCACCGACAAGCGCGCCCATGGCGCGATCAAGCGTGTCCGGCATCACTCAGAACCTCATATGCAGCGCGAAATGCGCGGGATTGAGCAGGCTGGTGACATATTCGATCGGCCGGTCGTCGGCGGCGCGGGTCAGCCGGCGGCCACGCAGGAACGGCGTGCCCTGTGGGCAACCGAGGATGGCGGCATCCTCGGCATTGAGCATCTCGATGCCGACCCATTCCTCGCCATGGTCAGGGATGAGGCCGGCGCCACGCAGCGTCTGGTGCAGCGACCCTTCGCGCAGGCCGCGCAGCGGCACATCCTCGAGCTCCGGAGACAGCGGCAGGCGGCTGCGCTCGATGGAGATCGCATGTCCGTCGCTGGCATTGGTGCGCACCCGGTCGACTGCGATGAAGAACGGGCTTTCGATCTCCAGCAAGGCTGCGAGATCGGCGTCTTCGATGACCTCCAGCCGCAGCGTCCTCGTCTCGGCATTGGCGCCGGCATTGGCCAGCGCCCGCGACCAGCCGATCGAATCGTCGACCGGCTTGCCGTCAAAGGTCACGAAGGAGCCGATGCCGACCTTGGTGGTGATCAGCCCGCGGCTGGATAGTTCCTCGAGGCCCTTGCGGATCGTGTTGCGGCTGACGGAGAAGCGCTGGACGAGCTCATTCTCGCTTTGCAGGCGATCACCGAAGCCAAGAACGCCGGAGCGGATTTCATGCTCCAGAACGGTGGCGATCTGCTCGGGCTTGCCCGTGCCGGGAGACAATTGAACCGCGCGCCGTTTCATATGCGTACCTGTTCAGTGAACCTGTATAGTCCTGTTCAATATACGACAACAAAACGCGTGTCAATGCGGTGCCGAAGGCACTCAAAAACAGGCATTGGGTCCGGAGACCCGGGTAAAATAAGGTTGAAAGCCAGACAACCGACCCCTGGCTCCGGCAGTGTGATACGGTTCTCGTCGAAGGAGCACCATGTCCCAATCAACAGAGCATAAAAATCCCAAGCTGATCGTCGTGGTCGCGTTCGACCGAGGCGAGGACGGTGAATTGTTTCCGGCCTTCGGCCCTGCCGACCAGCAGAGCGAAGACCGCGCCATACGCACCGCCAGGGCGCTGGCGGCAAAACATGTCGGCGTCATCGCCTGGAGCCGCGATGCCGACCCGACACTTGGCGACTACGGGCCGCCGACCACGCTGTTTGTCAGCGGCGACGTACCGGACATGGAATAATTCGGCAGGTCAGGTAGAATAAAATCTGATTTTAATATTCGCTCATCCAAAGGAACTGTTTTCTCGCGATCCCGTTTGTCTGCAGGTCGTTTATTCCAATGACCTCTACAGAGAGGAATTTCCAGATGAACTTCAAGATGCTCACAATGGGCGCGATGGCGCTTGCGATGATGACCGGCTCGGCGCTGGCCGGCAACACCTCCGCACTCGACAATCCGGAAAAGATGGCCCCCTTCTATACGGACTCCGGAATGAAGACGATGAAGTCCGAGGCGGAATTCAAGACCGCCTGGATGGCCATGAAGGAAGAAGACCGCGCAGGCATGATGAAGGAATGCGGCGACGAGGCCATTGCCAAGTCGCATGACAATTTCTGCAAGATGACCAAGCAGCTCGGCGGCGCGAATTGACGCATCGCGATTTGGTCGTATACCCAAATCGAACAGCGAGACGAAGGCGGGCCGAGTGCCCGCCTTTTTCAATGACACCATGGGACATCACGTCGTCGTGGCCGGCGATTCACTTCGCGACAACGGCCGGGCAAAAGGATAGAGTCCATGCTTGGAGAGGCAAAACGCCGCTCGTCTGGCTTTTTGCCCATGTTTCAACCCATTGCGAACATCGAAGACGCGCAGACGCTGGCGCAGGCGATCGTCAATACGATCACCGAGCCGTTCCTGGTCCTCGACGAGCAGTTTCGCGTGCTGGCCGCCAGCCGCTCCTTCTACAAGACATTCGAAGTCGACCCCGCGCAGACCCAGGGCTCGTTGCTCTACGCGCTCGGCGACGGCCAATGGGACATTCCCGCACTTCGCCTGCTGCTGGAAACGATCATCCCTGAGAAAACCGCCATGGACGGTTTCGAGGTCGAGCATGATTTCCCGCGGATCGGCCGCCGCACCATGCTGCTCAACGCCCGCAAGGTGCTTTACGACCACAGCTCAGCCATCACCATCCTTCTCGCTTTCAACGACATCACCGCCCGTCGGGTGATTGAGAGAGAAAAGGAGGAGCTGCTCAAGCGCACGGAAGATCTGCTCCACCAGAAGGACGTGCTGCTGCGCGAGATGGAGCACCGGGTTGCCAACAGCCTGCAGATCATCGCCAGCATCCTGTTGCTGAAGGCACGCTCCGTCACCTCGGAAGAGACGCGCCAGCATCTCAAGGATGCCCACCAGCGCGTTCTGTCCGTGGCCGAAGTGCAACGCCATCTCCACACCTCGGCCGGCATCGAGGAGATCGATGTCGGCTCCTACCTTCCGAAACTGTGCAGCAGTCTCGCCTCGTCGATGATTGGCGAAAGTCAGCCGATCACGGTCACTGTGACCGCCGAAGGCGGCAGGATGGACTCGCAAAAGGCAGTCAGCCTCGGTCTGATCGTCACCGAACTCGTCCTCAATGCCATCAAATATGCCTTCCCCAAAGAGAAGGACGGTGCTCGCATACAGGTGAGCTATGAGACGGCCGGCAGCGACTGGAAACTTACGGTTTCGGACAATGGCGTCGGCAAGATCGCCAACGACCTGCCGGCCACCGGCCTTGGAACGGCCATCGTCGAGGCACTGGTGAAACAGCTCGATGCCAAGGTGGACGTCGTAAGCGACACCGACGGCACAAGCGTCTCGGTCACCCGCGCGACATTTACCTCACGTGTACCGCGCGCGGCGTAACAACCGCTACCACGAGGCCTGCCTTCCCGACATCGCCTCGATCCTGATCTGATAGAAGAGATGGCTGCCCGAAGGTGCGAGGGCATCGCCGGGCTTCAGGGCGCCCGGCTCCCACCAATTCGCGTGCGTGGCGAGAAGCGACCAGGCAAGCCGGCGGTCGCCATCGACCGGGGCGTTCACCCTTTCGACGCCGGTCATGCCGGCATCCGGATCAGGCGCTTTTGAAAGTTCCTCGAACAGGCCCTCCACCACGACGCTCTTCCAGCCATTGCCACCGCCGACATCGTCGACCTGAAAGCAGACATGGGGGTTTGCCCGCATCCAGTCGACTTTCCGGCCAGGAAGCGAGAAACTGAAAATGGAATTCTCGCCAAAGGCGAAATGGACCGGCACCACATAGGGTTTCTGGTCACGCACACAGGCCAGGCGACCAAGGCGTTGCGTCTTCAGAAGGGCGACGCAGTCCTGCCGCGTCATCTCCTTGATGTTCATTCAATCCTTCTTCCTGTTCAGACCGCGCGATCGATCCGACTGATAACCTTGATAGCCTCTGCTTCAGCGATGCCGATCAACGCATCTATGCCCTGGATGGTCTCTATATGGCCGCGAGCCGCCACCATCCGCCGCAGGAAGTGAAGATCATCGCGAATTTCGCAGAGTGTCGTTCTGAGTGTTGCGGGCATTGGGCAGCCTTCCGCAAACTCAACTGTCTCGACGCAAGCCGGTTCCCTCGGCCTAAACGCAAAAGCCCGCTCCGGCATACCGGGGCGGGCCTTGGAGGAGGATGAAGGGGTGGGACCCTCTCCTCTTGTTTCCACGGGGGGTGTGGACCGAAATCAACATACGAAATACGCCCCCGGATGTCGGATCACAAGCCGGCTTGCTTGCATCACAATCCGGTGCGCTTCGATCGCGACGCGGTCACGCGATTGCGATTGTCCGAAGGCTTGCGAGCCTCTAGATCCGCCCTAGCACGACAAGGACAATGATGATCAGCAGCACAAGGCCGAGGCCGCCGCCGCCATAATAGCCGGTGCCATAGAATGGGCCACCGCCGAGGCCGCTGAAGCCGCCAAGCAGCGCGATGACAAGAATGATGATGAGGATGGTGCCGATGCTCATGGTATTTTCCCGCTCCTGTAGGCGCTGACACGCCGGTTTGAACATCGTCGCATGCGATGCTTCGAAGACGAGAACGTCCGAGCAGCCTTACCGTTCCGCCATGTTGTGACAGCGCGTCCGCACCAAAGACGTTAGCCGGAACAGGGCTTAGCCGGAACAGGGC
>NZ_JBFUGI010000024.1:0-60261 GCF_056402995.1 Mesorhizobium sp. P3_A8 | reverse complement strand
CCAGCCTTTGGCAACATCGATGCCGATGTCCTGAACCGTTTGCGCTACCATCTCCTCGGTCCCTTCCTTGTGTGCGGGGGCTTGCCCCTTGCAACTGTTCGGGTTCACAAAAGAAGGCGGTCGGGCCCCAGCTCATCCACGGTTTAGGCCACCTGAGGGGCGACGGGCTCTCGACCACCGCCACGGATCAGGCAAGCACCTGGTCCGTGGCACCCTCAACAATGCACGATTCCAAACACACAAGGGGTGCTCCAGGGAACACCAACGCCTCACTCCGCTGGAACACCCCTCAACCGTCTCGGCGCTGTCGCGCCGTTCCACCTTCTCCCACAAGGGGAGAAGGAAGATCTGCCCCGCCGCGCCCCAGCCCTTCGCAGGCTCAGGGCGTTCGAAGCTCGAAAAGCCAAGCAATTGGCTTCTCGCGGCCCCCAGCCACCGCTTCTCACCCCTTGCACCATCCCCTCCAAGGCATACCTATAGAAGAAGCCGCCAGGGCATTTGCATCGCAGGACAAAATCATGACCATCAATCCCAATCCGCGCTCCGTCGTCGCCGTGCGCGCAACCGTCCCCGACGATGCTTTTACGGCCGGCGCGCTGGGTACGCTCAGGGAAGGCAGCGGCGTCGTCATCAGGGATGACGGGCTGGTGCTGACCATCGGCTATCTCATCACCGAGGCAGAAGAAGTCTGGCTGACCGCGCATGATGGCCGCGTCATCCCGGCGCACGCACTGGCCTATGACCAGGAATCGGGCTTCGGCTTGGTCCAGGCGCTGGCGCCGACCGGGCTGCCCGCCGTGGCGCTCGGCGATGCCGGCAAGGCTCGTATCGGCGACGCGGTGGTGCTTGCCGACGGCATCGGCCGGGCAGTCGAGGCCAAGATCGTCACCAAGCAGGAATTCGCCGGCTATTGGGAGTATCTGCTCGACGAGGCGATCTTCATCGCGCCCGCGCATCCGTCCTGGGGCGGAGCGCCGCTGTTTAGCGCCGATGGCGCGCTGCTCGGTATCGGCTCGCTGCGCCTGCAGATGAGCCGCGCCGGCGAGGTCGCCGATATCAATATGGTGGTGCCGATCGATCTGTTGCCGCCGATCCTCGACGATCTCCTGACGCGGGGCCAGGTGGCGAGGCCGCCGCGTCCGTGGCTCGGCGCGCTGTCGGCCGAAAGCGACGGCAAGGTGGTGGTGATGAGCGTGACCGAAGGCGGTCCGGCCGCCAAGGCCGGCCTGCGCCAGGGCGATGTCATCTCCGAGGTCCGCGACGGCGCCGTCGACGGGCTCGCCGATTTCTATCGCAAGCTCTGGGACAGCGGCTCGGCCGGCGCCGAGATTCCGATGCGCGTGGTGCGCGACGGCCGCGAGACCTGGCTGCGCGTCAAATCCGCCGACCGCGGCAGCTTTTTGAAGAAGCCGCAGCTGCAGTAGCCGCGTTGCGTCAATAATGCATCCAAGACTGCTCAAGACCTTTCTCGCGGTGGCGCGCAGCCGCAACATCACGCGTGCCGCCGACGCTGTTCACCTCGCGCAATCGAGTGTCAGCGACCAGATCCAGACCCTCGAGGCGGAACTTGGTGCCGCCTTGTTCACACGCTCGAAGGCCGGCCTGGAGCTGACGCCGGCAGGGCTGGCGCTGCAGCCGATCGCCGAAGAGCTGTTGCGACTCGATGGCGAGGGACGTGCGGCTGTGCAGGCGGCGGCTGGACAGACAAGCGGAACGCTGACCATCGGCGCGCTGGAAACGATCGCCTCGGTCCGGCTGGCGCCGTGGCTGCCGGGGTTCCAGGCCAGCCATCCCGATATCACCGTGCGGATGAAGGTGACCGACAGCGGCACGTTGCGGCGCCTGCTGGAGGACGGCGGCATCGATGTCGCCTTCTGCTTCGAGCGTCGCGACGGTGCGAAGGGCACTGCCGATGAACGCCTGGCCAGGCGCACGATTGGCGCCGAACCGTTGGTGCTGGTCGCGGCGCCGGGACAAGGCACGGCGCCACGCGACCTGGCCGCCCTTGCCGCGCTGCGTTTCGTGGCGACGGAGCCTGGATGCATCTACCGGCATATGTTCGACACCGCCTTTGCCGAGGCCGGCATGGCGGTGCCAAAACTTGCCGCCGAAGTCGGCAGCGTCAGTGCCATTGCCCGGCTGGTGGCGGCGGGTGCTGGGCTCGGCCTCGTTCCACGTCTTGCGGTCAGCGATGCGCTGGCGCGTGGCGATCTTGTCGAACTGTCGTGGCCCGGCCCAGCACAAGCGGCACCGCTGACGATGATCTGGCGCCGCCGGCGCGTCCAGCCGCCGGCGCTCAGGCACTTGCTCGCCGCCGCACGCGACACGTTGAAACCCTCTCAAACCAGTTCAGAAGCTGAATCGACAAGTCGGCCCAAGGTCTTGCTTTGAAAGCGGTTCCCGACGCCGGTCCAGTTCAGACAAGCCGGTGTCCACCTTCGACATGCAGCGTCGTTCCGGTGGTAAAGCCATTGCCGATCAGGAAGAAAATGGCGTCTGCGATGTCTGCGGGCTGGCCGATCCTGCCGACCGGTAGCCGCTCGGCCATCGCGGCAAGCATTTCGGCCTTGCGATCGCCGGCGACCTGCGCCCAGATCGTGGTGTCGACCCAGCCGGGTGATACGGCGTTGACGCGGACCGGGGCGAGTTCGACGGCAAGCGCCCGCACCATCCCTTCGAGTGCTGCATTGACGGCGGCGACGACCGAGCCGCGCGCGGCCGGCCGGTAGGCAGCGACGCCGGAGACGAAGGTCATTGAGCCGCCAGCCGCAATCTGTGGCGCGCCATGCTTGGCGAGCAGCAGCGGGCCGAAGAGCTTGCTGTCGACCGCGCGTTGCGCCGCCTTGAGGTCGAGCTCCGGCAGCAGCCGGTAGGCGCCTTCGATGTCGGCCGCCGTGCTGACGATGTGGTCGAGCCCGCCGATGCGCGCGAACAGGTCCGCGACCTGGTCTTCCCGCGCGACGTCGACGACGGTCACCTCCAGGCCGGGGGGATTGCCGAGTTCCTCGCGTGCCTGTTGCAGCCGGTCCTCACCGCGCCCGGCAATGACGACCTTGGCACTGGCCTCGACACAACGTCTGGCTAGGGCCAGGCCCATGCCGGAGCCGCCGCCGACGATCAGGATTTTCTGGTTTGAAGTGCTCATGTCGCTCTGCCTTTGCTGGATTGGACAGGGCAGGGATTGGCAGGTCAGAGCGTCACGGGAAAACGGAAGAAACCGATGGTGCTATCGGAGAGGCCGATGGTGCCGGCAGAGCACGTCCCGCTCAACGCACCAGAGGGCTGTCCCAGACGACGAACAGCAGTGCTTTCAGCTGGGCGAACCGCTCCGGCCCGAGCTCGCTGCGCCACTCCTCCTCGATGTCGCGCAATATGTCGACCATCTTCCAGAAGGCGGCATGGCCGCGTTCGGTGGAGTGCACCACGCGCGCGCTGCCTTCGCCGTCGGAGCGCACGATGTAGCCGTAGCCTTCGAGGCTGCTGAGCAACTGATTGATGGCCTGTTTGCTCATGCCGGCACGCTCGGCAATGGTGCCAGGGCGTGCGCCGTCTGGCCCTGGAAACTGCAGCACGGCCATATGCGGCAGGCGCAATTCATCGAAACCGGCGGCGTTGAGTTCCTTGATCAGCCGGCGCTGGATCGCCTGTGCCGGCACGCGCAACAGGGCGCCAATCAACAGGTTCTCGGTCTTGGTCTGGAGAACTTCGGCGGAGGTGGCCATTGACGATCCGGTAAATTGAGTTTACTGATAGCCAGTAAATGTAATTTACTGGAGGGGTTTGCGCAATGTCCGCCATGAATCTTCGGGTCAATCCAGCCAACGAGACCATCGGCACCAAGGGGCTGTCGGTCCGCTTCCTGGTATCGGGCGACAGTTCGAACGGCAGTGTCGCCGCTTTCGAGCTGATGGTGCCAGCCGCGCAGCGCTTGCCCGCGCCGGCGCACAGCCACGATCACTACGAGGAGACGATCTACGGCATTCACGGGGTGCTGACCTGGACCGTGAACAGCAAACCGATCGAGGTTGGGCCGGGGGAAGCGCTGTGCATTCCACGCGGCGCCGTTCACCGGTTCGACAACAATGGCACCCGAGACGCGAAGGCGCTGTGCGTCATCACGCCAGCGGCGATCGGCCCGGACTATTTCCGCGAGGTGTTCGGCTTGCTCAACGCCGCCGCCGGCGGGCCGCCGGACAAGGCCAAGATGATGGAGATCATGCGCCGCCACGGGCTGACACCGGCAGCACCGCCGCCGGTCTGACGCCGGCCGGAGGGGTAGGGCGCGCCGCTTATTCCTGGCAAGCGGAGAAGGCGTCGCCCGAGTTCCAGTCCTTGAAGGCAACGATCTGGCCTTCGCCCGACACGGTCTTGTGCTTGGTGCTGCCGTCCGGCTGCTGCTTCGAGCTGGTGCCCTTGCCGGTCAGCACATTGTAGTCACAGGCGCTGGCTGCATTCTCCTGCAGATAATCATCGGAATCGTAGGCGAAGCCGGCAACGATGAAGGCGCCGTTGCGGTAGGCGATGGTCAGCGTCTGGTTGGTGCGCTCGCTGCCGATCTCCGGCGCCGGCAGATAGAATTTGATCGAGCCGTTGGGCAGCATCGTCAGCTCCGGCTCGGTGTCGGAGTTCTCATAGCCCGGCCGGTCGTAACCGTTCCACGCGCCACCGATCTGTTCGCGCACGATTTCGACGGGCTTGAGCTAATTGTGTTCCTTGTCCCTGAGAAAGAAATGGATGTCCATCGGATCGGTGGGCTTGGTCTCGACCACCATGACGAGGTCCGGCGCACCGTCGCCGTTGAAGTCACCGGTCAGCGCGGTGATGATCTTCTGGGTTTCGATCGGTTCGGCGAGGGCTGCTGTGGGTAGCATCAAGGCAAGGGCGAAGAGCAGAGATTTCATCGTGGCACATCCCCCAACGTGGCATTTGTGGTCCTATAGCACGGTGGGGGAAGTGTCGCGCTCGTCCATCTGGTTGCACTCTTGCCGCAACGCGGCGATGGATCGTGCGTTCCGTTGCTTCGTGGCAGCGTGTCCCGCTGCTGACGAAAGCCGACAGTGAACCATGCCATGATGCGGGGAATCGCAAGATGACGGAGGCAAGATGACCGCGACGCCAGCGACAACAATTCTGAACCGGCAGGCCCGCTGATGGCGCCGGTCAAGGTCGATCCGGACAAGGTCAGGGAATTCCCCGATCCGGCCAGCTTTTACGCCTGGCTCGGCAAACACCACGCCACGGAAACCGAAGTGTGGATCAAGGTACACAAGGTTGGGTCGGGGCTGAAGTCGATCACGCCGAAAGAAGCCATCGACGTCGTGCTGTGCTTCGGCTGGATCGACGCGGTGCGCAAGGGGCTGGACGACAAGAGTTTCCTGCAGCGCTACACGCCGCGCGGCAAGAAGAGCATCTGGAGCAAGATCAACATCGACAATGTCGCGCGGCTGGTCGAGGAGGGCCGCATGACCGGGCATGGGTTGAGCCAGGTCGAGGCGGCCAAGGCCGACGGGCGCTGGGCGCGCGCCTATGGCAGCGGCAAGGAGATGAAAATCCCTGACGATCTGCAGGCGGCGATCGACGCCGAACCAGCGGCGAAGGCGATGCTGGAAAAGCTCAGCGCGCAGAACCGCTTCGCGCTCGCCTTCCGCACCCACAACATGAAGACCGAGGCCGGCCGCAAGAAGAAGATCGAGACCTTCGTGGCGATGCTGAAGCGCGGCGAGACGATCTATCCGCAGGGCAAGAAGTAGGCGTTCAGCCACCCGAATGCGGATCGATGCTATAAGGGTGGACTGGATAGCCCTGGCCGATCACGTCGCGCACGCGGCCGGTCCATGCGAGGAATGCCGGGTGGTCCGCCAGAGAAAACCCGCAATCCTCGGCGCGGTGGCTGTAGGCATAGATGGCGATGTCGGCGATGGTGAGGTCGCTTCCGGTGAGGAATGGCGTCTCGGCGAGGCTGCGGTTCAGGGCGGCGAGCGTGCGGGCGCCGGCTTCGCGCTTGCCGGCAACCAWGGCATCGTTACGTTCGAGCCGCCCGGTCAAGGTCCAGAAGCGCAGCGAGCCGATGACGGGCTCGACATTGTACTGTTCGAAGAACAGCCATTGCATGATTTTGGCGCGCCGGTAGCGATCCGCCGGCAACAACGGCGTGCCTTCGGCGAGGTAGGTGAGGATCGCATTGGATTCGGCAATGGCGCTGCCGTCCTCGAGCTGAAGCACGGGGACTGCGCCGGCCGGGTTGAGTTCGTGGAACGCATCGGTATGGCTCTCGCCCTCGAAAATCGAGACGATGCGGGTCTCGTAAGGGATCTTCAGCAGGCCGAGCAGGACCCGGACTTTCCAGCCATTTTGCGATGGCAGATAATCGTGAAGCGTGAGCATGGCTGGTCCTCGTGATCGGTGAACGATCGCATGGTGCGATGTCTGCGGACACCCGATTCCTGCGCAGTTAATTGATGCACTCCATCGCGCAATGACTGCGATCCAGACCACCTAATAAATCAATTCCGCCCGTGCCATCTTTCCCTGAGACGACATACAGAGGCATCCCATGACCACGCATCCCAACAAAGTCGCCCTCATCACCGGCGCCAATCGCGGCATAGGCCTGGAGACCGGCCGCCAGCTGGCGAAACGCGGCTTCACCGTGCTGCTTGGCGTGCGCGACCTCGCCAAGGGCGAGGCGGCGGCGGAAGGGCTTGAGGGCAATGTCGAGGCCATCGCACTCGATGTCGCAGCGCCTGACGCCGCTGCAAATGCAGCCGACGACGTGCAGCGCCGGTTCGGTCGGCTCGACGTGCTGATCAACAATGCCGCCATCCACTACGACACCGGCTCGCGCGCCTTGCAGCCGGACTGGACCGTGATCCGCGAGGCATTCGAGACCAATGTCTTTGGCGCCTGGCGCACGGCGGCCGCCTTCGCGCCGCTGCTCAAGGCCGGCGGCCATGGCCGGCTGGTCAATGTGTCGTCCGAAGGCGGTTCGCTGGCTTCGATGGGGGCGGGGGCGCCGGCCTATTCGACCTCGAAGGCGACGCTCAATGCGCTGACCTGCGTGCTGGCGGCGGAACTGCGTGGTTCCGGCGTGCTGGTCAATGCCATCTGTCCGGGCTGGGTCGCCACCGACATGGGCGGGCCGGGCGGACGTCCGGTGGCGCGAGGGGCGGCCGGCATCGTCTGGGCCGCGACGTTGCCGGATGACGGCCCGACCGGCGGCTTTTTTCGCGACGGCAAAAGACTGCCGTGGTGAGCGTGGTTGTTAAGCAGGAGTCGACGATGAGTGCCTGAGGCGCTTCACGATCTGAATCGCGGAATTGCCGTAAGTGCCTGTTTTTGCGCAGTTCCAGCGGGCTGTCTTGCCTCGATTGCACGCAAGAAAAAGCCGCCCTCGCTTTCTGCGAGTGGCGGCCTTTTCCCGGGAGGAAGTCAGAGCGAAGTCAGCTTATCAAGCCGCCTTGGCGTGCTTGTGGCCATGCTTCTTGTGGGTGTGCTTGTGGACGTGCTTCTTGCCGACATCCTTGTGGGCGTGTGCCCTCACATGCCTGTGGTGCTTCTTGTGATGCCTGTGGTGCTTGTGGTGCCTGTGGTGCTTGTGCGCGGCCTTGACCGGCGTCTTCGCCGCGTCCGCGGCAGCGGGAGCCGCCGGAGCGGTCGCCGGGGCAGTCGTCGTCGCCGGAGCGGTCGTTGTCGTGGTGCTGGTCGTGGCCGCCGCATTAGCGGTGCCGACAACCGGCATTGCCAGACCGAGAGCGATGGCCAGGCCGAGGGCGGAGAGGAGGGGCTTGTTCATGAGAGGCTGCCTTCAGAGGTTGGTGGTTGCTGTCACTGGTCGAGGTCGACTGGCGTCACGCCAAGAAGTTTCAGGGCGTTGGCGTAGGTCCGGATGCCTTGCGCCTGCTTGCGCTCGGAACAGAACCGATTCGCCTTGTCCTGGAGTGCCGTTGCCTGCGCGATCTGGCCCGCACTGGCACCGGGTTCGGCTTTGGTCCGGATGGCTCCGTCGAGTTGAAGACCGAGCCGGCTGCAATATTCGCTCCGGGTAACCGCGGCTTGAGCACCCGACTGCGCGACCGCAAGCATGGCGAGCGAAATGCCGGCTACGGCAGCCATCCATCCGGTAGAACGTCGTTGCATTGTCGGGACCATCCCTTTGCGTTGATGTGGCGACCGCTGTCCGGTTGCTACGAGGATGGTTATGCCTGACGATCTTTTCGCGAGTTTTTCCCGCATGTTGAATCTTGTTTCTCAACTGTGTCTGCGAGGTGAAGCTGCCAATCTCCCCCCTCGTGGGGGAGATGCCCGGCAGGGCAGAGGGGGCGCCAAGGATCGCCAACCTTGCAGGCATTGCGATAGGTACGAATGCTTCGGCGCATATTGATGGATTGAGAGGTCGGCGGGACAGCGCCCCCCCTCTGGCCTGCCGGCCATCTCCCCCACGAGTGGGGAGATCGGCTGTCTGCGGCGCTTGTGCCTCTTCCCCCGGCGCCATCCTTCGCGTAAGGCGCCGGGCAAATCCTTTCAGCGCAGGCATAGTCCGGAAACCGCATGATCAGACTTGAAAGCATCAGCAAGCAGAACGGCCGTCAGCTTGTCTTCATCGAGGCGTCGGCCTCCCTGCAGAAGGGCGAGAAGGTCGGGCTTGTCGGGCCCAACGGTGCCGGCAAAACGACCCTGTTTCGCATGATCACCAGCCAGGAGCAGCCGGACGAGGGCCAGGTGCAGGTCGATCGCGGCGTCACCATCGGCTATTTCAGCCAGGATGTCGGCGACATGGCGGGCCATAGCGCGGTCGCCGAAGTGATGAACGGCGCCGGCCCGGTCAGCGACGTGGCGGCCGAGATGGCCGAACTCGAGGCCGCCATGGCCGATCCCGATCAGGCCGACAAGATGGATGAGATCATCGAGAAATATGGCGAGGCGCAGCACCGCTTCGAGGAGCTCGACGGCTATGCGCTCGACGGCCGCGCCCGCGAAGTGCTCGACGGTCTCGGCTTCTCGCAGGAGATGATGGACGGCGATGTCGGCAAGCTGTCGGGTGGCTGGAAGATGCGCGTGGCGCTTGCCCGCATCTTGTTGATGCGGCCCGATGTCATGCTGCTCGACGAGCCGTCCAACCATCTCGATCTCGAAAGCCTGATCTGGCTGGAGCAGTTTTTGAAAGGCTATGAGGGCGCGCTGCTGATGACCTCGCACGATCGCGAGTTCATGAACCGCATCGTCAACAAGATCGTCGAGATCGATGCCGGTTCGCTCACCGCCTATTCCGGCAATTACGAGTTCTACCAGCAGCAGCGGGCGATCGCCGACAAGCAGCAGCAGGCGCAGTTCGAGCGCCAGCAGGCGATGCTGGCCAAGGAGATCGCCTTCATCGAGCGCTTCAAGGCGCGCGCGTCGCATGCCGCCCAGGTGCAGAGCCGGGTGAAGAAGCTCGACAAGATCGACCGCGTCGAGCCGCCCAAGCGCCGCCAGATCGTGAATTTCGAGTTCCAGCCGGCGCCGCGCTGCGGCGAGGACGTCGTCACCTTGAAGAATGTCCACAAGGCCTATGGCAGCCGCAGCATCTATGAGGGGCTCGACTTCCAGGTCCGCCGCCGCGAGCGCTGGTGCATCATGGGCGTCAACGGCGCCGGCAAGTCGACGCTGCTCAAGCTGGTGGCAGGTGCCTCCGATCCCGACACCGGCACGGTGGCGCGGGGGCCGAGCGTGAAAATGGGCTATTTCGCCCAGCACGCCATGGAGCTGCTCGAAGGCGAGCGCACCGTGTTCCAGACGCTGGAAGACAATTTCCCGCAGGCCGGCCAGGCGCCGCTGCGCGCACTCGCCGGCTGCTTCGGCTTTTCCGGCGATGAGATCGAGAAGAAATGCCGGGTGCTGTCAGGTGGCGAGAAAGCGCGGCTGGTGATGGCGCTGATGCTGTTCGACCCGCCCAATTTGCTGGTGCTGGACGAGCCGACCAACCACCTCGACATCGCCACCAAGCAGATGCTGATCGAGGCGCTGTCGCAGTATGAAGGCACCATGCTGTTCGTCTCGCACGACCGGCACTTTTTGGCAGCACTTTCGAACCGCGTGCTGGAGCTGACGCCGGAAGGCATTCATACCTATGGCGGCGGCTATACCGAATATGTCGAGCGTACGGGCCAGGAAGCGCCGGGGCTGCGGAGCTGACGGCAGCCCGGTCATGATTGGCCGGGCGGACGCTGCTGGCGCCTGTGGCCCCGGTCTCGTCGATCAGTCGAGCCCGGCGACGCGCAACCCCTTAATGTACCGCGCCCGGTCCTTTTCGTGGACGATGGGGTGGTATTTCTCGACCCAGTCCACGGACACGGTTGGATGCAAGCGCCGTGCCTGCGACAGTGCGTGGGCGGCGGCGGCGCGATCGCCCGCCATGCCGGCCGAGGCGGCGTATGTGCGCCAGGCCGTGCCGAAATTCTGCCTGAGGTCCACCGCCCGCCGCTCGAACTCGGCGGCCTCGTCATAACGCCCGGCCATGAAATGGCAGAGCCCAATGACGGAGAGGCTGCCGGCTTGCGTGAAATCGCGTGGGCTGAGGCGGTCGGCAAGCGCGACATGGTGCAGGCCGTCCTCCGGCATGCCCGCATAGGCATAGGTCGATCCGAGGATCATATGCGCATAGGCCAGGCTCGGATTGAGGGTGATCGCCTCGGACAGTGCCTTCACCGCCGGATCGAAACGGCGCGAGGCCATATGCACGAAGCCGGTGGCGAAGTGCGTCCAGGGGTCCTCCGGGTCGCTGCGGATCGCCCGTTGCGCCATGTCGTGGGCAGTCGGCAGGGTGGTTTGCGCATCGGCCAGCCCAAGCATCGCCTTTGCGGCGAGACCCCATGCAATCAGGCAGTTGGCGCGCGGATAGTCGGGGTCGATGTCGATGGCTTTTTGCAGCAGCGGCTCGGCGATCTCGAAATCCGGCAGCGAGGCCCAGGTCCAGACATAGGGCATCGCCTTCATCACGAACCCCCAGGCGTCGAGGTTGCCGGGCGACCGGCTCTGGAAACGCTCCTGTTCGGCGACGTAGAGCCTGGGCTCGATGGCGCCGATCACGCTTTGGGCGATCTCGTCCTGCAGCGCGAAGAAATCGGCGATCTCCGCGTCGTAGCGCTCCGCCCAGATCTGGCGCGCGGTGTCGGCGTCGCTCAGCCTGGCATTGATCCTGAGCCGTTGTCCGGAGCGGCGCACGCTTCCGTCGAGCACATAGCGCACGCCAAGCTCACGCCCGATCTGCTTCACGTCGACCGCCTTGCCGCCATAGGTGAACGATGAGTTGCGGGCCGACACGAACAGCCAGCGCAGCCGCGCCAGGCGGGTGATGATGTCTTCGGCAAGGCCGTCGCCGAAATATTGCTGCTCGGCGTCGTCGCTGAGATTGGCAAAGGGCAGCACGGCGATCGAGGGCCCGGCCTCGGCGCCATCGGACGGTGCCGCGGCCGCGTCGAGGCAATCCACCGCGCCGCCGAAGCGGTAGCCGACCCGCGGGATGGTCGCAATCCACTCGGCGTCGTCGGGGCCTTGCCCAAGCAGTTTGCGCAGCAAGGCGATCTGGACGGAGAGGTTGCTTTCCTCGACCGCCACGCGTGGCCATGCCGCGTCCATCAGCTCGGCCTTGGAGAGCACTTCGCCGGGCCGCTCGACCAGCGCTGCCAGAAGCAGCACGCCGCGATAGCCGACGGGAACGGGCATGCCTTGCCGGAGCAGCGTTCCCGCCTCCGGTTTGAGCTCGAACGGGCCGAAGGCGAACCGTTTCCCCACCATGGCGCAAACTAGCATCTTTTCGGGCCTTTTCGGAAGTATTCGGCCGTGTACCCGGGACGCTGCCACCCGCCCGGCTCATCCTGTCACGGTGTTTCGCGACAGGGAGAGCTGAGATGTCCGCAATTGCTTTCGACCGTACCGGATTTGAGACCGAGACCAGCCGAACGGCGCCGGTGAGCCGCCCGCGTCCACGCGATGAAGAATTCCGCGCCGCCCTTGACCACTACATGGCGGATTACATCGCCTGCCAGAAGCGCTGCGATATCGGGCACCACGGTGGTGCCGAAGGCCACGGCGCCCAGACGGATTTGGCTAGTTCCGCACCCGCTGGTCGACTTCGTCGATGCTTCTCGTGCCTGTCAGCGCCATGGTGACGGACAGTTCCTTGCGAAGGATCTCGATGGCGGTCGCCACACCGGCCTCTCCGCCGGCACCGAGTCCGTAAATATAGGCTCGCCCGACCAGGCAGCCTCTGGCGCCAAGGGCGAGCGCGCGCATGACATCCTGGCCGGATCGAACGCCGCCATCGAACAGCACCTCGGTTTGCGAGCCCACCGCTTCAGCGATCTTCGGCAGCTTCGAGATCGTCGATGGCGCACCATCCAGCTGCCGGCCGCCATGATTGGAAACCACGATCGCGGACGCGCCGGCCTTGCTGGCGGTGCGTGCATCATCCACGTCGAGAATGCCCTTGATGATCAGCTTGCCCGGCCAGATGCTCCTGATCCACTCGACGTCGTTCCAGTTGAGCGTGGGATCGAACTGATGCGACACCCAGTCCGCCAGTTCCTTGACGCCTTGCTCGCCTTTCACATGGCCGGCGAGATTGCCGAACGTCCAGCGCTTGGCGGTGAGCATCCGCCAGGCCCAGGCGGGCTTGGTCGCCATGTCGAGAAGATTGCGCAGTTTCAGCGAAGGCGGAACCGATAGCCCGTTCTTGACGTCAATGTGGCGCTGCCCCAGCACCTGCAGGTCGACCGTGAGCACCAGCGCGCTGCAGCGGGCAGCAAGCGCCCGCTCGACGAGCGAACGCACGAAGCCACGGTCCTTCATCACATAGAGCTGGAACCAGAACGGCTTGTCGACCGCCTCGGCAACGTCCTCGATCGAGCAGATCGCCATCGTGCCGAGCGTATAGGGGACACCGGCAGCCTGTGCGGCGCGGCAAGCGAGAATCTCCCCGTCAGCCCACTGCATCCCGCCAATGCCGATCGGCGCCAGCGCGATCGGCAGCGCGGCCTTCTCGCCGAGGATCGTCGTTGCCGTGTCGCGTTGTGAAACGTCGACCAGCACGCGCTGGCGGAACGTTATGCGCTCCAGATCGGCGCTGTTGGCGCGCAGCGTCTGTCCGGAATAGGCGCCGGCCTCGACATAGTCGAAAAAAGCCCGGGGAACGCGGCGGCGGGCAGCCTGCCGGAGGTCCTCGATGCAGGTCATGGTCTTCAGCAGCGAAGGCGCCGGTGACGCCTTGGCCAGGTCGCCCAGGCTTGCGGCTTCCGTGAATTTTTGGAGATCGGGCAATGCGGTGATCAGCCTGTCCATCGTCGGCTCCCAACGAATATTAGCCAATGCTGGTCCATTGAATGTCGCGAGCGCGCGGATGTAAACTCACTAGCGAGTATACATTCATCGGCGTCAGCCCCGTGCCCAGATCGTCCGACAAGACCAGGCCAGTGATATTGCAGGCGGCTTACAAGCTGTTTCGCCGCCGGGGATTCTTTCGCGTCGGCATGGATGAGATCGCAAGCGCCGCCGGCGTCACCAAGAAGACGCTCTACTATCACTTCGACAGCAAGGACGCGCTGCTGACCGCGGTGCTTGCCTCACAGCATGAACGGGCTTTCGCCGAATTCCAGAACTATGGCATCGACCTGTCGGGCGGGCCGGAGCAACTGGTCGACAAGCTTTTCGGTGAACTGGCCATATGGTCGGCCAAGCCACGCTGGGCGGGGTCGGGATTTACCCGGCTGGCAATCGAGCTTGCCGATCTCTCGGGGCATCCCGCGCGTTCGATGGCGCGTCAGCACAAGGCGCTGATGGAAAAGCAACTGGCGACCCTGCTCGCCGAAGCGGGCGTGCCATCGCCCAGCGAGAGGGCGCGCGAGCTGTTCCTGCTGATCGAAGGTGCAATGGTCATGATCCTGGTTCATGGCGACCGAAACTATTGCACCGCCGCGGCCGATGCCGCCAAACGGCTGATCGAAAATGGATCAGCCGTTTGACGCCCCACATGCCTTCGTTGGCCAAGTGCGGACCACGCTGATTTACCCGAGCAGATCCGGCTGCTGCCTGAGGATGCGGTCATGCAGCGGTTGGCATTGAAACCAGCCGGCCTGCGCGGTTCCGTTCACGGCGCGGGTGGCGCGGGCGTTTTCCGGGTCGACCTGGAGCGGCGTGCCCACGCTCTCGGCGAGGAACTGCGCCTGGCAGCACCGTTCCATCGAGATGAACCACCAGACGGCCTCGTCGACGGTCTGGCCAACCGTGAGCAGGCCATGATTGCGCAAGATCGCCGCCTTGTGGCCACCGAGGCTCTCGGCGATCCGCGCTGCCTCGCTTGCCTCCGTGACCAGCACCCGCGTGTCGTCGAAGAAGACGTGATCCTCATAGAAGGCGCAGGCGTCCAGCGTGATCGGATCGAGCACGCGGCCGACCGCCGACCACGCCTTGCCATAGATGGAGTGGGCGTGCGCGGCCGCCACCACGTCCGGCCGCGCCATGTGGATCTGATGATGGATGGCGAACGCGGCGACATTGACCGGCATCGTGCCCTCGACCACATCGCCGGCGCCGTCGACACGGATGAGGTCCGAGACGGTGATATGGGCGAAATGCATGCCGAACGGATTGACCCAGAACGTGTCGGTGAATTCCGGATCGCGGGCCGTGATGTGTCCGGCGACGCCTTCGCTGAACCCCAGCGCAGCGAAGATGCGGAAACCCGCGGCAAGCCGTTCCTTTCGATATTGCCGCTCCTGCCCGATATCATCGAAGCGCGGCGGCCCGCGCCGCTTGAAAAGCGGTTCGTAGGCTGCCTGCTTGCTGATGGCGAGATGGTTTTCGGTGCCTTGAATTGACGTGACGATGTCCATGGCGCTCTCCCTGCTTCCGCACCGTCGGCATGACGGCTGGACACAGAGTGGGGGCGCTTCGAGCAAGCGTCTCAAAGGCCGTACGAATTGTTCCGAATTCTTCCGAACAGGTGCGAAACATGCCGATCTCGCGGTCATGATCCGTCCAACCTTCTGGTGCCGGACGAGCCGACCGACGACATCGCCACCATCCACACCTATGGCGGCGGCTATGCCGAATATGTCAAGCGCACGGGGCAGGAAGCGCAGGGGTTGCGGAGCTAAAGCAATCCAAACGGTTCTCCCGGGAAATGCGCATAGCGCTTTCCTTGGGATTTTCGTCAAAATAAATAGGGCAGTTCGCCATTCCTTGAAACGGCGAACTGCCCGAAGCCCTTACTTCAGTCCGATACTTACTTCAGCGAGATGGCAAAGCCGCTGAGATCGGCGTTGACCTGCAGGCCAACCTGCTTGCCGGTGAGTTCGAGCTGGGCACCCTTGTCGTTGGTCATGAGGATTACCTGGGCGCCCTTGCCGATCGTGCCGCCGCCACCCGCCGCGCCATAGACACCCGTCACATCGCGCGCACGCCTGATATGGCGCACCGTGCCGTGGAAATAGGTCTTGGAAACGCCGAAGGCGAGGCCGCCCGAAACGGCGCCGATGGAGATTGGATACGACTTACCATGGAAGGTGAACGTGCCTTCGCCGCCGGAGCCGCCGATGAAGAAGGCCGCCTTGTAGACGGCGAAGCGGATCGTGCCGCTGTCGGCATGCGCGGCACTGGCAAAGCCAATGCCCGCAGTGGCGATGGCGGCAACCGCGATCTTACGAAATCCGGACGAAATGTTCATGATGGGGAACTCCTGAAGGTCGCCGCTTTGCCGGCTGGGATGTCAGCGTCGTGTCAAAGTTTCAACTGAACAGTCTCGCCCGTCATTTGGTTCCAAGCACGCCGCTTGAATCGGGCTGCGGCAAGATCGCCATGAAGCGGAGCCGATGGCAAGCGCAAGGGCTGGACATCGCGTATACGTGATTGGTACGGCGGGCTCTGCCGGATTCATGGCATGGCCATTTCGCTGCGGTCGTGCGGAATTCAAGATGATGCGACTGACGGGAAGGGCTTGGGGATGAGAATTGCGACGCGAATTGCGATGTCCGCATTGGCTGCGACGGTGGCTGGATGCGCGACCTCTCCGGTCGACTATGGGACGTCGCTTTCGCCGCAGGATCCGAAATGGGCCTCGCCGGAATGCCAGCAGGCCCGGGCGGCGGCTTCGGACTACGCGGTTCGCGAGAAACAACATCCGGGTTGGGAATTCGCGGCACTTGGCCCGTACGGGCTGGGCATCATAGCGGCCACCAAGGAGGCCGAGCAGAAGCATCGGAAGTTTTACGCCCGCAACGTGCACCTGCAATGCTCGAGCCTGCCGCTGCCCAAGGAATTGCAGGGCGATCTGAACCCTGCGGTCGCAAAGGCGCAATATCCGTAGTCATTTTGGCCAAGCGGCTTGCCTGGCTTATACACACCACGCCGCTCTTGGAGCATCGTGCCGCTGCCGACTTCTGTCAGCACACAGGTGCCGGTCTCAGGGTTTAAGCGTTGCACCCGAGCGGCCATCGATATACCGCCTAAAAACTGGTTTTATAGAGTCTGCGAATTTCTTCACTTTATTTTCTGGGCTAGATAAAATCTGCGCTGTGCGCGAGCCATTCTCGCGTTAAAGCTGCCAAATATATATGAGAACGCTGCAATAGTAACTGCCGCAAAAATTTTATCGACTTTTAAAAAAACATGAAAAACTATTGCAAATGTACAAAATGCGATGAAGAGCTGAAGAACCGTTGCTGTGCCGTCTGCCCACATTCTATTGCTTGGAAGATAACTCTCCATCGATGGCGGAACCAATCGGTTCCTGTCCCAAAACTGTTCAATGCGAACGGGTTCCTGCGTTGCGCTTCCAGAATTGCTGGTTCCAGCGATAGTTTCATTGGGGCTATTTGAGCTGGTCGCCTCAGTCGCTGTCGTTGCGTTCCACTTCATTCCAATCATTTACCTGCTCCGGTTGACAACCACCGTAGCGCTTCACTCGCAGCTTGCCCAAAACGGTTTCGATCCCGACCATCACTTTCTGTTGTTGGATAAGGGCTGCGTGGCTCATCGTAACCGCCAGTGGATTGGATTGCACCGAACGGTTTTGTCAGCAGCCCTTGGAACGTAAATGCATTCGCCAAGTTCTTAGCCCAGGACAAGCTAAGGAACATCACACATGCTGACCGCCGTTCGAGCCATGATTGGCCAAGCCCGCTTCACCACCGCCAAAAGCGAGCCTGAGGCGCAGAGCATGCGGCAGACGCCGATCTCCAGGGAAATCGAGACCTTGGCCGCGATCCGCCTGACCGATATGGCGGGCCTGGGGGCCTGGTCGCAGGACCGCTGATTGGTTTCGGCAGGCAACGGCACCGTAGCGCGCGGCTGATATTGGATCGTTGACGCACCTGACCCGTTGCGGACATACGGTCAAGCTGCGATCCTATCGTCATGGAAAAACCTGCCGCGCCATGGCCTTTGCTGCAACTCGCGATCGAGGCGAAATCGAGGGCCGATGAGGGGCAGCTGCGTATCCTCCTGTCGAGGCTGGCGGACGAGGATCCCTGCTTCGACGTCAAGTGGGACGAGGAATCGGGTCAGACGATCATCGCCGCCATGGGCGAAGTTGAACTCGACAGCATCATCGACCGCATCCGCCGCGAGTTCAATCTTGCGGTGAATGTCGGCGCCCCGCAAATTGCCTATCGCGAGACGATCACCCGCAGCCATCAACAGGACTACACCCACAAGAAGCTGTTGGCCGGCGCGGGTCAGTTCGCCCGCGTCAAGATCATGTTCGAGCCGAACGCGCACAATCCGGACTTGGTGTTCGCGTCGAGGATCGCCGGCGGTGTGATCCCGAACGACTATGTGGCGGGGGTCGAAAAGGGGCTGCGCAGCATCCAGTCGCAGGGGCCGTTTGCGGGCTTTCCGATGATCGGCGTCAAGGCGACGCTGGTGGACGGCGCCTGGCACGAGACCGACTCCTCGGCCCTGGCTTTCGAGGTTGCGGGCCGCGCCTGCTTTCGCAAAGCCGCGCCGCATCTCGGCGTGCAACTGCTCGAGCCGATCATGAGGGTCGAGGTGGTGACGCCGGCAGACTATGCCGGCGGCATCGTCAGCGAGTTGAAGGGCCGCCGTGGCCGGATCGGGGACCAGGAAGCTCGCGACAGCGCAGTCGTCATCAACGCGATGGTGCCGCTCGCCACAATGTTCAAACTGGAGTCGACACTCTGCTCGCGTTCGAACGGGCAGGCGCGCTTGAGCGTCAGCTACGCCGCATACGCTCCCGTTCCGACTGCTGTCGATCCTGACCCGCCGCCCGCTGCGGCCGCCTTCGCCTGACGTCCGCTCGTGGCCGCTGTGATCGCGCCGAAGGGTGCGGCCTTACGATGGGCCGTTGACCGCAAATTGCGCGGCGAAAGCCCTGGCATAAGCGGGCCGCGCTTCGCCGCGCGCCACATAGGCGGCCAGGTTTTGATATTCGTCGAGAATGCCCGACATTCTCAGGCGCAGCAGCACCGATACCATCAACAGATCGCCCGCGCTGAATGCACCATCGAGCCATTCTGCGGCGCCCAGATAGGCCGAGAGCTTGTCCAGCACTGCCCGAACACGGTCTTTCACCAGCGGCAGACGCTGCTGAGCCCAGGATCTGTCGGCTTCGAATATCCTGGCCGTCGTCAAATCGAGGACCGGCGGCTCGACGGTGTTGAGCGCGGCAAACATCCAGGTGATCGCGCGGGCGCGGGCATCGCGCTCCCGAGGCAGCAGGCCCGCATGCTGCTCGGCAAGATGAAAGACGATCGAGCCGGTCTCGAACAGGCATAGAGATCCTTCCTCATAGGTGGGGATCTGGCCGAAGGGTTGGATGGCCAGATGGCCAGGCGCCTTCATCCCAGCGAAGGAAACAAAACGAACCTCATAGGGCTGCCCGACTTCTTCGAGCGCCCAGCGAACGCGCGTGTCGCGCGCCAGTCCCTTGCCGCCATCGGGCGAGCGTTCAAAGGCGGTGATGGTGGGGATCATGGGAGGCTCCGAAGGGTTGGTTTCCAGGTCTTGCGCTTGCACACAGAGGACGAACGACCGGGGCTGTTCCCGACAAGCTGCCTCGCTTTTTTAGCGCAGCAGGCCTTCCGCCTCGAACGTATCCCAGCCTTCCAACTTTGGCTGCGGAGCGTCATCCTTCCCGGCTTTCCTGGGACTGCGAGCTGTGCGCTCCCGCTTTCCCGCCCGCGTCAGCGCGGCCTTGCCGGCACCGCGCCGCCTGTTCTCGGTCACTTCCTGCGCATCCTCCTCCCGCCAGGTGCTCGCCAAATCACGATCGAGAATGTCCTCGATGTGGCGTGGATCGAAGACATGGAAGGTGACGGCCTTGGATCGCCCGCGCATCTTGACGGTGCGCGTGCCGACGCTCTTCAGACGCCCGTCCTTCAGCCATTTGTGACGCTCGCGGGCGGAGATGGTTAGAATGTCTTCTGCCTCACGCGGAAGCACTGGCAGTGTTTCGATCCCCTCGAGTGCCCTGGAGATGGTTGCAGAGGCTGCCTGGAACGCATCCGCGTCGGTTTTCAACATGCGCAAGACGATGCGGCCCGTCTCAGCCTTGGCAAACTTCCTCACCACCCATGGCAGGCGGGCTCGAACTTCACGTTCGATCCCTTTCAGGCGCATGGAGGAGCCAAGCGTTGCCGATGGCGGCAGCGGCCATTCGGCGACCACTGACGCTTTAGGGGTGTCGCGCTCGGATGTGCGATCAGGAGCGGTGGCAATTGCCGCGACGATGCCGCTCACGATCTTTCGCAGGGAACGCTTCTTGTCTGCCATGTTTCATGTTCGCTCATCAGCTGCCTTCGTGGAACGGCAGTTCGCACTGCAGACAACCGAAATCAGGCTCAAACAGTTCCTTTAGCACGCGCAGGCAGCTATTCGGGTTCGCCAAACCATCGCGCCGCCGCCTGGGCAGCGCCCTCAAGGTCAGGCTCGGCATCAGCAGCCCAGGCGACAAAGCCATCCGGGCGCACGAGCACAGCGCTCAGGCCCAGCCGCCCCCCGGCGTTGCAAGCGACATAGGTGATCCGCCCATTCCAGCGGCCGGCAAGCGCCTGAAGGGCAGGGCTGGTGTCGAAGTCCAGCAGCAGGCCTTGCCCGTTCCTCAAGTGTTCACCGAGCCTCGTCCCGTCGGCCAGTTCGAAATCGGGCGCGCTGCGGCCGACCAGTGGGTGGCTGCCGCCAAGATCGTAGCGCAGCGAAACGCCCCAGACGCGCTCGGCGAAATAGGTCGCGCCGTCGCGCGTGTCGATGAGATCGCGGATGATGGCTTCGAGCGCGCGCGAACTGCGGCTCGGCCGCATCAGCGCGACCTGGGCGCGCGACCAGTCGAGAACCTGCGCCCCCACCGGATGCCGTTCATCGAAATAGCTGTCGAGCAGGCCAGCCGGCGCGTCGCCGCGGATGGTGGCGGCAAGCTTCCAGCCGAGGTTCATCGCGTCGCCGAGCCCGAGATTGAGCCCCTGGCCGCCGAGCGGGGAATGGATGTGCGCGGCGTCGCCGGCAAGCAGCACCCGCTTGTTGCGGTAGGCGGTCGCCTGGTAGGCGCGATCGGTCCAGGTCGTGGCGAGGTGGAGAGCGGTCAAGGTGACGTCCGTGCCGGACACGCGGCGCAACACCGCCTGCACATGCTCAAGCGTGATCGGCTCCATCCGGTGGAAAGCGGCCCCATCGAACTCGACCATCGCGATCGTGCCTGGCCGTGAGTAGGTATACATGCCCGTCGGCGTATAGTGGCGGCCGAGGCTGAGTGTGTCCGGATCGATCATCTCGACTTCGACGGAATAGCCGGTGAACTCGGGATCGGTGCCGGTGAAGGCAAAGCCGCCGAGCTTGCGAACCGCGCTGCGGCCGCCATCGCAACCGACGAGCCAGCTTGCGTGAAAAGTTTTGCCACCGGCGCGGATGGTCACGCCTTCGTCCGACTGGGAGAAGCCGTCGACGGCGAGGCCACGCCTGATCTCGACGCCCATCGCGGTCGCGCGCGCGGCAAGCGCGGTTTCCAGATGCTCCATCTCGACCGCCATGCCGGGGTTCGCCGGGCTCGGCAGGCGATAGGGCCATTTCGAGCTGTCGACGGCGTCGAGGTGGAACTGGATGCCGGCGAAATGGCCGCCCGGGCGGCGCGGCTGCTGCATCCAGTGCGCGGCTGCCAATTTGCCGCCGCCCGAGCCATTCTGCGCGGGCGGCGCAATGTCGTCCAGCAGGCCGCGACTGTGGAAGGCCTCGATGGTGGGCACGTTGAGGCCGCGCATGCCGAAGGGCAGCCGCTTCAGCGGCGAGCTGGGGTTCTCGGCCTGCTCCAGCACCAGCACGCAGAGGCCTGCCAGACGCAGCTCGCAAGCGAGAAACAGGCCGACAGGACCGGCACCGGCAATGACGACATCATGGGGAATCGGGTTGTGCATGAACTGCTCCTTGGTCGATGTGTTCGACCGGAGCGTTCCTCGAGTTGAGAGCCACACGGACGAACGATTGGGCGCTCAACAGCGTCCGATGTTCGTCGTGGGGATCTCGTGCACGAAGCCAAAGACCAGAGCTCTCGTTACCGAGAGGAGTTGGGCTTACCGAACCAACTCTGCCTTTTCCGACAGCGGCTATATAGCGATGTGGCGATTGGTCTGCAACAGGCATGGCGGCGGCAAAGGGCAACGCCATCGACTAGGGGCCAACTAGCCTGCGGCCAGCCATTTGCGCGACTGGGCGAAGGCCTTGAAGGCCTTGGCCTCCATCGGGCGGCCAAAAAGGTAGCCCTGCAAGATATCGCAGCCAAGCTCCTTGAGGATACGCGCGTGCTCCATCGTCTCGACGCCCTCGGCGACCACTTCGATGCCGAGGGATTTGCCGATCTCGATGATCGACGCCACCAGGTGCCGTTGCGCCATTGAGCCGGTGATGGGCGTGATCAGTTGGCGGTCGATCTTGAGGCGACGCGGCCGCAGCTTGAGCAGCGAGACGATCGAGGCATGGCCGGTGCCGAAATCGTCGATCTCGATGTCTATGCCGAGTTCCTTGATGTGGTCGATATTCCAGGTGACCAGATCGTCGTTCTCATCGAGGAAAATGGACTCCACCAGCTCGAACGACACGGTTCCCGCCTTGATGGCGAGCTTGCGCAGACCCTCGATCAGGTCCTTGTCCTCCAGCCGCCTGGCCGAGACGTTGACCGACACGCGCGGGATGTTGAGATGACTGCGCGACCAACGCTCGAAATTCTCCAGCGCGTGTTTGAGGACGATGCGGTCGATCAGCGCCACGACGTTGAGTTCTTCGGCCACCTTGAGGTAGGCGTCGGGGGCCAGGATGCCCCGTCGCGGATGCTTCCATCGCGACAACGCCTCGACGCCGACGATCTCAAGCGTGCTCGCGTCGAACTGCGGCTGATAGTAGGCGACGAATTCGTGCCGCTCCAGCCCGCCGAGAATCTCGTCGGCGATCTGCTTGGTCCGCACGATCTCGCTCTGAAGGTCTTCGTTGAAGAACTCGTAACGGTTGCGGCCACGGCTTTTCGCCCGATAGAGCGCGAGATCGGCGTTGACCAGCAACTGCTTCACGTCGACGCCGCTGTTGGCGGCGATGCCGATGCTGACCCCGAAACGGCAGGGATGTCCGCGATAATCGACAGGCTGGCGCATCTCCTCGATGATGCGGTCGGCAAGTGCCGAGAGCCCGTCGTCGTCAAGCCCACGGCTCACCACGACGAACTCGTCGCCGCCGATGCGCGCAACGAAATCGTCACGGCCCGCATTGGCCTTGATGACCCTGGAGGCATGCATCAGCATGGCATCGCCCGCGGCGTGGCCGAGCGTGTCGTTGATCTGCTTAAAGCGATCGAGGTCCAGGTGCAGCAGTGCCGTGCGCCGGTTCGGTTGGCCGTTTTCGGCCAGCATCTCATCCAGGTAGCGGCGATTGGGCAGGCCGGTCAGCGAATCGTGCAGCGCCGCATACTCGATATGCGCCTTGGCGAGATTAAGCTCGGCGTTCTTCGATTCCGTCAACTGGCGCTCGCGAATGAGGTTTTCGTTGAGCAGCACGTCGCTGGTCACGTCCCATTCGGCGCCGATCAGCTTGGGCGTGCCGCCGATGTCCTGGAAGTAGGTTGCCCGCGTGCGCACATGGCGGACGGTGCCGTCGGCGCGCAGGAGCCGGTATTGCGAGGAGTAGGGGCCTTTTCTGGCAGCGGCCGCATCAAAATCCTGTCTTGCCCGTCCGAGATCTTCTGGATGGATCGCCTGCGCCCAGTCATCATAGCCGCGCGGCTTGCCGTCGGCAGACCTGCCGTAGATCTCGTTGACGCGGTCATCCCACACCATTTCATTGGTGGTGAGGTCGTGTTCCCAAACGCCGATACCAGAGGCTTCAAGAGCCAGCTCCAGGCGTCCTGACAGGCGCCTCAACTCGGCGTAGTTCTTCTGCCTTTCGCCGAATAGCCGGCCGGCCACCATGATCGGCAGCACCACCAATGCGCCGGCGAGCAACATAAGCGACCGCAAGGTCCACTCGTTCTTCGGAGCCGCCGGCCAGCCGCCCTTGGGGATGGCCGAAATCTGCCAGGAGCCTGACGGCAGCTGCACATCGGCCGATACGGGATTTCCGGCGATGACATGGTCGCCGCCGAAAAAGCGTTCGCCGCCGCCGCCGAGCGCATCCTTGCCTGTGAGCGCGACATCGATGTCGAGATCCGGGTCGGTCAGCCCGCTCGCCGCGTAGAGGCGGTCGACATCGACCACCGCCGAGACGATGCCCCAGAAACGGTCGCCGCCGCCGGCAGTCGGCACAAAGACTGGAATGCGGCCGATGAAGCCGCGCCCGCCCTGGGCAAGGTCGACCGGGCCGGCAAATACCAGCACCCGCTGGTCGCGCGCCCGCAGCGCTGCCATGCGCTGCGCTTCGTTCTTGCGGTAATCGAGCCCGATCGCCTTCTCGTTGCCTTTCATCGGGTACATCAGCGAGATGACGAGGTCGGGCGCGCCGGCAATGTTGCGCAATTGCGATTTCTGCTCGAACAGATTGCCGGCAAGCGCGGCGAATCTCTGCTGGCCCATATAGGGCTCCGTCACGATGGTCGAGACGAGGCCCTGAACAAGCTGAAGATTGCCGTTTACATTGCCTTCGAGCTTGGCGCGAATGATGTTGACCTTGGCCAGCACGTCGGCGCGCGCCAGTTGATCAGAGACCATTCTGTTTTGCTGGTCGGCAACGACGGCGCAAACCATAAGCACGACAAAAGCGATCGCCGCCGGCAAGTTGGCGGAAGAAAAAACGGCCCGGCTCACGCGGCCAAGATTGAATCTTGTTGTGGTCAATTCGACCCGGATAGCTTTCCTGGACAATAGCTCATCGATCGAGCCTAGTAGGAAACGCTTAAATTTGCCCTTCCATGCTGGCAGGAAGTTTCAGCATTAGCCTATGCGGGGCATTTCAACTTGCCGGGCGGAGCAGTGCTTAAAACGGCCGGCGTCGCCGGCCCTTCTGGACGTGTCGGGGCCAGATACCCGACGAAACGCCTATGCGGGTGCTGGCTTTGCGAGCATTATTCGGGTGGCTTTGCATGAACTACTCCCTGGGCGATGTACGACCGGAGCGTTCCTCGAGTTGAGCGCCACACGGACGAACGATTGGGTGCTTAACAGCGTCCGATGTTCGTCGTGGGGAATTCGTGCACGAAGCCAAAGGCCAGAGCTTTCGCCTGCGAAAGGACTTCGTAGTGAAAGGAGTTGGGCTTACCAAACCAACTCTGCCTTTTCCGACAGCGGCTCTATAAGGTCGTGGCGATTGGTCTGCAGCAACAGGGTAAATCCATGGTTTTCTGGATAGCGAGCGTGGCTGGATTGGCGATCGCTTATCTCTTCGGCTCCGTGCCGACCGGCTATCTGGCGGGGAGACTGCTCACGGGCATCGATATCCGGGAGCATGGCTCCAGATCAACCGGCGCAACCAACGTGTTGCGAACGCTGGGAAAAGGGCCTGCCCTGGCGGTGCTGCTGGTCGATGTGTTGAAAGGTGTGGCGGCGATCGTCTTTATCCGCTGGCTCTACCCGTTGCCGTTCCTTACGCCCCCGGCAGGGCTTGACCTGCAAAGCTTTGTACCATGGGCCGTCTGCCTGGCCGGACTTGCTGTGTTGCTGGGGCACGGCCGTTCGGTCTGGTTGAATTTCACCGGCGGCAAATCCGCCGCGACGGGGCTCGGCGTGCTCCTGGCGCTGTCCTGGCCGATCGGTCTGGGCGCGGCAGCGGTTTTCTGCGCCGTGCTGGCACTTTTCAGGATTGTTTCCCTGAGCTCGATGCTGGCGGCATTGACCGCGATCGTTCTCGTCTGCGTCCTGGAGCAACCGCTGCCCTACCGGCTGCTGGTGATTGCCGGCGGCCTCTATGTGATCGCGCGCCATCGTGCCAACATCCGGCGACTGCTGGCCGGAACGGAGCCACGCCTGGGGCAAGGTAGCCCAGGATCGAAGACGGAACCGCAGATCTAGATCGCTGGCTCACACGAGCACACCCTCTTCTCGAGGCCGTCGATCTTATCTCCGACATCAGCGGCCGCTCCTGAGAAGCGCGGGGCCTGGTGGCTGTGCCAAACCATACGCATCGGTGATAACAGGTTCCAGCACAGGCCGAGGGCGGTTCCGGACACACAATGGCAAGGCGGTTTGCGTTTCTCCTGGTTCGCGACTTCACCTTGTCGCCGCTGTCGCTGTTCATCGACACGCTGCGGCTGGCGGGCGATGAGGGCGACCGCAGCCGCAGGATAGAATTCGACTGGGAGATCGTCGGCGAACGCGGCCTGCCGATCCGGGCAAGCTGCGGCGTCGAATTGCTGCCGACCAAAGGGATCGGCAATCCAGAGGATTTCGACAATGTCGTGGTGGTCGGTGGCCTGCTCGACACCAACCGTAGCCTGAGTTCCGACAAGGAGGCCTTCCTGTTGCGCGCTGCCGAGAAGGGCGTGCCGCTGACGGCGCTGTGTACGGGAAGTTTCGTGCTGGCGCGCTACGGCCTGCTCGACGGCTACGCCGCGGCCGTCAGCTGGTTCCACATCAAGGATTTTCGCAACCAGTTCCCCGATGTGAATGCCCATGCCGACAGCCTGTTTTCCGTCGACCGGGGCCGTTCGACCTGCGCCGGCGGCACGGGCGCCGCCGACCTCGCCGGCCATTTCGTGTCGCAGTTCATCGGCCAGAAGGCGGCGGAAAAGGCGGCAAAAATCCTGGTGCTCGACCGCATCAGAAGCAGCCGCGACGTGCAGCCCGTCGGCGACCTTTTTCCAGCGGCGTCGAGCCGCGCGGTGAAGCGCGCCTTGCTTTTGATGGAGAGCAACCTGCAGGAGACGCTGCCGGTCAGCGAGATCGCGAGCCGCCTGAACTGTTCGCGGCGCCAGCTCGAACGGCTTTTCGGCACAGAACTCGGCATCGGCCCGATGGCGGCCTACCTGGCGCTCAGGGTGCATCATGCGAAGTCGCTGCTCGAAGGCAGCGACCTGCAGATCGGCGACATCGCCTATCGCTGCGGCTTCACCAATGCCGGCCATTTCAGCCGCGTGTTCCGCCAGCAGACCGGCATCACGCCAACCCATCTCAGGCATCCCAACCGCATGCCTGCCGCCGCGGCGCAGCACTGAAGCCCGGCCGCGAAGCTCAGCCCTTCGAGATGCCGCGCGCGATCAGCCGGGCCAGACGCTGCGAAAACGCCCTGGCGTCCGCCGGCTTGTCGCCGTCGAGCACGCGCGCCTCGTCGTAGAGGAGGTGGGCGGCGTCGTCCTTGAAGGCCTGGTCCTCTTCGCCGAGGCCGGCGAGCGCCAGCACGCGTTCGTGGCGCGGGTTGATTTCGAGGATCGGCTTGGCCGCCTTGTCGAGGCGGCCGGCGGCGTTCATCAGCCGCTCGAACTGCCGGTCGGGGCCGTGTTCGGGGGCGACCAGGCAGACAGCGCTTTCGGTCAGGCGGTCGGACGCCTTCACGTCCGAGACGGCATCGCCAAGCGCGGATTTGACGAAGGCCAGGAAGCTGTCGACTTCCGGTGTCGCCAGTGTGTCCGGCGTCTTTGCATCATCGAGCAGCGGAATGTCGGACAGCTCGGCCCCGCCCTGCGTCACCGATTTGAACGGCTTGCCGTCGAAGTCCGGCGCCATCGTCACCCAGAAGCTGTCGACCGGGTCGGTGAGCAGCAGCACCTCGATGCCGCGCGCCCTAAAACCTTCGAGCTGAGGCGAGGCTTCGAGCCTGGCGCGGTCGTCGCCGGCGATGAAGAAGATCGCCTTCTGGCCTTCCTTCATCGCCGCGACATAGTCGGCAAGGCCGCGCCAGCCTTCGCCTGATGTGGTCGAGTGGAAGCGGGCGAGTTTCAGCAATTGTTCGCGCCGCTCATGGTCCTCGTAGAGCCCTTCCTTGAGCACGACGCCGAAATTCTCCCAGATTTTCGCGTAGGCCTCGGTGTCGTTCTCGGCCAGCTTGACGAGATCGCCGAGCACGCGGTTGGTCAGGCCCTTGCGGATGGAGGCGAGCAGCGGGCTTTCCTGGATCATTTCGCGCGAGACGTTGAGCGGCAGGTCGGCGGAATCGACCAGGCCGCGCACGAAGCGCAGATAACGCGGCAGAAGGTCGGCCTCGTCGGTGATGAAGACCCGGCGCACATAGAGCTTCATGCGGCCCTTGCGGTCCTGGTCGAACAGATCGAACGGGCGCGATCCCGGCACGAAGGCGAGCACGGAGTATTCCTGCCGGCCCTCGGCGCGGAAATGGATGGTGGCGGCGGGCTCGTCATACTGGCCCGACAGGCCGCGGTAGAAGTCGGTGTATTCCTCAGGCTTGATCTCGCTCTTCGGGCGGACCCAGAGTGCCGTGCCGTCGGCGATGTCGCGCGCCTCGGCGCCGGGTTTTTCGATGAGCGTGATCGGCACCGGCACATGGCCCGATTGCGACTTGGCCAGTTGCTCGAGCTGGTAGGATCCGGTGTAGGAGACGGCGTCGTCCATGAGATGCAGCACGACGCGAGTGCCGCGCTTGGGAGCGGCTTCGAGCGGAGCGGGCGCGATCTCGTAAGAACCCTTGCCGTCGGATGACCAGCGCCAGGCCTCCTCGCTTCCCGCCTGCCGGCTGATGACGTCGACGCGATCGGCGACCATGAAGGCGGAATAGAAACCGACGCCGAACTGACCGATGAGCTGCGTGTCTTCTGTGCCTGCGCCGACGCGCTCGATGAAGGCGCGCGTGCCCGAGCGAGCGATGGTGCCCAGTGCCTCGGCCATGTCGTCGCGGCTCATGCCGATACCGTTGTCCTCGACGGTAATCTCCTTGTTGTCCGCGTCAGCCGAAATCGAGATGCGCGGCTTGGGGTCGTCGCCCAGCAATTCGGGACGGCTGACGGCCTCGAAGCGTAGCTTTTCGCAGGCGTCGGCGGCGTTGGAAATCAGTTCGCGCAGGAAGACGTCCTTGTCGGAATAGACCGAGTGCACCATCATGTGCAGCAGCCGCGAGACGTCAGCCTCGAACGCCCTGGTTTCCGTCGCTTTTGTGTCGGTCGTCATTCCAATTTTCCCACGCTGTTCATCCGCCTGCCGCGCCGGGGCGCGTGCAGGACTTCCTTTCAACCATTTTCAATTGCGCTGGCAACTCCGATTTGCCGATCTCCCCCCTCGTGGGGGTTGAGGAGCGGTCCGCGCAGCGGACGGGAAGCCAATTGCTTGGCTTTCCGAGCGACGAAAGCCGGCAGGGCAGAGAGGGCGCTGTCCTGCCGGCATCTCAAGACTTGGGTTCCTCGCCCCCGCAAAGCGGGGGAGAGGTGGCCGCGAAGCGGTGGGAGAGGGGGCAGCGCTGACGGTTGGAAGCTTGCTTCTGAAAGCTACGCATTGCTGTGCCTAATTCTCGGCCGGCTCTGGCTTTGCGGAGGGCGTCCCCCGCTCCGTCTCGGCTTCGCCGAGCCACCTCTCCCCCACTTTCGTGGGGGCGAGGAACCCAAGCTGGATTGGCCTTACTTCCCCGCCATGTGATCCGCCAGCGCCTGCGCCTGCGCCTGCAGCGCCGGGAAGGCCGCATCCGCCGGCAGGCTCTTGCCCAGGCAGGCGCGGAAGTCGTTGTCGCCTTTTGTCCAGGCGGCATTGGCGGCGTCGGATGTGTTTTCGTCGCTGTCGTCGGTCGCCTGCTTGGCCAGTTTCTGGGCGGCGGCGTCGGCGGCGGTCCACACCGCGTCGCAGGCTGCGATCTTGGGGATGGGCGGGGTCGCGGGCGCTTCGGCGATCAGCACGCTGTTGCCCTTGACGACCGTGACGACGACCTCCTGGTCGTAGTTAGGCCCGACATCCTGTGCCCAGCCGCCGAGCCGGGCGATCGCCATGTCGGCGCCGTCAGGTGTCTTCAGCGCAAAGTCGAGCGTGCCGGTGAAGGCGGCGTCGCTGCCGATGGCCTGGGTGTAGAAGGCATCGAGCTTCAGCGCCGCGTCGAAGCTGGTGGGCAGTTTGAGATCGGCGTCCGTCTCGGCGGCGCGTGACTGCAGCCAGCGCTCGACCAGCCCGCGCGTCGAGGCCACGATGCTTGGGCCATCCTCGGTGCCATGGCGCAGCCCGTCCAGCATGCCGAAGCCGACATCGGAGGAGCTGAGGCTTTCGAGGTTGATCGTGCCGGTTGCCGGAAAATCCTTGACCGTGAACGGGCCGAGCAGGGCGTTGAGACGCGTTTCGAGATCGGCGCGGGCCTTTTCATTGGCCGCATCGAGCGTTTCCACCGGGGTGTTCGCGCTGTCCATCGCCGCGATGGCCGCGATCGCCTTGTCACGCGCGGCGATATAATCGTCCTCGGGCGTGGCGGCGAAAGCCGCGCTGCTCGCAAGTGCAAACATGACCGTCCAGACCAACCGCATGACAGAACCTTTCTTCGTGGCGATCAACAGGCAAGGCAGCCATCGGGCAGCTTTGCGGCGATTGCGCGGCAGGAAACGTCGAGACGAAACATCTTGATCGGGGAGGGATGGCAAGCGCCGGCATTAACCATCAGTTAACTATCCGTTCGCCTTTGAATCAAATTTGGCGGATATTGTTCTTGGCCAAACGAGGCTGCCAAACCAGGCTGCTTGGGGGAGCCGGAGAAGACAGTAATTTTTAGACTGGCGCGAGGCTTTCGGGAGCGCGCGGCAGCTTGAATTTTAAAAAAGAAGCGACGGACCACCGTCGCCTTGCGGGGAGGCGTCAGCATCATTTTGATGAGGATCGCCAGAATGAAAATCGAAGATGCGATTACTGCTGTAACAGCCGAGGCCAGCGCTCTGTTGTCGTGCCTCGGGCAACCCGTCGTCGCCTACCACGTCACGGCAATCATGCGAGAGGCAGACCTCGAACACGCCCGGCAGATGCAGCTTGCCTTGATGCGGCGAAGCATCGAGGCGCTGGTCGATGATGGCCTTGAGGATGCGGCCGCGGAGCATTGTGCCTCGCAGTTCCATGGCCGTCTCGGCTCGGCCTGGAGGCTGCTGCATGCAACGGACGGGGTGGCGCACTGACCTCCGCCAATCCGTCTCCTAACGACGAGACATCGTTCTCAGCCGGCGCTCAGGATGGTGCGCCGACAGCCTTCTGGCAGTGGGCATGTGTGGCTTTGTCAGTCGACGTCTCTACGCAAAAAAGCCCGCCGGAAGCCGGCGGGCCATTGCCTCACAATGCGTGAGACGGTCAGAAACTGGTCGTCAGTCTCAGGAACGCTCCGTGATAGACACGGGTCGTATCGGCCCCGCCGCCTGGTTTCGTGAAATCGATTCCAGGCAGGGCGTCGAAATACGCGTCCGCTCGGTATCCCACCGCCACCTTGGTGGTTTCCGTGAAGTTGTATGTCAACGCCAATGACGCATCGAGATTGAACACGCCCTTTTTGTCGGACTGGGTGATCGTCTCACCGTCTTCGAGCGCAAATGTCCGGTCGCGCTTGAGAGCGAACAGGTACGCGGCGCCCGCGCCATAGTCGACGCCCCACTGGCCCGATATCGGCATGCTGCCTTCGACCGCGATACGTGGGCCGAGGCCCTGGAAGCGGCTCTTCAGAGATGCGTTGTCGGTAGAAGTCAGCGATCCCAAGCCGGAATCGGTGTAAGCAACGCCTGGACCGCTTATCTTCTCGCTCAGGTCGGCGTAGCGCAGCCCAAGCTTGACCTGAGCCTGTCCGGATCCGATGCCGAGGTCGCGGCCCACCGCGAAATCGGCAACGAAATGCGACGAGCGCACATGGACGGTTCCTGCACGGGCGCCTGTGGCGTCAATCGAGCCGTTCGAGCCGTTTGTACCGTCTCCCGGCGGCCGCGCAAAGGTGACGCTCTCCGTCGCGTCGTGATTCTTGTTGCGCTTGTTCCAGCCGTAGCGGAAGGCTGCGCTGACATGCCAGGCTTCGTTGATGCGATAGTCGAGACCCGCCGCAACTTCACCGCCTGCTCCCGCGAAGGGAGAGAAGAAGTCAGGGAGAGGCGTGTTCGGATACAGACGGTCGCCGTTCGCCCAGTTCACGCCGCCTTCGATGAAGACCGTCAGCGGCAACGAAGCCGCAACCGGAAGCGAGGTATCGGCGAGATCGGCAGCGCGCGCCGCCGGCGCCAAGGCCGCCAACGCTATGGACGAGACGCCCAGAAGCAGTAATCTTTTCAGATGCATGTTAAATCCCAAAGCCCAATTCATTCCGCAACGTCACATGCAGCGGGACCGGCTAAGGTTTCAACTCACGCGTATGTTACTACATTAGAATTCTAACAACTGTTGCAAAAATGCCGGAGACGCTATCAGCGATGGCAAGGCGGTAAGGAGGCCAGTTTGTCCCATCAATCCGGAATAGTTTGGCTGGCGTCATACCCGAAGTCCGGCAACACCTGGACGAGGCATTTCCTTCACAGCCTGCTGAGGGTTCTTCATGGCGAGGCTGGTGCGCAGTCGATCAACAATATGGGGCGCTTCTCCAGTGGCGAGGCCGGGAGATGGCGCTATTCCGTCTTGGCCGGGCGAGAAATAACCAAAGAAGACGTAGAGCTTATCCCGACGCTGCGTCCCAAAGTGCAGGTCAAGCTCGCTGACGAGGCGGGTGGCGTCGCCTTTATCAAGACGCACAATGCCTTGCTGATGGACGAGGGACAGCCAGTCATTAGTCCCGCCGCGACGGCGGGCGCCGTTTACATCGTCAGGAACCCGCTCGATGTGGTCATCTCATTGTCGCACCATCGCGGCAGGCCCATTGATGAGACAATCGATTTCATGGCCTGTGAAGGCATGCGCACGACGATCAGCGAAAAGCAGGTGTATGAAATCTGGGGCTCCTGGAGCGAGCATGTGCACAGCTGGACCCGGTCGCAGCATCCGGCAATCTACGTCATGCGATATGAAGACATGCTTGCCGATCAAGCCAAGACCTTCGCCGGACTTGCCAGTCATCTCAAGATGAATCCATCTGCCGCCGAACTCGACAGCGCGCTCGACATGTCGTCATTCGAGAGACTGCAGGCTGAGGAAAAGGAGGGCGGTTTTCGGGAGCGGCCCGAAGCGGCCACGGCGAGCTTCTTCCGCGCAGGCAAAACCGATCAATGGCGCGAGGTTCTGACGCCGAGCCAGGTAGACCAGATCGTATCCAAGCACCATGCTCAAATGGAAAGGTTCGGTTATTTGCCGGGCTGACTGCACGGCATGAAGCTTCTGCCTACCTGATCGACGCCATGAGGCATCCCCAGCGAAGGTCAGTTGGAATTGATGAAGTCCAAGGGGAACCGGCTGTGACCGGCTCGTTCGGACAACGCTTCAATCACGCCTTCTGCCTGGCCAACCGCTCCAGCGCATCCACGATCAGGTCACAGAACTTCGCATGGTCGAGCTTCATCGCCACGGTGTGGCGGAAGTCGGTCTGTTCGCTCGCCGTGCCGCCGAAATGGTGCATGCCGCCCATTTTCTCGAAATTGCAGACGGTCATGCCCTTGGTCCACCGGCCGGCTAGCTCGACGCGGATGTCGGCCTTCTCGGTGGTGAAGACGGTTGGGTCGATCATCGCCGCGACGCAGCAGGCGTCATGGATGGCGGGATATTCGATCTGCAGCAGGCCGCCATGCGTGGTGGCTATGAACTCCCAGATATCGAGGATGAACTTGGCCATCGGGCCGCCGATGGCGCGCACCCTGTCCTGCAGGTCCGGGGTGGCCAGCGCCTGGTGGGTGAGGTCGAGCCCCACCATGGTGACGTCCCAATTGGCGCGGAACACCACGTCGGCGGCCTCCGGGTCGCCATAGACGTTGAATTCCGCCCCCGGCGTGATGTTGCCGCGCGTATAGGCGCCGCCCATCGCGACCACCCGCTTCACCCGGCTGATGATGCGCGGATCCTTGCGCACGGCGAGCGCGATGTTGGTGTAGGGGCCGACCGGCACCAGCGTCACCGTCTTCGGCTCATGCGCCATGACGGTGTCGATGATGAAGTCGACGGCATGCCGCTTGTCGAGGTCGAACGAGGCGGGCGGCAGCACGGGGCCGTCCAGTCCGGTCTCGCCGTGGATCTCGACGGCCAGCACCTGGTCGATGATGAGCGGGCCGGGAGAGCCCTTCGCCACCGGCACCTTGATGCCATAGGCGGTGCATACGGAGAGCGCATTGCGCGTGGTGTTCTCGACATTGTGGTTGCCCGAAACCGTGGTGATGCCGAGGAGATCGATCTTCGGATTGCCCGCCGCCAGCAGGATGGCGATGGCGTCATCATGCCCAGGGTCGCAGTCGAGAATGATCTTTTCCATGGTGGGCACCTCCCTTATCGGCCGAGACTGTGAGGCTTCCCGGCACAAAAAGCCCGCCAAAAGCCGGCGGGCGCTGGTATCACATTGCATGAGACGGTCAGAAGCTGATCGTCAGGCTCAGGAACGTTCCGTGACAGTCACACGGGCGTCTGTGGAAGAGCGTGCGCCCTGGACGGATGCTACGCAACGGATTTTCGGTGTGCCAGGCGATAGCGCGCTGCCTTGGCACGATTGCCGCAACCATCCATCGAGCACCAGCGCCGCGGTTTCGAGCGACTGTCATTTATGAAGAAGCCGCCGCAATGGTCGGCCTCACATTGCCGGATGTCATTTGCCGGCGGAAACAGCACCAACATGGCAGCAGCGGCCGCGGACCGGCGTAGCGGCAGGTAAATAGCCTCATTCGCGGAATCGGATGCGAGCTTCAAAATGTCGCCAAAGCCGGCAGTGCCGCCCGCCCGTGTTATCGCTTCCTGGATGCGGTGCAAGGCCAGTGCCTTCGGCGCCATTCCATGGTTCAGATTTCGTGCCGAAACAGCGAGCCACGATTTGAGGGCTTCGCGCAGCTTCAGCACCTCGAGATGCACCTTGCCGGCTGCGCTGCCATGATGTCGCGCCATGCGCTTCAGCGCACGCCCCTCGTCGTCAGACAGCAACTGGGCCGGAGCGCAAAAGGCCAACATATCTTGATAGGTCGGAATGAAATCGACCTCGCTCCCGTCACGCCAGTGCAAAGTGTTCGCAAGGTCAAGTGCCGGCGCGCCGCCCAACATGCGCATGCGGCCGAGCGGCGAGAGGTAGGTGCGGATAAATTCAGTTGATTCCATCCATCCAATATGTAACCGTTTATACGGTTACTCAAGAGGGCTGGGAGGCGTCCATGAAGGCCATCTCGTTGACGCTCGTGGCGTGGTTCGCATTCTCGAGCCTGGCGCAGGCGGATGACGATGTGCTCTATCGTTCAAGCGTGATTGTCACTGGAGATCGTGAGGAAACACGCATCCCCGCCGTTACACAGGGCTTCGAACTGGCGGCGCAAAAGCTGACGGGAAATCCTGATATTGCGCAAAATCCGGTCTTCGCTTCGTTGGCGATCAAGGCCACTGCCATGGTTTGGTCGTATACCTATCATGATCGCATGTTCGGCATTCCCATCCACGACGAACAAGGCACACACGACCGCCCCTTTGACCTCACGTTCCAGTTTGACCGAAAGCGGATGGACGATGCGATGGCGGCGCTGGGTGAGACGCCTTGGCTGGGCCCGCGCCCGAAGCTGGCAATCGTCCTCGTAGTCACCGATATGGCGCGGAGCTATATGCTCGCGGCGGACGGCGCCCACGGTTCCGACATGCGCGCGAGCTTTGAGGATGCCTCGGCACGGTTCTCGATGCCTGTGATATTCGCGAAAGAAGCCGATCTGGCGGCGGCAGCGGTTACGCTCGGGAGCATTGATGCAATTCCGGCGGATAAGTTGATGACGCTGAAATCCAGATTGGGCGCCGATGCGATCTTGGTCGGTCGGCTTGATTGGGAAACCGACGAGCCGGGCTGGCATGCCATTTGGCGGCTACCCCTCATCGCGAAAGATGCAAGCTGGGAGATCGCCGGCGTAAACTTCGATGCCGCCTTCCGCGATGCCGTGGGAGGAGCCGCCAAGCGGCTGCGACCAACTCATTAGAAGCTGCTTCGAAGTTCGGTTCTGGGCCGCGGAAGGGGAGGTGACATGGTGGATTCCGATCGGATCGACAGGCTGATCGCAGCGGTGCCGTCCGCCCTGGCGCTTCGAGCCGGGCTGGACCTTGGCGTCTTCACCCGGCTCGGTGGCGGTGCCGCGACTGCCGACAGCCTTGGGGCCGCGCTCGAAGTCGAGCCCGATCGTCTGTCGCGGCTGCTCTACGCGCTCGCCAGCATCGGTCTCCTCGAAGTTAGGGATGGTCAATTTCGCAACGGAGCCGAGGCGTCCGCCTTCCTCGATGCGTCGAAGCCCGACTATCGCGGCGGCGATCATGCGCTCCTGCGCGAGCTCTGGGGAGCCGACCTCTTGACCGCGGACTCGTTGCGACAGAACCGGCCGGCCGCGCTGCACGACTTTTCCGAAGCAGGGCCTGAGTCCGCGGCGGCCTTCAGCCGCATGCTCGCACCAGGCGGGGTGATTTTCGGCCGACATCTCGCCCGCGAGTTGGACCTCTCGGCAATTCGTTCGGTGATCGATATCGGCGGCGGCGCCGGGACCATTCTCGTCGGACTTCGCGAGCGGTGGCCACAGATCGCGGCGACGCTGATGGAACTGCCAACGGTCGCAGCGGTCGCGCCGGCTATCCTGGCAGAATACGGCGCCAACGACGTGGTTGTCGAAGAGGGCGACATCACTGTCGCGCCATCGATCGGTCGGCACGATCTGGCGATCCTGAAGGCCGTCGTCCAGGTCCTGCCGCCGGACCAGGCGCGCAGTTCGATCCTGAACGCGGCGCGTTGCCTCAACCCTGGAGGCGAGATCGCAATTGCCGGGTGGGGTGTCGTCGATGACGACCGCCTCGGCCCGCCTGAGGGTGTCTTTCTGAACCTCACCTTCCTGAACCTCTATCGCCACGGCGAATCCTACACGGAAGGTCAGTATCGCGCGTGGATGACCGAGGCGGGATTGCGCGATATCTCCAGGTCGCGCCTGACGGACGGCACTACCTTGTTTCGTGGGCGCCTCGGCTGAAGATCGCGGTCTAATTGCTGGTAGGCCCGCTTCACCCCTTCCGCTTCTCCACCTCCGCCTTCCTCAGCAGGAACCGCTGGATCTTGCCGCTCGGCGTCTTCGGCAGTTCGGCGACGAAGTCGATCTCACGCGGATAGGCGTGGGCCGAGAGCCGCTTGCGGACATGCTGGGCCAGCTCCTCGGCCAGTTCCGGACTGCCCTGGTAAGCGGGCGCCAAGATGACGAAGGCCTTGACGATCTCGGTGCGCTGCGGATCGGGCACGCCGACCACCGCCGCTTCGTTGACCGCCGGATGTTCGATCAGCGCGCTTTCGACGTCGAAGGGGCCGATGCGGTAGCCGGACGAAGTGATGACATCGTCGGCGCGGCCGATGAAGGAGACCGAGCCGTCCGGCTCGTATTCCACGGTGTCGCCGGTGCGGTAATAGCCGCCCACAATCGCCGGCGTCTGCTCCTGGTGGTAGCCGTCGAACCAGCGCAGCGGCGAGTTGGCGATGTCGACGGCGAGGATGCCGGGCTGGTTGGGGCCGAGTTCGCGGCCTTCGTCGTCCAGCACCACCATGCGGTAGCCCGGCATACTGAAGCCAGCGGACCCCGCGCGCACGGTATGCGCAAGGCCATGGTGGTTGTTGACCATCATGCCATTCTCGGTCTGGCCGTAATGGTCGTGGATCGGCGCATCAAGGTGGGCGTCGAACCAGCGGATCACTTCCGGGTTGAGCGGCTCGCCGGCGCTGCTGACGACACGCAGCCGGCCCTTGATGCGGGCGGCGGCGTCGGGTCCTTCAGCAAGGAGGAGACGGAAGGCGGTCGGCGAACCGGCAAGGCTGGTGACGCCGAGCCGCTCGATGACCTGATAGGTGCTCCTGGCGGTGAAGGCGCCCTCGTTGAAGGTGGTTGCAATGCCGAGCAGCAAAGGGCCTGTGATGGCGTAGTAGAGGCCGTAGGCCCAGCCGGGATCGGCGATGTTCCAGAAGATGTCGTCGGGGCGCAGCCCGATGGCATCGCGCATATAGGCGCCGAAGGCGAGCAACGCGCTGAGCGGCACCGGCACGCCCTTGGGCAGGCCCGTTGTTCCCGAAGTCGACATCATCATGAACAGGTCGTCGCCCTTGCGCATGACGGGTTCGCAATCCGGCGAGGCGGTGGCAAGGGCGGCGCGGAAATCGATATCGCCTGCGAGCAGGGGGTCACCGTGACCAAGGATGGTGGCGATCGGCGGGCAGGTCTCCATCTCGTCGAGCTTGCCGCGATTGGCCGGATTGGTCACCACCAGCTTTGCCCCGCTGTAGCCCAAGCGATGCTCGATCGCCTTCGGACCGAAGGCGGTGAACAGCGGCTGGTAGACGGCGCCGATGCGCCATGTGCCGAGGATGAGCGCCACCAGTTCCGGGATACGCGGCAGCATGCCGGCGACGACATCGCCGGGGCCGACGCCAACATCTCTGAGCAGGCTGGCAACACGGCCGGACATGTCCGCGAGTTGGTCGAAGCTGAACTCGCGCAGTTCGCCGCCGGCGGAGATCGTGCGCAGCGCCAGCCGGTTCTGGCCTGAATAGCGGCCGCAGCATTCGACATAGGCATTGATGCCGGTCGCCGGGTCGCCGTGAAGCCGTGCGATTTCGCCTTCGATGCGAAAGGCCGCAACGGCGTCGTCGTAGCGCGGCAAGCCGGCTTGTTTGCTGGTCATGTCAGTCCTCCCTGGCGGCGCTCCATCTCCCCATGGCGCGCCATCATCTGTCAGATTGCCTGAAATCGTGGCGATGGTCGATTGCGGCGAAAGTCGCGAGGTGAGCCAGCATTGGCCGCGCCGGCGCCAGGCTGTACTATTTGCGGGGTGAATGCACGGAGGGGAGGCGCGAGCATGTGGCTTGATCGGAATCTCTGCACATTGAGGATCTGGGCCGTCATCGCCGTGATGGCGCTGTGGCCCCATGCGGCGTCGGCCGACCCCGTCACGCCGGAGCGCATCGCTGCTGCGGTGCCGAAGCTGGAAGCGCTGGCGCAAGCCGCCGTCGCCGGCGGTGGCGTGCCCGGTCTCGCCATCGCGGTCGTTCATGATGACCAAGTGATCTTCTTGAAAGGCTTCGGCCATCGCGAGGCCGGCAAGCCGGAAGCGGTCGACGCAGACACGGTGTTCCAGCTCGCCTCGCTTTCCAAGCCGGTCTCCGCCACCGTGGTGGCGGCGCTGGTCGGCGACGGGATCGTGTCCTGGGATTCGAAGATCGCCGATCTCGATCCGGCCTTCCGGCTGGCCGATCCCTATCCGACCAGCCAACTCACCGTCCGTGACCTGTTTTCGCACCGCAGCGGGCTTCCGGGCACCGCCGGCGACGACCTGGAGGACATTGGCTATGACCGCGCCGAGATCCTGCATCGCCTGCGCTTCGTGCCGCCATCGTCGAGCTTTCGCGCCGGCTACTCCTACAGCAATTTCGGGCTGACCGAGGGCGCCATTGCCGCCGCCATGCCGACGGGCAAGTCCTGGGAGGATGTCGCCGAGGAGAAGCTCTATCGTCCGCTTGGCATGGCCTCGACCAGTTCCCGTCATTCGGACTTCGTCAAGCACGCCGATCATGCCGCGCTGCATGTCAAGGTCGATGGCGCCTGGGCCGCGAAGATCAAGCGTGATCCGGATGCGCAGGCGCCCGCGGGCGGCGTCAGTTCCACCGCGCGCGATCTCTCGCAATGGGTGCGCCTCATCATCGGCAATGGGGTCTATGCAGGCAAGACGCTGATTGCCGCCGATGCTCTCGACCAGATGCATGTGCCGCTGATGACGCGGGGCAAGAACCCTGTCTCGGCCGGTGCATCATTCTACGGCCTCGGCTGGAATGTCGAATTCGGCCGCCATGGCCTGAGCTGGGGCCATGCGGGTGCCTTCAGCGTCGGCGCGCGTACGCTGGTGACGGTCTTCCCGGAGGAGAAGCTTGGCATCGTCATCCTCGCCAACGCTTTCCCGACAGGTGTGCCGGAGGGGCTGTCCGACAGTTTTGCCGATCTCGTTTTCGAGGGTTCGGTCGAGAAGGACTGGATCAAGGCGTGGGACGGCATCTACAACGGCATGTTCGGTCCGGTGGTCGAGGCGGCCAAGGCCACCTATGCCACGCCGCCGTCTCCGGCAAGGCCGGCCGCGCCGGCCAGTGCCTATGCCGGCCGCTACACCAACGACTTCATCGGCGATGCTGTCGTGGCGAGCGCGGGAGCCAGCCTTGTGCTCAAGGTCGGCCCGGCCGGCGCCCGGTCCTACTCACTGACGCATTTCGACGGTGACCTGTTCCTGACCTTCCCCGATGCCGAGACGCCGGACAGGCCGACCGGCGTGAGCTTCGTCGTCGGCCCCGACGGCAAGGCGTCGGCGATGACCATAGACTTCCTCGACGACAATCATCTCGGCACGCTGCGGCGGGTGGGCGACTAGGTGCTGACAGGGGCGGGAGTTGCCGTTCGGCTCAACTGTTAGAACGAGCACATTGCGCCAGAAGTAGCTCTTCGGACGTGCGTTTCTCAACGACCGGGACGGGGCCGAGAGCAGACGGTCCGGTTTCGGGATGATGGGGATGGGAAGCAGACTCTTTTGCGTCCAAACGTGCCTTGGGAATGCCTTGGGTCACCAAAATTGGCGCAGGGCTCCATTGAAGGAATACGACCGGTCAGTGACCGCCTGCCAGACTGAAAACGACCGTGCCGTCATCTTTGCGAACTTCCACGGCCACGATACCATCGACCTCCTTGCGAATGGGAAAGGTCGCGAGCGCTTGGTCGCGAGCAGCTTTCTCGGCGTCGAAGGGAATCTGTTCAACAATACCTTGCCTACCGTACCAAATCAGCGTGTAGGCCATTGTTAGCACTCCTTTTCCAGGCGCATGCATCGCCAAAGCAGCCTCTATAAGCTTTGCTCCCTGCAGCCAGCCGGCTAGCGGCTTTGCATAGCCGCAAGTCGACAACGGCCAAGTGATCTTCTTGCCTGCCATTGTCGTTCGCTAACCCTGGTCACTGGACGCGTCACTTCCGGATCATCAAGGGCAGTAGCGCCGCAACGGCATGAGTGTGTCTGTTAAGCGCGCTTATCATCGCCGTAGCATGCGCGGCCAGGCCACTTTCCGGAGACCATTTTTGACAACAGGATGGTACGGCCCTGCACGCCGCGCGTCGATGGGCATCTGAACAATTCGCTTTTGCTATCCGGATCACTCGCCCGCAAAAGCAGGGTGGTCTTGGTTCAAATTCTGAGTTGGAGCAACGAGGCGGCAGACCAGCCCGCCGGGTGCATAGTCGATCTCGACGCGCGCCCCGAAATCTGCCGATAGAACGCGATTGATGAGGCGAGTCCCAAAGCCCTTCTTCATCGGTGCCGTGACCAATGGGCCGTCTGCCTCTTTCCACTCGAAGTGAAACATGACCGCATCTCCCTCACGCTCCTCCCGCCAGGAAACGTGAACCGTGCCCCGGGTGCTGGAAAGCGCCCCATACTTGGCAGCGTTCGTCGCCAACTCATGGGTGGCAAGGGCGAGCGACAACGCCTGCTTCGAGCCCAAGGTGATGTCTGGGCCGGATATGATGAACCTCCCTTGCCCGGTCCGGTGCGCTTCAAGTGCGTCGTGGACAACATTCCTTACTGACGCCGTAGCCCAGGTGTCGGCCGTCAGAGTGTCGTGGGCCTTTCCGAAGGCGGCCAAACGCCCGTGGAAGGTCGCAAGCGCAGATGCGGAAGGAGTTCCACGAAGGGTCTGCCCGGCGATTGCGCTGACCATTGCCAGGGTGTTTTTAACTCGGTGCTTCAATTCCTGATTCATCAGTCGTAGATGCTCTTCGGCCTGGACGTGGTCAGTCACGTCGATCCCCTCGCAGAAGATTCCCGTGCTCTCCCCGGTTCTCAGGATGATCGGCTGATAGACAAAGTCGACCACTCTTGTCTTGGCAAGCGCTTCGGCGTCTCCAACAAAGATGACTGGTACCCGTCTGCCGACATGAGCGACGCCTGTTCGATAGACCTCATCAAGCAATTCGAAAAAGCCTTGGCCCTCCATCTCCGGGATCACTTCGCGCACAGTTTTCCCGACGAATGTTCGATCCCCCACCAGGCGCTTGTAGGCAGCGTTGGCGATTTCGAAGATATGGTTCGGACCCTGGAGCACCGCTATGAAACCGGGCGCTTGCTCAAAGAGTTGCTCAAGGTAGCGAGTGTGATCTTCCAACGCCTCCTTTGCCAGATGCCTCTCAGTAACGTCATTGCAGATGACCAGGACCCCACCGACCTCGCCATCGACATCAATCGGCCCGTAACTATACGTCCACCAGACATCCTCGCGCTTGCCGTGGCGGGTCACCGGGACCAAGGCGTCCTCGTCCCAAGTCGATCCTTTTCCGGCCACAACGAATTCTATTTGAGGACCGATAATGTGCCAGATTTCCGCCCAACAATCCTTGCCACGGTCTCCCAGGGCACTAGGATGCCGTTCAGGTCCTAGTGTCGCACGGTAGGCATCATTGTAGAATTGGATGAGATCGGGCCCCCACCAGATGAACATGGGGTGACGCGACTGGAGCATCAGCTTGACGGTGGTACGCAAGCTTTGAGGCCAACCTTGAGGTGGCCCGAGGTCCGTCTTGTTCCAGTCGTAAGCTCGGGTGAGCGAGCCCATCTCGCCGCCACCTGACAGGAAATTGGTATTCGACGGTGGATCACCTATCGGCGCAGTGTCTAGAAGGTCGTTCAACACGCATCCTCCCTTGCAGGCGAAAGCGCGAAGCATCTTCCAACCATCAGCTTGCCGTGGCGATGCTGAGGGCGATCCACATTACTCGCTGAGGTCGGCTCTCACAACACACATCGGATTGCCACGAGGCTGGATTCGCGTAAGCGCTCCCATACATAACAGCGGATGGTCTGCCTCCAGCGAGGCTCCAGCCGGTTCGTCTGCTTACAGGCAGCGGTTGCGCAATGCTGAGCGACCGATGTGAGGCGCAAAGCCGCCATTCACCAGCAGCAAACGAACAACGCCTCAGGGGGCGGATCGCGTCAAGCGAGCCCCGCAACTAAGAGTCCGCAATGGGTCGAACCCGGTTGTTGGGAGTGATTGGTTTTGACACCAGAGCGGCGGCCTTGCCCACACGCTCCCAGCTCACGACGCCGGGCCGTACCGCAGCAGTTTGAAGCAATCGCCGCTGCCCGACTTTGCCTGCGTCAGCAGCGGTTTCGAGCGGTCGATCCATTCTTGGTGCGACCTGGCATCGGCCTCGATCGCATCGATCGGTCGAAGGCTGACGAAGCCGCGCCCGTTGCCAAGGAGCCAGCACGCACGGCCGAGAAATCGCCTGCTGCGCTGGCGCAGCAGGTCGGCATCGTAGAAGATGTCGAGCACCTCGTGCTTGATCCTTGGCCCCTGTTCAGGATTGGCGATCGCGACCTCGATCGGATCGCCACCGATCGCGTCCTGCAGGTCCTTATAGTCGAGGGCGAGCTGGGTGGTGGCGTATTTGATCTCGCTCTCGTCGCGCACGATGTTGAACCACAGCGTCGGATCGAGCTCGTTGACGACGAACGACGATTCGAAATCGCGCGACAGATTCAGGATGTCGAAGTCCTTGATATCGACGTCGCGCTCGACCAGAAGGATCTCGGCGACCTGCTTGCCGAGCTCGGTTCCCTGCGTGCTGACCGCGGCGTTCGTTCCCCCAAGCTCCGGACTGACATAGGGCCCGCCTTGATCCAGCAGCGTGTCGAATTCGCCAAGCGAGCCGACGACGGGAGCGCCGCGGGCAATGCGCGCCGCCAGCTTGGCGAGAACCTGCTGCAGTTCCGTCTCGCGTCTGCGCTGGTCCTGATAGTTCTGCTGGAAGAAGAAGATGAACAGCGACACGCCGATGCCGATCAGGATCACGCCCAGCTGTGAAAAGATGTTGCGGTAATATTCGAGCAGCTTTTCGCGATGGCGCACGTCGTCGCGCACGCTGTGGGCGACGCGAAGATTGACGATCAGCGACAGGATCAGCAGCCCGGCACCAACCAGGATGAGGCCGCCGATGAGGAGGTAGCCATGGCCTGTGCCGAAATCCATCCTTTTGCCCCAAGACCCCAGACTGCGCAGAGTAATGCCATTTTGCTTCAACACCTACGGTTTCGTCAGCGATGGGTCGATGGCGGCGAGCTACCAACTGAACCGACGCCTGTCCCCTCGTTCTAAAGGTTCGCCTCGGCGAAGATGCGCGCCGCCCAGTCGAGGAAGACGCGCAGGCGTGGCGAGAGCTGCCGGTTCTGCGGGTAGAGCGCCGACAGCGGCGTCGGCGAGGGCGGGCAGTCGGCCAGCACTTCGACGAGCGTGCCGTCCGCCAGGTCCTTCTCGAAACGATAGCGCGGCGCCTGGATGAGGCCGAGGCCGAGCCGTGCCAGATCGGCAGCGGTGTCGGAATTGTTGGCGGCGACACGGCCGGGCAGCCGGATCTCGCGCGTCTTGCCGTTGACGGTGAATTCAAAGGGCAGCACCTCGCCGCTGCGCGACGAGACGAAGCCGACCGCCTGGTGGCCGTCGAGCGCATCGGGGGAGGCGGGTATGCCGTGGCGAGAGAGATAGCCGGGACTGGCGCAAGTCATCTCGCGGATCATCCCCAGCCGGCGCATGATCATGCCGCTGTCGGGCGGTTCGCCGACACGGATGACGCAATCGACGCCCTCTCGCACAAGGTCGACCAGCCGGTCGCTCTGGCCGATCTGCAGGTCGATCCTGACATAGCGGGCCAAAAACTCCGGCAGGCGCGGCAGCAGGAAGGTGCGGGTGAGCAGCGTGCTGGCGTCGATGCGCAGCAGGCCGAAGGGCTCGGCCTTGCGGAAGGCGGCTTCGGCATCCTCGATCTCGGCCAGGATCGACAGGCAGCGCTGATAGTAGGCTTCGCCGTCCTGCGTGGCGTTCACCTGCCGTGTCGTGCGCTCCAGCAGGCGGGCGCCAAGATGTTCTTCGAGCCGGCGGATCGCTTCTGTCGCCGTTGAGCGCGGCAGGCCGAGATCGGCGGCGGCAGCGGTGAAGCTGCGCCGTTCCAGAACGCGAACGAAGAGCCGCATCGTGTCAAGCCGATCCATGGCCTTTGTTCGCAGTTTACGAATAGTGATGTCAAGAGACGGCTGATTATCCGGAAGTTGGCTTGGCCTATATCCGTGTCATCAACAACACGGAGAGACTTACATGACAAACCAGCAGACAAGTACGGGTGGCCCAACCAGAACCGCGATCGTGACCGGCGCCTCCAAGGGCATCGGCGCGGCGATCGCCCAGCGGCTTGCCCGCGACGGCGTCGCCGTCGTCGTCAACTATGCACGGGGCCGTGCGGAGGCCGAAGCGGTCGTCGGCGCGATCGAAGCCGAAGGCGGCAAGGCGATCGCCGTGCAGGCCGACATCGCCGATCCCACAGGCATAGCTTCACTGTTCGACGCCGGCGAGAAGGCGTTCGGCGGTGTCGACATCCTCGTCAACAATGCCGGCATCATGAAGCTTTCGCCGATCGCCGCGACCGACGACGCCGCGTTCGACACGCAGGTGGCGATCAATCTCGGCGGTGTGTTCCGTGGCATGCGCGAAGGCGCGAAACGCCTGCGCGATGGCGGCCGCATCGTCAATTTCTCATCGAGCGTCGTCGGCCTCTACCAGCCGGGCTACGGCGTCTATGCCGCCACCAAGGCGGCTGTCGAGGCAATGACGCACATCCTGGCCAAGGAGCTTGGCGCGCGCCGCGTCACCGTCAACGCCGTGGCGCCCGGACCGGTCGAGACCGCGCTGTTCACGGACGGCAAGAGCGCGGCGCAGATCGAGGCCATCGGCAAGATGAGCCCGCTCGGCCGGCTCGGCCAGCCCGACGACATTGCCGGCGTCGTCGCGTTCCTTGCCGGCCCGGATAGCGGCTGGGTCAACGGACAAATCATCCGCGCCAATGGCGGCGTTCTCTAAAGGAGACTGATATGCAACAGACAATTTTGATCACCGGTGCTTCCTCGGGTTTCGGCGCGATGACGGCGCGGGCGCTCGCAAGAGCGGGCCACACGGTCTATGCCTCGATGCGCGACCCCTCGGCACGTGGCGCGGCGGTAGCCGAGATGGAAAACTTCGCCCGTGACGAGGGTGTGGCGCTGAAGACCATTGCGCTCGACGTCACCTCCGACGCCTCGGCGCAGGCGGCGATCCAGCAGATCGTTGCTGAAGCCGGCCAGCTCGACGTGCTGATCCACAATGCCGGGCATATGGGGTTCGGCCCGGCCGAGGCGTTCTCGCCCGAACAGCTGGCGCAGCTCTATGACGTCAACGTCGTCGGCACGCAGCGTGTCAACCGCGCCGCCCTGCCGCATATGCGGTCTCTCGGCCGGGGCCAGATGATCTGGGTCGGTTCGAGCAGCACGCGCGGCGGCACGCCGCCGTTCCTGGCGCCTTACTTCGCCGCCAAGGCCGGCATGGACGCGCTGGCGCAGAGCTATGCGCTGGAGCTTGCCCGCTTCGGCATCGAAACGACGATCGTCGTTCCTGGCGCCTTCACCAAGGGCACCGAGCATTTCCACCACGCAGCGGCACCCGCCGATGCGGCGCGCGCCGACGCCTATTGGTCCGGTCCCTATGCCGGTGTCGATCAGCAGGCGCTGAAGGGGCTGGCGGCATTGGAGCCGGCGGATGCCGATCCGGCTGAGATCGCGGCGGCAATCGTCGACCTCGTCGCCATGCCGCACGGAAGCCGCCCGTTTCGCGTCCACATCGACCCATCGGATGACGGCGCCGTGATCGTCAACGGCGTTGCCGACCGCGTGCGCGTGCAACTGCTGGAGCGGATCGGCCTTGCCGACCTGCTCCATCCCAAAGCCTGAAATCCAATCTCAAAGAAGGAATACGACCATGCCGTTCGCCAACATAAAAGTACCGCAGGCCGCACTCTCCAAGGCGCAGAAGGAAGACCTCATCCATCGGACCACAGCCATGTTCGTCGACTTTTTCGGTGAGGTCGCGCGCCCCACCACGATGGTGTTGGTCGAGGAAGTCGCCGATGGCGGCTACGGCCGCGCCGACGAGGTGTTCGTCATACCGGAAGCCTATCGCGCCAAGGACTAGCCGCTCCGAGCTGATACCCGTCATATGACGACTGGCCGCCGCGGACGCCAACGTCCAATCTGTCCGCGGGCCTGCATGTCGGTTCCCTGAAAACCGATGCCCCCTTTGGGGCGGCATGCATCAGGCGGGGGCCAGGTGGACAGCCCCGGGCTGTCCACCTGTCTCGGGCCTCCGCCTCTCCCGATTTTTCAAGACACCAAGCTCAGCGGCTGCGCTTCCGTATCCTCCAGCCGCTCGGCCTTCCCTGCGGTCCGATAGCGCTTGGGCGCGGTGCCGGTGGCGCGCTTGAAGGCGTTGCTGAAGGCGCTTTCGGAGGTGTAGCCGAGCGAGCGGGCCAGCACCGCCACGGGCGTATCTTCCTCGCGCTGCGGCTGGTGGGCCGGTCGAAAGCGGGGGTGTAGACGAGGTTGGCGCCGACTTGGTCTTGCCAGCCTCTGTTCAGGGTTACTCGGGCGCCTGGGAGTCGTTGGAATTGGTTGCCTGGGCCGTTACGGCCGAAAGTTTCTGGTGCTTTGCCAGCACCGGTTTGACGTAAGCTCTTTTCATCGCAGGACCCCACCCAATGTGTGCGGACATTGGTGTGCGAATCCGCGCCGGAGTCAACAGCTCGGCTCAAGTCGTGCGGCCATTGCCCTATGTTCCGCTTCGATCTTTCCCGGGCATGCCGACCCAATCAGCCGCCACCTCGGCAAACAGCCAGTCGCGAAACGCCTTGACCTTTTTCTGCCGCAGCGCGCCGTCGGAATAGACGACGTAGTAGCTGGCCGCCGATTTCAGCGCGAGGTCGAAAGGCCGCACCAGCCGTCCCGCCGCGAGGTCGGCCGAGACCAGGGCGCTGCGGCCGAGCAGCACGCCTTCGCCATGCACGGCGGCCTCGACGGCGAAGGTGGCGGAATCGAAGCGCACGCCGCGTTTGGGGTCGATGCCGTCGACGCCGGCCTGTTGCAGCCATGTCGCCCAGTCGATGCGAAAGGCGTCATGGATCAGCTTGTGATGCCGCAGATCTCCGGGCAGGCGCAGCGGATGCTCGCCTTGCATCAACTCCGGGCTGCAGACGGGGAAGACTTCCTCATCGGCAAGAAATTCGGCCGTCACGCCGGTGTAGCCGCCCTTGCCATAGCGGATGGCGATGTCGATGCCGTCGCTGACGAAATCGGCCAGCACGCCCGAGGTCGCCAGCCGCACGTCGATGTCGGCGTTGGCGCGGTGGAAGCGATGCAGCCGCGGCACCAGCCAGCGGCCGGCGAAGCCGTCCGATGTGCTGACGTTGAGGATGCGTGTCGAGCGGTCGGGCGTGGCGACGATTGTGGCGGCGGCGATCTGGTCCAGCGCCTTGCCGACTTCCAAAGCGTAGGCAGCACCGACGGTTGTCAGGCGGACGGATCGTGTCCCGCGATCGAAGAGCTGGATGCCCAGCCTGTCTTCGATGTTGCGGATGGCGCGGCTGACCGCGCCATGGGTGAGATTGAGCTCGTCCGCGGCCTTGGTGAAACTCAAATGCCGGGCGGCGGCGTCGAAGGCGGGCAGGGCAGTGAGGGGCGGCAGTGTGCGCGGCATGATCTCGACCTGTGAGCGTTGCTCACAAATCCTGCACAAAGAGTCGTTTGTCGTCCAGCCCGGAAATGCCCAATATCAAGGCGTACCGGCGCACAGGCATCAAGTTTTCATCCGTCGAAGCGCCCGATGACCAGACATAGTGTGAGCAATCTTCATGCTCGCCCCGTTGGGGCGGCACCGGCCCGCTTGCGCCCAGCGAACAGGAGACTGAGATGACCTTAACCCTTGGACCCATCGGCGCCGCGATGAGCGGCTTCGCCATGCGAAGCACGGCAGCGTTCGAGCGCCGCCGCGCGCTGCGCCGGATTTCCCGGCTTTCCGACCGTCGTTTGCATGACATCGGCCTTGAGCGCGACTGGGACGGTTCCATCCGGCACAACGGGAGGGAAATATGAGCAGCACCCTGATCATCGGCGCGACGGGGCTTCTGGGCAGCGAGATGGCGAAGGCCAGCGCGCACAATGGCGACAGCGTCCATGTCCTTGTCCGGCCGGCAACTTCAGCCAACGAAGCGCGGATGCGTCCGCTCAAGGAATTGGGCGCCACGGTGCATGTCGGCGATCTCGACGACTATGGCAGCCTTGTGCGCGCCGTCGGCAAGGCCGATCGCGTCATCAGCTCGGTGCATGTCGGTTCGGCCAGCGAGATGACGCTGGTGCGCGCCGTGAAAGATGTCGGCGTCTCCCGCTTCGTGCCCTCCGCCGGCTTCGGCCTCGACTTTGCCGCCGCCGCCCCCGGCTCGATCGCGCCGCTCGACATCAAGAGAACCGTGTTCGACGCGGTCAGGGAGGCCGATCTGCCCTATACGGTGATTTACACCAACGGTTTCTTCTCGACCTGGGTGGCGACGCTCGGCGACCTGACGCGCTTCGGTTCGGCGCCCCTGCCGCCGGATGAGGTGACGCTCTATGGCGACGGCAATGTGCCGGCGACGTTTGTCAGCGAGAAAGACATCGCTGCCGTCACCCTGCGCGCACTGGAGGATCCCAATGCCGTTCGCCGCGAGATCCGCATCGCGCAGAACAGGATCACGCAGAGTGGGATGATCGAACTGTGGCGTCGGGTCAGCGGACGCGCGCCGCGCGTCGTGGGCATGAGCGCGGAGGAGTTGGAGGCAATGATCGCGGCAGCGCCCGGCCTTGGCTTGCTGCGGGCGTTCTGGATCCGTGGCGAGACCGCGATCGAGACGGGCACTCCGGAGGCGGGGGTGCTTTATCCGGAGCTGAGGTTTGAGAGCATTGAGAGTGCTTTTGTGGCGATGGCCGAGAGGGAGGGGCGGACTGGATGAAGGTTGGATGCCCGGCAAAGGCTGGTGCTCTACGGCGCCCCTCTCTGTCCTGCCGGACATCTCCCCCACAAGGGGGGAGATTGGACGTTGTTTCGGCTTTCGCCAATCTCCAACGTAGTAAAGGAGAGCCGGCGCCCGAGCTGCCGATCTCCCCCCAAGTGGGGGAGATGTCCGGCAGGACAGAGGGGGGCGCCGTAGGGTGCGGCTTGCGTCGTTGGCCTTCGTGGCAGTTGACCCAATCGTCCATCCGGCCGATAGGTCCGCGCGAACAGCCCGAGACCGCCAATGACCGACCTAAAAGATGCAACCCGCGCCCTCGACGCCGCCTGGCAGGACGATGTCCGCCAGGGCGTGCGCCATGTCCGCGACCTCGCTGCCCTGCCGCTGTCGCCCGCCGAGCGCGCGGCCGCGCAAGCTGCCGCCGCGCACCACAAGGTCCGTGCGCCAAAAGCCTATCTCGACCTGATCGACTGGAACGACCCGGCCGATCCGATCCGCGCGCAAATCATCCCGTCACCTGAGGAATTGGTGGAGACGGAGGGCGAGCTTGGCGATCCGATCGCCGACCATGAGTTCACCCCGGTGGCACGATTGACGCATCGCCATGCCGACCGGGTGCTGTTGTTCCCGACCTATCAATGCGCGGTCTATTGCCGGTTCTGCTTTCGCAAGGAATCGCTGACCTCGATCGGTCGCGGTTATACGCGCGAGGCGCTGGAGCCGGCGCTGGCCTATATCGCGGATCATCCCGAAATCCGCGAGGTGATCCTGACCGGCGGCGACCCGCTGTCGCTGCCCGATAAGGCCTTGGCCGAAATCCGCGCGCGCATCGAGGCTATCCCGCATGTGCGGCTGCTGCGCATCCACACGCGTGTGCCGGTGGCGCTGCCGTCGCGCATCACGTCGGGGCTGGTCGAGGCCTTGCAGGGCCGGCTGATGGTCACCGTCATCACCCATTTCAACCACGCGCGCGAGATCACCGATGCTACCGAGGCAGCCTGCCGGACGATGCGGCAAGCGGGCTTCGCGCTGCTCAACCAGAGCGTTCTGCTGAAAGGCGTCAACGATACGGTCGAGGTGCTGGAAGAGCTCTGCCGCGAGCTGATGTATCGGCTGGGGGTAAAACCCTACTACCTGCACCATGGCGACCTCGCGCGCGGCATGGCGCACCGGCGCACCACGATTGCCAAGGGCCAGGCGCTGGTGGAAGCGCTGAGGGCGCGGCTGTCGGGTATCTGCAACCCGGTCTATGTCCTCGACCTGCCGGAAGGCGGCGGCAAGGTGCCGCTCGGGCCGTGTCCTGTCGAGGGACGTGACGGGGAAACCTGGCGCTTTCGCGGGCAGGATGGCGCGGTGAGGACCTATCGGGAGATTGTGAGCGAATAGGGCGGTGCGCTATTCACCGACAAACGCCAACACCACCACACGTGGGGCAATGCAGTAGACGAGGCTGGCGCTGCGGCCTGTCGTTGTCGTCGCGCGGCCTGTGTTCAGGTCTACGGTGATATCCTCATAGCCCAGCACTTGGCGATCAAGCGGATAGACGGCCTTGTAGACTGCTTCCTTGGCGGCAAAGAGGATGCGGCCGGCAAGAAGCCGGGGCGCCGCGCCGGTTTGATCCGCAGGGGTTGCAACCAGGGTCAGGATCTCGTCAGGCAGGGGCAGCGCCGGCTCGACATCGATGCCGAGGGACACGATATCGCCAACTGGCGCAACCGCTGCCACGGCCATGTCGTCGTCATGCGCGAGCGAGCCCGTGACCCCGCCAGGCCAGGCGGGTGCGCCGGATGGGGTGCGCAGGAGGGCAAAGTCGTTGAAGCCGAGATCCGTCAGCAGCCGGTGCGCGATCCATCGTGCCGCGCCGCTGGCTCGCCGCATGGCCGGCTGACGCGCCGGGATCGAGCGGGCCTCCTCCGGCAGGAGGTGGGTCTCGTCTTCACCACGGATGAGCCGGCATCCGGTGCGGACCCCGCTCGGGGCGATGGCGGCCAGCGCCTGCGCCAGCGAAATTTCCTCGGGCAGATTTGGGGAGGACGAATTTGCGGGAGGTGTCATCTGTTGTCGCAGGTCGATGCCGCGAGGACGAGGTCGGCGATCATTTCTCCATCCTCGTCGAGCCCTTCTTCGACGAAACCGGCGGCGCGGTAGAGCTGGCGTGCCGCCTCATTCTCCGGTTCATAGCAGATCGAGACGTGCCTGATGTGGCCGAGCCCGCCGATTTCGTGCAGCACCTCGCGCAGCGCGGCCTTGCCATAGCCCTTGCCCTGGCTGGCGCGGTCGATCATGAAACGGTAGATGCGCGCCTCGTCGTCATCTTCCGGTGCCTCGTACATCAGGAAACCGACGACACGATCTCCGGCCATCACGACACGCGGCCGGGCGTCGTCGTCGGCCTCGGCCTCCTCCAGCGACTCCGCATTGCCAGCGACGAAATCCATCTGGCCCGGGGCCAGTTCCAGCGACATGACCAAGGCCAGGTTGGCCTCGGTCACGGGAGCGAGGCGGACTTCTGCGGCCTTCAAGCCGGCGCCTTGGCGCCGTCGTCCGTGACCGGGATCACGAAGCGATGCAGCTTGGCCGGGTTGCCGCGCCAGATGGAGTAGGGCTCCAGCTCTTCGCCCTTCATCACGAAGGAATCGGTATCGGCCACCGACCCTTCACCCATGACGACGCCGTAGTGGACAAAGGCGGACGGTCCGAGCGTGCAGCCCTTGCCGATGCGGATGTAGTCGGACTTGAACGCGCCTTCCTCAAGCGAATGGGCCTGGATGACGCAGCCTTCGTTGAGCGTGGCGTCGTCGCCGATCTCGACCAGAGAGCGTTCGGTCAGGTTGGCTCCACCGTCATAGACGCGCTTGCCGACCTTGACGCCGAGCAGGCGCAGGATCATCGGCCGGAACGGCGTGCCGCCAAACAGGTTCACGATCGGCGAATCCGCCAGCTTCCAGTGGCGTTCGTGACGCCAGAAGTCGACGTCGTAGATCGTCGTTATCCGCGGCTTCAGCCTGCGAAAACCAAGGCTTGCCCGCTCGACCAGGATGTAGAACGGAATGGTGATCGCTGAAGTCAGGAGCACGGCGACGAACAGCGCGACCTCCGCCCATTCGGTGTAGTAGTTCAGTGCCCGGTCCCAGATCGCCAGCGTGGCGAACAGCATGACCCATTGCGTTGCCAAGAACAGGAGGATCGTTACCAGATTGTGGCGGTTCTTGAACGGGATGCGCTTGCGCCGGTCGGCCTCGTCGACGCCGGCGATGAGTTCCTTGTCGCGGTTGACCATGCGCGGGATTTCAAAGGCAGGCGAACCCAGGAGCCCGACATTCTCGCGCAGCGGCCCATCGATGGGGATCATCACCTTGGTGCCGAGCAGGACGTTGTCGCCCGTGCGGCCATCCGGCGGATAGTAGATGTTGTTGCCGAGATAGTTGCGTTCGCCAATGCGCGTCGGCTCGAGCCGGAACGCGGAGGCCGACTTGTGCATGTTGATCATGAACAGGCCGTCCGACACCATGGTCTCGGTGCCGATCTCGCACAGGAGCGGGTTTTCGTGCTGCTGGTTGGAGCCGAAGTTGGAGCCGGTCTGCACCACCTTGTTAAGGTTCCAGCCGACGGCCCTGATATAATAGACGATCGCGGAGCTGTCGCCGAACAGCAGCCCCAGCACACGCGAATTGCTCGAGAATTCGGTGGCGGCCTGCAGCCAGTAACGGAAACCGTAGAGCGCGTAGGTTCGGCCTGGCTTCAGCACCAGGCTGAGCAGGCGCGGCAGCAAAGTCGCGGCGAGAAAAGCGACCGCGATATAGCCGAAAAGCGTGACCGTGGTGCCGATCGCGACCAGGCCGATCGTCTCCTGATAGTCGTCGCCGACATTCTCCCAATAGCTGTGGAACAGCAGCGGCAGCGGGATGACAACGGCAAACAGCCCGATCAGCTGGACCGCTTCGAAGAGGAAGCGCCTGACGTCGGACGCGTTCTCGTTGCGCACCTTGCAATAGTCCGCGGTGGTCGGCACGGCCGGCGACCCATGCCAGTGTTCGCCGTCCGGGATGCTTTGCCCGCGCTGCAGTGAGGACGAATGGCCGAGCTGGCCGCCGTCGCCGATCGACGTGTCGATGTCGAGCGTCGAGCCGACGCCAACGAAGGCATCGCGGCCGATGGTCAGCGGTCCCATATGGATGTAGCCGGACTGCGCCCGAAAGCCGAGGATCAGCGATTCCTTGCGCAGTATGGTGTTGGCGCCAATCGAGATGAGATCCGTGCAGACCGGCACGGACCGGGATTCGATGACGGCGTTCTTGCCGATTTTGGTTCCCAGCAGCTGCAGATAGAAGCTGTAGAGCGGGCTGCCGCGGAACAGCACGACCGGCGCGGTGCGGATCAATGTCTTGACCACCCAGAAGCGGTAGTAGCGCAGGCCCCAGATCGGAAACGCCTCGGCCTTCCAGCGGCCGATGAGCACCCATTTCGCCAGCACGGCAAAACCCGTCATGCCGAAGAAGACGCCGGACGAAAGCGCCACGCACCTGATATAGAGCTGCAGCGGATCGTCGAGCGCGTCATACATCCAGTTGAGGCCGATGTTGATCGCCCACAGCGCCACATAGCTGTAGACCCCGTAGAACAGCAACTGCGCCATGCCGCAGGTCCAGTAGGCAAAATTCGAGGCCTTGCGGGTGAGGACAGGCTCGTTGGTGGCCGTCGTCATTTCTTCCGGCACGCTCAGGTGCTTGGCCAGGCGCGCCACGGTCGGATAGAGATAGATGTCGCGCATGGACGTCGTCGCCCATTCCTTGCGGGTGCGCACGCGGGCGCAGAAATGCGCCATCAGCAGCGAGTTGGCGCCGAGATCGTCGAAGAAATTGTCCTCGACCGACACGTCCTCGAATTTCAGCACTGCGGCCAGCGCCTCGGCCAGGAAACGTTCGTCGTCATTGCCGGGCGCCACCATCTCCCGGTCGGCGGAAAGCCGCACGCTTGTCGGCTTCGGCAGCTGGCGAAGGTCGACCTTGTTGGAGACCGTCATCGGGATCGCCGGCAGTTCCTCCAGATAGGAGGGCACCATGTAATCCGGCAGGCGTCGCTTCATCGTCTGAGCAATGTCGGCGCGCGAGAGCGCCGGCTGGCCGGCCTTGCGCGCGTAATAGGCGACGAGCTCGACGCGGCCGGGCTCGATCTCCCAGGTGGTGACGGCAGCTTGCGCGATCTCCGGCTGGTCGAGCAGCACCGCCTCGATCTCGCCGAGCTCGATGCGATAGCCGCGGATCTTCACCTGGGTGTCGATGCGCCCGGCATACTCGATCTCACCATCGCCGTTGATCCGGCCAAGGTCGCCCGTGCGGTAGATGCGCTGCGACGGGTTGTTCGGCAGGCCGAGGAAGTCGGCGATGAACTTCTGGTCGGTCAGGTCTTGCCTGTTGAGATAGCCGACGGCGAGGCCGATGCCGGCGATGCCGATCTCGCCCAGTTCACTGGGCTCGGCCAGTTCCGGCAGCGAAGGGTCGAGAATGACGATGGAATAGGTGGGCAGCGGCGCGCCGATGGTGACGGGCTTGTCGGGTGTCAGCGCGCCCATCGTTGCCGTGACGGTCGCCTCGGTCGGGCCATAGGTGTTGAGGATCTGCCGCCCCGGCTTCGACCAGCGCACCACCAGATTGTGCGGGCAGGCCTCGCCGCCGACCAGGAGCGTGCGCAGGCTGGGCACGTCGGATGTCATCGACGACAGCAGCGTCGGGCTGCAGGCCATGCAGGTGATCTGGTGATGGCGCAGGAAATCGGCGAGTTCCTCGCCCACCAGAGGCATCTGGCCGGGTGCCGGCACCACGGTCGCGCCGGCGACGAACGGTACCCAGATCTCTTCGGAAGAAAAGTCGAAGGCGATGGTCATGCCCTGGTAGACGCGGTCGCTCGGCCTGTAGCCGTAGGATGCGGCGGCGACGCGGATGAAGTTGACGAAGCTCTGGTGCCGGACAGCCACGCCCTTCGGCCTGCCGGTCGTGCCGGAGGTGTACAGGATGTAGCAGATGTCTTCGCCGGCAGTGGCGGCCTTGTGCGGCTTCAGCGGCGCGCCGGACTGTTTGGAGATCTCGGCGGCGGCGCTGTCGATCAGCACATGGGGAACTGGCAGCTGGTCGGCGCGCGACGCATATGTGGCGATGGTGACGATCAGGCTGACGCTGGCGTCTTCGATGATCAGCGCCATGCGCTCTTGTGGAAAGGCGGTGGCCAGCGGCACGAAGGCGGCGCCTGCCTTCACGACGGCGAGCACGGCGACATAGGTCTCCGCCGACCGATCGAGAATGAGCCCGACCCGGTGGCCCGGCCGCACGCCGCGCTTGATCAGCACGCGGGCGAACTGGTTGGCGCGGCTGTCGAGTTCCTCATAGGTCCAGCTACGTCCGTCGGAGATCACCGCGGGCAAGGTGGCGAATGTTTCGGCGAGTTGCTCGAAGACCTTGTCCAGCCGCTCGTCGGGCTGACCCGCCAGGGCAAAGTCGGCGCCCGTCAGGATCTGGGGGCGCGCGACCATCGCGGAACCGGAGCCGGTTTTCGGCTGCGCGTCGAGAATTTCCGGCTCTCTGCCCGGCCTTGCCGCGTCCCTGTCCAATGCGGCGATATCGATACCGTAATCCATTTCCAAACTTTCTCGCCCTGACTGCGTATTGCCGGGTCGCCGCCGCAATTGGCAGGCCTTGCCGGCTGCGCCGCCGCGCCATCTGACTGATATGCGCGTGTGCGGCGGCCGATTCCCGGCCGTTGAGGGATGCTTATGCCATCCGATCTTTTCGCCAGTTTTTCCGAACTGTTGAATATTGTTTCTGAAGTGTGTCTGGGGGAGCCATCGCGAACCGGGGGAGGGGCTAGGGGCAGGGGTGAATCGTAGGGCGAAAGCCTCGGCCTTCCGGTTGCGATGGCGATGCCGCAAAGCGGCGGCGCTTCCAAGCCTGGGTTCCTCGCCCCCATGAAATGGGGGAGAGGTGGCTCGGCGAAGCCGAGACGGAGAGGGGGATGGCGCGAACCTGTGCCGGATGCTTTCTGAAAGGTTCGCCCTCTACGAAGGCCCCCTCTCCGACCGCTTCGCGGCCACCTCTCCCCCGCCTTTGGCGGGGGCGAGGAACCCAAGCTTGGCTTGGCCGCAACCTCTAGAAATCCTCTCTTCCAAAAAAATCTCGACGCCTCCGGGAATAAAGCACCACCCTGCCGGGTCTTCATTTCAGCGGGGCCATTCACCGGCCCGCGACCCGAAGAAACGAAACAAGGATTTATCAGAAATGACCAAGCTCGCTCTTAGCGTGGCTGCGATGTTGCTTGCCTCGAGTGCTGCCTTTGCCGGCAGCGACCATTTCGGCGCCGACAACGCCAACCAGCCTGTCGCCTCTGTCGACACCAATGCAACCGCTTCGATCCCCTACACGGCACAGCAGAACGGCGTCGACGCCAAGGTGACGACCGGGCCGAGCCAGGGCTCGGTGCAGGACATCATTGCCCAGCACAACCGCGACGGCCTCTGGGGCCGCTGAGCGCGCTCCGGCCTTCAATCAATCTCTCAACAAACAGGAACCATCGACATGAAAAACATCGCTCTCACCGCCGCCGCCATTCTCGTGGCCACCACTGGCGCCTTTGCCGGCAGCGACCATTTTGGCGACCGCGCCGACCCGACGGCCGTCACCATCGACAACACCTACACCGCCTCGATCCGCAAGCCGGACATGGTCCGGCACAGTGCCCAGGCGACGATGAAATCTGATGCGGATGAACCCGGCCAGGGCATCTGGGGTCGCTGAGTTCAGGGGTCCGGACCTCCCTCGAGTCCCGACCCCACCCGCAATCAGGACGGAGGGCCATGTGGCGTGGCCCTCCGTCACCCCTGGAATTCTCGCCTTCCGACTTTTGCCACCACCCGCAACCCACAGGAGACCACACGATGTTCAGCATGACACGCCGCACACTGCTTGGAACCGCCACTGCTGCCGCTGCCTTCGGCCTTGCCGGCAAGCTTGAATTCACCCGCCCCGCTTTCGCGCAGACCCCGGTGGAGCCGACCGTCGGTTTCTACAAATACACGGTCGGCGACATCGAGGTGACCGCCATCTATGACGGCATCTGGAAGAAGCCGCACGACCCGGCCTTCATTAGGGATGTTTCCGTCGACGACACCAAGGCAGCGCTCGCCAAGGCGGGGCTGACCACCGACTTCATGCCCATTCCGCTCACCGTCGTCGTGCTCAAGATGGGCGGCCGTCTGATCATGATGGATGCCGGCTCGGGCGTCGGCCAGTGGCAGGCCAACGCCACGCATTTGCCGGCCAACATGGCCGCCGCCGGCATCGACTACAAGGCGATCGACACCATCATGATCTCGCATTTCCACCCCGACCACGTCTGGGGCCTGATGGAGAAGGGCACCAACACGCCGGTGTTCCCCAATGCCGAGCTGATCGTCAACGCCACCGAATACAATTGGTGGACCGACCCAAGCCGGCTGGCCAAGCTGCCGGAGGGCCGCAAGCCGGCGGGCAAGCGCATCGCCGAAAACTTTCCGAAGTGGAAGAACTGGAAGCTGGTCGAGGACGGTGCGGAAGTCGCGCCCGGCATCCAGATCCTCGCCGCACCCGGCCACACGCCGGGCCATTCCGTCTACCTCGCCAACTCCGGCAAGGAGCAGCTGATGATCTCGGCCGACACCATGTATGTGCCCGCCCTTCTGGCGCCGCATCCGGAGTGGCAGGGCAGCTACGACCAGGATGGGCCGACCGCGATCACCACGCGCCACAAGATCATCGACCGGGTGATTGCGGACAACATCCGCATTTCCGGGTCGCACTTCCCGTTCCCCGGCACCGGCGTCTTCGTGAAAGATGGCAGCGCCTACGGCTTCTCTCCCGTTCAGATTTGAACGGGTAACTCCGACCAAAGCGAGAAAGACAATGAAACAATCCTTCCTGGGCAAGCACGCCCTCTACGGCTTGCTCGGCGCCATCGCCGTGCTGACCGTGGTTCCCGCGACAATCATGCCGGCCTATGCGGTCGACGACATCGAGGGTGCCGACGCGCCCGACCTTACCGCCGTCCAGGCCAAGATCGCCGCCAAGGACTACAAGGGCGCGCTGGCCGATCTGCGGGATCTGGCGCAGGACAACCAGCAGGCCGATGTCTACAATCTGCTCGGCTTCACGCTGCGCAAGACCGGCGACTTCACCACCGCGCTGACCTACTACAACAAGGCGCTGGAGCTGAAGCCCGACCACAAGGCCGCCCGCGAATATCTGGGCGAGCTCTATGTCGAGACCGGCGACATGGCAAAGGCCAAGGAACAGCTGGCGTCGCTGCAAAAACTCTGCCCCGCCGGCTGCGACGAGCTTTCCGACCTGCAGAAGGCGATCGACACCAAGGTGACGCAGTAAGGTCCCCCTCACCCGGATTGCCAAGGCCGAATTGCCTGGAGCAATTCGGGGCAATCCGACCTCTCCCCGAGGGGAGAGGAGGGGGCCGGCACGGCGCGCCTTCTCTTCTCCCCCACGGGGAGAAGGTGGCCGCGAAGCGGCCGGATGAGGGGGCCTTGGCGCCAACCTCAACAAAGGTGAATCCCAGTTTGGGCGCTCGTGGCTGGCGCCCATTGCCGGAGCCGGCGCCTCTCCCTCGAGCCGGCTCCGGCCTTTTCAGACATCACATTGGGCAAGCGCTGCACGTCCCACGACGGGCGCTGCGCTTGCCTGTGCCAAAAAATTGGAGGCTGACCCATGATACCGACCGAACTCGCCGCGAAGCTCACCGGCCTCGCCATGAAATACCACATCAGGGATGTGACCTTGCTCGTCGGCCGCCTGCTTATGTCCTTCATCTTCCTGCATGAGGGCGTGACACTGGCCACCCATTTCGACGGCGCCGCCAAGGCGATGGCGGCCCAAGGCGTCGGCCTGCCGCTGTTTGTCGCCACCATTGCGTTGCAGCTGGGGGCAGGGCTCTCGGTGGCGACGGGCGTGCTGACGCGGCTGGGCGCCATTGGCCTCGGCCTGTTCTGCCTGGCAACCGCCACGCTGTTCCACACCAACTTCGCCACCCAGGCCGAGCTGCTGAACTTCGAAAAGGATCTGGCGATATCAGGCGGGATGTTCGTGCTGGCCGTCGCCGGCGCCGGCAGGATCTCGCTGGACTGGCTGCTGGGGCTCTATTTGCAGAAGCGCCAGCGCGACAAGGAAATGGTGGCGGCACTGCTGGCCGTGGAGAACGACTTCACGGTGGATGTACGGTTGCCGGTTTGAGGCGTCGTGGCGGCCTGCCTTGCGCATCGGCAGGCCGCTCCAGTCGCCGACCCTTGCCATATGCTCGCTCGCTGGAACCAGTCCGCACGCTCCGCATTCTATTAGCAGGGGCTCAAGGAGTGTGTGATGAAAGCGGTTTTGGCACTGGTCGGCGGCTTCGTGCTGACCCTTGCGGTCTTCGCCAGCGGGCTGGCTTTCGCTGCATGGCTGATTGTCGCCAAGCCCGTGCATCAGGCAAGGCCCGCCGACAGTGTCTCGCAGCTTTGGACCAAGGACGCACAGCCTGTCGACAAGGCCGCGCAGGGCCTGGAGCGCGTGGCCGCCGCGCAGCCCGTGGCGCCCGACGCCGCCGCCAGGGTGCAGGCGCCCGACCCGACCAATACGGGCGCGGTGGCGCCGGACGAGGGCGAGCAGCAAGCCAGGCTGCCACCTGCCCATGTCGCTTGGTGCGCCGACCGCTACCGCTCCTACAATGCCGACGACAACAGCTACAGGTCCTATAGCGGACAGCAGCGGCCCTGCGTGTCGCCCTATCTCGACACCGTTGCGACCGACCCGGCCGCGCAGCAGCCCGCCGAAGTCAGCTATGTCGAAGGCGGCGCCGCGCCCCTGGTTGCGGCAGCGGAGCTTTCGGACGACCACGTCCAATCC
>NZ_JBFUGI010000023.1:0-75898 GCF_056402995.1 Mesorhizobium sp. P3_A8 | reverse complement strand
CACCCAAACGACAGCGGACAAAAGCAAGGCTACCGCAAAATCCGTGGCGGGCGCCCTGATGTCAGAACCGCGCTGTTCATGCCAGCCCTGCGCGCCGCAGCTGGAAGGGGCGAATTCGCACCCTTCTACAAACGCCTCGTCACAAACGGAAAAAAGCCAATGGTGGCAATCGCTGCCGTCATGCGAAAGATCATCGTTACCCTAAATGCAAGACTAAGGGACGCCGCCATTTCTCAGAGTTGATGACGACGGGAGGGATGCCTCAGCCAATCTCCGCGATCCACACCCGCCACGTCGTGACAACAGTCCGCTCTGGTTGGCCCACGACCCGCGCCGCTCCGCCTGCTAAATGCAGGCCGACAAACCCATGCGAGGTCCCCCATGCGCAAACTCATCTCCACCGGCTCGCCGTTCGAAAAGACCGCCGGTTATTCGCGAGCCGTGGTGCAGGGCGACTGGTGCTTCGTCTCCGGCACGACCGGCTATGACTATGCCACCATGACGATGCCGGAGACGGTCGAGGCGCAGACGCGCAATTGCCTGGCGACGATCGGCAAGGCGCTGGCCGACGGCGGCTTCGATATGGCCGATGTGGTGCGGGCGCACTATTATATCACCGACCAGGCCTTCGTGGACGTGGTCTTCCCGATCCTCGGCGAGACCTTCGGCGACATCAGGCCGGCGGCGACGATGATCGTCTGCCAGCTCAACAAGCCGGAAATGAAGATCGAGATCGAAGTGACGGCGCTGCGGCGGACGGCATGAGGAGGCCAAAGCCATGACGGTTCGGCGCATCGTAGCCAATATCGAAACAAAGGACGCGGCAGCCGCCAACCGCTTCTACCACGACGTGCTTGGTCTCGACGTGCTGATGGATCAGGGCTGGATCGTCACCTACGGTTCCGGGGAACAGATGCAGGTGCAGGTTTCCTTCATGGCGCAAGGCGGCTCCGGCACGCCGGTGCCCGATTTGTCGATCGAGGTCGACGATGTCGAGGCTGCGCTCGAAGGCATGAAGGCCGCCGGCTTCGCCATCGAATACGGGCCGGCCGACGAGCCCTGGGGCGTGCGGCGCTTCTATGCGCGCGATCCCTTCGGTCGGCTGGTCAACATTCTCTCGCATCGGTGAAGGGTTTTTCGCAGGACGCTACCCCAGCCTGGGTTCCTCGCCCCCACGGAAGTGGGGGAGAGGTGGCTCGGCGAAGCCGAGACGGAGAGGGGGCTGCGCGGCGTTGAATATCAGAGCGAACTTGCCAGCGCCGCAACCCCCTCTCCGTCCGCTTCGCGGCCACCTCTCCCCCGCCTCTGGCGGGGGCGAGGAACCCAAGTTCTGAGAGGTCGCATGCAGCAGCGTGCGGCACAACTGCACCTGTTCCGCGCGGCAGCATTCCTCGTCCCCTTGCGCATGCGCCGCTTGGCGTTTAGCAAAGCGCCGGTTCAAATTCTTTCTGGGACGGTTTCTCCATGGCAACGAAGCATCTTTTCCTGCTCCCCGGCGACGGCATCGGCCCTGAGGCCATGGCCGAGGTCAAGAAACTGATCGCGGCCATGAACGAAAAGCTCGGCAGCGGCTTCGTCACCGATGCGGGCCTGGTCGGTGGCTGCGCCTACGATGCGCATGGCGCTGCGATTTCCGATGCCGACATGGCAAAGGCAATGGCGGCCGACGCGGTGCTGTTCGGCGCGGTCGGCGGTCCGAAATGGGATGCCGTGCCTTACGAGGTGCGCCCCGAAGCGGGCCTGCTGCGGCTGCGCAAGGACATGGAGCTGTTCGCCAATCTGCGCCCGGCCATCTGCTATCCGGCGCTGGCCGCGTCCTCCTCGCTCAAGCAGGAAGTGGTCGAAGGCCTCGACATCCTCATCGTGCGCGAGCTGACCGGCGGCGTCTATTTCGGCGAGCCCAAGCAGATCATCGATCTCGGCAACGGCCAGAAGCGCGGCATCGACACGCAGGTCTACGACACGTTCGAGATCGAGCGCATTTCCGGTGTCGCGTTCGAACTGGCGCGGACCCGCAAGAACCATGTCACCTCGATGGAAAAGCGCAACGTCATGAAGTCCGGCGTGCTGTGGAACGAGGTCGTCACCCAGACCCACAAGGCGCGCTACTCCGACGTCAAGCTCGACCACATGCTGGCCGATGCCGGCGGCATGCAGCTGGTGCGCTGGCCAAAGCAGTTCGACGTCATTGTCACTGACAATCTGTTCGGCGACATGCTGTCCGACATCGCCGCCATGCTGACCGGCTCGATCGGCATGCTGCCGTCGGCCTCGCTCGGCGCGCCCGACGTCAAGACCAAGAAGCGCAAGGCGCTGTACGAGCCGGTCCATGGTTCGGCGCCCGACATTGCCGGCAAGGGCATCGCCAACCCGATCGCCATGATCGCTTCCTTCGCCATGTGCCTGCGCTATTCCTTCGGCATGGTCGATGAAGCCGACAGACTGGAAGGCGCGATCGCCGCCGTGCTCGATCAGGGCCTGCGCACCAAGGATATTTTGTCCGCCGGCATGACCGAGGTCGGCACGGTTGCGATGGGCGACGCGATCATCGCCAAGTTCCTGGGCTGATTTCGCGCGTTCTGGGTGGCCAATCCTCAACGTTGGCGCCGCCCCTCATTGCTTACCGGGCATTTCTCCCCGTAAACGGGGAGAGGCAGCCACACCGTCGGCACAGTTCTGCAACGTTTGTGATTGGTGAAACCGGTGATGAGAGCGCCCCTCGCCCCGTTCACGGGGAGAGGATGCCGGCAGGCAGGTGAGGGGCGGTGCGACGTTGAGAGGAAGCGCTGAAGCTTGATCGCCGTCCCTTAAATCTTGACCCCTGCCGGCACTGGCCCCCAAGGATTTTCGCCCACCTGGGACGGCACAAGCCCGAAGACCAGCAAGGCTACACCGCCGACGGCCGGGATGAAGCAGAGCAAGACAAGCCAGCCGCTCAGGCCGATGTCGTGCACACGCCGCACGGTAAGCGCGATCCATGGCAGGTTGATTGCCAACGCGAAGATAAGGAAGGGCAGGAATCCTATCGACGTCCTGCCCGCATTGGCGCCGAAGCCATTGACCGCCAGATTGACGAGGAGCCCGAAGCCGAAAAGCGTTGCCAGCATGAGAATGCAACATAGCCAAAAGGCCCAGAATTCCTTGCGGCGGGCGCGTCCGTTGAAATTGAAATAATTCACGCTCACCGTTCGCCCGAAATAGGCCCACAGTCCTGTAGAACCGGCAGGCCGCTTTTCGGCAAGCTGGCCAGGCCGTGGTGGTTCACCGCTGCTTGACGACGGCGCGGTTGAGGCTGCGGCGATATTGTGGGCCGCGCCGTCATCCGGCTGGAATTCGACGAGGGTTCCCCTCACGAGGGCGATGTCAGGGCTTAGGTCGTTACGCGTAAAGATATAGCGCTTGCCGTCGACCCCATTGATGTAACCGAAATCCTGATCCTGGTCGTAGTGATAGACCGCGCCGCGCATGCTTCCCCCTTACAATGCGATGCGCAAATACTACTCAAGGTTGTTCTTGATTGCAATATGCACGCGAGGCTAAATTCGGACGCCCGCCGGCACCGGTCCCCACTGGTTTTCGCGGGCCTGCGTCGGGATGAACGCAAAGACCAGTATGATCAAACTGCCGATGGTTGGGATCAGGATTACAAGGCAGAGCCAGCCGGTCAGGCCGATGTCGTGCAGGCGGCGCACGATCATGCCGAGGCTAGGCAGGAAGGTGGCTAGCAGGAAGGTGCCGCACAGGCCAACCGTCACCGCTGCTGAGAAGCTGTTGTCGAAATTACCCATTTCGATGTCGGTGAAGATGCCGATGCCGAAGATGATCAGCAGGCAAACCGTCCAGAACAGGCAATAGCTCCAATATTCCTTGCGGCGGGCGCGGCCGGCAAAATTGAAGTAGTTCTGGGTCACGCTACGCCAGAAATAGCCCCAGAGATCGGTGGGTTCGGCTGACTCGGACGATCGGCCGAATTGCTGCGCCTGTGCTGCGCCTGCCGTAGGTGCGGGGCTGGCTTGAACCGGGGCAGCGCTCGGGCCGGCGTCGGCGGCCGGGCTTGCGGTGGCGATCGAGAAAACGTCACGCGCCTGGCCGCCGCCGGCCTGGAACTCGACCGCCGTTCCCTTGGGCATCGCGGTTTGCCGGCGGAGGTTCTCGCGGGTGAATGTGTAGCGGTTGCCGTCGGTTCCGGTGATGAAGCCGAAGCCCTGATCCTCGTCATAGTGGAGCACTTCGCCGCGCATCACCCACCCCCTTTATCGCCACGTCCCTGCCAAGGTGTGGCACAAGGCCGAGCCCGCGGGCAAGACCATGCGACATGGGGCCGTGCGACACGGCTACCATATTAGCGGCAAATCAAGCATAAGGCTTTACGTGCAGCCTCTTCGCCAAAGCAGACAATGACAGTCGAGCATTCTGAAGCCAGCGCCGCAACCGAGGTCATGAAACCTCCGAGACTGGCCATCGATGCCACCGGGCTGATGCTCTGGCCGCCTGGCAAGGGCCTGGCTGGCATTCCGCGGGTGGAAAGCTTTCTCGTCAACGCGGCCCTGGCGGACCCCGACCCCAGCGTGGAGGTGGTGGCGTTCAGGCCAGGCGAGAGCCGGTTCCGGCCGCTCGCCGCTTACGAACAGGACCATGTCGCGGCGGGTGAGATTTCACCGCATCGTGTCAAACGGTGGCCAGGGAGACGCACAGCGCTGTCGCAGGCTTTCGAGGCAGTGCGGCAACAGCCCTGGGACAAGCGCGAGATGGACCGCCATCTGGCCAGGACGGTGACCAACGGCCGCAAGGGGATTGCCTACCAGGCGACGAGGCTGTTGATCCGCGCCTATCGTCTGGACCAACGGGCGCGGATCCGGCTTGGTTTGCGCGAGGACGCCATAGCCCAGCCGGTCGAGACGGAACCCGGCCTCGTGCTGATCAGCCATCACATCCTGACCCAGGAGGACCGTTCCGCTGTTTCGGGCACTGCCGGCAAGCTTGCCTTCCTCTGCCACGACATCATCCCGGCATTGCGCCCCGATTTGCTTGGCTCAGGCACCAGCGAGCGCCGCTTCGGCTCCTATCTCGAACAACTCGTGCGCTCCGGCGCGCCGGCATTCTGCGCCTCCGACGAGGTCGGCGCGACGCTGACCGAGCATATGCGCAAGGCCGGCATTGCCGCGCCCGTGGTGTATCGCTTTCCGATGCCCTCCATTTTGCACGCAAACGCATCGCGCATGGGCACGGCCTCGCGCATCGAGGCCGGCGAGCCGTTCGTGCTCTACTGCTCGACCATCGAAGTGCGCAAGAACCACATCCTCTTGGCGCGGATCTGGCAGCAGGCACGGGAAGAAGGCGTCAAGCTGCCAAGGCTTGTCTGCGCTGGGCGCTGGGGCTGGATGATCGAGCCGCTGCGCGCCTATCTCAAGGCGCATCCCGAACTGCTGCAGTCGGTCACTTTCACCGGGCTGGTCAGCGACGAGCAGCTCATCCAATATTATCGCAGCGCCACGTTCGGCGTCTTTCCTTCGCATATAGAGGGCTGGGGCTACGGCGCCTCAGAATGCCTCGATTTCGGCGTCCCGGCGATCGTGTCGACCACGCCATCGCTGATCGAGGCGACCGGCGGGCTGATGCCGGCGATCGATTCCAACGATCAGGCCGGCTGGTATGCCGCCATCCGCCAGATGGCGGAGGATCATGAATGGCGTTCATCGCTGGCGGAGCGTATCGCAAGCCAGCATCGGCCGACACCGGCATCGGCAAGCTGGGCCGCCATCAAGGCCGGGCTGAAAGAGAGCGCATCTCGCCGTCTGTAGATTTACGAGGGCCGTTTCGCCTTCTTGTGCTTCGGCGGGCCGGCATTGTCGAATTTCGGCTTGCCCGGCTTCTTCGCCCATGGCTTTGCCTCATGCGCGGCTGGCGGCCGCTGGTCGGACGGTGCCGGCGCGCGCTTTTCGAATTTGCGCTTCGGTGCGTTCGGGTCGGAAGGCGCCTTGCCGCGATGCGGCTTCTTGTCGGGACTCGGCGGCTGATAGCCGGCGCGCGACAGGTCCGGCGTGCCCTCCAGCCGCTTCACTATGATGTTGCCCTGCAATTTGCGGTCGGGACCGATCGCGGCGAGAAAGCGGTCGGCCCAGTCCGCGGCGATCTGCACGTAGGTCTCTTCCGGCTGCATCTTGATGGCCCCTATCTCGCGCTTCGAGATGCTGCCGGTGCGGCACAGCATCGGGATCAGCCAGCGCGGCTCGGCATTCTGCCGGCGTCCGATCGAGAGCGAGAACCAGACGCTGTCGCCGAAATCGTCGCGGCGGCTGGGCGCCTCGTCGCGGCGCGCGAAGTTTTCGCCCGCCGGTCTTTCACGCGAAGGCGTGAACGGCGCCACGTCCATCAGATCCTCAGGCGCCGAGCGGCTGGCGCGGCACTGGCGCACGAAGGCGGCCGCCACCTGTTCGGCGCCATGTTTGGCGAGAAGCGCGTCGATGAACTCGCGCTCGTCGTCCTTCACCGGCTCGTCGAAAACCGGATCGGCCAGGATGCGCTCATCGTCGCGGCGGATGACGTCATCGGCCGAGGGTGGGCTTGCCCATGTCGCCTTCAGCCCAGCGTTCTGCAGCAGCCGTTCGGTGCGCTTGCGGGCGCTGTTGGGCACGATCAGCGCGCTGACGCCCTTGCGGCCGGCGCGTCCGGTGCGGCCGCTGCGATGCAGCAGCGTTTCCGGGTTGGTCGGCAGGTCGGCGTGGATGACCAGTTCGAGATTGGGCAGGTCGATGCCGCGCGCCGCGACGTCGGTGGCGATGCAGACTTTTGCGCGGCCATCGCGCATCGCCTGCAAAGCGTGGCTGCGCTCGTTCTGGCTGAGCTCGCCCGACAGCGCCACCACCGAAAAATTGCGGTTGTTGAAGCGTGCGGTCAGATGATTGACGGCGGCGCGGGTGTTGCAGAACACCAGCGCGTTCTTGGCTTCATAGAAGCGCAGCACGTTGATGATGGCGTTCTCGCGGTCGGCCTGGGCGACGCTCAGCGCCCGGTATTCGATGTCGAGATGCTGCTTTTCCTCGCCGGCGGCCGAAATGCGTATGGCATCGCGCTGATAGCCCTGGGCGAGCGTTGCGATCGAACGCGGCACGGTGGCCGAGAACATCAGCGTGCGGCGGTCGGCCGGAGCGGCGTCGAGGATGAATTCGAGGTCCTCGCGAAAGCCGAGATCGAGCATCTCGTCGGCCTCGTCGAGCACCACGGCTTTCAGCGCCGACATGTCGAGCGAATTGCGCGTGATGTGGTCGCGCAGCCGGCCGGGCGTGCCGACGACGATATGGGCGCCGCGCTCCAGCGCGCGCCGCTCGGTGCGCATATCCATGCCGCCGACGCAGGACGCGACCGTGGCGCCGGTCAGCTCATAGAGCCATTCGAGCTCGCGCGTCACTTGCAGCGCCAGTTCGCGCGTCGGCGCCACCGCCAGCGCCAGCGGTGCGGCGGCATGGCCAAAGCGCTCCGCATCGCCCAGAAGGGTCGGCGCCAGCGCCAGGCCGAAGGCCACGGTCTTGCCGGAGCCGGTCTGGGCCGACACCAGCGCATCGGCCTGGCCGAGTTCCAGCACCGCCTTCTGCACAGGCGTCAGTTCGGAATAGCCGCGTTTTTCCAGCGCCTGTGCCAGCGCTGGAACAATAGCTTCGAAGTTGGACATCTCGCTCTTTCGGAATTCAGGGTTCTGCGCTCATCATGGAGCACGAGCCGGGGCTGGCGCCACGCCAGCCAAACAATCTTGGCCGTTCGTACTTCCTGCTGCCGCTCTTGTACAGGGCAAGCCATGAAGGCCATGCGACGCACCGCCAATTGACTCCTGCCGCAAACCGCGTAAAAGCCCGCTTCGAACGGGATCATTTCGATGCGCGGCCTTTTGATGGCGGTTCTTGCATTCGATTTCCCTGGCCACAATGCAAATCATTGGGCCGGGCGCGTCGTCGCGTCTCCTCGTTCCAGCAAAACTACGGCCAAAAAAACCACCACCAAAACGGTGTGATTCCCTTGGCCTAACCACCCTCTCCCGGGTCCGGCCCGGGGGACGAAACCCGCATTGGCCGGCGGGTTTTCTCCAAAAACCAAGCGGAGAGGGACAGGAGATATTTATGAGTTTCAAGGTTGCGATCGTCGGCGCCACGGGCAATGTGGGCCGGGAAATGCTCAACATACTGGAAGAGCGCGGCTTTCCGGTAAGTGAAGTCGTGGCGCTGGCCTCGCGGCGCAGCCAGGGCACGGAAGTGTCGTTCGGCGACCGCACGCTGAAGGTCCGGACGCTCGACCAATATGATTTTTCCGACACCGACATCTGCATCATGTCGGCCGGCGGCAACGTCTCCAAGGAATGGTCGCCGAAGATCGGCAAGCAGGGCTGCGTCGTCATCGATAACTCGTCGGCCTTCCGCTACGACCAGGACGTGCCGCTGATCGTGCCGGAAGTGAACCCGGACGCGATCTCGCTGTTCACGCGCAAGAACATCATCGCCAATCCGAACTGCTCGACCGCGCAACTCGTCGTGGCGCTGAAGCCGCTGCACGATTTCGCCACCATCAAGCGCGTCGTCGTCGCCACCTACCAGTCGGTGTCGGGCGCCGGCAAGGAAGGCATGGACGAGCTGTTCACGCAGACCCGCGCGGTCTTCGTCGCCGACGGCGTCGAGGTCAAGAAGTTCACCAAGCGCATTGCCTTCAACGTCATCCCGCATATCGATGTCTTCCTCGACGACGGCTCGACCAAGGAAGAGTGGAAGATGGTCGCCGAGACCAAGAAGATGCTCGATCCCAAGATCAAGCTGACGGCGACCTGCGTGCGCGTGCCGGTGTTCATCGGCCATTCGGAAGCGGTCAACATCGAGTTCGAAAAGCCGATCACCGCCGACGAGGCGCGCGATATCCTGCGCGAGGCGCCGGGCTGCCAGGTCTTGGACAAGCGCGAGGACGGCGGCTACATCACGCCGCTGGAATCGGCCGGCGAAGACGCCACCTTCATCTCGCGCATCCGCGAGGATTCGACCATCGACAACGGCCTGTCGATGTGGATCGTCTCCGACAATCTGCGCAAGGGCGCGGCCCTCAACGCGGTGCAGATCGCCGAGCTGCTGGTCGAGCGCGGCCTGATCCAGCCGAAGAAGAAGGCGGCCTAGCTTACCGCTCACGGGCCGTATCGCCGCTGCCGCGGCGGGCCCTCCGCGAGGGCGCCGGACGACCGGCGGCCCAAGGTCGCGGGCTCGGCCTTCGGCCGTTAGCTCTCTTCTCCCCGCTTACGGGGAGCAGGGGCGCTGGCGCGGTCTTCCGCCAATTGGTCAATCGCGCGATACGGGAAGATCTCGCCCGGCTTCCCAAATGGTTTTGAAGCGCTCCACCATCGACGAGAATAGTTTTGGGGGAAGCAGACCGTAGTCGTAGCGGTCGGTCGAGCGCGGCACCGGTCGAAGGTCGTAACCCGGCCACGCGAAGCGGTTGCCTTCGTGAAGCATCACCCATGAGCGCTCGCCGTCCAGGCCCAAGTGACGTTTGACAGCGGGTGGCAGCTCGATTGCCAGCGACTGGTCCGCCGGCGGGACATGCGTGACGGGGACCACCGTCACGATCAGGCCATCTGCGTCCTGCTCAACGGCGAGCACGATCACGCAAGGGCGATCTTTGCGCCCTTCATCCTGTCCGGCTTGATGCTCATGGTGCCATAGATACGCGTAGGAAATCACGAGGCCGAGTTGCGGATCGGGCAACGGCATGCCCTATTTGGCGTCCATCAGTGCATTGAGATGATCGTGTTCCGATGACATGCGGCCATTGGCGATGGCTTCCACGTCCTCGCGTTGCAGGTCCCTGGTCGCAAATGATTTCTGGGCTAGGTTCTTGTAGCGCTGCAGATCTTCATACTCGACAGCCGAAACGAAATAGCCGGTTGGTCGCCCATGGCTCATGACGGCGACTGGCTCACGCTGCACGATTTCACGGTAGCGCCCAAAATTGCGGGTGAATTCTGTGGTAGGAACTTCGCGCATAACGGTGCATCCTAAGTTCGCGTAATTTACGCATTTACCGTAATTTACGCGATTTACGCTGTTCTGTCAAAGCTCAGCCGGCGCTGTCCCTGGCCAACTCGCGCAACAACTCCATCGCCTCCTCCGCCCGCTCCGCCGGAACGAACAGATGGTCATGATAGAACGCCGAGACCGGATTGACGCCCATGCCGGCGGCTGCCAGCCGTGTGGTGATGGCGGCGAGGAAGCCGACTGCTTCCAGCGATGAGTGGATGTTCAGCGTGATCATCCGGCAGCGGAATGAGGCGGTCAGCCCCGCCGCGCTGGCCGAGTCCTCGGTCACGATCAGCGTCCTGCCCTCGCGCTCGCGAAACACCATTATCGGGTCGAGGCCCTCTGGCTGGAGAACATCAGGCGCCAGCGTGGCGAAGACATGGATGCCGTCGAGCAGTTCCGGCGTCATCGATGCCAACAGTGTCTTCAGATCGGTCTCGCCGGTCATTTCTCTCGCCTGAACAGGAACGGGCAACAGCTCCCTGATATCCGCAACCGGCACCTGCCGATAGTCCGCGCACCGCGCACGACATGGCGATGTCGCTGGCGGTCGGGCTTGCGGATCTGTCGCATCGCACAATACAGGAGCTGAGGGCCGATGCCGGCCCGTGAAAGGCCCGTCCATGATCGTTCGTCCGCGCCCCAACTTCCTGCAGCTGTTCTTCATCATGCGTGGATCCGTGGTGCCGCGCATCCTGCCGCAGATTTTCGGCTTCGCCATCTATTCGGCGGTCATCCTGGTGCTGGCGCGGAGGTTCGAGCTTGATCTCGGCGTCTTCAACATCACGCCTTTCGGACTGGTCGGCGTAACGCTGTCGATCTACCTCTCGTTCCGCAACAATGCCGCCTATGACCGCTGGTGGGAGGCGCGCAAGCTGTGGGGCGCGCTGGTCTTCGAGATACGCAATCTGGCGCGGGCCACGACCAGCCTCATCGCCGACCCGACCGAGCAGCGCGCCTTACTGATGGAGGCGCTTGCGTTCTGTCATTTCCTGCGCGGGCAGTTGCGCAAGATCGACAGCATCAAGGACGCCCGAGCCTTCATCGATACCGAGGCGGAAGCGGCGGCAAAGTTCGCCAATCCGGCCGACGAGATGGTCAGGCGCATGGGCCGCCGCGCCAACGCACAGCGCCGGATCGGCGAGGTCGATTCGATCGGCTTTCGCATCCTGGATGAGAGGCTGGCATCGATCACCGCCATTCAGGCAGGCTGCGAGCGGATCGCCGGCACGCCGCTGCCTTTCGCCTACACGCTGCTGGTGCATCGCACGGCCTACATCGTCTGCCTGCTGCTGCCGATCGGCTTGATCTCGAGCACCGGCTGGGCAACGCCGTTGTTCACGGCGCTGATCGCCTACACCTTCTTCGGCCTCGACGCGCTGTCGGAGGAGCTTGAGGACCCGTTCGGCACCGAAGCCAACGACCTGGCGCTCGATGGTCTCTGCCGCGTCTGCGAAATCTCGGTGTTCGAGGCGCTGGGCGAAACACCGCCCAAGATGATTCCGGCCGAGAAGTTCTATTTTTCCTGACGATGGCTGTCGGCGTTTCGCAATGACTCTGGTCAACGGATGAGCTGTGCGAGAGGATGGACGCCGTTGCGCCTAATCCTGGCAGGCGCGGAGCCTATAAGACGCTGGATGTCGAAACGAATTGACAGATCATGGGTCGTGTTTGCCAGCGTCGAGAACCACGAACACGACCGCTGCGTCGATATCTTCTCCAGGCCCGACAAATCGTTCGGCTATGAGGAATTCCGTCGAGACGTCGAGGATGGTGGCGCCTGGACGCCAACGGAATACTATTCCGCTGCGCGTTACGATACGGCTGAGCTCGCATATGCCGCAGCGGAGAAATCTGTTCTTTGGCTGGCCGAAGTGTTGAAGGTCAATCCGACGTTTCGGCGAATGCCAATTTCAAACTGAGCCACCATCCCCGGCACGGCACCCGAGCCGCCGGGTTATTGTGCGGTCATGGCGAGCTACGCCCGTCGAGACTATCCCATCGCCTTGAACGAGCATCGGTCCGGCCGCATGCGTCGTCGTGCCGGACATCAAAAAGAAATCCGCGGCGGCGTGTCGGATCAGCACGTTACCGCGCGTCCTTGGTTCAACCTTCATCAGGAAGGCCAACGTCAAAACCGAAACACCGAGGAAACACCAATGAGCATTTCTGAAACCGCGCCCGTCTCGTCCGGCGCCTTGTGGACCGGCCGCTTGCTCAGCGGTCTCATCATCCTGTTCATGATCTTCGACGGCGCCATCAAGCTGCCGCCGCTCGACGTGGTGACGCAGACGATGGTGCCGCTCGGTTGGCCGGCCGATGCCAATGTCGCGCGCATGCTCGGCGTCATCGGCCTGATCGCGACCGCGCTCTACGCATGGCCGCGCACCTCGGTGCTCGGCGCCATCCTGCTCACCGCCTATATGGGCGGCGCCATTGCCACCAATGCGCGGATCGGCAATCCGTTGTTTTCACACACGCTGTTCGGCGTCTATCTCGGCATCATCCTGTGGGGCGGCCTTTACTTACGCGACCCCAAGGTGCGCGCGCTGATCCCGTTCAGCCGATAGTCTCATCGTTTTCCTGGAATTGCCTTAGGGAGAGAAAAATGTTCAGCACCATCCTCATTATCCTGCTCGTCATCATCGCCGCCATCCTCATTTATGCCGCGACACGGCCCAATGATTTCGTCACCACCCGCACCGCCATCATCAAGGCGCCGCCGGACGCGATCTTTCCGCTGATCAACGATTTCAGCCGCTGGCCGACGTGGTCGCCTTACGAAAAGCTCGACCCCAACATGAAGCGCACGCTCTCCGGCGCGCAAAGCGGCAAGGGCGCAGCCTATGCCTGGGAGGGCAATGGCAAGGCCGGCAAGGGGCGCATGGAGATCGTCAATTCGGTGCCGTCCTCGCAGGTGTCGCTCAAGCTCGATTTCGAAAAGCCGTTCCGCGCCAACAACAGCGTGGACTTCACCTTGACGCCCTCAGGTGACACCACCGCCGTCAGCTGGGCCATGCGCGGCAGCCGACCCATCGCCAAGCTGATGGGCCTGTTCATGAACTTCGACACGCTGATCGGTCGGGATTTCGAGGTCGGCCTCGCCAATTTGAAGCGCAACACCGAGGCGTGATCCGACACAGCCGCTCTCTTGAAGTCGCTTGGGCGAGCGGTAGCGCGATCTTCATCCTTTGCGGGATCAAATTAGCCGTCTGAGAGTTAAGCACTTGGCGGAGCGATGGCGATCCCCCTGTGAGAGGAACGAAAATGAAGAAAATAATGACGATTATGGTGCTGACGATGGCGCTGGGCGCGTGTTCGCAAACCGAACGCGGCGCGGCTATCGGCGGCCTGGGTGGCGCGGCGGTCGGTGCCGCGGTGGCCGGCGATCCGGTTGAAGGCGCGGTGGTCGGCGGCGCGGTTGGCGCCGTGGCAGGCGCCCTGATCGGCCGGGCGAGCGGGCGTGGCCAATGCCGCTATCGCGACCGTCATGGCGATGTCTATATCGACCGCTGCCCGCGCGGCTATTGATCGGCGCTGGACTGGAAATAGTAAAACGGCGGGCATGGCCCGCCGTTCAGACCGCAAACGCCCTACAGCAGAACCCGTATGGCTGCCCAAGCGTCGCGGCCGAGACGCGCATCGGCATCATCGTTGCCGCCATGCGCATGCAGTCTCGAGCGTGGAGTGTCTTCGCCGGGCAGGAGAATGCGGTGGCCGGCGTCGGGAGCCGAAACGAGGCGCGTGGCCTTTCCAGCGTCCCTGCGACGCTGAACGATTGAAGTGGCAAAATCCAGAGACGGCCACAGTGCGTCATCGCCGCCCGCAACCAGCACGATTTCCGCCGAAATGGCCTCGACGGGAATGGCGGCTTGGCTCGCCTCGTCCCTGAAGGTCTGCAAGCTGCGCTGAAACAGTCCGCGGTACGACGCCAGACCGTCCACGTACTCCGCGCTCCAATCGGGATTGCTTGGGACAAACGGCAAGGGAATCCCCTTCAGCGTCCATGACGATCGCTCCGGCCAATCGATGCCGTCGCGGCCTGGGCCGATATTTCCCCAAACCACCGATGTCGGACTGACCGCGACGACGGCATCGATGCGCGGGTCATGAACGGCCGCGAGCAGGGATGCCTCGGCGCCTTTCGAGGTGCCGACATAGACGATGCGCCGGCAGCCCAGTCCGACAAGACAGTCTGTGGCGGCGAAGAACGTCTCCAAGGGGATTTCGCAGATGCCGGGAACCTGGCCTTCGCCGCCAAACCACTGGAGCGCGAGCGCGGACGCCCCTTCCCCGGCAAACAGCCGGGCGCGGGTGACGTCGACACGACCGCTCGATCCGCTCAACACCACGACGCCGGTCGTGGCGTCAGCGCATCGCAACAGCGTTCCGAGAACGCTGCCCGACAGGATTTCTTCCCTGACTGCCTGTTCGCCCATCCGCTATCAGCCTGATGCCGCCATGGCATTCCCGGACAATAGCAAAACGGCGGGCACAGGCCCGCCGTTTTGTCGATGCGATGAAGCACTCTTTATTCGGCGGTGGCGGCTTCCGTCTCGGCCGGTGCAGCGGCGGCGGCCGCAACGGCAGCAGCGGCGTCTTCCTGAGCCTTCTTCAGCAGCGAGGCGCGTTCCTGGGCCTTCTTGCCCGGCTCGGCCTTCTTCGGGTTGGAGCGGGCGTCGCGCTTGGCAATGCCGGCTTCGTCGAGGAAGCGCAGCACGCGGTCGGTCGGCTGGGCGCCATGCGACAGCCAATGCTTGACGCGGTCGGCGTCGACCTTGACGCGCTCGCCGTCCTTGGGCAGCAGCGGGTTCCACGAGCCGAGCGACTCGATGAACCGGCCGTCGCGCGGCGAACGGGCGTCGGCGACGACGACGTGGTAGTAGGGACGCTTCTTCGAGCCCGCACGGGCCAGTCTGATCTTCAGTGCCATTTCTTTTCTCCTAAAGCTTTGATTTCGTTAATAGAGTTGCGGCTAAATCTTTGTTTTTCAGCCGGTTTTCGTCACGCCGTTGGCAGCGGCGATCTGTTCGTGGTGGCGGATCACTTCGCGGACGACGAAGTTGAGGAATTTCTCCGCGAAATCGGGGTCGAGATGCGCGTCATGCGCCAGCTGGCGAAGACGGGCGATCTGCTGCTGCTCGCGCGCCGGGTCGGCCGGCGGCAAGCCATGCTCGGCCTTCAGCACGCCGACCGCCTTGGTGCAGCGGAAGCGCTCGGCCAGCATATGGATGAGGGCGGCATCGATGTTGTCGATCGAGGCGCGGTAGCCGGCCAGGATGATGCGGGCGTCCGCCATGTCCTTTTCTTCGTTCATGGTGTCCTCACTTCTTCTTGCCAAGGCCAGGCAGCCCGCCGCCGCCGAGGCCGGGAAGCCCCGGAAGTTTCATGCCGCCGGGCAGGCCGGGCAGGCCACCACCGCCGGGGGCGGGCAGGCCCTTCATGCCGCCAAGGCCGGGCATCTGCTTCTGCAGGGCTTCGAGTTGCTTGGGATCCATCTTCGACAAATCGGGCATGCCGCCCATGCCGCCGAGGCCCATCTTGGAGGCAAGGCCGCCCATCATGCCGCGCATGAGGCCGCCGCCTTTGCCCTTGCCGCCCATCGCCTTCATCATGTCGGCCATGCCGCGATGCATCTTGAGCAGCTTGTTGATCTCGGCCGCGTCGGTGCCGGAACCGGCGGCGATGCGCTTCTTGCGCGAATGCTTGAGCACGTCCGGATTGGCACGCTCGGCCTTGGTCATCGAGGAGATGATGGCGAGCTGGCGGCCGAACATCTTGTCGTCGAGACCGGCTGCGGCCATCTGGTCCTTCATCTTGCCCATGCCCGGCATCATGCCCATGATACCGCCCATGCCGCCCATTTTCGACATCTGCTGAAGCTGCTGGGCGAGGTCGTTCAGGTCGAACTTGCCCGACTGCATCTTCTTGGCCATCGCAGCCGCCTGTTCGGCGTCGATGTTCTCGGCGGCCTTCTCGACCAGGCTGACAATGTCGCCCATGCCGAGGATGCGGTCGGCGATGCGCTTGGGGTGGAATTCCTCCAGCCCCTCCATCTTTTCGCCGGTGCCGATCAGCTTGATCGGCTTGCCGGTGACGGCGCGCATCGAAAGGGCGGCACCGCCACGGCCGTCGCCGTCCATGCGGGTCAGCACAAGGCCGGTGATGCCGACGCGTTCGTCGAAACTTTTCGCCAGGTTGACGGCGTCCTGGCCGGTCAGCGAATCGGCGACCAGCAGGATCTCGTGTGGCGACGACACCTTCTTGATGTCGGCCATCTCGACCATCAGCGGCTCGTCGATATGTGTGCGGCCGGCGGTGTCGAGGATGACGACGTCATGGCCGCCGAGCTTGGCCGCCTGCACAGCGCGCTTGGCGATATCGACCGGATTCTGGCCCGCAATGATCGGCAGCGTCGCGACCTTGACCTGCTCGCCAAGCTGGCGGAGCTGCTCCTGCGCGGCCGGACGCCGCGTGTCGAGCGAGGCCATCAGGACTTTCTTGTTCTGACGCTCGGTCAGCCGCTTGGCGATCTTGGCCGAGGTCGTCGTCTTGCCGGAGCCCTGCAGGCCGACCATCATGATGACGACCGGGGCCGGCGCATTGAGGTCGATGGCGACGCCCTCGGCGCCGAGCATGTCGACAAGCTCGTCATGGACGATCTTGACGACCATCTGGCCGGGCTTGATCGACTTCAGCACCGCGGCGCCAACGGCCTTTTCGCGCACCTTGTCGGTGAAGGAGCGCACCACTTCGAGCGCCACGTCGGCCTCGAGCAGCGCACGGCGCACCTCGCGCAACGCCGCCGAGACATCAGCCTCCGACAGCGCGCCGCGGCCGGTGAGGCCGTTCAGGATGGAGCCAAGACGCTCTTGTAGGGACTCAAACATTGGTCAACCCGCCGCGCGAGAGCGCCTTGGATTCATAATGATCCCTGTCGGGCCGATGGCCCTCCACGCCTCTTGTGCGCTCCTGCAGCGGTTCAAACATTCGTTTTCCTTTTCCCTGGCACCCGGATGGTGCCCGAGAGGTAATGCGTTCGCGCCAAGTGTCCAATCAAAAGCAAAAGCCCAAAACCAAAAAGCACCCGGGGGCGCTCAGCGCTGCCGGGTGTTGGCCTCCAGGATCGATTTACAGCACTTGGCCTCAAAGAGGCTTCGGCGTCCTAGTCGGCTTGCTCGGAGGGATACTCGTCGCGGAATTCGAGGCGTGTAGACAGGAAATCGGCCGCGGAGTCAAGACAAGGGCGGGTGGCACCGCGATCAGGCCATGCCTTTTGCGTCCTCTGATGCCTCAGTAATCGGAATCGTTTCCGTCAGGGTTCGGTGCGCAAACAGACGCCACACACAGCACCCAGCGCTGCTCGGGCGCTGCGGGCACCGACTTGTCCCGGCTCTTACCAGCGGTTACCAGCGGTCGCAATCGCGACCGCTGGTCTGTATCAACGCACCACGTACATGATGCGCCGTGTCTGCGGATCGATCAGCGCCGGCTGACCGTTCACATAGACATAGCGGTAGTTGTAGTCGGGAATTTCGCGCAGCTCGACAGTGTCGGGCAAGGTCGCGCCCGTCACCACCTCGCCGTCGAGATAGACCGGGTCGAGGCGGTGCGTGTCGACATAGGTGCGGATTGCGGCCGGAGGCGGGGGAAAGGCGTCCTCGGCCGGCTCACCGGCCACGATCGCCCCGGTATAGTCGGTGGAATAATTACCGATGTCTTCCGGCGGTGAGACGATGGCAACGGCGGAGCCGTGCGGGCGCTGCGTCAGCACCACCCGACTGCCGCTGAAATCGGCGGTCACATAGTCGGAATAGACCCAGCCCTGGCCGCCGGCTTCGGCGATGGTGCACCATTTGCTGTTTTCGATGCAGCCATTGAGCGTCGCCGACTGGCCGGCGGCGAGCACGCCGATGACCGGATATTGCGGACCCGGACCAGCACGCACGTTTAGATCGGTGACGGCCGAGACGGCGGTGTCGGCAAGCGCGGCGCCCGACATCACGGTCATCATCCCGGCGAATGCGGGAAACAATACGGATTTCATGGTTTCTCTCCGTTTTCATGGTCCCTCGGGTTTGAAAACGGGGCAGCGGCGCATGCGTTCCGGCTAAAATGCCGGCGTCACCTCACGATTTGTTCCCGCGTCTTTCGGCAAACCGGTCAAAAGGTCGTGAACGAAGGCCAGTTTTCGCGCCGTCACGTCCGAAATGACGAAGGGGTAGAGGTCGGGCAGGCCCATGCAGCGGTTGATCGAGTTGGAGGCTTCCGACAGCACCAGCCAGCGCGCAAGGATTTTTTCGAAGGGCTCGGGCGTGTTCGCAGGCTCCGAAGGGGCTGCCTGCAGTTCGCCGCCGGTGTCGCCTTGCGGCAAATCATTGGCCTCTACCGTCTCCAGCCGGCCGAGCGGGAAGTTCAGCGCATGGACCATCTCCAGCGTGTCGGTGATGTGCAGATGGTGGGCCCAGGTTTCGGCCCAGTCCTCCCACGGATGCGAAGTGGCATAGGCCGAGATGTGGTTTTGCTGCCAGTCGGGTGGCGCGCCATTGGCGTAATAGGCCTTCAGCGCCTGTTCGTAGTCGGCGCGATCGTCACCGAACAGAGCGCGGAAGGCGGCCAGCCTTTGCGGATCGTCGCGGATCAAGCGGTCCCAGTAATAATGGCCGAGCTCATGGCGGAAATGGCCGAGCAGCGTCCGATAATTCTCACCCATCTGGACGCGGCGCTTTTCGCGCTCGGCTGAATCGGCCTCGGCGACGTTGAGCGTGATCAGGCCATTGTCATGGCCGGTGAGAATGCGTTCGCCGCCAGGCCCGACGCCGATCGGATCGGCGAGGAAGTCGAAGGCGAGGCCGATCTCGTCCGTCGGGCCCTGCTTGGGCGCGACCGGCAGGCCGAAGGCGAGCAGCGAATAGATGGCACGCTTCTTCGCCGCCTCGACCCGGATCCAGCGGCGGCGGTTGCCGTCGACGGAGAGATCCGGGATCAGCTGGTTCAGCACACAAGCGCGGCAAAAACCCTGCCCCGGCTCGGCCATCCAGTTGCAGGCGCATTCATCGGCATTGGTGCACTGGAAGATGCTGTCCGCGCCCGACAAGGCGAAGCGGGCATGTTCGGGATCGTAGAGCACAAGGCTGGAGCAGTTCAGGCACTGTGCATTCTCGAAGTAGAGACGGTGGCCGCAATGCGGGCAGTCGAAGAGTTTCATGTCGGTCTCAATTCACCAGAAGAGGCACAGCGTGCATAACGGCCCGTGCCCAAACGCGAACCGCCGGCCGGCGTTCCGCGTTGCATCGGGACTATTTCGCGGCAAGCTGGGTGGCGACCTGTCTGGCCACCGCTTCGCCCGACAGCCGCGCACCGCCGCAGGTCTGGATCAGCGGGCCGGCGAGGTGCTCGCCGGCAAAGAAGATCTTTTCCGCCACCGGCTGCATCAGCGCCGCCCGCGCTTCCGAGCGGCCCGGGCGGGCCGCCGCATAGGCGCCGCGCACGAAGCGTTCGCCTCCCCAATTGGTCATCATGGCGCGGGCGACATGCTTTCTGGTGTCGGCGCCGAAAATGCCGCACAGCCGGTCGACGACGAAATCGATGCCGGCGGCCTCGCCCGCCGCCGACATCTCCCAGGCGAAGTCGCCGCCGACGAAGCCGACCATCAAATCGAGGTCGAAGGGAAAGCACAGGAAATAGATGTCGTGCCGGGCCATGCGCTCGATCAGCAGGTCGTCGAAGGGCTGCAGGCCAAGCCTTGTGCCCCGGATCTCCACCGGCAGCTTGGTCAGCATGCCCATCGGCAGGTCGAAGAAGGCGCCGAAATGCGTGTCGGGCAGAGCCGGCGAGAATTCGATCTCCTCGAAGGCGAGCACTGCCGGCGAGGCGGTGACGATGACCGCCCTGGCGCGGACGGTGCCGCGGTCGGTGACGCAAGCGACGCCGGGCACGTCCCACAGGATCTTGCGCACCGGCGTCGACAATTCGACCGGCAGGTCGGCACCGAAGCGGGCGACCAGCGCTCCGAACCCTTCCTTGCTGAAATAGTTTGGGTCGAGATCGGCCGCGGCCTGGAAATCGCGGATCGAGATCTCGTCCTCGTCGGCGCCGAAATCCATCGGTCCGGCGAAGGTTGCGGCCGCGCGCGGCGCGTGGCCCCTGGCGAGCAGTGCGGAAAGCCGGTCGTCGTCGCCGTCCCTGACCTGATGCTTCGCCAGCAATTCGAACAGCTTCGCATCGGCGGCCTTCATCTCGGCTTCCTCTGCCTCGCTCGCCTTGTGCTGGCGATAGTAGAGGTGGTCGACGTTCATGTCGTGGTGGTGCAGCGTCCAGCCGGCAGCCCGGGCTTCGGGAAAATAGGGATTGCGGTCGGCGGCATGCAGCCAGGCACAGCCGATGTCGAAAGGCACGCCGAAATGCTGGTCGCTGGTCCAGGCCCGGCCGCCGATGCGGCCCATCGCCTCGAGCAGTTTGAAGGAAAGACCGGATGCCTGCAGCGTCCTGGCCGCGGCGAGCCCCGCCGAGCCGGCGCCGATGATCACCACATCAACGTCTTCCATGGCTATTTCGACCCCGCCACAATAATCACTTGATCGTAGGCAAATTCCCCGGCATTCGCCAGCATTGTGCCGCAGACCGTGACAAGTGCGCGTTTCGCTGGCAAATTCGCAGATGGGACGTGAATCAGGCAACCAGGAGAACAACATGGCACTTCTTGCCAAGGGTAGGATTTTTGCGGCCGCGGTGGTGGCGGTGCTTGGGCTGGCGACGGGGGCACAGGCGGCGGCCAGTTGTGGCAGCACCGGTGCCGGCTTCGATGCTTGGAAGCCGGGGTTCGCCGCAGAGGCCAAGGGCGAAGGTGTCGGCGCCAAGGGTCTGGCCGCGCTGGCTGGCGCCACTTACGCGACAAAGACGATCTCCGTCGACCGCGGCATCCACAAGGCTTTCAGCGGCTCGGTGGAAGCCTTCATGAAGCGCCGTGGCGGGGCGGCGATCATTTCCAAGGGCCGTTCGCTGAAAAAGTCGAATGCGGCGCTGTTCAGCCAGATCGAAAGCAATTACGGCGTGTCGCCGGGTGTGCTGCTGGCGATCTGGGGTATGGAGACCGGCTTCGGTTCGTCCATGGGCAACCAGAATACGGTTTCCGCCATTTTGACGCTTGCCTATGATTGCCGCCGCCCGGCGTTTTTCCACCCACATGCCATTGCGGCCCTGAAGCTGGTTGATCGCGGGGCTTTGAGCTCCTCGTCGGTCGGCGCCGCGCATGGCGAGATCGGCCATACGCAGTTCCTGCCCGGGAATGTCCTGAAATATGGCGTCGGCAGCGGAAACCTGCGCGACAAGGCGACCGCATTGGCTTCCACCGCCAATTTCCTCAAGGCCCATGGCTGGCGGCGGGGTGCGAGCGCTTCGGCCAATATCGGGGCAATTGCCGGCTGGAACGACGCAAACGTCTACCAGCAGGCCATCGTGCTCATCGCCACGGCGATCGATGGCGATTGATTGAAAGCTCTGTTCGACAGAAGAGCCCGGCCATGCGCCGGGCTTTTTTGTTGATGGAACCATCATGGACATTCGGGAATGCCTGAAGCCTCCCCAACTTCGTCATTCTAGGGTCTGCGCCGCGTCGCTACGCTCCTTGCTCCGCCCGTGGATGACGAAGCGATTGATGTTCCCGGCTAATCGCCAACATCAACCGCGTAGGAACAGCCGGCCAGCGTCTTGCCGGGGTGGGTGCCGACGGTCGAGACATTGAGCGTGATGCTCGTGGAAAGACTGATGCCGCCGGTTTCCTCGGTGCTTTCGGTCACCACCTTCTCGCCAAGGAATTTATCCGGCGTCGAGACCATCGCTGGGACCCCGAGCTGCCGGGCGAGGTCGGGCGCGGCGATGCCCTCAAGCACGGCCATCGGCCCTGTCGCGGTAAAGACGATTGTTCCCGTCTCGCGCCCGAAGACGTGGACCGGAGCGGGCAGTTCATATTGGCTGAGAAATGGATTGCCTGATGCAACCCCTTTCCAGCCAAGCGTCTCCACCGCACCCGGCTCGCCGCTCAGCCAAAGGGCAAAGCCGTTATAGGCCGGCACGTCGGCCTTGCATTCGATGAGCGCGGCGAGGTCGAGGGAGACGGGATCGAAATCCTCGGCCACGGCGGTCACGGGACTCGTTAGAACAACCAGCGGCGTCAGCCATCCGCCGAGATTGCGCAGCCAGGCTGGGCACAAAATGCCGACTCCCACCGATGGTTCCGATGCGGCGACGGTCATTTGCCCTTTATGATCCTCCAAACGTCGGTGGATTGGTTGGTCTGCAGCCTGTTTATGTCGGAGAGGGTCAGTCGCCCGCTAAGCATCGCATCGACCAGGCGTCGGCAGAAGACGGTCGGCATGTTTGCCGCCGAAACGCCCATGAAAGCGGTGGCTTCGTGCTTGGCCGTGATGTTCCAGGTCGCGACATTTGCCATGCATCGGCCAAATGCCGCCTTTGGGTCCTGCTTCACAGCCTCCTGGCTGCTCTGGCAGCCAGCCAATGCGACGATCATCGCAGACACTGTCAAAAATCGGACCTTCATGATCAATCGCCCCAAACCCGTTGCGACGAGGCTAGATAAGACCCTGTAAAGATCAAGTAAGAAAGCGCTGATATAGTGGGCTCTTCAATCAAAAACCCGGCATTGGCCGGGTTTTTATTGTTGAACAATCAGCCGTTGCGGTTGCGCGCGGCGAGCGTGCGCAGCCTCAGCGCGTTGAGGCGGATGAAGCCGGCGGCGTCCTTCTGGTCGTAGGCGCCGCGGTCGTCCTCGAAGGTGACCAGCGCGTCGGAATAGAGCGTCTTCTTCGACTTGCGGCCGGTGACGATGACATTGCCCTTGTAGAGCTTCAGCCGCACCGTGCCTTCGACGTCTTCCTGGCTCTTGTCGATCATCGCCTGCAGCATCAGGCGCTCGGGCGAGAACCAGAAGCCATTGTAGATGAGCTCGGCATAGCGCGGCATGAACTCGTCCTTGAGGTGGCCTGCACCCCTGTCGAGCGTGATCGATTCGATGGCACGGTGGGCCACGATCAGGATGGCGCCACCGGGCGTCTCGTAGACGCCGCGCGATTTCATGCCGACGAAGCGGTTCTCGACCAGGTCGAGCCGGCCGATGCCATTGTCGCGGCCGAGATCGTTGAGCGCGGCCAGCATGGTCGCCGGCGACAGCTTCTTGCCGTTGAGCGCGATCGGATCGCCCTTCAGGAACTCGATCTCGATCTCGGTGACCTCGTCGGGCGCATCCATCGGCGAAACGGTGCGCTGGTGGACGAATTCAGGCGGCTCCACCCACGGATCTTCCAGCACCTTGCCCTCGGAAGAGGAGTGCAGGAGGTTGGCGTCAACCGAGAACGGCGCCTCGCCCCGCTTGTCCTTGGCCACCGGAATCTGGTGCTGCTCGGCGAAGTTGATCAGGTCGGTGCGCGACTTGAAAGACCAGTCGCGCCACGGCGCGATGACCTTGATGTCGGGGTTCAGCGCATAGGCCGACAGCTCGAAACGCACCTGGTCGTTGCCCTTGCCGGTGGCGCCATGAGCGATCGCGTCGGCGCCGGTCTCCCTGGCGATCTCGACGAGGTGCTTTGAGATCAGCGGCCGAGCGATCGAGGTGCCGAGCAGGTAGGTGCCTTCGTAGACGGTGTTGGCGCGGAACATCGGGAAGACGAAGTCGGAGACGAATTCCTCGCGCACATCGACGACGCGGATGTCCTTGATGCCCATCATCTCGGCTTTCTGGCGCGCCGGCTCCAGCTCGCCACCCTGACCGAGATCGGCGGTGAAGGTGACGACCTCGGCGCCGAGTTCGGTCTGCAGCCATTTCAGGATGATGGATGTGTCGAGACCGCCGGAATAGGCGAGCACGACTTTCTTGACGTCTTTGGTCTTGGACATTTCTGCTCCGTCGATGGCGGACGCTCGGGCAAGGGCGTCACGGATTGTCGGAGCGCCTTTTAGCAGGAACGGCAAAGCGAGCAAGCGCGCGAGGCGCCAGACTGCTGATCCAGCGCGAGACGGCGGGATCATGCCTGTTTGTTGGAGCATGATCTCAGGACAAACGGAAACCGTTTGCCCGAGAAAACCGGTTGCCACTTTTCGGGATCATGCTCTGGGGAAACAACCTGGTACAATCATGGGCTGCATTTATGCCCAGGATTTAAGCAAGTTTTCATGTCCTGCCGCTAAATCAGCGAGACAGAGCTGCACTGGCCACGCGAGTGCCGAAGCGGCTTTTGCCCGCGCAATGCGGGTGTTCTCGGGCTTGGACCATTCCTGATGCGCGTTATATCATGCATCGTCACGGAGCATAATCTGTGGCTCGTCCTGCTGGCGGCGCTGATGTGCGTCACCGGCTGCTGGGTGACGATCGGTCTCCTGGACCGCGCCAGGAAAACCGTCGGCGTGCAGATGCGGGGATGGCTGTTCCTGACCGCGGTCGCCGCCGGGTCTTCGATCTGGTGCACGCATTTCATCGCCATGCTGGCCTATCAGCCCGGCGCGCCGATCACCTTCGATCCGGCGCTCACCATGATATCGCTGGTCATCGCCATGGTTGGAACCGGCGCGGGCTTCGGCCTTGCCCTGGACAAAGGCCGCGGCCTGGCGCCGGAATGGGGCGGATGCGTCGTCGGGCTGGCGATCTCGGCCATGCATTATACCGGCATGATGGCCTATCACGTGGCCGGCATCGTCGAATGGGACGCCCGCTATGTTGTAGCTTCGGTGCTGATCGCGATGGCGTTCTCCGCCGCGGCGATCGGCCAGGCGGCGCGCCGGCCCTATCGCTGGTCGCACTATCTCGGCATAGGGCTTTTGGTACTGGCGATCGTCGGCCTGCATTTCACGGCGATGGCGGCGGTGGCGGTGACGCCGCTCTCCTTCATCACCACCGGCACCAATCCCGATATCCTCGAAGCGATGGCCGTCGCTGTCGCCGTGGTCGGCATGATCGTCGCGGCCACCGGGTTCGCCAGCTATCTGATCGACGAACGCGGCCGGCTCGACAGCTTCGAGCGGCTGCAGCATCTGGCGCTGAACGACTCGCTCACCGGCCTTGCCAACCGGGTCTCCTTCAATGACCGCCTCGACCATGAGATCGAGCGGGCGGGCGAGGATAAGGACACGAAGACCGCCGTCATCGTCATCGATCTCGACCGCTTCAAGGAAATCAACGACCTCAGGGGACACGCGGCCGGCGACCAGGCGCTCAAGATCATTGCCCGCAGGTTGGCGAAACTGGCCGGCGACGGCGAGTTCGTCGCCCGGCTCGGCGGCGACGAATTTGCCGCCATCAAGCGCTTCAAGGACCAGAACGACCTGCTCGGCCTGGTGTCGCGGCTGGAAAAATCATTGTTCCAGCCGTTGCGGATCGACGATTTCGAGACAGTCACCGGCGCCAGCATCGGCGTCGCCGTTTATCCGCGCGACGGCGCCGACCGGGAGAGGCTGGTCAGCAATGCGGATCTGGCCATGTACCGGGCCAAGAACGATGTGACGCGGGCCGTCTGCTTCTACGAATCGACCATGGACGAGACGGCGCGGGCGCGCCGGGCGCTCGCCACCGACCTTCGCCTGGCGATCGAGCGCGGCGAGCTCTCACTGCACTATCAGGTGCAGACCTCGGTCGCGACCGGCGCCACCTGCGGCTACGAGGCGTTGCTGCGCTGGACCCATCCCGTGCACGGCATGGTCCCGCCGGCCGAATTCATTCCGATCGCCGAGGAGAATGGCTCCATTCTGCCGATCGGCGAGTGGGTGCTGCGCACCGCCTGCCGCCAGGCGGCGTCCTGGGACAATGGCCACAAGATCGCGGTCAATCTGTCGCCGGTGCAGTTCGCCCATGCCGACCTCGCCAAGCTCGTCCATCAGATCCTGATCGAGACCGGCCTTTCGCCGAAGCGTCTCGAGCTCGAGCTCACCGAATCGACGATCGTCGCCGACAAGGTGCGCACGCTGCACGTGCTGCGCCAGATCAAGGCGCTGGGCGTGACGATCGCGATCGACGATTTCGGCACCGGCTATTCGTCGCTCGACACGCTGCGCTCGTTCCCGTTCGACAAGATCAAGCTCGACCGCTCCTTCATGGCCGATGTCGAGCGCAGCCCGCAGGCCAAGGCGATCATCCGCGCCGTGCTGACACTGGGGCGCAGCCTCGACATTCCCGTGCTTGCCGAAGGCGTCGAAACCCACGTCCAGCTCACCATCCTGCAGGTCGAAGGCTGCAACGAGGCGCAAGGCTATTTTCTGGGCCGCCCCAAGCCGATCGATCAGATTTTGTTGACCGGAACGGCAGCCCTAGTGCTGGCCGAGATGGATCTGTCGGCGGCCTAATCCCGTTCGAACGCGTCACGTCCCCGACTTGGCCAGGACAAGTTCGAGGAACATGCGTACGAAACGGGTCTGCACGAACGCGTTGTGGACGGCTGCTGTGACCTTGGTGTCAGGGCTACATCCGTACTGGCAGCTGTCGCTTAGATCATTGCGACAATCGTTGCTGTTTCCCTTGCCGGGTGCATCGATGCCTTCCTCGTTGGTATGCACGTTCCACATCCAGCCTGGCGCGGAGGCATATCTCTCCGGAGGTCCTACACGAGCTAATTTCGATAGGTAGAATTGAGAATCACACTGGGTTTCAGGGCTGAGATAAAATAGCTGTACATTTTTTTCCTGCTTTCCGGCATCAATCTGGTACCATTGCGTCTGCCTCGGATATTTGTCGGCAAAAGGGAAATCCGGCTTCTCCGTGTCTGAAATAAAACACTTGCCGACCTTGAAACATGCGCCCCCGTCTGGACACGCTTCTCCAGATGGGACCCAAGGCATTTCGAGCGTGTGGGTAAGATACGGCGCGTAGTGTCCAATTGATCTGAATGCGCTTTTTGGGAAAATCTTGTCGGTGATGCCGATCTCCAGGCCAAGCATCCGGCCAATGGATGCCCCTATCGGAAAGCCCAAATCAGTGGCCCAATCGTCGCTTGATGTGACGTTGATCCAATAGGGCAGTTTGGAACCGTTGGGATAATGGGCCTGCATGAAGTCGTCGAAGGCATCCGCGCCGATCGCCGGATTGATGGTTGCCACCAGGCTCCTGGGACCAAACGGCTGAACCGGGCCGTGTGCCAGCTTGGCCTGCTTCAACATGTATCGCGATAGCAGCCTGCCGCCGAACGAATGGCCGATGACCAACACAGGCGTTACGACGCCATGTGGTGGGTTGACCGCATCGTTGATGCGCTTCATGTCGGCTGCGAAACTATCTGAATTGCCGATAGCATCTGCTGCGCTGCCAATCTTGCCTGCATTCAGGTAGTTGGAATCCGGCCCGCCATTCCAGCCGATGTAGATACCAAAAACCTTCCGGACTTCTTTCTGTTCGACCTTCTGTTCGCCTTGCTGTTCGCCGAGTTCGTATTTGGTCTTGGCGAGAACATGTTTGAAAGCCAGCAGGTTGCCATCCTGGTTGTAGGGCCGGTCGCCGCCCAACCTGATCCTGGTGCTGTCTTCCCTGGCGTTGTGATGCCAACCGTGCGCGAAGATAACCAGCATGACCGGCCCCTCCGCCACGAGTCTATGAAGCTCGTCGACAATCGCATCGGCCTGCTGGCAATCTAGGAGCTTGCCGGCCTCCGGGCCGCTGGTACTATACTCGAGTGTGGCATATTCGAAAGGCTGCGGCTCAAGTCTGCCATCATCTGGCAAGGCATCCATGCGACTGGTATCCCATCCATCGTTGCCGACACCGAAACACCTATCCCTCTTTTCACCGGTACATTCGTCTCTGTGCTGTATGTATGCTGAAAGAGGAGCACGGTCGACGCTCTTCAGTGTGTTGCATATCGAGTGATAATTGACGTCCGGATCGGAATCGAAGGCCTTCGACAACAGGATTAGATAGAACGGCAAGATCAAGAAAGCCGCGATTATACATCTCTTCCATCTGCTTTTCATATTGATTCCCCCAGGCACCCAAGAAAAAGTGTATAGTGGAATTACCTGAAGGTAAATTCGCGGCCCAATTCCTTGTCTGGTGGCACTGTCGTTATCAGAAGCCGGAAGAAATCTCGGGATATTGACGAGCGATCGGAATGTCAGAATGGTCGGGTCCGCCAACACAGGAACCGCCCATGTCCTTCATTCCCGACACCACTACGCTGATCCAGTTCGCCATAGCCACGGTCATCCTGGCGATCACGCCTGGGCCTGACATGACCTTGTTCGTCTCGCGTACGCTGAGCCAGGGGCGTGCCACCGGCTTTGCCTCGATGGCCGGCGCGCTGTGCGGCACGCTGATCCACACCACGCTGGTGGTGGTCGGTGTCTCGGCGCTGATCGTCGCCTCGCCGATGGCCTTCTTCGTGCTGAAGATTTTTGGCGCCGGCTATCTCGTCTTCCTGGCCTGGCAGGCCATCGCCAAGGGCTCGGCCTTTTCGCCCGAAAAGAAGACGGGACCGCAGATCTCGCTGTTGCGCAGCTGGGCGGCGGGGCTTGGCGTCAATTTGCTCAACCCGAAGATCATCCTGTTCTTCATGACCTTCCTGCCGCAGTTCGTCTCCGCCCATGATCCGCACGCACCGGGAAAGCTGTTCTTCCTCGGCGCCATGTTCATCGTGCTGTCGATCCCGGTAACAGTGCCGATGGTGCTGGCGGCGGAGAAATTCTCGGCGGCGATGAAGGCCAGCCCGCGCGTCACGCGAGTGGTCGACTATCTCTTCGCCGGCGTGTTCTCGGCCTTCGCGCTCAAGATCCTGACGGCCCAGGCGAAATAGGGGCGTTTCCGTCCTTCCACCAGCTTCCGGCCCAGCGACCGGCGCTCAGCCAGTAGAAGATGCCGCCGACCATGCCGCCGCCGATCACCGCCATGATGGCGCTGGTTTCGGTGACCGCGAAGGTGGACTCTTGGGCATGGTCGACCAGGCCGAGGAAGACGGCCGCCACCACCGCACCCGCCAGCGCATAGTACAGCCAGTCACGCCGGCCGAGGATTTCGGCAACCAGGATGACGACTGCCGCCGGCAGGAAGGCGAAATAGGCGACGAACAAAGCGACGAAGGGGATCGAGAAATACAGCGAAGCCGTTGCCGTCGGGTGCGTGTGATCAGGCGTATAGCCGAGCGAGGCCAGGAACAGGATGTTGAGGAAGGCGCTCGCCGCCAGCGAGGCGACGGCATAGCCGAACAGGATCATGGCAAAGCGGACGAGGTAGGAGACGAAGCGGGTCATCCCGCATCCCGCTGTTTGAGCTGACCGGACCCGCGCCCGGCCAGAAGCCAGTAGACCCAACCGGCGGCGGTGCCGGCCGTAGCCAGAAAACCAAGAAAGCCCGGATTGAAAACAAACCCTCCCGCCGAGCCCGGGACCAAGACACCAAAGGCGGTGGAGGTGATCGCGCCCGTGGCTGCGAAGTAGAACCATCCTTGCAGCGACCGCCATTCAGCGAGAACGATGGCAGGGCCGACGATCAGCAGCGCGCAGATCGCCACGGTCAACACGGCGAGCGGAAAGGAGCCCAGCCAGTCGAAGGTGAAGACCAGGGACCAGTTGCCATACTCGATTCCTTCGAGAAGGGTGATCAGCAGCACAGGCACCAGGATTGAGGTCAGCACAGCGGCGATATAGCCGACTGCTATGATAACGAAGCGCTGCGACCAGGCGACGAGACGGCTCACGCCTCGCCGTGCCCCGCGATCATCATGGCTTCCAGCGCCAGCCGGTCGACCTTGCGCATGCGCTCGGAGTCCGACTTCAGCTGACCGCAGGCGGCGAGGATGTCGCGGCCGCGCGGCGTGCGGATCGGCGAGGCATAGCCGGCATTGTTGATGTAATCGGCGAATTTCTCGATCGTCTCCCAGTCCGAGCACTGGTAGTTGGTGCCCGGCCACGGGTTGAACGGGATCAGGTTGATCTTGGCCGGAATGCCCTTGAGCAGCTTTATCAGGCCCTTGGCGTCCTCGATGGAATCGTTGACGTCCTTCAGCATCACATATTCGAAGGTGATGCGCTTGGCGTTCGACAGGCCGGGATAGGCGCGGCAGGCAGCAATCAGCTCTTTCAGCGGATACTTCTTGTTGATCGGCACCAGCAGGTCGCGCAGATCGTCATTGGTGGCATGCAGCGAGATCGCCAGCATGACGCCGATCTCCTCGCCGGTGCGGAAGATTTCCGGCACGACGCCGGAAGTCGACAGCGTGATGCGGCGCTTCGACAGGGAAAGCCCGTCGCCGTCGGAAGCGATCAGCAGCGCCTTCTTCACCGCCTCGAAATTGTAGAGCGGCTCGCCCATGCCCATCATGACGATGTTCGACACTTTGCGGCCCTCGGCCGGCACGATGGCGCCGTCCGGCGTGTCGCGGTCGGGGAAGTCGCCGAGCCGGTCGCGCGCGGTGAGCAATTGCGCCAGGATTTCCTCAGCGGTCAAATTGCGCACCAGCTTCTGCGTGCCGGTGTGGCAGAACGAGCAGGTCAGCGTGCAGCCGACCTGCGAGGAGATGCAGAGCGTGCCGCGGCCTTCCTCTGGGATATAGACGGTTTCGATCTCGACCGGCCGGCCGGCGCCGCGCGGCGGGAAGCGGAACAGCCATTTGCGGGTGCCGTCGGAAGAAATCTGTTCCTCGACGATCTCGGGCCGGGCGACGGTGAAGTGCTTGTCGAGTTCGGCGCGCAGGTCCTTGGAGATATTGAGCATGCCTGGGAAGTCGGAGACGCCGCGCACATACATCCAGTGCCAGAGTTGCTGGGCGCGCATCTTTGCCTGGCGTTCCGGCACGATACCGGACGCGACGAGCGCCTCTGCGAGCTCGACACGCGTCAGGCCGATCAGCGACGGCTTTTCGGGCGCGGCGCGGGCGCGCAACGCGTCACGGGCACCCTCAGTGGTGAGGTCGAAGGAAAGGGTCATGGTTGCACTGATATAAGCGGTTTACGGCCGATTTCATCCATCGCGCCTGATATGAAGCGCGGCGCATAGCACAGGTTGACGTGAGAGTCATGCGGCGCTAGGCCGAACCACCCCCCTCCGAGAACAGACATGGCCGGCACATCGCGAAAATACCCCATGCTGCGGCGTTCGCGCTCCATGCTGGGTTCACGGCGCGTGTGGCAGCCGCGGCTGGTGTTCTGGGCCGGCGCGGTTGGCATCGGTGTGATCAGCGTGCTGTTTGCGGTGCTGGCCGACAAGGCGCAGGCGCTGTTCCACTTGATGACAGGAAACGGCGGCGACCGGCGTTTCTACCTGCCGCTCATTGTTACGCCGCTGGGTTTCGTGCTGTGCGCCTGGCTCGCCCATGCTTTTTTCCCCGGCTCGCAAGGCAGCGGCATTCCGCAGGCGATCGCCGCTCGGCATCTGCGCGACGACGACGATCGCAGTCACATCCTGTCGCTCAAGCTGGTGGTCGGGAAGATTGCACTCACCGTCGTCGGCCTGTTCTGCGGCGCTTCGATCGGCCGCGAAGGCCCGACCGTGCAGGTCGGCGCCTCGCTGATGCTGCAGGCGGCGCGCTGGGGCGGCATGGCGCAGGCGCGCGGTCTGATCCTGGCCGGTTCGGCGGCCGGCATTGCGGCCGCGTTCAACACGCCGCTGGCTGGGATCGTCTTTGCCATCGAGGAGATGGGCCGCACCTATGAGGCGCGTACCAACGGGCTGGTGCTGACGGCGGTGATCCTGGCCGGCCTCGCTTCGCTCGGCCTGCTCGGCAACTACACCTATTTCGGCGTCTCGAAGGAGACGATCTCGTTCGCCGCCGACTGGCCGCTGGTGCTTGGCTGCGGCGTCATTGGCGGCGGCCTCGGTGCGCTGTTCTCGCTGCTGGCGCTGAAGACAACGCGGCGGATCCGGCGCTGGCACACGCAGCAGCCCTTGGCGCGCGCACTGCTGGTGGCCGCTGTCTGTGGGCTTGCCGTGGCGGTGATCGGCATCGCCTCGGGCGGACTGACTTTCGGCACCGGCTATGCGCAGGCGCGCGGCGCCGTCGAAGGCACACCGCTGCCATGGTTCTTCTTTGCCGAAAAGTTCCTCGCCGGGCTGCTGTCGATGGTTTCGGGCATTCCCGGCGGCATCTTCGCGCCATCGCTGGCGGTCGGTGCCGGCATCGGCAGCTCGCTCGGCCTGCTGCTGGGCGCCAGCACCGGTGCTGCAGCGCTGCTCGGCATGGCCGGCTATTTCGCCGGCGTCGTGCAGGCGCCGATGACGGCCTTTGTCATCATCCTGGAGATGACCGGCAATCACGACAATGTCATTGCACTGATGCTGGCGTCGATGCTGGGCTATGGCACGGCGCGGCTGATCTCGCACGAGCCGCTCTATCACGCGCTGTCGCGCGTCTTCATCGCCGAGGCGATCCGGCGGCGGCGGGCGGAGGCGGAACCAGAGCCGGGCCATGGCTGAAAAGCAAAAGGCCGGGATCGTGGCCCGGCCTTCGGTTCAAATACGGCTTGTGCTCACTTGCACTTGGCGATCGATGTCAGCGCCGCCGAAATGCCTTTCAGGGAGAAGACATAGGAGGTGGGATTGCCGCGGCCGGACTTGGCCGTCACCTTCATGTCGGTGCCGGTCTTCATGGCGGCGATCAGCACCGGTTCCTCGGCGGCGTTCTCGACCCAGGCCGACTTGCCTTTCGTGAACATCGAGAAGGACTTCTTGTCGATGGTGACGGTGGCCTTGGAGCCTTCCTGGAAGGTGTAGCCGGCAATGAACTGCGGCTCGTAAGACACCTGCTGTCCCGGCCGCTGGCTGACGAAGAAGAACATGTCGCCATGGTCGAGCGTCGGCGGCTGCTTGTCGGTCGGCACGGTGAGCACGTAGCAGACCTTGCCGCCCGATGCCTGGTAGCTGTAGGTGCCCCAGGCATTGTGCTGGCCGATCTTGGTCGCCTGCTGCGCCAGAACAGGCGCTGCCGAGGCCACCAGGACCAGACTCGAAACTAGTGCTATCAATCCGCGCATCGTCTTTCCCGTATTCCAAATGGTGCGGAGGCGGGCCGCTTGGCGTCCTGCCGTCGCTTCATTTTGATTTAATCTGGGTTACCAAACGGTGAATTTCCCTCAACAAAAGGACGCTCACCCCAGGAAACCGCCGCCATTTCCGCGCCGCCGCCTTGTCAGCGGTCGGCGCGACGTCCCTTCGGCGACTTGGAGGCCACGAAAGCGGCAAGAGTTTGACTTTTTCGCCGGCCGCTGAAGGCCTGGGATCCAGGGGACACGTGCCGGCTGAAGGCGCTCAGCCCTTGTCGGCGATGGCGTCCTTGGCGGCCTGGCGATGCGCCGGCGTGATGTGGGCGCTGACGGCGGTGATCGCGGCGGTCAGCACGGCGATGTCGTCGGTGAAGCCGAGCCCGAAAATGAAGTCGGGGATGAGGTCAAAGGGCAGGACGAAATAGCCGAGCGCGGCCACCAATATGCCCTTGGCGCGCATCGGTGTGTTCTTGTCCATGGCGCAGTAGTAAGCGGCGACCACGTCTTCCATGAACGGAATCTGCCGCGCGGCCTTCTTGGCCGTGCGCCAGAATTTTTCGCGCACTTCGCTTTCGCCGCCGAGCTTGTCGCCAAAGCCAAAGAAATCAAAACCGGGTTGCTGCGCCATCAATCACTCCTTGCGGGTCTCATGCGCATCCTGGCGCACGCCTCGCGAGGGAAAATGTGGTGAAAGCTGAACCCGGCTACAAGATGCGGGCGCCGATTTGGGATCGACGCTTGCGGCCAAGCGTACATTCAGCCGCCGAAATACCCGTTCATCTTCTTTGCCAGCGCTATGTCGAGCGCCGTGACGCCGCCAGCGTCATGGGTGTTCAGCGTCACGTCCACGGTCTTGTAGACGTTTGACCAGTCGGGGTGATGGTCCATCTTCTCGGCTGCCAGCGCGACGCGGGTCATGAAGGCGAAGGCTTCGGAAAAATTCTTGAAGACGAAGCTGCGCTTGATCGAGGCGCCGTCCATGGCCAGCGACCAGTCGCCGAGTTCCGCAAGGGCAGCGGTGATGGCGTCCTTGCTGAGTTTTTCTCTCGTCATGATGATTTCCCGTGCTATCTCGAATTTGACCCTCACCATAATGCAAGTCGTCCAGAAGTGCTTTGCGGTTTTAGGGTTCCAAATGCACAAACGGCGCATATCGAATGAGCATAAAGCCCATAAATTCCATTCTCTTCGTTTGCCTCGGCAACATCTGCCGGTCGCCGCTGGCCGAGGGCGTCTTTCGCGCCGTCTGGGCAGAGCATGGCGGGGGCCGGGATATCCAGCTCGATTCAGCCGCCACCAGCGCCTGGGAGGTCGGCTCGGCGCCTGATCCACGCTCGATCGCGATTGCCTTGCGTCACGGCATCGACATTTCCGGACAGCGGGCACGCAAGGTCACGCCGCAGGATTTCTCCCGTTTCGACCTGATCCTCGGCATGGACGGCTCGAATGTCGCCGATCTCAAGGCACTGGCGCCGGCGGCTGCGCGCGACCGGGTGCAGTTGTTCCTGGAGTTCGCGCACGGACAGGCGCGCGACGTGCCGGATCCCTACTATGACGGGGCGGAGGCCTTTGCCGAAGTCTACCGCATGATCCGCGAGGCGTCGGAGGCGCTGGCGACGCGGCTGGCGGCACGCGCATCGGTGCCTGACAGCGGCCAGGCTTCCTCGACGATGTAGGGACCGCCACCGACCGAATCGCGCGACGACATCAGGACGAAGCGGCCGATGCGGAACGGCAGCGTTGAGAAATTGCCGCGCGCCGACAGATATTGCGCGACGTCCAGCGGGGTCGAATTGCGCAGCCGCGCCAGCGTCACATGCGGCATGAACTTGCGCGGGTCGGCTGGGATGCCGAGCCGCTGGCAGATGCGTTCGATTTCGCCCTGAAGGGCGGCGAGATCGGGCGAAGCGGAGGCGCCGGCCCATACAGCATGCGGCTTCTTCTGGCCGAAAGCGCCGACACCGGACAGCGTCAGCGAGAAGGAGGGGCGTTGAACCCGGTCGAGCGCGTTGGCGATCTCATCGGCGACATGACCGGGGACATCACCGATGAAGCGCAGCGTCAAATGGTAGTTTTCGACGTCGATCCAGCGGGCGCCGGGCAGGCCGCCCCGCAGCAGGGACAGCGAAAGGGCGGCGTCACGCGGAATTTCGAGGGCGGTGAAAAGACGCGGCATGATGAGCCTCCCTTCCTCGAATCGAACTGTCATCCCTAGCGAATCATCGATAGTCAAACGGGGCAAGAGGTTTGTTGGTCACAGGTGTCGCAAAAAGTTTCCCCAACGGAAACAGGCCAAGATCGGCCTCATCTGCCTCCGGGCACCGCCGCCATGGCCTTCTCGACGGTGGGCAGAATGCGCTCGACCATCACGTCGACACCTCTGGCATTCGGATGCAGACCATCCTCGAGCTGCAGGCCAGGCTGGCCGGCGACGTCGTCGAGGAAGAACGGATAGAGTGGGACGCCGTACTTCGCGGCCAGGTCCGGAAAGATGGCGTCGAAGGTGGTCTGGTAGTCGGCGCCAAGATTGGGCGCGGCGCGCATGCCGGCCAGCAGCACCGCGATATTGCGCTGTTTGAGCTTACCCAGCATCTCGTCGAGGTTCTTCCGGGGGATATCAGGCGAGACGCCGCGCAGCATGTCGTTGGCGCCGAGTTCGAGGATGACCAGCTGGGTTCCGTCCGGCACCGACCAGTCGAGCCGCGCCAGGCCGCCGCTGGTGGTGTCACCGGAAACGCCGGCATTGGCGACGGTCACGTCATGGCCTTTGGCGCGCAAAGCTGCCTGGAGCTTGTCGGTAAAACCCTCGCCCGGCCCGAGGCCGAAGCCCGCCATCAGGCTGTCACCGAAGCCGACGATCTTGAATGGCTCGGCCCGCGCCGACGAAATGGCGCCGCAAACGGCGAGGAAAAGGATCAAGCATGCGGCTATCTGGCGTTTGAAAGACATGCGGCAGGCCCCATATGACAAAAATATTCTTCCGGGCGACTGCTTCCGGCAAGCAGAGCCTTCACGTTCCATATAGGACACTTTCATTTTGACAGAAGCCGTCATCGCGCTGAAAGACGTATCGCTGACGCTCGGCGAGGGCGCTTCGTCCGTCCATGTGCTGAAAGGCGTCAGCCTCGAGGTGGCGCGCGGCGAGGCGACCGGCATCGTCGGGCCGTCTGGATCCGGCAAGTCGACCTTGCTGATGGTGCTGGCAGGCCTGGAAAGGGTCGATTCGGGTACGGTACGAATCGCTGGCGAGCTGCTCAACGGCAAAAGCGAGGATCAGATTGCTTCGTTTCGTGGCCGAAACATTGGCATCGTGTTCCAATCCTTCCATCTCATCCCCAACATGACGGCGCTTGAAAATGTCGCGGTGCCGCTGGAACTGGCCGGCCATGCCGATCCCTTTTCTGTGGCGGCACGCGAACTGGCGGCGGTGGGCCTCTCCGACCGCGTCACCCATTATCCCGGCGAACTCTCCGGCGGTGAACAGCAGCGCGTGGCGATCGCCCGGGCGCTGGCGCCGTCGCCGCGCATTCTCATCGCCGACGAGCCGACCGGCAATCTCGACCAGGCGACGGGGCGGCAGGTCGCCGACCTCCTGTTCGCCGAGGCGGCCGAGCGCGGCATGACGCTGGTGCTGGTCACCCATGATCCTGCACTTGCGGCACGCTGTTCGCGACAGGTCTCGATGCGCTCCGGCCGGATCGAAGCGCCGGCGCCGGTCAAGGTTACTGCCTGATGCCGTTGGCGCAGACGCTGAAGCTTGCCGTCCGCTTCTCGCTGCGCGAGATGCGTGGCGGCCTGTCCGGCTTCCTGATCTTCCTCGCCTGCATCGCGCTCGGCGTCGCCGCGATCGGCGGCGTCAATTCGGTTGCCCGTTCGATCAGCGCCGGCGTCGCCGATCAGGGCCAGACGCTGCTCGGCGGCGATCTGCGCTTCCAGATCAACCAGCGCGATGCCAGCCAGGCGGAGCGCGGCTTCCTCGATGGGCTCGGCACCGTTTCGCGCACCGCCAGCATGCGCTCGATGGCGCGCCTGGCCGATGGTTCGGACCAGGCGCTGGTCGAGGCCAAGGCGGTCGATGACGCCTATCCGCTCTATGGCGCGTTGGAAACCGAACCGAAGCTGTCGAAGCAGGAACTGTTCGGCGAAGAATTTGGCGTCTTCGGCGCGGCGGCGCCCGATCTGTTGTTCGAACGGCTGCATCTCAAGCTCGGCGACCGGCTGAAGCTCGGCACCGCCACTTTCGAATTGCGCGCCAGGCTGGTCACCGAGCCGGATGCCGTGTCCGACGGTTTCGGTTTCGCGCCAAGGCTGATGATCTCGACCGAAGGCCTGGCCGCCAGCGGGCTGGTGCAGCCGGGTAGCCTGGTCGAAAATGCCTACAAGATCCGGCTGCCCGCCGACGCCGACGAGGCGCGGCTGAAGGCCATCCAGGACCAGGCAGCGAAAGATTTTCCCGAGGCCGGCTGGTCGATCCGCACACGCAGCAATGCGGCACCGGCACTGTCCTCCAACATCGAGCGCTTCTCGCAGTTCCTGACGCTGGTCGGGCTGACGGCGCTGGTGGTCGGCGGCGTCGGCGTCGCCAACGCGGTGCGCGCCTATCTCGACGGCAAGCGCGGCGTCATCGCCACCTTCAAGAGCCTCGGCGCTTCCGGCGGCTTCGTCTTTGCCGTCTATCTCGTGCAGATCCTGATCATCGCCGCACTCGGCATCGTGCTCGGCCTGGTGCTTGGCGCGCTGATGCCGTTTGCCGCGAGTGCCGCGCTGCAGTCCGTCATCCCGGTGCCGGCGGAGGGCGGCTTCTATCCCGGTGCGCTCGGGATGGCGGCGCTGTTCGGGCTGCTGGTGACGCTGGCCTTCGCGCTGCTGCCGCTTGGCCGCGCCCGCGATGTGCCGGCGACTGCGCTGTTCCGCGAAATGGGTCTGGAAGGCCGTGGCTTGCCGCGTCCGATCTATGTCGCCTCGGCCATTGGCATCGCGCTGCTGTTGGCGGCGCTCGCCATCCTGTTCTCGGGCGACCAGCGCATCGCCTCGATCTTCGTCGGCGCCACCATTTTCGCCTTCCTGGTGCTGCGTCTGGTTGGCGCACTGGTGCAATGGGCGGCAAGGAAGAGCCCGCGCGTGCGCTTCGTGGCGCTCAGGCTCGCCGTCGGCAATATCCATCGCCCGGGCGCCTTGACGCCATCGGTGGTGCTGTCGCTGGGGCTCGGGCTGACGCTGCTGGTGACGCTGGCGCTGATCGACGGCAATCTCAGGCAGCAGATCTCCGGCAGCCTGCCGGAGCGGGCGCCGAACTTCTTCTTCGTCGACATCCAGGGCAGCGATGTCGACGCGTTCTCCGCTTTGATCGGCAAGGAGGCACCACAGGGCACGCTGGCCAAGGTGCCGATGCTGCGCGGCCGGGTGATGGCGCTCAACGGCGTCGATGTCGACAAGGTCAAGGTGCCGGCCGAAGGCGCCTGGGTGTTGAAAGGCGATCGCGGCCTGACCTATGATGCCAAGCAACCGGCAAATGCGACGCTGACCGAGGGCAAATGGTGGCCGGACACTTATGCCGGCGAGCCGCTGGTTTCGTTCTCGGCGCAAGAGGGCAAGCAGATCGGGCTGAAGCTCGGCGACACCGTCACCGTCAATGTGCTTGGCCGGAATGTGACGGCGAGGATCGCCAATTTCCGCCAGGTTCAATGGGAAACGATGGGCATCAATTTCGTCATGGTGTTCTCGCCCAACACATTCGCGGGTGCGCCACATGGCTGGATGGCGACGCTGACCGAGAAGAGCGCGACGACGGCCGACGACGCGCGCATTCTCAATGCCGTCACCCGCGCCTTCCCGGCGGTGACGACAGTGCGCGTCAAGGATGCGCTCGATGTCGTCAACCGGCTGGTCGGCCAGCTCGGCACGGCGATCCGGGCGGCGGCCGGCGTGGCGCTGATCGCCTCGGTGCTGGTGCTGGCCGGTGCGCTGGCCGCCGGCAACCGGGCGCGCATCCATGACGCGGTGGTGCTGAAGACGCTCGGCGCCACCAGGAGAACGCTGATCACGGCGTTTTCTCTCGAGTACATGCTGATCGGACTGGCCACCGCACTCTTCGCACTGGCCGCCGGCGGCATCGCGGCTTGGTACATTGTCGCCCGCATCATGACACTGCCGTCGCATTTCATGCCGGAGGTGGCGGTGGCGACCATCCTGTTTTCGCTGGTCATTACCGTCGGCATCGGCCTTGCCGGCACCTGGCGGGCGCTCGGTCAAAAGGCAGCGCCGGTGCTGCGCGAGCTGTAATTTCGGGGCCAGAGCGGCCATTCCGGATTAAATCTTGGTAAGGATGCCGGTTGGAAAGCCCGCGAATCGGCCTTTCGGCCTCTCACGAACCGTTACATCCGGTTACGGTCTTGTTCTTGACGCGAATAACCATCATATTTCGCCACAGGCATGCTGGAGTCCCGCCAGCGGCGCCTGGGTCCGCAAGAGGCCCGACACCGGACGGGGCAGAAGCAATAGAGGATTCCAATGGCTGATCCCATTCGCAACTATCAGACGTCGGCGGTGCCCGGCGTCCGCGCCGACATCGATCAGGGTCTGCGCGCCTATATGATCAAGGTCTACAATTTGATGGGGCTTGGCCTCCTCATCACCGGCCTTGCCGCCGTCGGCACGATCATGCTGGCCACCACCACCGATCCGGCCTCGGCTGTCGCAACGCTGCCGAGCGGCGAGATGCTGACGTCCTTCGGCTATGCGATCTTCGGGTCGCCGCTGCGCTGGGTGGTGATGCTGGCGCCGCTGGCCGCCGTGTTCTTCCTGTCGTTCAGGATTCAGTCGATGAGCGTCGCTGCCGCGCAGACGACGTTCTGGGTCTATGCCGGCCTCGTCGGCCTGTCGCTGTCGTCGATCTTCCTGGTCTACACGACGGCCAGCATCTCGCAGACCTTCTTCGCCACCGCCGCCGCCTTCGGCGCGCTGTCGCTGTTCGGTTACACGACCAAGCGCGACCTGACGGCGATGGGTTCGTTCCTGATCATGGGCGTGTTCGGCATCATCATCGCGTCGGTGATCAACATCTTCCTGCAGTCGTCGGCGCTGTCCTTTGCCGTATCGGCGATCGGCGTGCTGGTTTTCGCCGGCCTCACCGCCTACGACACGCAGAAGATCAAGGAGATGTATTTCGAGGGCGATGCTTCCGATGTCGCCGGCCGCAAGGCCATCATGGGCGCGCTGAGGCTCTATCTCGACTTCATCAACCTGTTCATGTTCCTGCTGCAGTTCATGGGCGACCGCCGCTAAGGCTTCGCATCATGGTCTGACTGGACCATAGGTTTTGGAAAGGGCGGCCCAACGGCCGCCCTTTTCTTTTGCCCCGGTGTTTGCTGTTATCGGAGGCAGACAGAAGGCCTGCATAAAAAATGAGCAATATTGTGATTCGGCCGGCCAGCGCGGCCGACCTCGACACCATCACCGAAATCTACGCCGATGCAGTGACACATGGAACGGCGAGCTATGAACTGGAGCCGCCAAGCCGTGCCGAGATGGGCACGCGATTCGACACGCTCACGGCCGGCGGCTTTCCCTATCTGGTGGCGGAAAAGGACGGCGCCGTGCTCGGCTATGCCTATGCCGGCGCCTTCCGGCCACGCCCGGCCTATCGCTTCGTCATCGAGGATTCGGTCTATGTCGCGCCTGAAGCCAAGGGCCAGGGTGTCGGCCTCCAGCTGATGCAGAGCCTGATCGCGGCGGCCGAGGCGGCGGGTTTCCGCCAGATCATCGCGGTGATCGGCGACGGCCATGCCGACAGCGCCTCGGTCAGGCTGCACGAAAAGCTCGGCTTTCGCCATTCGGGCCGGCTCGAAGGCTCCGGCTACAAGCACGGGCGCTGGCTGGACACGGTGTTCATGCAGCTGTCGCTGAACCGCGGGGCGACGTTGCCCCCGGATCCGGCTTCTCTGCCGGAGCGGAAGTTTCGGGGGGAATTGAACTGAGGAATTGAAGAATTTGGGAATTGAAGAACAAAAACCGGCGCTTACATCAGACGCCGAGTGCCATTTTCCTCAATTCCTCAGTTCTCCAATTCCGTAGCTCAAGCCTCCACAACCCTGAGCTTGCTGTCGAACACGCCAAGCACGCGGCCGAGTTCCTGGCCGCGTTTGAGGATGCGGCCGCCGGCGGCGATGACGGCGAAGGCGCCTTGCTTGCGCGCCAGTTTCGGATCCTTGACGATCTGGAACAGCGGCACTTCGCTGGCACGGCGGAAGACGGAAAACACCGCTCTGTCGGTGAGATGATCGATGGCATAGTCACGCCATTCATTGGCGGCGACCATGCGTCCGTAGAGTCTCAGGATCTGGTCCAGTTCACGCCGTTCGAAGCGTACCGGCTGGTCGAGGCGCTCTCTTCGCGCCTCGTGCAGCGGGATCAATATTGCGGATGCGTCACCATCCCCCGTCCCGCCGCTGTCGTCAGTCATGCCTCGATCCTTCAAATGAATCTTTGCCAACCAAAATTGGCCTCTTCGCGCTGCAATTGCAAGAGCCGGCGAAGCGGTGGCGGCGGCGCGCCTTTTCCGTCACGTCCAGTCACGTTTGCAAACCGCATGTTGGAATTGGTGATGCTTCGCCACATTTCTGCCTTTTTTTATCCGCGCTCATGCCCCAATGTCCGACGAATTTACCGGTGTTGCCTGAGACGGTTCGGTCCGGCACCGGCTCGTAAACCCCAAGCCCCCCGCCCACGGGTCTGCGTCGGATCGAACCAACCTCGGTTTTTCCTCGGAAGAATCGGGTGCGACGATCCCAAAACCTAAATGACCGACGTCAGAAGCAAGCTGACGTCGGTTTTTTCATGGGCTGATGCGCTAGGCCTTCCTTCTCCCCTTGTGGGGTGAGCAGCCGGTTCGCGTAGCGAATTCATCGTGCCAGTGGCACGATGAAAGGCCAGCGAACGCCGGGACGCTGCGAAGCAGCGGGGACCCGGCAGGTGGATTGGCCACTACCGGCCCTTCGCAGGCTCAGGGCGTTCGAAGCTCGAAAAGCCAAGCAATTGGCTTTTCGTCCGCTACGCGGACCGCTTCTCACCCCACAAGGGGAGAAGGGAGAGAGCCAATCAAGGCTTGTGAATAAACGCGGCGCCGAGAATGGGACCCGGCATGCCGTCCTTGCCGACCGACTGCAAAAGCACGGCGCAGCCGCCCTTCTTGGTGATCTCGCTCATCGGCAATTCATAGCGCTGCGCCTTGCCGTGCCACATGCCGGCGGTCTGGATGCCGGTGACCGCGTTCCAGTAGGTCATCTTGCGGCCGGAGTTCTCGCCCTGGGCGATCTTGACCGTCTGTGGCTGCTCGAAATAGACGATGACGACATGGGCGTCGCTCGGACCGGTGCCGGCATCGCCGGCGTCAATGATGACGCGGTCGCTGGTGCGGCTGACCTTGACGGGCACGTGCATGCCTTCGCCGGATCTCGCCATGCGGGCGAGTGCGCCGTCAACCTCGCCGCGATTGGCGCCGTTGACGTGCACGCGGCCATTGAGAACCGCCTGTGGCGTATAGACGGAGCGGCTGCCGAAGGAGCGCATGTAGTCATATTGCCGCTCGGTGTTTTCCTTGCGGCTCAGCGTGTCCTTCCAGCCGAGATAGTCCCAGTAGTCGACGTGATAGGAGAGCGCGACGATGTCTTCCTTGGTGGCAAGTTCGGCGAAGAAGGCATCGGCCGGCGGACAGGAACTGCAGCCCTGGCTGGTGAACAGTTCGACCACCCCGAGCGGTTTGTCCTGCTGGGGCTTGTCGGCCTGGATTCGTTCGGCCTCGCCCGCATGGCCGGCACCGGCAGAAGCCGAGAAGGCCAGCGCAAAGGCTGCCAGCCAAAGTGATCTTCGCCAGGCCATGACCATTCCAATTCCCGCCGGTGGCGCCGGCTTTGTTCTGATTGTCTGAAATATGTGGCAGAAGCGGAAGTCAACGGGAAGTCACGTTGAGGTGAAATTTTGCCATTGCAGTTGGAGGTAAGGCCGCAATAGGAGAGACATTGCATTTCACGACGTGTTTCGATTCGGGGACGGCATCATCACCATGTGGCAAACTCTCCTGACCCCCGTCGATCTCTATTGCGAGCGGACCGGCCCTGGACTTTGGGCTGAGCCGACAAATGCTTTGACCAACCTTGCTTTCATTGTCGCGGGATTGTGGGGTGTGCGGGAAGTACGGCGATGCAAGGCCGGCACCTTCGCCGAGGTGCTGGCCTGGTGGGTCGTGGCGATCGGCATCGGCTCGACGATCTTCCATACCTTTGCCACCAAGGGCACGATCTGGGTCGATATCCTGCCGATCGCCGGCTTCACGCTCGCTTACACGCTGTTCAATCTGCGCCGCTTCCTCGGCATGGACTGGGGCAAGGCGATTGCGGTCTTCGTCGTCTTCTATCCGGTGGCCGGCGCCATAACCTTCGCCGTGCCGGACTGGCTGCGCCAGGCGTCGAACGGCACGACGGGCTACCTGCCGCCGTTCCTGGCGCTCGCCTTCTTCGGCATTTGGGTGACGGCAAGCGGCAACCGGGCCGGCTTGTACAATCTGGCGGGGTCGGCGATCTTCGTGGTGTCCGTCATCTGCCGCATGATCGACCCGATGGTCTGCGGCAGCTTTCCGCTCGGCACGCACTTCCTGTGGCACATCTTCAACGGGCTGATGTTGGGGGTGCTGCTGGCGGCGACGGCGCGATTTGGAGCGCCGAAAGTAGGCAGTAGGCAGTAGGGCGGTAGGGCAGTAGGGCAGTAGGGCAGTAGGGCAGTAGGGTGTCTGCTTCCTTGCCCTACTCCCTTACTGCCCTACTGCCTTATTCCCTTACCTACGCTGCCAGATCGCGCAGCACGTATTGCAAGATGCCGCCGTTCTTGAAGTAGTCGAGCTCGTCCAGCGTATCGATGCGGCAGATGATCGGCACGTTCTTCACCGTGCCGTCGCCATAGGTGACCTTGGCGGTCATCGTCTGGCGCGGCTTGATGCTGCTCAGCCCGTCGATCTCGACCAGTTCGTCACCCCTGAGGTTGAGCGAGGCCCATGAGGTGCCGTCCTCGAAGACGAAGGGGATGACGCCCATGCCGACCAGGTTCGAGCGATGGATGCGCTCGAAGGACTGGGCGATGACGGCGCGGACGCCAAGCAGGTTGGTGCCCTTGGCTGCCCAGTCGCGCGACGAGCCGTTGCCGTATTCGACACCGGCGAAGATGACCAGCGGCACGCCTTCCTTCTTGTACTCCATCGCGGCGTCGTAGATCGATTCCTCTTCCTTCGACGGATAGTGGATGGTGTAGCCGCCCTCGCGGCCGTTCTCGCCCAGCATGTGGTTGCGGATGCGGATGTTGGCGAAGGTGCCGCGCATCATCACCTCATGGTTGCCGCGCCGCGTGCCGTACTGGTTGAAGTCGGCAACGCCGACGCCGTGGTCGGTGAGGTATTTGCCGGCCGGCGAGGCGGCCTTGATCGAACCCGCCGGCGAGATGTGGTCGGTGGTGATCTTGTCGCCGAAGAGTCCCAGCACGCGCGCGCCCTTGATGTCGCCGATCTTGCCGAAACCGGCGGTCATGCCGGCGAAATAGGGCGGGTTCTGCACATAGGTCGAGTTGTCGTCCCAGGCATAGGTCTGGCCTTCCGGCGCCTGCACCTTCTGCCAGTGCTCGTCACCCTTGAAGACGTCGGCATATTTGCGGGCGAACAGCTCGCGGGTGACGTTCTTCTCGATGAACTCCTGGATCTCGGCCGAGCTCGGCCAGATGTCCTTGAGGTAGACCGGATTGCCGTTCTTGTCCTCGCCGAGCGGTTCGGTGGTGAGGTCCTTGGTGACGGTCCCGGCCAGCGCATGGGCTACGACCAGGGGCGGCGACGCCAGGTAGTTGGCCTGCACGTCGGGCGAGACGCGGCCTTCGAAGTTGCGGTTGCCGGAAAGCACCGCGGCAGCGATCAGGCCCTTGTCGTTGATGGTTTTCGAGATCGGCGCCGGCAGCGGGCCGGAATTGCCGATGCAGGTGGTGCAGCCGAAGCCGACCAGGTTGAAGCCGATCTGGTCGAGCTCCTTCTGCAGGCCGGATTTTTCGAGATATTCGGCAACCACCTGGCTGCCGGGGGCGAGAGAGGTCTTCACCCACGGCTTCTGCTTGAGGCCGAGGCGGTTGGCGTTGCGGGCCAACAGGCCGGCGCCGATCAGCACGCTCGGGTTCGAGGTGTTGGTGCACGAGGTGATGGCGGCGATGACGACGTCGCCATGGCCGAGGTCATGGTCGGTGCCTTCGACGGCATAACGCTTGTGGATTTCGGCTGCCTTCTTGTATTCGGTCTCCATCGCCTTGGCGAAGCCTTCCGGAATGCCTTCCAGCGCGACACGGCCTTCGGGGCGCTTGGGGCCGGCCATCGACGGCACGACGCTACCAAGCTCAAGCTCGAGCAGATCAGTGAAGACCGGGTCGGCGGAGCCGGTGTCGCGCCACAGGCCTTGCGCCTTGGAATAGGCCTCGACCAGCGCGATGCGATCCTCGCTGCGGCCGGACATTGTGAGGTAGCGGATGGTCTCGCTATCAACCGGGAAGAAGCCGCAGGTGGCGCCATATTCGGGCGCCATGTTGCCGATGGTGGCACGGTCGGCCAGCGTCATGTTGGACAGGCCCGGGCCGAAGAATTCGACGAACTTGCCGACGACGCCCTTCTTGCGCAGCATCTGGGTGACGGTGAGCACGAGGTCGGTGGCGGTGACGCCTTCCTTGAGCTTGCCGGTGAGGCGGAAGCCGATGACTTCGGGCAAAAGCATGGAGACCGGCTGGCCGAGCATGGCCGCCTCGGCCTCGATGCCGCCGACGCCCCAGCCGAGCACGCCAAGGCCGTTGATCATGGTGGTGTGCGAATCGGTGCCGACGCAGGTGTCGGGATAGGCCGTGGTTTCGCCGTCCTCGCTGTTGGTCCACACGACCTGGCCGAGATATTCGAGGTTGACCTGGTGGCAGATGCCGGTGCCGGGCGGCACGACGCGGAAGTTGCGGAACGCCTGCTGGCCCCATTTGAGGAACTTGTAGCGCTCCTCGTTGCGCTCATATTCGAGCTCGACATTGCGGGCAAAGGCCATCGGCGTGCCGAACTCGTCGACGATGACGGAGTGGTCGATGACGAGGTCGACGGGAACCAGCGGGTTGATCTTCTGCGGATCACCGCCGAGCGAGGCCATGGCGTCACGCATGGCGGCGAGATCGACCACGGCCGGAACGCCGGTGAAATCCTGCATCAGCACGCGGGCCGGGCGATAGGCGATCTCGACGCCGGCGGTGCCCTTGTCGGTGAGCCAGCCGGCGACCGCCTGGATCGATTCCTTGGTGACGGAGCGGCCGTCCTCGTTGCGCAGCAGGTTTTCCAGCAGCACCTTCATCGAATAGGGCAGCTGGGCGATGCCGGTGAGGCCGTTCTTCTCGGCCTCGATGAGGTCGAAATAGGCATATTCGGTGCCGCCCGCGGTCAGCGTGCGACGGCAATTGAAACTATCGAGGGATTTTGACACGTGCGGTCCGTCCTTGTCTGTTCAGCCTGAAAGGGAACGGACGCCGATGGCATGCAATCACGCGCAAAGGTGCGGGTACGGCCATTTCCGCTGTCCGTTCCCAAGCAACCCGAGCCGTTCAAGGCGGCGCGTGCGCTGGTTCGGCGCAAATTCTTCTTCCCGTGCCGACCGCTGGCACGGATGACCCGCATATAGAGAATTTTCTGGAATAGTTCTAGACAGTCGGAGAGCAAATTTGTGCGATGCGGCAGCGCTCGCGAAACATTGTTTTCAGGGCAGGCGAGGGATGCGGCTTATCGCCGAAAATCTGGGCGGCGAACGCGGCGGCGAGCCGGTTTTTTCCGGCATCGGTTTTGCGCTCGGTCAGGGCCAGGCGCTGGTCGTCACCGGGCCGAACGGATCCGGCAAATCGACCCTATTGAGGATCATTGCCGGGCTGCTGCCGGTGGCGGAGGGCCGGTTGCTGCTCGAAGGCGGTGGCGAGGCGTTTCCGTCTGTTGCCTCGGCCTGTCACTACCTTGGTCACCAGAACGCGATGAAGCCGGCGCTCAGCGTGACGGAAAATTTGCGCTTCTGGCGCGATTTCAATGGCGGTGGCGATTCGAGCGTCGATGAGGCGCTGGAGACGGTTGGGCTTGATGGCATTGGTCATCTGCCGTTTGGGTATCTCTCGACCGGGCAAAGGCGGCGCGCGGCGATCGCGAAGCTTTTGGTCAGCCATAGGCCGCTATGGCTGCTCGATGAGCCGACAGCGGGACTGGACAAGGCTTCGGAGGCGCGGTTTGCGGGGCTGATGACGAAGCATTGTGCTGGGGGTGGGATGATTGTCGCGGCGACGCATTTGCCGCTGGGGTTGGACGGGGCGACGGAATTGAGGATGGGGGAAACGGATTGATGACGGTGCGAGGCACCCCCCTCTGTCCTGCCGGACATCTCCCCCGCAAGGGGGGAGATCAGATGTTGTCTCGGCCTTCGCCAATCTCCAACGTTCGAAGGCTGGCGAGGCGTATGAACTGCCAATCTCCCCCCTTGCGGGGGAGATGTCCGGCAGGACAGAGGGGGGTGCCTGGGCGCAGACATCTCGAATCATGCTAGCCCTCTTCCTCCGCGACATCCGTCTCAACATCCGCGCCGGCGGCGGGGCGTTGACCGGCGTCATCTTCTTCCTCGCCGTCATCGCCACCATTCCGTTCGGCGTCGGCCCCGACCTCAAGCTGCTTTCGCGCATCGGTCCGGCGATCCTGTGGATCGGGGCGCTGCTGTCCTGCCTGCTCGGCCTCGACCGGCTGTTCCAGGCCGATCGCGAGGACGGCTCGCTCGATCTGCTGGTGCTCGGCAATGACCGGCACATGCTGGCGCTGACCGTGCTGGTCAAATGCCTGGCGCATTGGGCGGGCAGCGTGCTGCCGCTGGTCATCGCCGCGCCGCTGCTCGGCCTGTTCATGAATATGGAGCCGCTGGCCATCGGCGCCACCGCGCTCACACTTCTGGTTGGCACGCCGGCGATCACCTTCATCGGTGCCGCGGGTGCCGCGGTGGCAGTGGCGCTGCCGCGTGGCGGGCTGTTGATCTCGGTACTGGTGCTGCCGCTGACCATTCCGGTGCTGATCTTCGGCGTTTCGGCGAGCTATGGCGCGACGGCCAATCCCGATCCCTTCCTGCAGCCCTTCCTCATTCTTGCCGCGCTGACGTTGTTTCTTGCGGTGCTCGGCCCAGTCTCGGCGGCGCTGGCGCTGCGGCATGGAACAGATTGATGTGGCCGCACAAGCCTGGAGCCGCGACGCGGCGTCCGATTGCGAAGCCGGTGGCGCGAGGCTAAGGGAAGGCATGTTTGAATTGGGCGACAGGATCCGTCTGGAAAGCGGCGCTTCGGCGGGGCCTGCCGCATGAGCGCACACGCCCTTTATGTCACCGCCGCCTATGGCATCACTGCGATCGTGCTGGCTGGGCTGATCGGCTGGATCCTGTTCGACCAGCGGGCGCGCAAGCGCGAGCTCGCCGAACTGGAAGCCGCCGGCGTGCGCCGGCGTTCCGACAAGGTCGCCAAGCAATGAGTTCAGAGACGGAAACCCCGACGCGCGGTCGCCGCCTGTTCGTGCTGTTGCCGCTGCTGGTCTTTCTCGGCCTGGCCGGCCTGTTCCTGTCGCAACTGCTTTCTGGCCGCGATGTCTCGGAAGTGCCGTCGGCGCTGATCGGATTGCCGGCGCCGCCGACCAATCTGCCGGCGCTGGACGGGTCAAACCTGCCAGGGCTCGATTCCAGGGCGTTTGCCGGCAAGGTCACGCTGGTCAATGTGTTTGCGTCATGGTGCGCGCCGTGCCGGGAAGAGCACCCGGTGCTGTTGGCGCTGTCGCAGGACAAGCGCTTCGTGATGACGGCGCTGAACTACAAGGACCGGTCGGAAAATGCCCGCCGGTTCCTCGGCGATCTCGGCAATCCGTTCCAGGCGATCGGCGTCGATGAAGCCGGCCGTACGGCGATCGACTGGGGTGTTTACGGCGTGCCGGAGACCTTCGTCATCGGCAAGGACGGCAGAATAGCCTACAAGCATGTCGGCCCGCTGACGGCGGAGTCGGCGCGGGATTTATTGCTACCACAGATAGAAAAGGCGCTGGCGGTTTCGGGTTAGGCGCTGGCGCCAGACCCCCTCATCCGGCCGCTGCGCGGCCACCTTCTCCCCGTGGGGGAGAAGAGATGACGCCGGCGCTGACCAGCTCCTCTCCCCTCGGGGAGAGGTCGGATTGCCCCGAATTGCCTTTGCAATTCGGTTTCGGCAATCCGGGTGACGGGACAATGCCCCGCTGTCCGGAAAACCGACTGGAAAGATCAGCCGTAGATCTGCTTGTGGATCTGGTAGAGCATTTCCGAGCGGTCGGCACGCATGTCGGCCAGATCGCGGCTGGAGAAGCTGTCGATTTCGGCGACGAGGCGGTTGTAGTGCTTGCGCTTGGCGATGCTGCTGCGAGCGCGGGTCATGAGATCGAAGATCATAGCAAGGGTTCCTTCTGTGCCGCATTCTGGCGGCCGGTTCTTCCTCCCTTGGTCAGTACGGAACATGACATAGTAATGGTGCGTTGCAAAAAGAAGATGTTGCAATGCACCATTGCACGCAGCGCATAGCCGGTTAATCGAGTCCTAAGGCGAGCCAGCCCTGGTCGCGCGGCTGGCTCCTCTCCGTTTTGTCATACAAATTGCGAAGGCCCCGTCTTGCCAGATCGATCGCGGGCTGGCTTGATCCGGCGTCACCTGATGCCGGGAGGAAATGCATGGCGGCCGAAGATTATTACGAAATTCTCGATCCGCGCTTCGCGCGCCTGTTCAACGGCAACGCGCAGGTGGAGAAGCTGTTCACCGGATGCCGCTGGGCGGAAGGGCCGGCCTGGTTCGCCGCCGGCCGCTACGTCGTCTGGTCCGACATTCCGAACAACCGCATGCTGCGCTACGACGAGACGGACGGCAGCGTCAGCGTCTTCCGGCAGCCGTCAGGCAATTCCAACGGCAACACCGTCGACCGGCAAGGCCGGCTGGTCACTTGCGAGCATTCGGGCCGCCGCGTCAGCCGCACCGAGCATGACGGCTCGGTCACCACCATTGCCGCCAAGTGGAAGGGCAAGCGGCTGAATTCGCCCAACGATGCGGTGGTGAAGTCCGACGGCTCGATCTGGTTCACCGACCCGACCTATGGCATCGACACCGACTATGAGGGCGACAAGGCCGAGAGCGAGATCGGCGCCTGCCATGTCTACCGGGTCGATCCCGATACCGGCGAGATCGAGGCCGTCATCACCGACATGGTGAGACCCAACGGGCTTGCCTTCTCGGTCGACGAGAGCCTGCTCTATGTCGTCGACACCGGCCGTACGCATGGCGCTGAAAACCCGGCGCATATGCGGGTGTTCAATGTCGGCAAGCACGGCAAGAAGGTGTCCGGCGGCAAGGTCTTCGCCGACTGCACGGCCGGCCTGTTCGACGGCTTCCGGCTCGACGTGGACGGGCGCATCTGGACGAGTGCCGCCGACGGCATCCACTGCTACGATCCGGACGGCACGCTGATCGGCAAGATCAAGGTGCCGGAGGTGACCGCCAATTGCGTGTTCGGCGGCGCCAAGCTGAACTGCCTCTACATCGCCGGCACCACCTCGCTCTATTCGGTGCGGTTGATGGTGAACGGGGCCAAGACTTTTTGAGGCTGCTTCGAACTTTTCTCTGGCGGGCCTTGATGGCGTTTCTACGCATGCCCGTGGCGCCACGGCTGCCGGCACCGCCACCATTCAGTTCGCCCGAGGGGATATCGAAGCAGTCTCTTGCCGGAAACCAGCACAATTCAAGGGGAGGACGTCATGCCATTCGTCAACATCCGCATCGTCAAGGAAGTGATCGCCGCCGATCCGGCAGGCAAGAAGGCTGATATCGCCAAAAAAGTCACGGCGGCCATCATGGAGGCCACTGGGCTCGGCAATGACGATGTCTGGGTGGTTTTCGAGGAGGTCAACGCCCGCGATTGGTATGTCGGCAAGACCGATGTCGAGACGTTGAGGAAGGGGTAGTCGGCTGCAGCCGTAGTGCGAACGTTATGAAAGGCTGGCGGGACACCCATCGCATGGTGGCCGCGGGCTCAACGCGTGCGGATGAACTCCGTGAAACCCTGCACCGCATCGCGCATCGCCAGCACATTCGCGGGCTCAGCCAAAATCGCCTCCACCTCCGGCGGCTTCTTCCCCAACAGCGCAATCTCCAGCCCGTCGTCATACATCGCGAACGACATCGTCCGCATGATCTCGGCCAAGGCGGCGCGGGCGAACAGCGAACGTGGCGAGGCGTGCGCCAGCATGGCCGGTTTGGCGACGGCGGCGTCGCGCGAGACCAGCCAGTCGAGCGCGTTCTTCAGCCCGCCCGGCACGCCATGGGCATATTCGGGACAGGAGACGATGATGCCGTCAGCGCTGGTGACGGCGTCGATCAGGTATGCCGCTTCGCGCGGTGTCCGCTCGCCCTCGTCGTCGGGGTTGAAGATCGGCAGCCGGCCAAGCCCGTCATAGACAGTGACGCGGCAGCCAGTCGGCGCGTTGCGCGCCAGTGCCGCGACCAGGGCCGAATTGGTGGAGGCCGCGCGCAGGCTGCCGGAGATGGCGAGGATGTTCAGCAAGGTGTGGAGCCAGTTCGGACGAATCGTCGTCCCGAAATCCTACCACATGGTCTGCTTGTAATCGTCGTCCAGCCAGCGGTCGGTCGCCTCGACGGAGTCGGCGAGCGCCAGCTGGTCGCGCAGGATCTGACCGAGCGTCGGCAGCGTCGCGCGGTCGTACCAGCTCTCCGGCTTCCACAGATCGGAGCGCATGAAGGCCTTGGCGCAGTGCATGTAGGCGGCCTTGACGGCGACGACGATGACGCTTTGCGGCTCCTTGCCGTCGACCGCCAGGCGCTCGCGCAAACTGGCGTCGACGGTGATGCGGGCATCGCCATTGATGCGCAGCGTCTCGTTCATGCCGGGGATGAGGAAGAGCAGGCCGACCGAGGGATTGCGCAGGATGTTTTCCAGCGTGTCCAGCCGGTTGTTGCCGGGCCGGTCGGGGATGGCGATGGTCCGGTCGTCGAGAATGGCGGCGAAGCCGGGCTTGTCGCCCTTGGGCGTCACGTCGGCATTGCCTTCGCCGTCGGAGGAGCCGATCAGCACGAACGGGCTCTTGCCGATGAAGGAGCGGCAATGGCCGTCGAGTGCCTTCAGTTCCTTGCGGATCGATCCATCGGTCGGGCGCGGCGTCTTGTAGATCGTCCTCAATTCCTCGCGCGTGGAGACAAATTCCATGGCTCTCCCCCTATTTTGACTACTTGCCGGGCTTTTCTTCCCCGCTCGCCTTGTCGTCCAGCGAATGATGCAGGATCAGCGGCATCTGGCTGAAGGTGAACAGAAGCGTGATCGGCATGATGCCCCAGACCTTGAAGGTAACCCAGGCGTCGGTGGAAAAATTGCGCCACACCACTTCGTTGACGACGGCCAGGAAGATAAAGAACAGGCCCCAGCGGAAGGTGAGTTTCCGCCAGCCTTCGGCATCGAGCTTGAAGGCGGAATCGAAGACATAGCCAAGCAGCGACCTGCCGAAATAGAGGCCGCCGAGCAGCACGCCGCCGAACAGCGTGTTGACGATGGTCGGCTTCATCTTGATGAAGATGTCGTCCTGCAGATAGAGCGTCAGCGCGCCGAAAATGAAGACGACGACGCCTGACACCATCGGCATGATCGGCAAGGTGCGCGTCAGCAGCCACGAGGCGATCAGCGCGATAGCCGTGGCGGCCATGAACAGGCCGGTGGCGACGAAGATCGGGCCGCCGAATTCACCGAGAACGGGGAATTTCTGCACCAGCCATTCGCCGCGCGCATTGGCGAAGAAGAAGACCAGCAGGGGTCCCAGCTCCAGCACCAGCTTGAGCACGGGATTGACGCCTTCCTTCTTCTCTTTCTGCGGGTCGGACGGATCGCGTTCGAGAATGGGTGGGTTCATGATCTTCCTTCTTACACACGGTCCCGCTCAAAAGGGATCATGCCGTTACGCCACTCCGGCGATCGCCCTGGCGAATTCGCTTGCGGAGAAAGGTTCGAGGTCGTCGACCTGTTCGCCGACGCCGATGAAATAGACCGGCAATTTGTGCTTTGCCGCGATTGCTACAAGAATACCGCCGCGCGCCGTGCCGTCCAGCTTGGTCATCACCAGGCCGTTGACGCCGGCGATGTTGCGGAAGATCTCGACCTGGTTGAGCGCATTCTGGCCGGTGGTGGCGTCGACCGTCTGCAGCACGGTGTGCGGCGCTTCCGGATCGAGCTTGCCGAGCACGCGGACGATCTTTTCCAGTTCCGCCATCAGCTCGGTCTTGTTTTGCAGCCGGCCGGCGGTGTCGATGATCAGCACGTCGGAGCCTGCCTCTTTCGCCTTCTCGAAGGCATCATAGGCTAGGCCGGCGGCATCGGCGCCGATCTTGGAGGCGATGACAGGCGATTTGGTCCGCTCGCCCCAGATCTTCAGCTGTTCGATCGCGGCGGCGCGAAAGGTGTCGCCAGCGGCGAGCATCACCGACAGGCCGCCATCGGTGAGTTTTGCCGCCAGCTTGCCGATGGTCGTGGTCTTGCCGGTACCGTTGACGCCGACCACCAGGATGACATGCGGCTTGTGCGAGAGATCGAGCTCCAGCGGCCGGGCGACAGGGGTCAGCACCTTCTCCACCTCGGCCGCCATGACGGTGCGGACATCCGTATCGGAGACGTCCTTGCCGTAGCGGCTGGCGGCCAGCGCGTCGGTGATACGAAGCGCGGTCTCCATGCCGAGGTCGGCGCGGATCAGCACATCCTCGAGGTCCTGCAGCGTCTCTTCGTCGAGCTTGCGCTTGGTGAAGACGCCGGCGATGTTGCCGGTGAGTTCGCGCGACGAACGGGCAAGACCGTCCCGCATGCGCTGGAACCAGGAGCGCCTCGGCGCCGGCTCCGGTGCTTTTACCGGCTCGGCCTTCTGCTCGACCTTTTTGGTGACGGTCACCTTGCCGGGAGCGGGTTTCGGCTCCGGCAGGGGTTGTGGCGCAGGTGGCGGGATGGGCTGCGGCTCGGGCGCGATCTCGGCAATGACGGGCTGCGGCGCGACCGGCGCCGGCTGGCGAATGGGCGGGGCGATTTCCGCTGCCGGGGCTTCCGGCGACACCTCGATGGTTGGCGCTTCCTCTTCGATGTCCGCAGGAGGAGGCGCGGCGCCAGCCGCTGAAGCTGGCTGCACTGAAGTCTCTGCCGATGGCGGCACTTCAACTGGTATCTCAACCGGAATCTCGGCAGGCGGGGCCGGCACTTCCATCGGCGCCGGTGCGGGCTGCCTTTCCGGGCGCGGCGGCGCAATCTCCGGCTCGGCCGGCGCGGGAGCAGGGACTTCTTGCGGCTGCGGTTCCGGCGTGGGTTCCGGAGCAGGCGTGGGGAGCGGAATTTCCTCAGGTGCCGGCTGCTCTGGGGTCTCTGGAGCGGGTGCCGGTTCCTCTTTCGGCGCGGGCTCCGGCAGTGGTTCCGGTTCGGACGGTACAGTCGGCTCAGGCGTTGGCGGGATGATCGGAGAGGGCTCGGGTACTGGTTCTTCGACAGGCGTCGGTTCCGGCTGCAGCGCTACAACAGGCTCGACCGCCGGTGCCGGCACGACCTCTGCCTCGGGCACAGGCTCGCCGCGCTTCAAGAACTCCGGAACAACCTGTTCGGCCGCCGGCTTCAGCGCATCGAGCTGGTCCCATTTGATCGGCGGCAGGGGCGCGGTCTCGTCGACGCGCTCTTCGACAATTTCTTTCTTGCCGAACGAAAATATCTTCTTGAAAAAACCAGCCATGCTTTGCGTTTCTCAGGCGGCGCGTGCGGCAAGCGGGGCTGCGATCAGCCTGATACCATCGTGGCCAGTAATTGTCGCTTCGACGATTTCGCCCGGCGTGCCGGTGCCGAGCGCGGCAAGCGTGAAGCCTTCGGTGCGGCCAAGGCCGTCGCGTTCGACCAGGATCGACTGACGGGTGCCGGGCAGCGAGGACAGATGGCGCCGATACGCGGCCTCACCGGCGGTACGCAGCCGAGCGGCGCGTTGCTTGACCACTTCGCGGCGCAGCTGCGGCATGCGCGCGGCGGGAGTGCCCTCGCGCGGTGAAAACGGGAACACGTGGAGGTGGGTCAGGCCGCATTCCTGGACGATTTTTTCCGAGTTCTCGAACATGGCGTCGGTCTCGGTCGGGAAGCCGGCAATGATGTCGGCGCCGAAGACGATTGCGGGGCGCAATTTTCGCACATCCTCGCAGAAACGGATGGACTGGTCGCGCAAATGGCGGCGTTTCATGCGTTTCAGGATCATGTCGTCGCCCGATTGCAGCGACAGATGCAGATGCGGCATCAGCCTGGGTTCGGTGGCGATGGCGTCGAGCAGATCGTCGTCGGCTTCGATCGAATCGATCGACGACAGCCGCAGGCGTTTTACGTCGGGCACCTGCTTGAGAATCGTCTTCACCAGCTTGCCGAGTTTCGGTGCGCCCGGCAGGTCGGCGCCGAAAGACGTCATGTCGACACCGGTCAGAACGATCTCTGCATAACCGTTGCCGGCCAGCCGCTTGACCTGTTCGACGACGGCGCCCATCGGCACCGAGCGCGAATTGCCGCGGCCGTATGGGATGATGCAGAAGGTGCAACGGTGGTCGCAGCCATTCTGCACCTGAACGAAGGCGCGCGCCCGGCCCTCGATGGCGTCGACCATATGGCCGGCGGTCTCGCGCACCGAGAAAATGTCGTTGACGCGGGCCTTCTCGGTGTCGTTGACGCCGAAATCCGGCAGCGCGCGATAGGAGTGCGCCTTCAGCTTCTCTTCATTGCCGAGGACGAGGTCGACCTCGTCCATGGCGGCGAATTTTTCAGGCTCGGTCTGGGCGGCGCAGCCGGTGACGATGATGCGCGCCTGCGGGTTGTCGCGGCGCGCCTTGCGGATCGCCTGCCTGGCCTGGCGCACCGCTTCGCCGGTGACGGCGCAGGTGTTGAAGATCACGGCGCCGCCTTCCAGCGTCCCGAGCCCGGCGCTTTCGGCCTCGCGCCGCATCACTTCGGATTCATAGGTGTTCAGTCGGCAGCCGAAGGTCACCACGTCAATGCGGCTGGCGGCCTCGGAGAGCGAATCCTCGTAGGCCGGGCTCTTCGACAGAGCCGACATCAGGCCGCGCTTTCGGTGTCGCGGGCCCAAATGCCGGTCGAGGGATCGAAGCTGCCGGAAAATTCCCATTCTGCGGCACCGGTCAGGATGACGTGGTCGTCGTCGCGCCATTCGACATGCAGCGTGCCGCCGCCCGGGGTCAGCAGGTTGACGCTGCGGCCGGTCCGCCTGGTGCGGGCCGCGGCCACCACGGCGGCACAGGAGGCCGAGCCGCAGGCCTTGGTCAGGCCGGCGCCGCGCTCCCAGGTGCGGATGATCATGGTTTCGGGCGAAGTCACCTGCGCGATGGTGATGTTGGCGCGCTCGGGGAAGATCGGGTGGTTCTCGAGCAGCGGACCGAAGCGTTCGAGCTCATAGGACCAGACGTCGCGGTCGACCCAGAAGATGGCGTGTGGATTGCCCATCGAGACGGCGGAGGGCGAATGCAGCACCGGCGCGTCGATCGGGCCGATCTGCAATTCGATCATGCGGGTGTCGCGGAACTCTTCCGCCAGCGGAATCTCCTGCCAGCCGAAATGCGGCATGCCCATGTCGACCGAGATCGAGCCATCGGCATGTTCCCGGGCATTGAGAATGCCGGCGCGGGTCTCGAAGGTGAAGGTCTTTTGCCCGGTCTCGGCGGCGAGCGCCTGGACGACGCAACGCATGCCGTTGCCGCAGGCCTGCGCACTGGTGCCGTCGGAATTCAGGATGTCGACATAGTAGGCGGTGCCCGGCGTCTTCGCATCATGGATCGCCATGATCTGGTCGAAGCGTGTCGCGGCATCGGCGTTCAGCGCAAGCGCGGCGGCCGCCGTCACCTGATCGGCACGGCCACGCATGTCGGCAACGATGATCTCGTTGCCGATGCCGTTCATCTTGGCGAAAGGGGCAGTGCTTGCCATTGCTCCGCGAAATTCCGTGTCCGTTTGGCGCTATATGGCGGAAACGGGCAGGAATTACCAGTGCGCAGGCGTTTTACGTGACGGCGAAAATGCCGAGCACCACCAGCAGGAAGATGACCAGAACGATGCCGATGAGGACGCGCGCGCCGGTGGCGGCCGCACCCGCCAGCGCCGGCATGCCGAGCAGGCTCGCCGCGGCGGCGACGATGAGCAGAATGATGATCCATTTGATCATGGGAATGCCTCGCAAACCGACAGATTTTAAAACCGCATGAAAACGCGGCTGTCGTGCTTGGGTTCCGTAGGCTGCGAGGCTATGTCCCTGGCAAAAACTAGCCGGCGATCTCGATGTCGGTGCTGAACGGTGCCGTCTTGGTCGAGTTCTGGTCATGCATGAGGAAGTTGCACTTGTATTTCCCGGCCGGCAGGCCATCGAGGGACAGGTCGAGCTTGAAGAAGAGTTCGCGGTTGTGCGAGCGGGAGGCGACCTGAACGCTGCCGATCTTCTCGAACGTGCCCAAAGCTTCGCCTGAGTCGGAAAGCACGGTGAGGTCGACGGCAAGCGCGATCTGGCTGTTGCCGAGGCCGTCCGAGCCGTAACCGTAGCCGACAGGCTCCATGTAGAGCACGACCTTCTCGCCTGGCTTATAAATGTGATTGGGGCGTTCACTGTAGATGCCGAAGCCGCCGGCCGAGTCGACCTGTTTGACGTTCTGCACGGCAAGTGGCATCGCTTGCCACAACGCCTCCTCGGCACTGCGGAATTTCTCCAGCGCGCCGGCGCCATCGCCGGCTTGCAGCGCCTTTTCGGCTTCGGCGGCATGATCGGCGATTTCCCCTGCGAAAGCCGCCGGCGCCGAAATTGCCAGCGCCATCAGAGCTGCAACGATCGATTTCATCTGAAGTCCCCCTTTTTTGCTGGCCGGACCATCGGCGAAAATGACCGTGCCGTAAATGGCCAATGCAGGACTTCAGCCTTGTTCGACCTCCGGTACCGTCCAGACCTCACCGGGCAGCAAGGCACGGAAACGTTCCTGCCGGATGTCTTGATCCTCGAGCGCCTCGGCCAGTTTCCGGACCGGCTCGTCCATCGGTTCGTCGGTGAGCTGAAAAGTGCCCCAGTGGCAGCCGGCGGCGAAGGCGGCATTGCACAGTTTCATGCCTTGCACCGCCTCTTGCGGATTCTGGTGCTGCGGCGCCATGAACCATCGCGGCTCGTAGGCGCCGATCGGCAGGATGGCGAAGCGGAAGCCGCCATGCTTGTCCGCCATCAGCCGGTAGTTGATGCCGTCGTGGAAGCCGGTATCGCCGGCGAAATAGATGTTTCCGCCCGGCGTCTCGATGACGAAGCCGGCCCACAGCGCCATGCGGCGGTCGCGGGCGCCGCGCGCCGACCAGTGATGCGCCGGCTCGATGTGGACGAAAACGCCGTCACCGATCTCAACCCTGGCGCCCCAGTCATGCGCCGACAGCCGCATGTTGGGGACCGCCTCGCCGATCAACACATCGTTGCCGAGTGGCGTCACCACCAGAGGGTCGTGCTTTTCCTTTAGCCGTTTAAGCGTGGCGAGGTCGAGATGGTCGTAGTGGTTGTGGCTGACCAGCACGAGGTCGATCGGCGGCAGATCGTCAAAGGCGATGCCCGGCGGATTGACGCGTTTTGGTCCGGCGAAGGAAAACGGCGAGGTGCGTTGCGACCAGACGGGATCGGTGAGGATGTTCAGCCCTGCCGTCTGGATCAGCAGCGTGGAATGGCCGACCATGGTCACGGTCAGATCGGAACCGTCGACACGTGCGGCCGGCTTTGCCTGCGGAAAGGGGCTCGGACTGGTCGCCGGCCATTTCGCACGCTGGCCGTTCAACTGCCATTTCAGCAGATCGGTGAAGCGGCCGGGCATCTGGCCGCCGGGATTGAAAAACAAGGTGCCATCGAAATGGTCGCTGGGTGGGCCGCGATAATAGCGGTTGGCGGCGTTCTTTCCTGCGGCCAAGGTTTGCGCTCCAGCGGTTTCGGCTCCTTGACATAGGTCCTGTGCCGGTTGGCGCAAGCATTGCTTTGCGGAATTCCAAGGTCGCGGCGCCTGGGCAGCAGGCTGCGCGCTGTGACGGCCGCAACTTTCGGTGTACCATCGGCAGGCGCAAGGAGGGTCTCGCCATGCGGCGGCTGGCAATTCTGGTCATCGCAATCGCGTCGATGTCGTCGATGGCCGCGGCGCAGACACGGCAAGACAAGCCCGGCGCCTGCAGCCATGCACCAACCATCATGGCGGCGACCGATTTTCTGCTCGCCGAGCCGGCAAATTTTCCGAATTTCTGGCGCGATCGTTACGGGGACGACGCTGCGTATCTGAAGATACGCTATGGCGATCTCACCTATGCCGACGGTTCGGCGCTTCTGGCTGACTTGGAAAGACGCAGCCATCCGCCGCTGCGCATTGTCGAACTGAGGCTCGCTTATGCCAAAACAGCGGATCGGGCGGCGATGATTGCCGGCATGCAGCCGCAGCCCAATGCGAAGTCGATTTTGCCTCAGCTTGGGCCACCTGCCTTGCGCGTGCTTGTCACCGAGGATGGTGGCGATTGGCTGCTGGGCGAACTGGGTCACTTGCAGACGTTGGATCTTTACCAGGCGTTAGACGCCGCCAAAGCAATTGCGGGCGCGCTGTCCGTTCTCGATGACGAGGCAAAGTCTCGGTTCGCCCAAAGGGCCGAAAATGCAGGCGTTTGGCCGCTGGCTCTCGAGATGCGGGCAGTCAAGGACGACCTCTCCGACTACGTCGCGTACCTCGACAAGCTTCCACCCCACAAGGGCAGTCGTACGGGGTTTATCCGCAATGCCCTTTACTCAGCCGATCTTCGCCCTTCGTTCGATATCTCCAAACAGCCAGCCGAAGTGCAGGCGCTCGACCGTCAAAACGATATGGGGCCGGCTATCCGACAGATCGGGCGGCTGATTGACTATGCTCCTCAGGCCGCGATCTTGCTGCCTCTCGTCAACCAGACCGGCGACCTGCGCCTCGGCACCACGGTGGCAGCTGGGCTCAACGCGCAGATTGCCGAAAAGCAGCTCGACCCGATCAACGATCCCGATGCTGTTACGACAGCCATGCTCGACGGGATCGATTATGTTCTTGGTCACCGCGACCGGGAGGATAACCTGCGTCACGCTCTAATCTTTGAAATGGGCGAAACGGCAGAGTCGTTCATCGACAGGGCGTTGGCCCGGTCGACGTTGGCCTCCTTCATGCAAGGCAATGGCGCCAAACCGCCACCTCGCCCGAAACTGCTCACAGCGGCCTTCCCTTGGGAACAGTGGGTCGGATTGGCCGGGAGACTGAAGGCCGGCGAAGCCATCGCGCCGGAAGATCGCATCGTTGCGGCCGATCTCATGATCGCAGCCGACCGTCCTGCGGATGCGTTGGCCTTGCTGAAAACGACCGGCGATTGGAAGACGGCAGTGCGGCGCTCTCATGAGCTGGCGCTTGGGCTGGACCGCCGATGCGCCGACCTGCTGCGGCCACCGATGCCGATTTGGCAGCCGCTCTACCGGTTCGAGTCGCGCTAGGGGCGCCTCCGATGACCGACGAGCGCGCCTTTGGCCGGATGATTGCGATAAATTTGCAACAATTCTTGCCGCAAACCCTATTTTAACCATATCAGGTTGAAATTTCGCCACCTTCTCCATCTTGGTGGAGGTGAGATTGCGCGGACGGCATCCCCCCAGCCGGATCCGACGGAGGTTGGAATGAATTTTTCGAAAAGCGGCCTTGTGGCCGTATCGCTGGCTGCGCTCGTTGCGAGTGGCTGCTCGACCACACGCTTCTCGTCGATGGACGACCAGCAGCCCGCGCCGCTGCCCGCGGCTCCGGCCGGCCAAGTGAGTTCCAACCAGCTGCCGCCGCCGGCCTCGCCCGGCACCACCGACCCGTCGCAATTCCCGACCGCACCGGCAAACACGCAGGTTGCGTCCTTGCCGCCGGACGGCTCGGCGCCCGCCGGTGCCTCGGATCTCAGCGCGGCTGCCGTCGCCGGCGTCTGGAACGCCAGCGTTTCCGGCCAGAGCTGCAAGATTGCGACGCCGCAGACCAAGTTCGGCGCCGGCTTCCGTGCCGGGCCGCTGCATTGCCCAGCCCCGATCGACGGCATCAAGTCGTGGAACGTCGCCGGCAAGCAGCTGACGCTTTATGATGAGAATGGCGGCTCGCTGGCCCGGCTCTATTCCTCGGGCGGCTCGAAATTCGATGGCCAGACCTCCAGCGGTCAACCGATCTCGCTTACAAGGTAAGCTCGACCTCTCCAGTGCATGTCGCCCAAAACCGGTGCCCGGTTTGGGTCAACGACATGCATAAGAACAAACGACGTGACCGATGCATCTGCGTGACGGCCTCCAGACCCATGCGACCGTCAGGCAGCGCTACGACCATCTGGTGGACACCGGCGCGATCGAGCGCGATCCGGCGCAGGAACGCATCGCCGCCGCGCTCGACCGGCTGACATCGGAAATCTCGGCAAAACGGCTGGCGCACAAATCCAGTGCGCTGGGCTGGCTGTTTGCCCGCAAGCGCGAGACGCGGGAGATCGTCAAGGGCCTCTACATCCATGGCGGCGTCGGCCGCGGCAAGACCATGCTGATGGACATGTTCTTCGAGCTGCTGCCGGTTCGGCGCAAGCGCCGCGTCCATTTCAACGACTTCATGGCCGACGTGCAGGACCGCATCCAGAAGCACCGGCAGGCGCGCAAGGACGGCACGGTCAAGGAGGACGATCCGATCCCGCCGGTGGCAAAAGCCTTGGCCGAGCAGGCCTGGGTGCTGTGCTTCGACGAATTCTCGGTCACCGACATTGCCGATGCGATGATCCTGTCCAGACTGTTTTCGGCGCTGTTCACCAGCGGCGTCGTGCTTGTCGCCACCTCGAACGTGGCGCCGGAAGATCTCTATCGCGACGGGCTGAACCGCCAGCTGTTCCTGCCGTTCATCAGCATCTTGGAACGGCACGCGCAGGTGCTGTCGCTCGACAGCGACAAGGATTACCGGCTGGAAAAGCTCGCCCGCACGCCGGTCTATGTCATGCCAGTGGACGCGGCAGCCGACCGGGCGCTCGACGAGGCCTGGCGGACGATGACGCGCGGCGCGCCGACAGAAGCGACGTCGCTGACGCTGAAGGGAAGGCAAGTGGTGGTGCCGGCCGCCGCCGGCGATGCGGCGCGGTTTTCCTTCGCCGATCTCTGCGAAAAGCCGCTCGGCGCGCGCGATTTCCTGGCGATCGCCGGGCGCTTCTCGACCATCTTCATCGATCACGTTCCGGTGCTGGGCGAAGGCAAGCGCAACGAGGCCAAGCGCTTCATCCTGCTGATCGACACGCTTTACGATCATCACGTGAGGCTGGTGGTGAGCGCCGAGGCGCCGCCGCAAGAGCTTTATGTGGCCAAGCGCGGCGTCGAGGTGTTCGAGTTCGAACGTACATCGTCACGCCTGATCGAGATGCAGAGCCGCGACTGGCTGGAGGACTGGGCGGAGCGGCGCAAGGCGAAGGCGGCGAAGGCATCCGACGAGCCGCGCGCCGGGCAGGCCGCGCAATGATCGACGGCAGGCGCGACCGGGCGATCGGTGCGCTTGTCGGCCTTGCGGTCGGAGACGCGGTGGGGACCACGCTGGAATTCGTCGAGCGCGACAGCTGTCCGCCGATCACAGATATGGTTGGCGGTGGTCGTTTCGGCCTGAAGTCTGGTCAATGGACCGACGACACTTCGATGGCGCTCTGTCTGGCCGATTCCCTGATTGCCAAAGACGGCGCAGTCGTGCCGCGCCATCTTCTGGCTTGCTTCGTCAACTGGTGGCGCCATGGGTTGAATTCGGTAACCGGCGCCTGCTTCGATATCGGCATGGCCACGTTCGTTGCACTGGACGCTTTCGAACGCAATGGCACGCTCGAAAACAATGCCGATCCCGAGCGCCAAGCCAACGGATCGATCATGCGGCTTGCGCCGGTGGCGTTGTGCGCCCGCTCCAGGAGCGAGGCGGTCACGCTTGCGCTGGCGCAAGGCAGGACGACGCACGCCGCGCCGGTACCGCAGCAATGCTGCGGGCGATTGGCGGCCTTTCTCTGGGAAATGATCGAGACAGGCATTCTGCCGCAAAATGTATCGGCGAAAGGCGACTGCGATCGTCGTGATGTGATCAGCTCCGGCCACGCCCCCGCGACGCTCGACGCTGCCTGCTGGTGCGTGGCGACGACCGGTGATTTCGGGTCAGCTGTGCTCAAGGCAGCCAATCTCGGCGACGATGCCGACACGGTCGGCGCTGTCACCGGGCAGCTTGCGGGCGCGCTCTATGGCCTGTCGGGAATTCCGTCGGACTGGCTGGAAAAGCTGGCCTGGCGCGACGACATAATTGGGCGGGCGGAGAAATTGTGGCATCTTCGGTCTTGATGCCGTCCGGGCTCACAGGCTCGTCGAACACATTCCCCGGAGACCTGCATCACAAGGGCGTCATCGCCTCTTCAAGCCTTCTGATTGCCACTCTAATTGTATAATGTCCAACAAGTCGGCTTACAAACTTTGACGTTTACGTAAATCCCAAACCATCTAACCGATTGAAAATGCTCACCCCAAAATAATCGTTTGAATTTATCTCGCACCGGGGCTATTGGGTGCGGCGAAATCTCGCGGGTTTCCGCTGCATTCCGGCCTCTTCCTCGACGCCGTCATCAAGTCGTCAAAGATTTGGGCGCAGTCACAGACAAAGGGAAAACATCCTCACATGGCACGCAACAAGATAGCGCTTATCGGCTCGGGCATGATCGGCGGCACACTGGCCCACATGATCGGCCTCAAGGACCTCGGCGACGTGGTGCTGTTCGATATTGCCGAGGGCATTCCGCAGGGCAAGGGGCTCGATATCGCGCAGTCGTCGCCGGTCGATGGTTTTGACTCGCGGCTGACCGGCGTCAATGACTATGCCGGGATCGAGGGTGCGGATGTCTGCATCGTCACCGCCGGCGTGCCGCGCAAGCCGGGCATGAGCCGCGACGACCTGCTGGGCATCAACCTCAAGGTCATGGAACAGGTCGGCGCCGGCCTGAAGAAGTATGCGCCGAAGGCTTTCGTCATCTGCATCACCAACCCGCTCGACGCCATGGTGTGGGCGCTGCAGAAGTTTTCCGGACTGCCCAAGACCCATGTAGTCGGCATGGCCGGCGTGCTCGACAGCGCGCGCTTCCGCTATTTCCTGGCCGAGGAATTCAAGGTTTCGGTCGAGGATGTCACCGCCTTCGTGCTCGGCGGCCACGGCGATTCCATGGTGCCGATGATCCGCTATTCGACGGTGTCGGGCATTCCGCTGCCCGACCTCGTCAAGATGGGCTGGACCTCGAAGGAGAAGCTCGACCAGATCGTGCAGCGCACCCGCGACGGCGGCGCCGAGATCGTCGGCCTGCTCAAGACTGGTTCGGCCTATTACGCGCCGGCCGCCTCGGCGATCCAGATGGCCGAAGCCTATCTCAAGGACAAGAAGCGCGTGCTGCCTTGCGCGGCGCACCTCTCCGGCCAGTATGGCGTCAAGGGCACCTATGTCGGCGTGCCCGTGGTGATCGGCGCCGGCGGCGTCGAACGCATCATCGAAATCGACCTCAACAAGGCCGAGCAGAAGATGTTCGACAGTTCGGTGGCGACCGTGCAGGGCCTGACCGAGGCCTGCGTCAAGATCGCGCCGCAGCTCGCCTCGAAGTGAACCTCGCCAAAAAACAACCCCGGCAAAAGACCTGGAGATAGTTCCCGATGAACATCCATGAATATCAAGGCAAGGCGCTGCTGAAGAGCTTTGGCGCGCCGGTGGCCGAAGGCGTGCCGGTGTTCAAGGCAAGCGAGGCCGAAGCCGCCGCCAAGGCGCTGCCCGGCCCGCTCTATGTGGTGAAGAGCCAGATCCATGCCGGCGGCCGCGGCAAGGGCAAATTCACTGAGCTTGGCCCCGACGCCAAGGGCGGTGTGCGGCTGGCGAAGTCTGTCGCCGACGTCGTCACCAATGCCAACGAGATGCTCGGCCACACGCTGGTGACCAAGCAGACCGGCCCGGCCGGCAAGCAGGTCAACCGCCTCTATATCGAGGACGGCGCCGACATCGAGCGCGAGCTCTATCTGTCGATCCTGGTCGACCGCTCGGTCGGCCGCGTCGCCTTTGTCGTCTCGACCGAAGGGGGCATGGACATCGAGGCGGTGGCGCATGACACGCCGGAAAAGATCATCACCGTGGCCATCGACCCGGAAAAGGGTGTCACATCGGCCGATCTGAAGGCGCTTAACGGTGCGCTGATGCTCGACGGTGACGCGGCCAAGGACGGCGATACGCTGTTTCCGATCCTCTACAAGGCCTTCGTCGAGAAGGACATGAGCCTGCTCGAGGTCAATCCGCTGATCGTCATGAAGAACGGCCGGCTGCGCGTGCTCGACGCGAAAGTGTCGTTCGACAACAATGCGCTGTTCCGCCATCCGGACGTGCTCGAACTGCGCGATACCACCGAAGAGGACGAGAAGGAGATCGAGGCGTCGAAATACGACCTCGCCTATGTCGCGCTCGACGGCAATATCGGCTGCATGGTCAACGGCGCCGGCCTCGCAATGGCGACGATGGACATCATCAAGCTCTATGGTGCCGAGCCCGCCAACTTCCTCGATGTCGGCGGTGGCGCGTCGAAGGAGAAGGTGACGGCGGCGTTCAAGATCATCACCAAGGATCCGGCTGTCAAAGGTATTTTGATCAACATCTTCGGCGGCATCATGAAGTGCGACATCATCGCCGAGGGCGTCATCGCCGCGGTCAAGGAAGTCGGCCTGAAGGTGCCGCTGGTGGTGCGTCTCGAAGGCACCAATGCCGAGCTCGGCAAGAAGATCATCAATGACAGCGGCCTCAACGTCGTGTCGGCCGATGACCTAGACGACGCAGCCAAGAAGATCGTGGCGGCGGTGAAGGGCTGAGCCTGTGCCTCCGTGCAAGATAAACCTCGTCGAGGCGGCGGACGCGAAGATCAGCAAGGTCTTCGATCCGCATATCGCCGGCGACGTGAACGACAGCCAGGCCAAGGTCGCCAAGTTCGGCGAGGCTTTCGACTGGCATGCGCATGAGCATGAGGACGAAGCCTTCCTCGTGCTGCGCGGGCGTATTGCCATCGATTTTCGCGATGGTCCGGTCGAGCTCGGCGAGGGCGATTTCATCGTCGTGCCGCGTGGCGTCGAGCATCGGCCGCGCTCGCTGACCGCAGAGCCCGTAGTGCTGATGTTCGAGCCGTCGACGACGCTCAACACCGGCAATGCCAAGAGCGACCTCACCGTCACCGACCTGAAGCGGCTCTGACCATGAACGCTGCATCCTTCTCTTCGCTCTCGGCCGATCACCAGCGCCTGCAGGCGCTGGTCGGCGCGTGGCGCGGCGAGGAAGAGGTGGCGGACACACAATGGGCCGATGGCGGCCCGGCGACGTCCGAAGTGCTGGCAGAGGCTCAGTTCGGCGGCCTGTTCGTGGTGCAGCGCTATCGCCAGCGTCGCGACGGCACGATTTCCTTCGGCGCGCACAGCGTGTTCGGCTTCGACCAGCAGAACAGCCTCGTCACCATGCACCAGTTCGATTCGATGGGCTTTGTGCCGGCGTCGCCGGCCACGGGCAGCTGGAACGGCAGCGAGTTGGTCCTGAAGCGGTCGTCGCCGCGCGGGTCTGCCCGCGTGACGTATATTTTTGACGATGCCGACATCTACCGCATGCGACTGCATTTCAAACCTGCCGGCAGCGATGCCTGGCAAGACATGGTGAGCGGCGTCTACAAGCGCGTCTCGCCTTCCTCGATCAACGGTTTTTAGAAAAGGGCTCCGATGTCCATTCTCGTCGACAAGAACACCAAGGTGCTGGTGCAGGGCCTGACCGGCAAGACCGGTACGTTCCACACCGAACAGGCGCTGGCCTATCACGGCACCAAGATGGTGGGTGGCATCCACCCCAAGAAGGGTGGCGAGACCTGGACCGGGTCGAAGGGCGAGAGCCTGCCGATCTTCGCCACCGTCGCCGAAGGCAAGGAAAGGACCGGCGCCAATGCGTCCGTCGTCTACGTGCCGCCGGCGGGCGCCGCCGAAGCCATCCTGGAAGCGATCGAGGCGGAAATTCCGCTGATCATCTGCATCACCGAAGGCATTCCGGTGATGGACATGATCAAGGTCAAGGCGCGGCTCGACCGTTCGACCTCGCGGCTGATCGGCCCGAACTGCCCGGGCGTGCTCACCCCCAACGAATGCAAGATCGGCATCATGCCGGGCAGCATCTTCCGCAAGGGCTCGGTCGGCGTTGTTTCGCGCTCGGGAACGCTTACCTATGAGGCAGTCTTCCAGACCACCAATGTCGGGCTCGGCCAGACCACCGCCGTCGGCATTGGCGGCGACCCGGTCAAGGGCACCGAGTTCATCGATATGCTCGAGATGTTCCTCGCCGACGACGAGACCAAGTCGATCATCATGATCGGTGAGATCGGCGGTTCGGCCGAGGAAGACGCCGCGCAGTTCCTCAAGGACGAAGCCAAGCGTGGCCGCAAGAAGCCGATGGCCGGCTTCATCGCCGGACGCACGGCACCGGCCGGCCGCACCATGGGCCATGCGGGCGCGGTCATCTCCGGCGGCAAGGGCGGCGCGGAAGACAAGATCGCGGCGATGGAATCGGCCGGTATAAAAGTTTCGCCCTCGCCGGCACGTCTCGGCACGACGCTGGTCGAGGCGATCAAGGGTTAAGGCAGTAAGGGAGTAGGGCAGTATGGCAGTAGGGGAATAGGAAGAACGGAACGAGCGGCGGCAACGCCACTTTCCCACTGACCTATTGCCTTACTGCCCTACTCCCCTCCAAACGCAAGGAGACGGAGCCAGGGCTCCGCAGGCAAAAAATGGCAAGACAAGATCAGGCCAACGACCAGTTTTCGCTTACCTCTTTCCTCTATGGCGGCAACGCCGATTACATCGACGCGTTGTATGCCTCCTATGAGGACGATCCGGAGTCGGTAAACCCCGAATGGCAGGAGTTCTTCGCTGGGCTGAAGGACGATGCCGGCGATGTGCGCAGGAACGCCAAGGGCGCTTCCTGGGCGAAACCCTCCTGGCCGCTGCAGGCCAATGGCGAACTGGTGTCGGCGCTCGACGGCAATTGGGGCGTCGTCGAAAAGCACCTGGAAAAGAAGGTCAAGGACAAGGCGGTCACCAACGGCGTCGTGCTCTCCGATGCCGACGTGCACCAGGCGACGCGCGACTCCGTGCGCGCCATCATGATGATCCGCGCCTACCGCATGCGCGGCCATCTGCATGCCAATCTCGATCCGCTCGGCATCGCCAAGCCGCTCGAGGATTACAACGAATTGTCGCCCGAGAATTACGGCTTCACCGAAGCCGACTACGACCGGCCGATCTTCCTCGACAATGTGCTGGGGCTCGAATTCGGCTCCATCCGGCAGATGCTGGAGATCCTGACTCGCACCTATTGCTCGACGCTGGGCGTCGAGTTCATGCACATCTCCGATCCCGAGGAGAAGGCGTGGATCCAGGCGCGCATCGAAGGCGCCGACAAGGAGATCTCGTTTACCGCCACCGGCAAGAAGGCGATCCTCTCGAAGCTGGTCGAGGCGGAAGGCTTCGAGCAGTTCATCGACGTCAAGTACAAGGGCACCAAGCGCTTCGGCCTCGACGGCAGTGAAGCGCTGATCCCGGCGCTGGAGCAGATCGTCAAGCGCGGCGGCCAGCTCGGCATGAAGGAAATCGTGCTCGGCATGGCGCATCGCGGCCGGTTGAACGTGCTGTCCCAGGTGATGGCGAAGCCCCACCGCGCCATCTTCCACGAGTTCAAGGGCGGCTCGGCCGCACCCGACGAGGTCGAAGGCTCCGGCGACGTCAAGTACCATCTCGGCGCCTCGTCGGACCGCGAGTTCGACGGCAACAAGGTGCATCTGTCGCTGACCGCCAACCCGTCGCATCTGGAAATCGTCGACCCGGTGGTGATGGGCAAGGCACGCGCCAAGCAGGACTATCTGTTCGGCCGCGGCCGCGAGGAGATCGTGCCGCTGGAAGAGCGGGCCAAGGTGCTGCCGCTGCTGTTGCACGGCGACGCCGCCTTCGCCGGCCAGGGCGTGATCGCCGAAATCCTCGGCCTGTCAGGCCTGCGCGGCCATCGCGTTGCCGGCACGCTGCATTTCATCATCAACAACCAGATCGGCTTCACCACCAATCCGCGCTTCTCGCGCTCGTCGCCCTATCCGTCCGATGTTGCCAAGATGATCGAGGCGCCGATCTTCCACGTCAATGGCGACGACCCGGAAGCCGTGGTGCATGCCACCAAGGTGGCGATTGAATTCCGCATGAAGTTCCACAAGCCGGTGGTCGTGGACATGTTCTGCTACCGCCGCTTCGGCCACAATGAGGGCGACGAACCGGCCTTCACCCAGCCGCTCATGTATCGCAACATCCGCACCCACAAGACGACGGTGCAGATCTATGGCGAGCGGCTGATCGCCGAGGGCCACATCAGCCAGGCCGAGCTCGACCAGATGAAGGCCGACTGGCGTGCGCATCTGGAATCAGAATGGGAAGTCGGCCAGCACTACAAGCCCAACAAGGCCGACTGGCTGGATGGCGCCTGGTCTGGCCTGCGCACGGCCGACAACCAGGACGAACAAAGGCGCGGCAAGACCGCCGTGCCGGTCAAGACGCTGAAGGAAATCGGCAAGAAGCTGACCGAGGTGCCGAAGGGTTTTGAGGCACACAAGACGATCATCCGCTTCCTCGAGAACCGTCGCGAGGCGATCGATTCGGGCGAAGGCATCGACTGGTCGACGGCCGAGGCGCTGGCTTTCGGCGCCATCCTGCTCGACGGAAATCCGATCCGCCTGTCGGGGCAGGATTCCGAACGCGGCACCTTCTCGCAACGCCATTCCGTGCTCTACGATCAGCGCGACGAGACCCGCTACATCCCGCTCAACAATCTATCGGCGGCACAAGCCGGCTACGAAGTCATCAACTCGATGCTGTCGGAAGAAGCGGTGCTGGGCTTCGAATATGGCTACAGCCTGGCCGAACCGAAGGCGCTGACCTTGTGGGAAGCGCAGTTCGGCGACTTCGCCAACGGCGCCCAGGTGGTGTTCGACCAGTTCATTTCCTCGGGCGAACGCAAGTGGCTCAGAATGTCGGGCTTGGTCTGCCTGCTGCCCCATGGCTATGAAGGCCAGGGTCCGGAACATTCCTCGGCCCGGCTGGAACGCTTCCTGCAGCTTTGCGCCGAAGACAATATGCAAGTGGCAAACTGCACCACGCCGGCCAACTACTTCCACATATTGCGCCGGCAGCTGAAGCGCGACTTCCGCAAGCCGCTGATCCTGATGACGCCGAAGTCGCTGCTGCGCCACAAGCGGGCGGTGTCGACGCTGCCGGAAATCTCTGGCGAAAGCTCGTTCCACCGGCTGCTGTGGGACGATGCCCAGCTGCTTTCCGGACAGGCGATCAAGCTGGTCAAGGATTCGAAGATCCGCCGCGTCGTGCTGTGCTCGGGCAAGGTCTATTACGACCTCTACGAGGAGCGCGAGAAGCGCGGCATCAACGACATCTACCTGCTGCGCGTCGAACAGCTCTATCCGTTCCCGGCCAAGGCGCTGATCACCGAACTGTCGCGTTTCCGCAACGCCGAGATGGTGTGGTGCCAGGAGGAGCCCAAGAACATGGGCGCCTGGTCGTTCATCGACCCGTATCTGGAATGGGTGCTGGCGCATATCGATGCCAAGCATCAGCGCGTCCGCTACACCGGCCGGCCGGCGGCGGCGTCGCCGGCGACCGGGTTGATGTCCAAGCACCTTGCCCAGCTCGCCGCCTTGCTCGAAGACGCGCTTGGCGAATAGAGCAGAATTGGGCGAATAAAGAACAGAACCGAAAGAAAACGGACAGGCACAATGGCTACCGAAATCCGCGTTCCCACTCTCGGCGAATCCGTCACCGAGGCGACCATCGGCAAATGGTTCAAGAAGGTCGGCGATGCCATTGCCGTCGACGAGCCGCTGGTCGAGCTCGAAACCGACAAGGTGACGGTTGAGGTTCCGGCCGCCGCTGCGGGCACGCTGAGCGAAATCACCGTCAAGGAAGGCGAAACGGTCGGCGTCGGCGCTCTGCTGGGTTCGATCTCGGCAGGCGGCGCTGCCGCCGCCCCGGCGACCAAGCCACAAGCGGTGTCGCAGGCCTCGTCGCCGGATGCGGCACAGACCACCAAGCAGGCCGCGGCCGAGACCGCCAAGATTGCCGGCGATGCCGGCGCGGTCGAGCCGCGCAGCATGCCGCCGGCGCCTGCGGCGGCCAAACTGATCGCCGAGAACAATCTCGCGGTCGACCAGCTTTCGGGTTCCGGCAAGCGCGGCCAAGTGCTGAAGGGCGACGTGCTCGACGCCATCTCCAAGGGCGCGCCATCGCAGCCGGCCGAGACGCCCAAGGCAGCGCCGGCACCGGCAGCACCGATTGCCGTGCGTGCGCCATCCTCGGGCGACGATGCTTCGCGCGAGGAGCGCGTGCGCATGACCAAGCTGCGCCAAACCATCGCGCGCCGGCTCAAGGAAGCGCAGTCGACCGCCGCGATGCTGACCACCTTCAACGAGGTCGACATGTCAGCGGTGATGGCGCTGCGGACCAAATACAAGGATGTGTTCGAGAAGAAGCACGGCGTGAAGCTCGGCTTCATGGGCTTCTTCACCAAGGCCGTCACCCACGCGCTGAAGGAAATCCCGGCGGTCAATGCCGAGATCGACGGCACCGACATCATCTACAAGAACTATGCCCATGTCGGCGTCGCTGTCGGCACCGAGAAGGGCCTCGTCGTGCCTGTGGTGCGCGATGCCGACCAGATGTCGATCGCCGAGATCGAGAAGGAGATCGGCCGCCTGGGCATCGCCGCGCGCGACGGCAAGCTGTCGGTCGCCGACATGCAGGGCGGCACGTTCACGATTTCCAATGGCGGCGTCTATGGCTCGCTGATGTCGACGCCGATCCTCAATGCGCCGCAGTCGGGCATTCTGGGCATGCACAAGATCCAGGACCGGCCCGTCGTGGTCGGCGGCCAGATCGTCATCCGGCCGATGATGTACCTGGCGCTCAGCTACGATCACCGCATCGTCGACGGCAAGGAAGCCGTGACCTTCCTGGTGCGGGTCAAGGAAAGCCTGGAGGATCCGGAACGGCTGGTACTTGATCTCTAAGGTTGGTTCGGTGGCTGAATCTGTCGAGCCAATCGATCTGTTCGAGCTTGTAACGACAGGCCGGGCGGGACCTTTGGAGCTCGGCAAAAGCAGCCGCGAAACGGTTCGAGACCTGATAGATCCGGAGGATCTGCGCGCCGATAATCATTTTCGCCACGGAGACACCGAGTCGGCGTGGTGCATCTACGGTGCGAATTGCGAGTTCTTCTTCAGTCCCGATTTTCGCTTGCGGTCGATTAGCGTAGAGCCCGTCTTCGGAAGATTGCAATCGAGTGGAACGACGGCGACCTGGTACGGCCATCTGGACGTCAATGTGGGGCGGCATCCCGTAACTTTTGCAGGCACAAAGCCGATAGCCATACATACTTTGCCCAAGGCACTGCAGTTTTTGAACAAGAGTGCATTCAAGTGGGCAATCGGCGGCGGTCGTGAACGTGACGTTCATATCGAGCTGGCGGAGAGTTCTCGCAGCTTGACGCTCAAATGCGAGGTGAACACCATTCCGGTCGATAGGGATGGAAACGTGGCATTCGAGATAGACTATTTTCTTTCGACAGTCTTCATTCTCGATCAAGCTGTTCAAGGCGGATAGCAGTGATGATCCGTTCCTTCTTGTCCAAAAGCCTCGCGACTGCATCGATAGCGGTCAGCGCGGCCATGGTCCCAGTGATCGCTTTCGCCGCCTGCCCGATCGAACTCGCTGTCTATGGCGACGCGCAAAGCGGCAGCGAGATCGATTTTACGCCGACCGGCCCATCGGCTGTTGTCACCAACAGCTTCCGCATGATCCTCGACAACAATGTGGTGCTGAACGGCATCGTGATGTGGAGCTCAGGTGAAGCGCGGCCGAACGGCTCCTTGATGTATAAATGCCCCGAGGGCGACATCACTGGCGGCGAGCTTGCCGCCTGCACGCTGTGGAACGGTGTGATCTATACGTCGGATGACAAGGGCGCGATCGGGCTGTTGCCGGCGCAAGGCGTCGATGCTCCGAAGACACTGATCTTTCCCGACCTCGGGCCGTCATTGCGGCACTCGCTGGCCTATGGCGGCAGTGGATTTTCGAAAGTGCCGTCGGATGTTTTTACGCTGAAGGGGTGCCAGGAATGAGTGAAGCGCAAAGAGTGCTGCTGGTCACCGGCGGCAGCCGCGGCATCGGCGCCGCCGTCTGCCGTCTCGGGGCGAAGGCCGGCTATCGCGTGGCAATCAACTATGCCTCGAACCAGGCTGCCGCCGACGCGCTGGTCGGCGACATCAAGGCCGCCGGCGGTGACGCTTTTGCGGTCAAGGGCGATGTCGGCAGCGAGGCCGATATCCTGGCTATCTTCGCGGCGGTAGACCGCACTTGGGGCCGGCTCGACGCTTTCGTCAACAATGCCGGTATCGTCGATGCCAAGGCGCGTGTCGACGAGATGAGCGCGGCAAGGCTGGAGCGCATGATGCGCATCAATGTCGTCGGCTCCATTCTCTGCGCCCGAGAAGCGGTCAAGCGCATGTCGACGCGCCATGGCGGCAAGGGCGGCTCTATCGTCAACATCTCGTCGGCGGCGGCGGTGCTGGGCGCGCCGGACAATTATGTCGACTATGCCGCCTCCAAGGGCGCCATCGACACGTTCACCATCGGGCTTGCCCGCGAGGTGGCGCTGGAAGGCATCCGCGTCAACGCGGTGCGGCCGGGCATCATCGACACCGATATCCACGCCTCCGGCGGACAGCCGGACCGGGTGGCGTTGATCCAGGACACGCTGCCGATGAAAAGAGCCGGCACCGCGGATGAAGTCGCGGCTGCGGTTCTCTATCTTCTATCCGACGCCGCGTCCTATACGACGGGCGCGATCCTGAATGTCAGCGGCGGCCGTTAAGCGCCAAGCAAAGGGAAAGAAACATGGCTTATGACGTCGTTATCATCGGATCGGGACCCGGCGGCTATGTCTGCGCCATCAAGGCGGCACAGCTTGGGCTGAAGGTCGCGGTGGTCGAGAAGAACGCGACCTTCGGCGGCACCTGCCTCAACATCGGCTGCATCCCGTCCAAGGCACTGCTTTACGCCTCCGAAATGTTCGCCGAGGCCGGCCATTCCTTCGATACGCTGGGCGTCGAGATACCCGCACCGAAGCTGAACCTCAAGAAGATGATGGCGCATAAGGATGCGACGGTGTCGTCCAACGTCAACGGCGTCGCCTTCCTGTTCAAGAAGAACAAGATCGATAGTTTTCGCGGGACCGGCAAGGTGGTCGCGGCCGGCAAGGTGTCGGTCACCTCCGAGGACGGCAAGGTCGAGGAGATCGAGACCAAGAACATCGTCATCGCCACCGGCTCGGATGTCGCCGGCATTCCCGGCGTCAAGGTCGATATCGACGAGAAGGTCATCGTGTCGTCGACCGGCGCGCTGTCGCTGGACAAGGTTCCCGGCCATCTGGTGGTGGTCGGCGGTGGCGTCATCGGGCTCGAACTCGGCTCGGTCTGGGCGCGGCTCGGCGCCAAGGTCACCGTGGTCGAGTTCCTCGACACCATTTTGGGCGGCATGGACGGCGAGGTGTCCAAGCAGTTCCAGCGCCTGCTGTCCAAGCAGGGCTTCGAGTTCAAGCTCGGCGCCAAGGTCACAGGCGTCGCCAAGGCCAAGAAGGGCGCCAGCGTCACCTTCGAGCCGGTGAAAGGCGGCGCGGCTGAAACCATCGCCGCCGATGTCGTGCTGATCGCCACCGGCCGCCGCGCCTTTTCCGACACGCTCGGCCTCAAGGAAGCCGGCGTCGAGGTCGACGAGCGCGGCCGGGTCAAGACCGACGCTCATCTCAAGACCAATTTGCCCGGCATCTACGCGATTGGCGATGTCATCGCCGGGCCGATGCTGGCGCACAAGGCCGAGGACGAGGGTGTCGCGGTGGCCGAAACCATCGCCGGCCAGGCCGGCCATGTGAATTACGAGGTGATCCCGAGCGTCGTCTACACCAGCCCGGAAATTGCCTCGGTCGGCAAGACCGAGGAAGAGCTGAAGAAGGCCGGCATCGACTACAAGGTCGGTAAATTCCCGTTCACCGCCAATGGCCGGGCGCGTGCCATGCTGCACACGGACGGTTTCGTGAAGATCCTCGCCGACAAGGTCAGCGACCGCGTGCTCGGCGTCCACATTGTCGGCTTCGGCGCCGGCGAGATGATCCACGAGGCGGCGGTGCTGATGGAGTTCGGCGGCTCGTCGGAAGACCTTGCCCGCACCACCCACGCGCATCCGACAATGTCGGAAGCGGTGAAGGAAGCGGCGCTGGCCACCTTCTTCAAGCCGATCCACATTTAGAGGCGCCCCACGCTTCGTCATCAACTCTGAGAAATGGCGGCGTCCCTTAGTCTTGCATTTAGGGTAACGATGATCTTTCGCATGACGGCAGCGATTGCCACCATTGGCTTTTTTCCGTTTGTGACGAGGCGTTTGTAGAAGGGTGCGAATTCGCCCCTTCCAGCTGCGGCGCGCAGGGCTGGCATGAACAGCGCGGTTCTGACATCAGGGCGCCCGCCACGGATTTTGCGGTAGCCTTGCTTTTGTCCGCTGTCGTTTG
>NZ_JBFUGI010000022.1:0-81140 GCF_056402995.1 Mesorhizobium sp. P3_A8 | reverse complement strand
CCCCCCCCCCCCCCCCCCCCCCCCCCCCCCCCCCCCCCCCCCCCCCCCCCCCCCCCCCCCACCCCCAATCCCTCCACAGCAGAAAGCCCGCCGAAATGGCGGGCTTTCCGACCGGCCGGAGGCCAGGAGAGTGCCGTCAAGCCTCACGGCTGGTTGTGCACTTCCGTTCCTGGCGATCCTGCCCTCAGCGGCGGGCGATCAGCAGGCAGAGCTGACGCAGGTCACGGTCATAGGTGCCCTCACTGCTGAGCACGTCGACGCAACGCTTCTTCATGCGCGCCACCTGGCTGCTGGACATCTGGGCCACGACACCCGGCAGGCTCGGATTGCTGGGGTTCGAGGGATTGCTGGGGTTGGACGGATTTGACGGATTGCTGGGATTGGTTCCAGTACCGACGCCCACGCCGACACCGACGCCGATGCCACCCGTGCCGCCGACATTGGCGCCGAGCCCTGCAGTGACGCCGCCTGTGCCACCGACATTGGCGCCCACTCCGGCATTGACACCATTGCTACCACCGACGGAAGCGCCGAGCCCTGCGCTGACGCCGGTCGAGCCGCCGATATTCGCACCCGCCCCGGCATTCACGCCGTTGGAGCCGCCGACCGAAGCACCGACGCCGGCGTTGACGCCGCCGCTGCCACCGACAGAAGCGCCGACGCCGGCATTGACGCCGCCGCTGCCGCCCACCGAGGCGCCGACACCGACGCCGAGCCCAGCTGCGCTTGCCGGCATGGCAAGAACGAGGACCATTGCACTACCTGCCAACACACTGGCGACTGTTTTGATGGTAAAAGCCATAACACTCTCCTGTTGTCGTTGCGCTAAGGCAGCCGGTGTACAACCAACTGCTAATTTAACTACGCGGCAGGTGAGCTTCAGTTTCAAACCAGCGCATACTTGCGCAAGTGATGGTATTAATTGATAAAATACAGAAACCTTAACAGTAATAAAACTCTAATACATATGTAAAAAAAATTCCATACCCGAAGCGTATATTATAGATATATTTGATCATATCAAAGGAAAAACGATTCTCGGGAAACCGCTCCTTCGGCGACAGACATCTCTGCCTGATACATAGCGTAAGGATTGGCCGTCAGCCACGATGGCCGAGCCCGCCAGCGATCTGCAGAACCCGGCGGGAGGCATTGGAACAACCAAGGCCGTCGACCGACCTAAAGCAGTTCCAGGAAATGTAAGGACCGGTTTTCCCCGGGAAAAGCGCATTGCGCTTTCCCTTGGAACTGCGCCAACACAAGAGATGGAGCGGTCAGCGTTTCTGTGAACCGGCGAACCGCCCTAAGGAAGCGCTGTTACCCCAACCCCAAGCCAGATGGGATCAGCCGCTCCAACTTGACCTCAGAATATCCGGTAGAACAGCCTGTAGTGCACACGTTCCATGTAAGCGCGATACTCGGGTGCGGCGGCCAGCAGGGCCTCCTCGCGCACGATGCGGTACAGTTGCAGATAGGTGATGACCGCATAGACCGCGAGGTTGTGGAAGGAAAAAGCCGACAGCAGATAAAGTACATGGCCGGCAAGGTAGCCGGCATAGATCGGGTGCCGCACAAGCCGGTAGGCGCCGCCCGTCATCACGCCGCGATTGGCAGGCAGGATGGCGAAGGACCGGCCCAGCGATATCTTGCCCCAGATGACAAACAACAGCGCAACCAACTGCAGCGGCGCGGCGATATAGACCGGAACAAGCGCCACGCCGGGTTCGAGGCTGATCAACGCAACCCCGAAACTGGCGGTCACGGAGACGATGACCGTGAGCGGATTCCAGTCACGCGTCACCGGACGCCGAGACAACAGCAGCCAAGTGAAAGTGAGTATCTCGGAAATCGCCACCAGCGCGGCGTTGAGCCGGGTCGGATCCTCCACGACCTGGTACACGCCGCGATAGACGAACAGACCCGCGCAGGCCAGGGCACAGAGGCGAAAGAAGCCTTCGCGCAGGTCGACCAGCAGGTCACGCCTTCGCGCGGCGGAGAAGTATCCGCCCCCGTTGTTCTGCGAAAACGCTTCACTTTTTGACGTGAGCAAGGCAAGCACCCCGATGATCCCTCGAAGGGACCATTGCACGCAACCATTGCCGGGCAGTTAACCGGCAAGATCGGATCAGCATCAAACGGGGGCAACGCCCTCGAAACATGCCGGGGAGGATGCGCCCGGATGCCAATCCGGTGGGCCGTGGACTACCGAGTGATGCGCATCCAGCCTCACCCCAGATATAGATTTGCGAAATACCCCGCGAAATCAGGGCGTTGCGTCAGGACCTTACCGTCGGCATCGCGCAAAATGCCGGCGGTGAAGAGATAGTCGCCGATCGCTTCCATCTTGGCCGGATCCATCGTGCCGATGGCGCCATTTTCTGCGCGCAGATAGTAGCCGTCGATCAGCGCCTTCAGCGACGCCTCGATCAATGCCGGATTGGTCAGGGCATCCTTGTTGGCGGCGATCAGCAGCGCGGCGGCGTCTCCGGGATGATCGACGGTGAACTGATAGCCGCGCCGCGTCGCCTGGATAAAGGCCGCCGCCAATGCCGGGTTTGCCTGGAGATAGGCTTCGCTCGACGAGATCAGTGTCGTGTGCTCGTCGGGCACGCCGTAGTCGGCATAGACGAAGCTGCGCTGCTTGACGCCTTTGAGTTCGGCCTCGACGCCTTCCCAGGTCGAAACCTCGAGCGTGAAATCGACGGAGCCATTGGCCAGCGCTTCATAGGCGGAGGTGCCGAGCGTCACCGTTTCGAAATTGCCCTTGCCGCCATCGTGGCGGATGATGGTCGAGATCAGCGCGTTTTCCCAGGCGCTGCCGAAACCGCCATAGGTCAAGCCGTCAAGATCCCTCGGGCTTCTGACCCCGCTGCGCGCCGCATTGAACACCACCCGGCCGGTTTCGGACTGCACCACGGCATAGACGGCCTTCAAGTCGGCGCCGGCGGTCTTCTGGGTGAACAGGCTGATGGTGCCGTTGATGCCGAAATCGGCGACGCGGTTGGCGACCAGCGTGCCGGCGCCGGTATCGCTGTAGGGCAGAATGTCGACCTCGAGGCCGGCCTCGCGATAAAACCCCTTGTCGCGGGCGACGAACAGCCCGATGTGGTTGGTGTTGACCGTCCAGTCCAGCGCGACGGTGATTTTTTGCGTCGCCGCGAAGGCACGCCTCGATCCGGCGATCAGCGGAAGACCGCTGGCAAGGGTGAGCAGCAAAGCCTGCCGGCGCGTGAAGTCAGTCATGGTCATGTCCTTTGGATGGTTGCGGGTCGAGCAAAATGTCGAGGATCTCGGCCTCGAGGGCGCTGGCCTGGCGCGCGGCAGCGCCAGTCGGATCGCGCGGGCGCGGCAACGGCACCCTGATTTCCCGCAACACACGGGCCGGGCGTGCCGACAGCACATAGATGCGGTCGGACAGGAACACGGCCTCGCGCACATCATGCGTGATCAGCAGCGCCGTCCAGCGATGATACCGCCACATCTGTTCGAGCCAGCGCTGCATGGCCGCGCGGGTCAGTGCGTCGAGCGCGCCGAACGGCTCGTCGAGCAAAAGCATGTCGCGCTCCTGCACCACCGTGCGCAGCAACGCCGCGCGCTGGCGCATGCCGCCCGACAGCTGTGCCGGAAAATGCCGCTCGAAACCGGCAAGCCCGAACTCGGCAAACAGCGGCGCGACGCACGCCCGCGCCGCCTTGCGTTTGACGCCTTGTACTTCGAGCCCGAGCGTCGCGTTGTCGAGGATGCGCCGCCACGGCATCAGTGCGTCGCGCTGCGGCATGAATGCAAAATGCCTGCCATGGTCGTCGAGTGGCGCGCCGTCGAAGAACATCTCGCCCTCGCCATGCTCCGCCCCCGTCAGAAGCTGGAACAGCGTTGACTTGCCGGCGCCCGAAGGCCCAAGGATCGAGACGAATTCACCGGCATCGACGCTGAGCGAAATGTCGGCCAGCACATCGAGGCCGCCAAACGCCTTGCGCACATGCCGCAGTTCGAGCCGGCTCATCGCCACGGCCCCTTCCCTGCCGGCTGCCGGTCGGCCCGCTCCCAAGGCATGGCAAGGCGCTGCAAGAGCACCGTCAGCCCGAACAGGACGAGGGTGAGCGCGGCACTGACACCGACGGCGGCCAGCACCAGATCGGGGCGGAAATTGTTCTTGGCGTTGAGCATATAGATGCCCAACCCTTTGGCCGCGCCGGCATATTCGGCAAAGATAGCGCCGACCACGGCATAGGTGATGGAGATCCTCAAGCCGGCGAAGAAATAGGGCAGCGCCGACGGCAGCCGCGCCAGCACGAAGACGCGCCAGCGCCCTGCCCCCATGGCGCGCAGCATCTGGCCGATCTCGGCCTCGGTCGCCTCATAGCCCTGCACCAGAGCCACCAGCATCGGGAAGAAGGTGACCAGCGCCACCAGCATGACCTTGGGGGCCAGACCGAAGCCGAACCACAGCACCACCAGCGGCGCGATCGCCACCAGCGGCAAGGTCTGGCTGACGATGAAGACGGGAAACAGCGCACGCCGCAGCGGCTGGAAGAAGTCGACCAGCATCGACAGCGCAAAGGCGGCACCGAGCGAGCAGGCAAAGCCGATCAGCGTGGCGCGGATGGTGGGAATGGCATTGTCGATCAGCGCGTCACGATTGAGTATCGCCTGCTCGAAGACGCGTGACGGCGCCGGCAGGACGGTCGGCTTGATGCCGGAATAGGTGGCGTATAGTTCCCACGCCACAAGGAGCAACCCGACCGAGATGATGGCGGGTACTGCCTTGGCAAGGGAACCCGCGAGCTGGCGCGGGCGGCTGGATGACGATGAGACCACGAAAGGACAACCTTGACGGTCGCGTGTAGGAAACGCGTTCTGTTCAGACAGCGGTGGGGCTGTTGGCCGAAACCGTGACGTCAAGGGTTACGTGGCCGGCGCCCGGCCCGAAGCGGCAGAAGGCTTCGTTCAGCGCCGAAAAGATCGCGCCCGTATCGCCGCGCAGTTTGGTGCAGAAGTTCTTGGAGCGATCGTAGACGCCGGACTGCTTCAGGAAATCGATGCAGCCGTAGATCTCGTCCATGTGGTCGCCGGTGCCCATCACATAGAGTGAGAATTGCGCCGCCGCCGGCTGGCCGGTGGCGGCAGCATTGCGCACGGCGCTGATGGCGGCGTCCTTGCGTGGGCCGAGCGGCCCGACAGGTCCGCCAAACGCGTCGGAACGGCAGATCGGATCGTCCGGCTCGCCCGGGCAGCCGCGCGAAATGGCCGCCGACAGCACGCAATGCTTGCCGCTGCGCGCCGCCGCCACGAACAGGTCGCGCAATGCCGGGAACAACACTTCCGGTGGCCCGACCAGCAAGGTTGAGATGTCGTCGGTCTCGATCCTGAGCCTGTCCCGGTAGGGATCGAGCGCGCCGAGCGCGCCAAGGATGACGCCGACGAAATCGTCGGCCATGGGGTATAGGGAAATCTGTGCGCCTGAAAACATCGCCCGCCTCGCTCCGCTGGTATTACCCAGATCAGCTTCTAGGGTCTGTGGGCTTGCCGCCCCCGTCTCAGCCCCGACCGTACGGAGCACCCCTGTGGATGGGCGCGTTAAAGCACCATTCGAACTGAAGGGGAAGCCGTTTTTTCAGCGCAGTGCGCCAGCGCTCACGTCTGCCCATCTTCCACCTTGCCGAAAAGCCGGATTTCGGGGGGCGACTTCCTGACTGGAGAGCGCGCGAACGGGGCATGCAATTTCAAGAGCCGTTTGAGCAGACGGCCGTAGGTAAGGTGTTGGACCCTGCCATCGGCAAGATCGAATTCCACGATCCCCCACCGTCTGACTGGCGCCTTGCCCGTCGGCGGGCCTAGCCGTCTGACCTGGAACGCCAGCCTGGTCTTGCGGCCGGCGACATCGAGATAGATGCCTGGAACGGTGCCCAGCACATGCCACATCATGGCAACATGCTCGATCGACATCTCAGGCAAAATCATCGTGTGGGCCGACTCCAGCCGCGCCCAGACGAAATCACCGGCCGGCTGCCGCATCCCCTTCAGGCTGCCTTTGCAGTAGGCGGGTGCGACCTCGCTCACAAGCGCGCGCATCGCGGTCGCCACGCTGTCGGTCAGGGTTTGCAGCGACACCCAGTCTGCTTCGGAAAACGGCACTTGCCCGAGAATGTCGCCATCATCGAAATCGGCGGACATCTTGTGCAGCGTTACACCACCATGAACGGCGTGCTGGCCGTCCACGGCCAGGCGATGGATAGGGTGCGGACCCCGATAATTGGGCAGCAACGCTGGATGAAGATTGAGCCCGCCTTTCGGGAAAGCACCGAGCAAGTCCGGTGGAACAAGGGCTGGAAACGCAAAGCAGATCAACACGTCGGCTCTGACCTCCGACAACTGGCTGCCGAGTGTGCCCCAATCATAGGGCCGGCCAAATTCGATCACCCTTGCCGGCGTGTTGCCGATATAGCGTTTGAGCAGCAATCTGCGTCTCAGCCTGCGGCGAAAATTGCCGGTGCTGAAATGTTTTTGGCGTTGGCGGGATCCCGGCACGACAATCGCGCGGATGAGATGACCTGCTTCAAGCCATCCTGACAGCAGCGGCCCGGTGTAGTGGGTGATGTCGAGCACGAACACGGCGGAAAGCTGGCCGGACCCGGTCCGCGGGCTCAAAAGCACCAGCCGTTCAAGGCGCACATCAAACCACTCCCCATCGGGGGGCGTTCAGACGGCAAGCCAGCCTCATCGGACGGGCCTGACCGGTTTGCAACGTAAAAGCCCGTCGGTCAGGGAGCCTTGACAAGTGAAGACGGCAAGGTGGCGGTGACATCGGAAAGCCGTCCGCCCTTCACGAGACGTGGCTTCTCATAGATTTTCTTCATGCGTATCTCCTGAAGCAAATCAGCATGCGCAGTTGGCCAGCAACGCCACCAACTGTCAATCGCCAGGCCGCGGCTGACAGTTGGTCTTCACACGGCCACAGGAATTGTCCCGCCCTGCTCCTCGAAAATGATCCGTAAACCTTACGAGACGGCCTTCTCGCGCACCGGCAGCTTCCAGCCCGGCCTGACGAAATGGCAGGTGTAGCCGTTGGGATATTTCTCCAGGTAGTCCTGGTGCTCGGGCTCGGCCTCCCAGAAGGCACCAACTGGCGCGACCTCGGTGACGACCTTGCCGGGCCACAGGCCGGAGGCATCGACATCTGAGATGGTGTCTTCAGCGACGTGCTTTTGCTCGTCGCTCGCATAGTAGATCGCCGAACGGTAGCTCATCCCGACATCGTTGCCCTGGCGGTTGCGCGTCGTCGGATCGTGGATCTGGAAAAAGCGCTCCAGCAGCGTGCGATAGCTGATAACCGCGGGATCGAAATTGATCTCGATGGCTTCGGCATGGGTGCCGTGGTTGCGGTAGGTGGCGTTGGGTACATCGCCACCGCTATAGCCGACACGGGTGGAGATGACGCCGGGATAGCGCCGTATCAGATCCTGCATGCCCCAGAAACAGCCACCGGCCAGCACTGCGCGTTCGGTCGAAGTCGCCATGTCACGTCTCCTCAAAAGGCAATCCCAGCTGTGTGACAGTTTCCCGTCCGGAATTGCGCAGACAAATTGGATTTCCCAATAAATGGGCATTGTCGTCTGCTTCGTCCAGTCGCGTGCAACGAACGCGGCCATGCGCGAACGATATCACGGCCTGGTCAGGGATCGAACCGCCTCAGCCGCGCGGATGCCGGGTCCGGCTGTCGGCATCAATCGGCAGATACCGCGTGCCGGGCGGAATGGCGGCAAAGCTGATGGGCACGGGCGGCGCCTTGCGCGACCAGTTGAAAAGAACGGTCTTGACCGGGAGGTTGCCAAGCCATGCCCGCAGTTGCGGCGGCACGCCATGACCCGGCCAAACCATCAGCATGCCGTGGTCGCGCAACCGCTGCCTGGTGATCCAGGGCGCGAACCGCATATCGAGGTCGGTGAAGATCGACGGCTTGTCATAGGCATTGAGGCCCGCCAGCATGGCCAACTGGGTGTTGCCGCCGACAATGTCGAGCCGGCCGGGTGCAGCTGCGTGCCAGACCGCCTCGGCCTCGTCCGAGATCGGCTGCGCCGGCCAGCAGACGGCGTCCATGCGCCCGCGCACATTGCAGTCCGTCCAGCGGATGGCCGCATAGGCGCCTGACATGGTGACGATGCAGAGGAACGCGCAGATCGCCAGCCTTCGCATCTCGATGGCGCCGAGCCGGTGGCCGAGGAAGGCGAGCGCCGCGACACCGACAAGATTGTACATCGGCGCGCCCCAGGCTTCGCCGGTGCCGGTGAACAGCGAGGCCACCATGATCAGGGCCGCCGGCCCGAGCCCCATCCACACGAGATAGACCAGAATGCCGCGCCCGACCGGTGTTTCGGGGGCGGGCGAGCGCCGCAACAGCCCCGATATCGCCAGCACCAGAAAAAAGCCGGAGAGCCCGGCCAGCTGGACACCGATGTAATAAAGGCGCGCACGGTGTTCGGTCACCCATTCGTCGCGGCCGGCGAAATAGGTCAGCGGCAGGAAATCGATGCGGTAGAGCGCGATGGCCAGCGGCGTGGCAATGGCGAGAAAAGCGGCAAGGCCAACCCATGGCCAAGGCGTCGCCAGCCGGCTGCGCGCGCGTGCATCGGACAACAGCCAGAGAGCGCCGAAGGCAAGCAGCAGGCCGGTGGAGAACTTGGCATAGAGCCCGACGCCCGACACCAGTCCGAGTGCCAGCCACCAGCCCGGCCCGCCGCCGCGGCCGGCGCGCCAGAGCAGCCAGCAGATGGCCGCCCAGAACGGCATCTGCGCATAGTCATGATTGAATTGCGGGGTCGGCCAGCCGAAGAAATAGACCGACGGCATCAAAAGCACGGCAGCCAGCGCGCGGCTTTGGCCGAGCATGTCGCGGGCCAGCAGATAGACCAGGACGAAGGTTCCCGAGATCGTCAGCTGGGCGAGCAGATATTGCGGCCAGTGGAACGATCCGGTCAGAAGATGGCTGGTTTCGAGCAGCCAGCCGGGAAGCTGCGGGTGCTTGTAGGTCAGGAGCACCCATTCGCGGCCCCACATGAAACCTTCCACGACATCGCCGGGCGGCGCTGGATCGATCAGTGCCGGCACCACTGTCCAGCACAGCATCTGCACCAGGCACAGAAGCGCCAGCAGATACCAGGGATGGCGAAGCAGGCCGGGCCAGACCGATGAACGGTCGATGCCCGTGACAGGCAATCTGGCCGGCAGCCAACCATCAATGGAGTCATCTATTCCCGTCATGCGGTGCTTAAATCACACCGACCGGTTTTTCGAATAGTGCCGATATCAAAGCTTACGAAAATGTATACTTGCACCGCCATTGCGGGGCCAAGATTGAGCAGGACATTCGCCGCTTCCTGCCACGCCCGGGCAAGACAGCCTGTGCATCACCCCTGTCCGAAGCTTCTGGATCCATCATGCGTCACAAGCACGCCGTCATTCACTACCGCGCGCTCGACTTCTGGATGGCGCGTGCGGCCGTCGTCGTCATCATCTGCCTGCAGCTTCTCGTAATCAACAACCTCTCCTTCGGACCGCGCTGGCTGGCTCCGGCGCTGGAGGCCGCCCTGCTCCTGCCGCTCTCGGTGGCGACGGCCTGGACGCAGGCCGCCACCAGAAAGGCGGTCGAGGATCACGAGTGGCATGCGATTGGCCAGTTTCGCGTCATGATTCGCCGCACGGCTTTGACCATGACCGCGATCATCAGCGTCATGAATTGCGGTTCGCTGGTCTTGCTGGTGCGGGCATTGCTGGAGGGCCATGCCGGCAACAGCGGCACCACGCTGCTGATTGATGCCCTCAACATCTGGGTAACCAACGTCATCGTCTTCGCCTTGTGGTTCTGGAGCACCGACCGCGGCGGGCCGCCGACCTGTGGCCTCGTCAAGCTGGCGCATGCCGATTTCCTGTTTGCACAGATGACCTTGAATGACCGCGAGCTTAGCCACTGGCTGCCGGGCTTCGTCGACTATTTCTTCCTCGCCTTCACCAATGCGACGGCGTTTTCGCCGACCGACACTCTGCCCCTCTCCCAGCGCGCCAAGCTTTTGATGATGGCCGAGGCGATGATCTCGCTGCTGACGATCGCGCTGGTCGCGGCCCGTGCCGTCAACATTCTGGCCTAATGGAGCGCGAGGTGGTGGAGGATCCCTCAATCCGCGCCGAGGTCGCGTTCGAAGACCACCTGGTCGCGCAGCGGAATGCCGTTCACAGCCAAGCCTTCGGGGTAACCGGTCGATGGTCCGAACGCATCCTGCACGATGCGATACATCCGAAAGCCCTGTCTCTGGTAGAAGCGCAGATTGCCGATATCGGCCGTTGCGGTCGAGACGATCAGGCGCCGGCCGTTGCGCTCGCGGCAGCGATTGATTGCCGCCGCGACAAGGGTACGCCCCAATCCCTCGCTCTGCCTTGCCGGACGGACCGCCAGGCTCTTGAGTTCGAAGACGTCGCCCTCACCAGTCTCGATGACCTGCACATGGCCGACGATCCTGTTGCCATCGCGCGCAACCAGCACCTCGCCCTCGTCGATATAGTTGGAGATCTGCGTCGGAGAATCGTCGGCAAGGGCAAACAGCGGCCGTAAGGCCTCGCGATCCCCGTCATATCGTTCAATCTGCATCGAAAAGCCCGGGCTGGATCAACGCCGCCGCCAGTGCGGCAGCCTTGCACCGGATATAGCAGTGGCCGGTCAGGGGCCACAAACGCAAAAAGCCCGCCCCGGCGTGAGCCGAGGCGGGCTTTGGATTCTCGGACGCTGGAAAAAGCCTGGAGCTATTCCTCAGGAGTTGGCCTGAACTTCCGCACGATCACCTCGAACAGAATATCCGATATCCACATGGCGCAGACGCCGATGAGAAACGCCGCCGCCAGCGTCGTGGTGTCGTCATTGGCCAGCGGCAGGCCGGTGGCGCGGGAATATTGGACCACGGGCAGCGTCAGATAGGCGGCGGCGAGCGCGCCGCAGATCGGCGACGCCACCATTTCACGCAGCTTGTAGCGGTGCCGCGACAGGGCGCGCAACACACCACCGGCCAGACCGGCGACGACGACGGGTCCCTTGATGCCGAGCAGGTCGAAGACATCGTGCATCATTTCATCGCCCTCGCGATGAGGGGGCCGAAGACCGCTGCGGCTCCGAATATGATCCGCCCGCCGAGCAGCATGGCTGAGTCCAGGGCGACGACCGTCATGGCTTCCACCCGCATAGCTTTTCGCCCTTGCGGTTGTGCGCCAGCAGCGCCTTGACCTCGGCGTCCGACAGCGCATCGACAGCGGTCGCCGACAGGCGCAGCGGACTGGACACAGAGCAGAACCCGCCTCTGACGGTCGTGCAGCCGGCCAGAGCGGCCAGGACGGCCGCAAGCATCAATCCCTTGCCCATGATTTGAGCTCCTTTCGCGCGGTGGCAGCCGGCAGCGCGCCGATGTCGTTCTGGACCTGGTCGGCGATGTCATGCGCCGCGGCCTCGGCGGCCGCCTGCCGGGCACGCTCGCTGCGCTCGCCGGCAAGCCGCTGGCGAACACCCCAGCCGAGCGCCGCCAGGATGGCGGCACCGATGCCGAGAACGGTCGGATTGCCAAGCAGGAAAGACAGCAGCGCGCTCATTGGTTTGGCTCATCCTTGACCAGATAGCCGATGGCAAAGACCGCGATCGGCAGAAGCGTCGCCCAGGTCTCGGCATCGTACCAGGACGGCCAGATATTGCGCACGAAGACGCCGGAAACCGACACGGCCGCGGCGGCAATGGTCGCGGCCGTCAGCTTGTTGGTGGGGCGGATGGTCGGTTGGGTGATGGTGGCCATGATCAGAAAATCCCTTGCAAGGCGACGGCAATGTGGTGCCAGGCGGCATAGGCGAAGAGCAGGCAGGCGGCGATGACCCCGCCTGCCTTGGCGGCAACCGGAATCCCGGAACCGGCGGGTGCCGGCGACGCCGGCTCGGCCGCGGGCGGGTTGCCGGCGGGCGTTTCATTTTCGGGCGGCCGCGGGGCCGGTCCGGACGCCGGCGTCGCAGGCTGCACGGGCGCGGGCACCGCCAATGGGGCCGACATCAGCAAGGCCTGGGCCCGCACCGACTTGACACGATCGGACCAGCCGCGCCCGAATGTTGCCCATGCCGGCAATCGCCTGAGAAACGCCAGCCGTGCATCGCAAAGCTGGTCGATGACGACGCCGGCCGGCCTTGCCCAGGCCGCCGCCAGCGTCGCCGGGCCGATGCGCCCGTCCTGGGAGACGCCCACGCTTGCCTGCAGGTATTTTGCTGCCCTGCCCGGTCCGCTGTTCACCGCGAAATCGAAGACGGCATAGTCGACGCCATCAGGCAGTTCGGCGCCGGCCACAGCGTCCCAATAGAAGCGCCGGTAGACGGTCGCCACCTGGTCATCCCCGATTGTCTTCAGATCGGCCTTGCTGGCGTCAGCCTTCACATAGCGGCGAAAGTTCGCCAGCGTCACGCCCTTCATGGTGGCGCCGCCCGGATCGGCCGGATTGTCCGACCAGCCGCCCTCGGATTTCAAGACAAGCGCAAGCGCCCGCGCGAAGTTGCGGTCCATGGGAGTTCCTTTCGGATGGGGTTGATCCACGTTATTCCGACCATGGGGCAAGGTTCTCACGCTATTGACATCAGAGAATTGGGCCCAAGAATTAACCACTTGGGATACGTCGTTCCCCCAGTGCTTTGATGCCAGTCGGTTCAGGATCGTATCGATGATACCTTTGGCCTCATCATCTCCATCCTTGACAACCCATTCGGTCATTAGGGTCTTCTTCAACCGGAGAATGTCCGCTGGAGACAAGTCGATGACCTTCGCGAATTGCCTGTTTGCGAGCCGCACGGGCTGGCTCGTGCCAACCTCGTTGGTGTCCGGCTCGCCATCCGATGCGCCCGCTGGCGTTTCTGTCTGAGCGGCTCTGATGTTGGCTAGTTGCTTGGCGACGGCAGCACGCTGCTTCGGATCGGGTACGGCTTCAAGCACCTGGCGCTCGGCCTCCTCTGCGTCCGGCGTCACGCTGCTGTCGCTCCAGGTCTTGATCAGGTCCTTGGCCACTGACAGAGGGAGCGGCTGAACATTCTTGATGCCCAATTGCCGCTGAGCGGCAAAAGATTGCGCGACAGCTGCGCCGAAATCCTCTGGCTTGGCGACCTGTTTCCACGCGGCATCCACGCCAGGCAGAACCTGGCGAACATAGGCCGCGGGGTCGACCTGCCTGTCTTGCAAGATCAAGGCGGCCGCGTCATTGATCAAATCGTACCGTGGCTTCTTCTGTTCAAACTGCGCCATTTCCCGGTCGTAGCGAGCCTGTTCCTGCTTATACTGTGCCGGAGCCTTCTTCGGGTTGTACGGATTCCTGGCAGGCATGGCGACGTCAAGCATGGTGTCAATGTCGCTTGCAGGCATGACGCGCATGCTGGCGAGATAGGGGCTGACATCAGCCCGCCATTTAAAGGTCTTGTACTGTTTTCCGCCCTCTTCAGCACCGAAGACGGCGGCGAACTGCTCAGGGCCGGGCACTGAACCGGAATAAGCAGTCCTGCCTGAAATGGCTGCTCGCGTATCCGGGGAAGCGAGTGCAACATTAGCGCTAGCGTTGATCAAACTTTCCGCATTTGCGGCATGCGCGGCCTGGACAAGTCCGTCAACAGTGCCGGGTGAAACGTCGGCAAGCAAAGTGTCGATCGGAAGATTATCCTGAAAGGCCTGCCCTATCCGTTCATTCGGCGCAAGGCGGCGAACGCGGTCACCTCTCGCGGCAAACATGGCCTGCACATCGGAGCTGCTGATCTCCCCTAAACCCGATCCCTCCTCCTCCCTCGCTCGATACGGGCCGGCGAGCCTGACGAGCAGGTCATCAGCGTGGGAATTCGATGAATGCGGCTGCGCGCCGAGCGTCGCGTCCCGCTGGATCGCCGCCTCGCCAAATGGCCCTGTCGCATCTGCATTCATGCCGCCCTGCGGCGAGCGTCGGAATGTGGTTTCGGTGAAAATGGTCATGTGTTCCGCACCGTTGGTTGCGCGTCATCGCGACTGCAGGAAGTCGCAGCAGGAATTGTCGGATTGAGTTTGGGGGACGAAGCTACAGCTGCTCTGCTCTCACCTAAACGCCCCCAGCGGATCACTCTGCCCTGCCGGCCGTCGCGCCGCCTTGAACTCCGCCGGATCGACCACCGCCTCGCGCAGCATCATCACGCCATAGCGTGTCGCCGCCATCAGGTCGTCCCGTAGCTTCACAACCTGGCCGTCCTTGCGATGGAAAAGCCTGAACTCCTCCCACCAATCGCTCAGCGTGGAAAACACCTTGAAGCGGCCGGATTGCATGCGGTCGAGCATCTCCATCAGCCCGGCCTCGACCGAGACCGAACCATCGGCGAATTGCGCGTGGCGCGACAGCATGTTCAGCCCGTGCGCCGCATATTGTTTGGCAAGCGCCACGCCGGCGCCTTCCAGCGTCTCGCGGCGGCCGTCGCGCGGCCAGGCGAAGGGCAGCCATTCGCCCCATGGTTTCAGCGTCAGGGTCTGCATCGCCGGCGTCTGCTGCGAGGCCCGCACTGCCTTGGTGACATAGACGACATCGGCCTCCGTATCCCAAGCGAGTTCGACCGCGGCCGACGGATGGTCCCAGCCGAAATCGAGCGCGCCGAGCCTGGGCCAGTAGCGCGGCAGCCGGAACGGCTCGCAGGCAATCAGCGCCTCGGCCACCGGAAAGATGCGGCCCGAGCCCAGCACCGGAATGCCGCGGGCGCGCGCCTCGCGCTCATGCGCGGGATAGGCGGCAACGATCGCCGCACGTTCCTGCGCCGAGTAATGCGCGGCATCGTCGATGGTCATGAAGGTGACGTGACGGGACATTTGAGCTTGCCCTAATTACCCGCCGTGACGAGCTATTGCCATTGATAATACTGTTCATCAATGCGAAGTTGCTGATGACTCGGGGGAGATACATGATCCGCATAGCAATCGTCGTCGCCATTGCCGCCAGTGCATCAGCATGCCAATCGAACGTTCCGTATGATACGAGTAAGAAGACCTGCAAGATGTACGCCACTGCTTCAGGGCTCAAACGCGAAGTTTGTATCCCGGATACACCAAATAAAGTATGCAATGTCTGGTACAATCAGATTACACGGGATGAAAGGATATGGTGTCAGCCGCTTACCCGGAAAGCAACTGATCCGAAGGCCCGCGCCAGGCAGCTTGCGGGCAGCCAATACCCTTGACTCGACTCCATCCACCTTCTTGACCATCAGCTCGACCTGATCGGCCATTGGAACGCCATGGCGGCGGCGCTGCTTGAGCTGGTGTGCAGCGCCCTACGAAGGCCCCTCTCGGACCGCTGCCCACTCATCTTTTCCTTTGCGGTTTTATCCGGTAAGTCTTGCCCCGCATTGGTGACACCGATGCGTTTTGGGCCGGAGCATTCTGCGCGGCCTGTACTCTACGCGGGTGGGAAAGCCACTCTTTGCCATGACAAATCTATTCGACGCGATGCGCCTGTCCGCCGAGGACAGCGAGACCGCTCATCTTTACTTCAGCGAAGGCGGCAAGATCCTGCTGCCGCTCGGCAAATCGACAAATGCCATGACAGGTCCGGAAATACTGCAGCGGCTGCTGTCGTCCTCCGATGACCACGGCGGCGCGCTTGCCAGCGACCTTCTTGGTGAGCTTGGCAAGACGGTGCCGTTGGAAAGCCTTCGTCTCCTGCTCACATCGGCCAGTGCCCGGACGCGAGCGGCGGGCGTGTTTCTGGCCACCTTTCAGAACCAGAACATAAGGTCGATGGTGGGCGAACTGGCCGCGTTGCTGGGGGATGACAGCCCGCGCATACGCTTCGATGCCGTAGAGTGTATCTTGCGATGCAGCACGCGCAACGATGGCGACCATCTGGCGCAAGCCCTGTTTGCTCTTGATGACGAGCATGAGGGCGTGCGCATGGGAGCTGTCCAATTCGTGCGCTTTGCAAAAGACTGGCAGTTGAAGCTTGCGCGCCAGCACGCGGCATTGCTCAGGCCGCAAACGGCGTTCTTGGCGATAGCAGATATTTCCGAGCAATGGCGAGATGTTGCATCAAACATGATCCGCGCGATGCTCGACCATTCCGAGCCGGTGGTGCGGCGTTACGGCCTGGGGCTGGCCAGTCGGGCGAGGTTGGTGGTCGTTGATGCTTTTGTCGAATGGGCGCAGGCGTCCGCCGATCCTGAAATCAGCAAACTGGCAACGGATTGCATCGAGCACAACCAGATATCGCAGCATGCGATATGGCATTCATCATTGCCGGCAATCACCTGAATTGCCGCTGACCGAGCGGTGATGCGGGAGACGGGGTGAGACCTCCCAGAACCAGGGTTCCCCGCCTCTGGCAGGGGCGAGGAACCCAAGTCCTGAGAGGTTACCCCTTACCCATCTTCTCCACCTCCCCCGCCGACAAGAACAACAACACCACATCGCTCATGCCCAGCAGCGGCGTGAACGTGACGATCGTAATCCCGCCGGTCGCGTTGGTGCGGGTCAGGCCTTCGGAATAGATGTCGAGCGGCGGCTCCTCGTCGAACCAGACGCCGTGCAGCGTCTCGCCCTGCCATTTCTCGCGGCCCTTCTCGAAGCTCTTGAACGACAGCACGCTCTCGCCGGCCTGCACGTCGCCGCCGCCGCCATGGCGCACGACGACACTGTCGAGCGCGCCGGGCGCACCGCGCCCCAAAATGGTCTGACGAAGTGCATCGGCCGGGATCATGCCGGTGCCCCAGGCCGCCTGCTGCTGCGGCGGGCCGACCAGCACGCGCTGCGGATTGTCGCGCGTGCCCTCGCCGGTCACGCCGGCCGCCCACAGCCGCACCGGCGTGTCGAAAACCTTGCCTTGCCACCATCGGGGATAGCGGCCGGTCAGATGCATCGCCCATTCGGCACCGCCCGCCCTGGTCTTGCCGAGCTGGTTGCCGGCCATGAACAGCCTTTCGCGGTTGATGGCACCAGCCGCGTGAAATTCAGCCTGGCGCTGATACGGCGTGTAGGCGGCCAGCAGATTGGTGCGGCGCCTGCGGTCAAGCTCCGCCAGCAGCGCCAGATATTCCGTCTTCGCCGCCATCGGCAGGGGCTTCGAGGAACGGCCTGAGGACGGCTTCGAGGCCGCGGATACGGCTACGGATCTCTTCATCGCTCAGGGCATCCAGATGGTTGACGGCGACATCGAATTCCCTAGGCAGGACTGACAGCACGATCTTCAGATACTGGTCCGGCTTGTCGGCCCGCACCTCGGCGATGACGCTGGCGCCATGCGCCCGGAAATCGGCGCGCACGGCAGCCAGGAAATCATCGCCCAGCGTCTTCTTCGTCCGCTTCGGACGAGGTTTTTGCGCAACTGAGGCGCTGCCGGCGGACTTGCGCCTTGCCGGCCTTGCCTTGCGGCGTGCCGGCCCGGGGGCGAGATCATCAGCCATTGTCACGCCCCGGAGCATCGGCAACGCCAACAGAAACCGTTGCCTTCGGCATCGATCCGGCCGACTTCTTCGAACGAACGTTTTTCTTCCTGGCCCTCTTGGCGCGCTTCGGCTTTGCCGCCCCAGCAGGCTTCGCCGCACCGGCCGGCCTTGCCGCGCCGGCCCGCGCTCTGAGCCCCGCCATAGCAAGGGACATCGCGTTTGCGCCGACACCCGGTCGCTCGAAACAAAAGCCACCCGCCGCATCCCGCACCATGCCGATCGATACGCCGGGCGCGACTTGTTCGACACGACCCAGCCGCGCCTGCGGCGCCGCACCCTCGAACGCGCCAATGGCGCTGACGATTTCGCGGCCGTCATTGTCGGTGATGATCGTGGCGTAGCGTTGGGTCATTGGATTCTCGCAAAGGTCGCGCTCTACGGCGCCCCCCTCTGTCCTGCCGGACATCTCCCCCACGAGGGGGGAGATTGGCAGCTTCCGGCGCCTCGCCATTCTTACAGCGTTGGAGATTGGCGAAAGCCGAGATGACAGCCGATCTCCCCCCTCGTGGGGGAGATGTCCGGCAGGACAGAGAGGGGCGCTGTCCYGCCAGCGTTCAAGATCGGCAGCCGCAGCGCCGTCACCTAAAGGATCGCCAAAAACACAAAACCCGCCTCGGCGGCGGGTCGTTGGCGCAAATCAGCACCATGGACAAATATGTAGCATGGCTGCCCTCACCCGGTCAACGGTCTTCTAAGAAAAAATTCCTATTTCACCGTTTGCCAGCGCTGCAGCGTTCGCCCTCAAGGCACCCCGCTGCCCGCGCGTTGCCTAATGCAGCCATTGATGGGAAGCTGCGCCGGAGGACGGGAGGACGGCCATGAGCAACGTCACCACGCATTACGGCAGCGACGGCATCGTCGAGCGCATACTGGCGGCCATCCCCGATGCCAAAATCGATAGCCTCAGTGCCGCGCAACTCTATCCGTTCGACCAGCTTCACGGCCGCGAACTCATCGCAACGCAGGAACATGCCGCCCGTCTTGCGCCCTCGCCCACCGACCGGATCCTGGATATCGGCAGCGGCATTGGCGGCCCGGCGCGCTTCCTTGCCGCCACCTATGGCTGCGATGTCGACGGCGTCGACCTGACGCCGGCCTTTGTCGAGGCATCCACGCGGCTGACCAAGCTCAGCGGCCTTGGCGACAAGGTTCGCTTTCAACAAGCCGACGCAACGCAATTGCCGTTTGCCGACAACATTTTCGACGCGGCGATCTGCTTCTATGTCGGCATGAACATCGCCGAGAAGGCCACCGTCATCGGACAGGCTTTTCGCGTGCTGAAGTCGGGAGGCAAGCTGATCTGGACCGAAGCGGTGCTGGACGGCGGCGAGCCGTATTACCCATTGCCCTGGGCGATCGCGCCGGCGACCAGCCACCTCGTCGATGAAAGCACCCTGAAGACCCTGTTCGCCGACGCCGGCTTCCAGATCGACGAAATCATCGACGAGACCGGCGAGCATGTCGAACTGGCGCTGAAAAGAGCCAGCTCCGGCATCCTGCCGTCACCCGCGCAGCAGCAGGCCAATGAAATCGTGCTGGGCGCCGAATTCGTGCAGCGGCGCAAGAACTACATTCGCAGCCTGAGCGATGGCAAGCTGGCATCGCTCGCAGTCGTCGCATCGAAGATTGGCTGATCGGGCTCGCTGCAAGTCAGCGCCAACAAAAAACCCGCCTCGGCGGCGGGTCATCGGCGCAAATCAGCACCATAGACAAAATCATAGCACAACTGCCCTCACCGGACAACCGGATCGGCATCAGCCGGCCACCTTCACCCCGCATTGGCTAGCCGGCTTTTCATAAACCGGCAGCTGTGGGATCATCAGCTCAAGCTCATGGAATGATTCGCGTCGCACCGCTTTGTCGGAGAGGACGATGGACAGACCAGCCATGGCATCCGTGTTCAGGATGCGGCATGCTCCAGCCTCGGTTTCCGGTGTGCGCAGCACCGGTCAGGGCCAGGCCGACCCTATGGTCCGCGTGAACTCGCTCGGCGACGCGATCCGCTTCGTCGCCAGTGCCTTTCCCCACTACGACATCAGCGCCGTCGCCATCACCTGCGGCGATCCGTCGATCCCGCGCCTCGACAGCCTGGACGTCAAGGCGCTGTGGCGCGAATATGGCGAGCGGCTGACGCAGGAATAGACGCCTCGCCGCTTTACGTGGATCTCTCGAGGCAGGCCAGGCAATCGGGGCCCTTTTGCCGTGACATGAGAGTTTGGTCTATAATCAGCCATCGAGATCGGAGGGCGTCGGGGTGGGAGATCAAAAAGGGCGCGAACAGCGGTCGCCGCCAGCCGACAAGCAACTCTCCTATGAACTCGACGGCAGGGACGGCCACGGCGAGAACAACAAGTCGAAGCGCAAGGCCATCCCGCTGTTCAAGGCAAGGTCCAATCGCCAGGGCCGCCATGGCGCCAGGATCGCAATTGCCGGCATGACAGGCGATGAGCGCGACATGGACGAAGCGAAACTGCGGGCAGCGGACTTCAAGGCATCGACGCCATGGAAGACCAAATCGCCGGACATTCCGCTTGGTGATCATCTGAAGCGGAAGCGCTAGCCAATGCCGGCTTCGGGCGGGTTGGCATGACCGTCCCCGGCGCCTTCACCATCATCACAATCATGCTGGTCCTGGTCGGTGTGCTGCCGATCTGGCCGTGGTCGCGCGGCTGGGCCTGGCGGCCGGCCGGGATAGTGGCGGCGATCCTGCTGGTGCTGCTGGTCCTGCTGTTCGCCAACAGGATCTGAGCCGAGCCAATTCCGTCGCCCCATCCCTCCATTGCGGATCGGAAACGCCGCTGGCGCGTTTCACCTTTGGTCAACTGAGGGAAAACGCCATGAACGTCGCCAATCTGCAACTCGAAGGCCTGCTGATGGCCGTCGCATCGATCAACCACGTCCTGGTTCGAAAGGGGGTGCTGACAGCGCAGGAGATCGACATCGCGCTGCGCAAGGCAGAGGCCGGGGAAACCGGTGAGGAGCGATCCGGCGGCATGTCGGCATCGAGCCGCGACGCCGTCAATTTCCCGATCCGGCTGCTGGAACTCGCCAACCAATGCCAGCCCGAGGCCGACATGCCCTCATTTTCTAAACTGGCCCGCATGGTCGGCCAGATGAAGGAACCCTACAACGACCAGGTCTGAGACCGGGACTGGGTTTTCGCGCCTTTGACGCCGGCATGCCCGCGGCTCGCCTTGTCGCGTCTATCCATTTTCATGCGCCTTCGCCTATAACAGCCGGATGCCAGGGCCATCCCACCTCCCCCGCAATCGCCTGGACGCGCTGGTCGACGGCATCCTCGCCATCACCATGACGCTGCTCGTCTTCGGGCTTCGGCTGCCCGACGATATCCATGGCGATCTGTTCGGCGCGCTCGGCGATCTCAGGCCGAAGATCGTCTCCTGGGTGGTCTCCTTCCTCATCCTGGCGCTATGCTGGCAGCGCCATGTCATCGACTTCCGCCAGGTCGGGCATGTCGACGCGCGGCTGTTCCGGCTGGTCGTGCTCTGGCTGTTGGTGACCAGCGTTGTGCCGTTCACCACGACACTGATCGGCGAGCATGACGAGCTCCTGCAATCGCACATCGTCTACGCCGTCAACATCACCGCCATCCAGCTTGCGGCCGTGCTGCGCGACCTGCACCTGAAGGCGCACCCGGAGCTGTTCGTCGACGGCAAGGCCGAGGGCCACGAGGTCGGCTGGCGGCCGGCCCTGATCATCGGCCTCAGCGCGCTGGCGAGCGTTGGCATAGCCTTCTGGCGGCCGACCGACGCATCGCTCGCCTATCTGCTGATCTGGCCACTGACGCTGCTCGCCAACCGGCTGCGGCAGCGATAGGGCATGCAGCCCGACACTCAGCTCCAGCGCCTGATCGACGACTGCTATGCGGCATTCGCATCCTATCCACGGCCGCAAGTTCTGCACGCCTCGCCGTTGCGCGATCCCGTCACGCTCATCAAGACATTGAGTTCCGCCCCTTTGCGGGCGCTGACCGGCGAGCAGATCGGCCCCTATGCCGGCTACGCCATGACGACCGTCGGCGACGTTAACGACTACAAGCATTTCCTGCCGCGCATTCTTGAGCTGGCTGTCCATGAGCCGCAGTGGATGGGCACCGAACCACCGATCATCGCGCAGCGTTTGAAGAGAGGTAAATGGCTGGATTGGCCGGCGCATGAGCAAGCTGCAATCCGGGCGCTGTTTGCCGGCGCATGGTTGCGGGTCCTTCAGGAAAATCCCGATGAGGAGGAAGCAGATAACTGGATCTGCGGCATCGCCTGTCTCGATCTCGATCTGGCGGCAATGCTGGAACAATGGCTTGCCGCATCATCGATTAATGCCGCGCTGCAGCTGGCCCACTTTGTGCTGTCCGAGGCGACGTTCATATTCAAGAACGACGCCACCCAGCGCGCCTACTGGAGCTATGTCGACGAAGCAAAAATCCACCAGATGCGGCGCTGGTTGCTCGGCCCGCCGGTGCATCAGCTGCTGCTGACGGCACGAGGCCGTACCCCGCCATCCCATCTGGGGTTGATCGACAGGGCCGTTGAGGCACTGGCCTCCTTCAGCCCGGCCAGGCTGCATTAGCCGCATGACTCGGACCTCCTCGCCCTCGCCGAGCATGTCCCGATCGTGGTCGAGGTAGAAATTCCCTGCAAGTCAAACCATTGGCCCAACATTATTCGCGACGTGATGTATCGAACGTCTTGCCGATGTCACCGAGTTTTGCTTGGTTGCTGCTGATTGCTGCCTGGTGATTTCTTGGGGGGACACATGAGATTTGAACCGCGCTTTGGCGCCTTGTTGCTTGGCGCCGTCATGCTCGCCGGCTGCACAACCGTCAGCGAGGGCGAGTTCAACAACGCCCAGACAGTCCTCAGTGGCAGCCCGGCGATCAAGGCCAAAGTCACCAGGGAATGCATTGCCGACCAGGCGACACTACCGCTGGCCGAGAGAAAAACCCTCGCTGAAGTCGCCAATGTCAGCCTGGAACGCTTGCCGGCAACGTTCTGCAATCGCCTTTGGAATGCCGTCGCCAGAGGACGCATAACCTATGCCGACTACCGCAATCTTTCGTCGCCATCGGCTGACAGCAGCAAGGTGATCAAAGTCCTGCAGGGCCGCTAGCCGGCCTTCGGCCCGGCCTGGCTACGAAGGCCGCCTGGCTCGGGCCTGACGCTCTCGCTACGCCCTGCCCGGCCAGCCCAAATTCAGCGCCAGCACCCTGCCCGGCCCGTGCACGGCGGCGAACAGCAGGCCGGCCATGAAGGAAAAATGGTCGACGAAGAAGCCGAACTCGGCCTGGTTGGCGGCCCAGTGGCTGGGGCCGTGGAAAGAGAACCCGAGGAACAGCACATAGGCGGCGGCGACCAAGGCCGCCTGGGTGAAGAAGGCGCCGCTCAGGAAACACAGCACCAGCGCCACCTCCAGGATCGCCGCGCACCAGGCGAGCAAGAGCGGGAAGGGAAAGCCGGCGGCGGCGATGAAGCTTGCGGTGGCGCCCATGCCCATGAATTTGAAGGTCACCGCCATCAGGAAGACGGCGGCAAAGATCAGGCGGGCAACGAGAAGGGCCGCGGTCTGCCACGGCGATTGAGTGAGGTCCGGCATGCTGTCTCTCCAGGGTTTGCGATGGCTTTCGACCCAAGGACGAGCGACCCCGTGCAGTTCCGACACCGGCCCCGAGATTTTTTGCCGCAAGCGCTGCCGCACCTGATATCGGCACCGGTCTGGAGATCGCGGACAGGACGTTGTCGCCGGGGCTCGAACCTTGCCGCGTCTGATCCTGAAGGCTATTCCTCGCAGCTTGATCAGTTTGTGAGGAGAGCCAGCGGATGGCGACAGTCCGGTATCTCGTCAGCGATGTCGAGTTGGCGATAGCATTTTACACCAGGCATCTGGATTTCCTACTGCAGCAGCAGTTCGGTCCGGCGATGGCCATCCTGAAGCGCGACGACCTGACGTTCTGGCTTGCAGGTCCGATGGCGTCGGCGGCAAGACCGATGCCGGATGGCCGCACGCCCGAGCCAGGCGGCTGGAACCGCATCGTGCTCGAGGTGCAGGACCTGCCGGCGCTCGCCGCCCGGATGCGCGACGCCGGCGTGCCGTTCCGCAACGAGATTGTCGACGGCCCGGGCGGTCGCCAGATCCTTTGCGAGGACCCGTCCGGCAACGTCGTCGAGCTTTTTGAACCAAAAGCATGATCCCTCCCGAAGTCCGTTCGGGATCATGGCTTGGCTCTTCGCTGCCTCACTGCGGGCTCAGTTCGCCATTGGCGCCGGCGTGCTGAGTTCGAGGAACGGCACCGTCGAGCCGGGGATCATCGACTTCGGCAATTGCCCGTCCCATTTCTCGGCCTTGGTCAGTTCGACCAGCAGCGGATTGTTGGCGAGCGCCGCGGCGCGCGCCTTGATCGCTTCGGCCGTCGCCTCGCCTTCGATCTTGGTCTTGTAGGCGCTGGCCTCGGCTTCAGCCTTGACGCTGTCGGCGCGGCCCTTGGCCTGGGTGACCGCGATGTCGGCCTTGATCTTTTCCTGCTGCAGGTTCTGTTCCTGCTTCTGCACTTCGACCTGCGCCGTCATCCGCGCCTCGACCGCCTGTTCATAGGCATCGGAAAAGTCGATGTTCTCGACCTGGACGCTGTCGACAATGACCGGACCGTCGGTCACCGCCGAAATGGCGTCGGCGACATCCTTGTTGAATTTGGCCCGGTTCTGGATCACCGACACCGCGTCATACTGGCCAAACACCGTCTTGATTTCCTGCGGCGCCTTGCGGGCGATGACGCGATCGGCCAGCGCCTCGATCGACCCGTAATTGGTGTAGACGTTGGAGACCTCCGCCGCCGGCACGTGGAAATTGACGGTGACGCGCATGTCGGCCGGCTGCTGGTCGCGCGAATAGGCCTGCATGGCCGGCAGATTGCCGCAATCGCTCTGGTTCTCGCAGCCCCATTTCAGCACCTGCTGGCGCAGGCTGATCTTCTCGACCCGCTGCAACCAGGGCAGTTTGAAATGCAGGCCGGGATCGACGACCGAACTCAACGCGCCATTGGTCAACAGCACGCCGCGGTCGCCCTGGTCGATCGTGTACCAGGACCCCATGACGGCCCCGATCAGCGCCAGCACGATGGCCAGCGCGACGATGCCGGTGCCGATCGAGCGCGAGCCGACGGCACCGTGCTGTAGGGCACGGTTCGAATTGCCTTGCGTGTCAGTCATTGCCAACCCCCGTTGTCATTGCCCGATTCCAGGATTGCCCGGAATCATGGCGGCAAGATTGCCATGATGTGGAGTGCCCCGGCCTTCCGCGCCAGTGAAATCGGATTATTTCGGTTTGCCTGCTGATGGTATGATCGTTCCCGCCCACGGGGAGGGAATCAAGCATGGCCAAGGCCTTGACCATTGGCGCGCCGCAGCATCCGGCACTGAGCACCGCCTATGAACAAGAATGCCGGGAGATGCTGGTCCCCCATCTCGACGCGCTGCTCGACAAGGTCGAGGCCGCCGGCTGGGATCGCGGCCAGGCCGCCTCGGCCCTCATGTATCTCGCCGCAAAACGGCTGAAGCCGGCCTGAGGCAAAGGGGCAGCCGGCGCATCTGACCTGCCGTGCGCCCGCGTTCACGAACAATTAATGATCATGAAACTTGTTCGTAACCGGCAACGTGGTACTTTTAAGCCGGGGCTAATGCACTGGCATGTCCGGTGCAGCGATTTGGGCGGGTTGAGTTTTGGGCGCGAGCGTAAGGTTTGGGACGAAGTCCTATCTGGTTCAGTCACCGGTTCTGGAATGTAACGGCTGCGGCGGCACCGGGCAGGTTTTCCAATGCCCGCGCTGGACAAGCTCCAACGGCCTTTGCTGCCCCGCCGGCACGCATCACCGCGGCTGTCCTGGCGCCAGCGCGCCTTGCGCCGATTGCGGCGCCACCGACCAGCACGGCGCCGACCCGGCCCAGCCATCGGCCTGAATCGGCTGCTTGCCATTCAGGCCTTGTCCGGCCCGTCCGCCGCCTGCGGTGGAACCGGCAGCACAAATCTCTGTTATGTCTGACCGCGACATCCCATATACCGGTGTCCGCGCGACCGTGCGGCTGACAGAAAGTGAGGCACGATATGCCCGACGACAAATCGAAGATAAAACAGGACCGCAAGCTGGTTTCGAGCGAGGAGACCTATGAGGTCGCCGCCTTCGCGCGCAAATACGGCATCCCGCAGAGCGAGGCCCAGACCATCATCAAGCGCTACGGCCCTTCGCGCAAGAAGCTCGACAACCACATGGCCGCGCGCGGCTAATGCATGTCGCCCAAAAGTGACCTCGGTTTTGGGGGGGACGACATGCATAAAAACAAAGACCTAAAGCGCGTTGCATGAATCCGCCTCGACGCGACGCGCTTTAGAAGGTGGCGGCGGCGAGCCGCAACCATTTCGCCAGCATGGGCGTTGAAGATGCTGCGTCACCCGGCTTGGCGCCTCTGTACCGCCCGGCCCGCAGCGTGCCAGACTGACGAAAGCCTGACTGAGGGAGGCCGCAACCATGTCCGACACCATACGCAGGACCGGCAGTTGCCTGTGCGGCGGCGTGCATTTCGTCGTCACCGGCCAGCCGACGCGGGTTGGTCTTTGCCATTGCAAGGACTGCCGCAAGGCGGGCGGCTCGGTCTATTCGGCCTTCGCCATCTGGCCCCGCGACGTCTTCACGACATCGGGCGAAGTCGCCAGCTACGGCACGCGCAGCTTCTGCCCGACCTGCGGCAGCCGCGTCGCGTGGGTCAGCGACACCGAGGTCGAGGTGATGCTCGGCAGCCTCGACGTCGCACCGACCGACCTCGAGCCGCAATACGAATTGTGGATCACCCGCCGTGAGACCTGGCTGCATGCCTTGCCCGGCACCGACCAGTTCGAGCATGACCGGCCCGATAAAGGGAAAACGTCGGAAGCTGCCGATCAGCCGGCGCCGAGACCTCTGTCGAACGCCGTCGCGCACGACTGAAAATTCATCTTTCTGGCCTGGAACCCTCCCCTGCCGGCGGCGTTATCCGGCGCCCCTTGTGAGTGCCGTTGATTCAAACGGCCTTTCGGGGCGACATGCCACGGAGCCTTCAGTTGAACGACAAGTTGTTTCCCCGACCGATCCGCCTGAAATTCGCCCCCGAGCGCGAGCGCGTGGTGCGCAGCGCCTGGGAGGGCCTGGAATGCCTCGGCGACTGGCCTGCCGGCCAGGGCCGGCAATACCGGGCAGCGCTGCGCAGCTGCCGCGACGCGCTCGACGGCTGGACACCGCCGGAAAAGGCGATGCGGGCGATGATCGACGCTGCGCGCGAAGCCCACATCCTCCAATAGCGAGAAAGACAATGGCCGATGTGATGCTGTCGACGCCGATACGGGTCAAGCCGCATGGCGCGGACACGATCCGCGAGGTGGCGACGCTTCAGGACGCCAGTGAAATCCTGATCGACTGGCCGCATGCCAGCCGAGGTCCTTTCTACCAGGCGGCGCGCGAGAAGATCGAGGCGGCGCTGGAGGACAAGGACGGCGCGGCGCAGGCGCAGGAGGCCTTCACGGCGCTGTGCGATCACGCCGGCGTGCTGGTTCGCTGAAGCCCATCCCAAGAGATAGTCGTTTCCGCAAATGATCGCGTTTTGGGTCGTCACCCAACAAAAAGCAGGCGAAATCCTCGCCTGCTTTTTATGCTGAGCCGCTGCCTGCTATTTCGTCGGCAGATCGCCGTTCACAATCGGACGGGAAGTATCGAAGCCGAAACCCTTCGGCGCCATAAACATCAAGACGATGACGATGGCGATAGAGGCAAGAAACGTGGCAGTGCTGGCAATATCTCTCACGGTCCCATCCTTTTACAAATTCAATTCGTAAAAGAAACGTTTCGCGCCATACGAGGTTCCGTTATCAGGCGATAATGCCGCGTAATGCCATTTACTGCTTCGGCGGCTGCGTTGGCACTTCGCCCGGCTTGATCACCGGCGTCTTGCCTTCGTCGGGCGCCGGCGCGGCCATGCCTTGGTCGCCGGTGGCCGGCGGCTTCAGCACGCCGCCGCAATCGTTGAGCTTTTCGGTCAGATTGCCGCTGCCGGACTGCTGCTTGCCACCTTGATCCGTCTCTATCCGGCATTTGTCGGCCTGCTGCGCCGGGTTCTGCTGCGTCTGGGCCACTGCCGGTGCGGCCAAGGCCAGCATCAGCGACGCAATAGTGAGAGCTTTCATCTCGGCCTCCTCTTGCTTGCACGGCCGCCCGGGCGGCCTTCCCTTCGCAGGGACAACGCCCGACTGCGCAAAAGGTTGGCTGGATCTAGCCGCGCGGGCGTTTGGCGGGCGCCGAAGCGGCTTTCTTCTCTCCCCCAAGGCCGGCACGCGGTTGGAGCCGATGCAGAAGCCCGGCGACGACCAGCACGATCAGCGTGGCAAACCCGGCCACCTGCCACAGGCCGAGGCCACAGGCGACGCCGATCGCGCCGGCAAGCCACATGCCGGCCCCTGTCGTCAGCCCATGAACTTCTCCGCGCGAAAACAGGATCGAGCCGGCGGCGAGGAAAGCGACGCCGGCGGTGACCGCCTCGACCACGCGGATCGGGTCGACCTTGACAGACTCCTGCGCGAACATCGGCGCATGGACGATCTCGATGGTCAGGATGCCGAAAGTGGCGGCGGCGACACAGACGAGAATATGCGTGCGCAGCCCGGCGGGGCGATTGCGCCATTCGCGCTCGAAGCCGATCACCGCGCCGTAAAGCGTCGCCAGCAGCAGCCGCGCCGCGATGACAGGGAATGAGGTGTAGGTGGGATGGCCGAATTCCTCGACGAGTTGTTCCATGATTTTCCTCTGAATATCAGAAGCCCACAACGTGAACGACGTGCGGGAGTTCCGTCCAATAGGGACGGCTGAAAGCTCTCGGATTCAGCGCCGGGTCGAACTCCCGGCTGCGTCTCCGTTCCGGGTCGATGGTCGCTCCGACCAGGTCGTCGAGCGAAATGCCGAGCTTGTCCAGCGCAAGCTTCTGTCAGTCAGATTTCTCTGCGTCGTCCTGGGACGGGACATCTGGCGGATCGGTCCTTTGCGGGCAATCCTCATAGCGGTGGTCGCGGCTGCCGCAGAAGGAACAGCACATGGCTTCGCGGCCTTCGTTTCCAGGCCACCATTGCGGTGTTTCGTAAGGTTTCCTGCTGTCCATGCCCAGCAATGCGCGACGCGTGATTTGGTTGCGCGGCGGCCCGCCGCGTCTGACCACGCGCATTCGACGCCCTGTCATGGAACCAGCGGTCAGGTGCCGGGTTTTGCAGGGCAATGCATGTCTTCTGGGAGCAGTTCCAGAAAAAGTGAATCGGTTTCCTCGGGAAAAACGCGTAGCGCTTCCCGGGGAATTGCGCCAAGACAACAAGACAGGGAGAATATGTGATGTCTGCTCGCCTTATCCTGTCGGTGACCTTGGGCACCGTGCTTGCGGCGACCGGGTTGGCCGAGGCGCGGCCCGACAGCCGCAGCATGAGCTGCGGCGAGATCCGGGCCATGATCCAGAGCCGTCGCGCCGTGGTGCTGACCACCGGCCCGAACACCTATGACCGCTATGTCCGGCAGTTCGGCAATGAATGCGACTGGCCTGAAATTCCGATGTCGGCCTATATCCCGGCGCGCGACGGGCACTGCCCGGTTTACCGCTGCAACGACCCGGGAATAGACTTCCCGGATTGACGGCCCGGCGTCCATTGAATTGAAAGCCCGCGCTCTCGGCCAGAGGGGCGCGGGCCGATCGGAGGCCCGATCTTCGGCAGGAGATGGAGGGCACCACCTGCCGCCAGGCAAAAACTTTTAGAGACGGCTAATGTTCCATCAAGCTGGTGGCCCAACACGATAATGTTGCGATTACATTAGCCTCCGTGCATATTATAAGTGCCGGGGGGCTCTCCATTTCCCGGCATGGCCCGGCTGCTATCTCCCCGAAGGAATGCGCAGCCGGGCCGCCTGGCCGTGGAAAGCCTTCCGCGTTCACACCCTATCAGCCCAAATTCAGTCTGCTATTGATCCTCCACGGAGCGGCCCTATGTCGTGCCGATCAACTCCGTTCTCAACTGGAGGAAGGCAGGACCAAGGTCTTGTGCCCTTGCTTTCTAAGGTCCGGCGTTACCGCTTTGGTTCCGGTAACATTCGTTGGACGTTCCGGTACTTTAGTCAATGCGCACATAGGGTTGTGACGCTGCGTCACCTCCATATTCGAGCCAAGAAACGCTGCGAAGCGTCGTCCGACAATTTCCCGAATTGACGGCACGCCGTGCCGGCTCCATAACCGTCCCCACTTCTCCCGCTTCGTCTAATGGTAGGACAGCGCCCTTTGAAGGCGTGAATCGTGGTTCGAGCCCATGAGCGGGAACCAGACAAAACCTCACCATTGGTTTTTTGTCGTCCCGGCCGTCGAGCGGCGGTCAGGAGTCTTGTCTCCGTTTGGATGGGTGCCGGCGCCTCTCGTACGTCTCGCGGTGGCTGATCGACGTGTCGGGGCTCTGGCGACGCTTCCTTGTCGGGACGACGGACAGGTGTCTTCTTCGGGTCGGGTCGCAGTGGGTCTTTGATCCTGTTTGGCATATCCATTTCCTCCCATCCTCAGAAACCGGCCCGCTCCTCTCTTGTTCCCGTCGGCCATTTAAGAGGGCCCGCCCCTGAAGCCAGCCGGCAGTCAGCCCGGTGCAACAAACATCGGCATAGCGCGTTGAAGCTTGTCCGAATGGAGCTTCAAAAATGGATCTGGCAACTTCCGCGGTGATGGTTCTGCTCTCTTGCAACCCTGGCGCCCCATCCGTCTGCAAGCCGGCTGAGATGGCTCCCACTAGTTTTGCATCGCTTGACGAATGCCATCTGGCATTGGCTGACAGGCTCGCGGCCGCCCCTGACGGGGAAATGGTCGGGCGGTGCCGTTCGGTCGACCCGGCCGCAACAGGTTCACTGCCTGCCGGCTACAGGACGGTTGTCGTCACACGGGGCAAAGGGGCGGATGCCGTGAGCAGCCGGTATATCGTCCTGCACAAAGACTGAAGCCCGCCACAGGCCCGCCGAGAAAACCCCAACGAAATCTCAGCGAGCCAGCCGCCCCGGTACAAGGGACAAAAGGGCGGCCAATTGATTTACGAGTCCGTCGTCCACAAAGTTGCCGGAAATCGTCATGCCGCCTCGAGGGCAAAGCTCGGCTTCCGCGATCACACCATAGGCTAAGGCGGTCATGTGGTTCACAGTACAACCACAAGCGGTCGATTCCTCAGGGATGTAGCCACTTAGAAAGCCCGCCGCAGGTCGCTCCTGTGGCGGGCTTTTCCTATGGGGACCAAGGTCCCAGCGCCCTCGGGCAAAGGTCCGACGTAACCGCTTTGGTTCCGGTATCGTCCATTGGACGTTCCGTTATTTTATCCAATTGCAATATAGGGTGATCAGGCTTTGCGGCAGAGACCCGCCGCCCCATTCACGGCGGCGGCGGGCGCCCCTAGGGATCGCGGGACTTGCCGGGGCGTTGGAACCCCCGCCGCAAAAGTAACTCTCAGCGCCGCCCGATGTTCCGGCGCTCATCCTTGGCGGACGCCTTCAACGCGTCTTTGGCTTCGGCGTGATCTCATTGACCCGCACCTTGTCGCCAATCTCTTTCGCCATCGCCAAGGCCTTGGTTTTGTCCTTCGTGGTCAACACCGTACGCCAGCTGGGCTTTTCAAAGACGCTCACGACGTAGGTTGTGGCCTGCTTTTCAGTCATCGACGGCCCTCCTCCTTCGTCTGCATGCTTCAAATATATTAGCATGTTCGCATATAATTGTCAGCCATCCGCCCAGGCCGGCCAGGCACGGCCAACTCCTTGCCCAACCAGCTCTTTGTGCGCGGCCGCCGCCCCTTTGCGCGAACTTTGAAGGCGTCAAGCGTGGTCGAGCCTATGAGCAGGGAGCAGCCCTCCCGCAGGCGTCCCCGGCGCCTTGAACCGGTCTTCCTGAAACCATTTCATCGACCCTGCGTTGACCAACGGGGCATGGCCAGCACAGGAGATATTCATGACCGTCAATTGCCGCATATCCATCGACAACCGGCCGGACGCCACCGACGCCATTTTCCAGGCGGTGCCGCGGATTGGCGAAAGCGTTTCGCTGACGGTCGACGGCAGCCCTCAGGATCTGCGGGTCTCACGTGTCGTGCATGTCCCCGGCGGCACGTCGGAAAACGCCGCCATCATCGTCGAGGTGACGACCAACATCCTCTGAGGCATCTGGGGAAAGTGTCTGATAAAAGTGGTTCGGCGTTCCCCGGTGAACCGCTCTAAATGCCGAAACCCAGCGCGGCGCCGTCATCGGGTTCGACGCCAGCTTGCGGCACGATGATCGATGCCAGCGGCGCGCTGAGGCGCCAGCTGAGATGGCCGGGCGAGCGCTCCAGTTCGGCCGAGCCGCCCAGCGACTGCGGCGCCACGCGCTGCAGGACGACGGTGCCGAACCCCTTGCGCGCGCTGTCGTCGCGGCTTTCGCCGGCGCGCGGCGTGGATGTCTCGGTCCAGAGCAGCTGAAACTCACGCCCGCCCGGAACGCCTGAGCCCTGGGCACTTGCGGCACCAGAGCCCAGACTACCCGAGTCTTGGGCGCCGGACTCGATTGTCCAGGTGATCTCGACCCGGCCGTCTTCGCTGCCCAGCGCGCCATATTTGGACGAGTTGGTGCCAAGCTCATGGAAAGCCATGCCGAGATTCTGGACCGCATTCGACTGCAGCGTCAGAACTGGGCCGGCGAGGAGGATCTGCTCCTCGCGGCCGAACGGCTTCAAATGCTCCTGGATCAGGTCGAACAGGCTGGCGCCGGCCCACTCCGAGGTGACAAGCAGATCGTGCGAACGCGACAGCGCCATGATGCGGGCACGGATCAGTTCCTCGAATTCGCGCGGATCGCTCGAGCGCTTGCTCGTTTCCCTGACCATCGAGAGGATGACCGCGAACTGGTTCTTGACGCGATGGTTGACCTCCCGCATCAAGAGCCTGATGCGGCGCTCGCTTTCCTTGGCGGCGGAAATATCGCGGGCGATTTTCGAGGCCCCGACGATCTCGCCAAGGGCGTTCTTGATCGGCGAAACCGTCAGCGAGACGGAAATAAGCGTTCCGTCTTTGCGCTTTCGTGTCGTCTCATAACTCGCCACGCGATCGCCGGCGCGAACCTTGCCGATGATCTCGGTCTCCTCGCTCTTGAGGTGATCGGGGATGAGCATGAGGATCGACTGGCCGACCGCTTCCGCGGCGCTATAGCCGAACATGCGTTCGGCCGCCAGGTTCCAGCTGGTGATGATGCTGGTCAAATCCTTGCTGATGATGGCATCGAACGAGGAATCGACGATGGCCGCGAGGCGTGCATCGGCGGTCGCGGTCTGTTGTGAGTTGCTTGTTGCGATGTCAGCTGTCGCCGCCACGATGTCGCTCATTTGCATGAGGTAGCGCGCAAGCGGATCAAGGCAATCTCTCCCGGCGCAATTCGCACAGGCGGCGCGTCACAACCGAAGCTGGATTCACTCCGCAGGCCGATCGTTGGTCTTGCCGTCACCCTCAGGCAGCACACCGAACTCCTGCGACTTGACGCCCTGCTCGGCCATCAGGAATCCGTCCGAGGCCAGGCCGCGCCGCAGCAGTTCCCTGACCGCGGCCGAGCGGCTTGGCATCCGCTTTTCGAAGCGCCAGTTTTCAAGGGCCGCCAATTCGTCCGCGGTGAGCATGATTTGCAGTCGTTCCGGGCGTTCCAGTTCAGCCATGTGCGCGCTCCTCGCTCAGGACTAAAAATACGGTGAGTTAGTATCTAACTCATTCGGCTTATAATTAAGGTAACTCTCATAAGGCGTCAAGACCTGCCAGTGAGCGCTCCACACGTCAAACTCATGATGCGCATACGACGCCGGATGCGCATTCCTGTAACTATCCTATCTAATTGATTTTATTTGGATATTATGATAATTTCGCTTGCCAGGCCACTACGCCCGGCGCATGCTCCAACCTGAACAGAAAACCGTTCCTTTGGGAGGTTTCGATGCGGTACGAATACTCCACGCGCCTGCGCGACGACGTCCATTCGGCGGTCCAGAGGGCATTCGCCATCGCTGGCATCGTCAACATCTCGGCGACGGCCGAACAGGTCAGGGTCAGAAACCTGGCCGAGAACGTCGCCCTCGAGGACATTGAATATCTGGTTCTCCAGGCTGCCCAACTGCTTGGCGCGGCAATCGAATTCGACGCCTTGGGCAATGGGTTGGCGCTGTCTGGAAATGACATTGTCGATGGTGAGGAGCCAGCGATCAGCACGCTCGCTTTTTCGCAGCCGGCCTCGATCCAGTAATATCGACCTGACGCGGTGCCTCCTGTCCCGGCGCCGCTTCCGGCATGTGAATCATCGTACGGCTTTCCGGCCTGGACCGCCCGGTGCCTCGCGCCACGGATCACAGTCGGTTGAGACCGCGCCGAACGGCTTTGGGAATCGAGCGCGCGCTCTATATGGTGCTGCAGAATCTCAACCGGAGCACCGCGGCCATGACCCTCGCCACACGCAAACTCGGCAGCCAGGGACTGCAGGTCTCTACCATCGGCCTCGGCTGCATGGGCATGAGTCAGGTCTACGGTCCTGCTGACGAAGCCGAATCCATAGCCACGCTGCATCGCGCCATCGAACTTGGCTGCACCTTCCTCGATACGGCGGAAGTCTATGGCCCATACACCAACGAGGCACTGCTCGGCCGGGCGCTCAAGGGCAAGCGCGACCAGGTGACGATCGCCACCAAATTCGGCTTCCGCATCGAAAACGACAAGCAGGCCGGGGTCGACAGCCGGCCGCAACATATTCGCGAAGTCGTCGAAGCCTCGCTCGGCCGGCTCGCCACCGACCATATCGACCTGCTCTACCAGCACCGCGTCGACCCTGACGTGCCGATGGAGGATGTTGCCGGCGCTGTCGGCAGGCTTGTCGCCGAGGGCAAGGTGCGCTTCTTCGGCCTATCGGAGGCGGGTGCCGCCAACATAAGCCGGGCGCATGCCGCCTTTCCGGTCTCCGCGGTGCAGAGCGAATACTCGCTGTGGGAGCGCAATCTGGAGCCCGAGATCATTCCGCTGCTCCAAAAACTCGGCATCGGCCTGGTGCCGTTCTCGCCGCTCGGCCGCGGCTTTCTTACCGGCGACGTCAAGCGCGCCGAGGAGTACCCCGAGAGCGACTACCGCCGCAACGACCCGCGCTACCTCGGCGAAAACTACGACGCCAATGTCGAAGCCGCCGCCAAGGTGCGCGACATCGCGACGGCCAAAGGCGTCAAGCCAGGCCAGATCGCGCTGGCCTGGCTGCTCGGCAAGGGCAGCGATTTCGCTATCGATATCGCGCCGATCCCCGGCACCAAGCGCAGAAAATATCTGGAGGAGAATATAGCGGCGGCGGCGCTGAAACTGGACGCCGCCGAAATGGCAGCGCTGGACGAAGCACTGGCGCCAGGAAAAATCGCCGGCCCGCGTTATGGTGAGCGTGGCATGGCGATGGTGGATCGGTAGGGTTTTCGTGTCCCGGACATCCGGCCCCGCCGATGGGTGACGGGATCAAGCGGGAATATAGGTCAACCTGATCACATCCCCGGCAATCCGATCATGAGCCATGAGGCGGAGCGGCGGCCGTGGTCCGGCGAAATACGGCTTGCCGCCACCAAGCACGACGGGATGCAGGTAGATCCGATACTCGTCGATCAGGCCAAGGTCCGTGAGGCTTTGCGCCAGGTCCGGGCCGGCAACTTCGATCTCCCCGTCGCGCCCGGACTTGAGCGCGCGGATCGCACTCTCCAGATCACCTTCGACAAGCCGCGCGTTAGGCCCGACCGATTTCAACGTGCGCGAGACGACCCATTTCGGCTGCTTGCGCCACGCCGCCGCGAAGGCGTGCTCATCCGCATTCCATTCGGGACGATCATCGTCCCAGTAACGCATGATCTCATACATTTGGCGACCGTACACACTGCCCGCCTGCCGCTCCGCCTCCTCGACAAAGTGTCGAAACAGCGCGGGGCCTGGCGCGAATCCCGTATGGTCGACGTAACCGTCCAGCGACTGGTTCATTCCGAACACAAGCCTGGCCATGCTCACTCCCTTTCCTTGTGCGCCGTAACTGAGCGAAATCTGATTGCATTATGCAATCGGTTATAAGCTATATCGTTGGATGTTCGCAATTGGTTTTTGGCGTCCATGAACGCCTTACGAGCCTGGTTGGCCGTTACCGTGTCCTGAAGATCGACCGCTCCCGGTGCACCCCGTCGCGACCGCCCCAGGCGACAAGCCAGGCCAGATTGATCCGACCTGGCTGCTCGGCAAATGCAGCGACTTCGCCATCGTGCCGATCCCCGGCACCAAGCGCAGGCAATATCTGGAGGAGAATGTCGCGGCGGTGGCGATCAAGCTCGATAGAGCCGAAATGGCCGCACTGGACGAGCCGCTGGCGCTGGGGAAGATCGCCGGGCCACGCTATGGTGAGCGTGGGATGGCGATGGTGGATCGGTAGCGTTCACCGGCTCGTTCCATTCATCGCAAGGGGCAATGGGACTGGAAGCGGGCGCTTTGCCGCAGAGTGCTCAACGTCTCGATCTGGGCAGGTAGCGAACGTCGGCCTTAGGGATGGCGGGGCTAGAAAGCCGACCTTAGCATCCTGGGTAGCGCCGACCGCTTTGCGCCAGAAGCGGGGCGCTCGCCACGGCGACAACGACCCCTACAGGCGATCGACGCGACGGGCGCTAAGGGCCATACCTGACTCTATGTTCCCTTCACGATTCTCGGTTTAGCCGGTCGGCGGGATTGCGTCTCGCTCTCGAGGGCCAAGGCCAACCGCTTCTCGTCTTCGATGGCGCGATCGACTGCCTCAATTTCCTCTTGGAGCGCCTTCAATTCGGCTCCGTAGCTGGCGCCATCGCTGTCCCCGATCTGAAAGCCACTGGCCCGCATTGCGTCACGAGTATGGTGCACGTTGCGGACTCCTTCGCGTCGAGTCGCGACCAGGATTTCCCTGAACTCTCCAAGACGTTCAACGTGATTACGAGTCATTGCGTTCTCCTATTTCGTCGTCATCGTCGCCGACGGCGATTCAAAACGGCTAAACTTACGGCGCAGACGGTTTAAGTGATTACAGGGGTACCCTCGACAAAGCATGAGTGCGGAAGCTCAAATTTGAACGTTTTGCAATAACGTGGAGCGCGGCAGGCGGACATTGGCTTGGGAGGAGCGCACAGCGACGTTGGTCTCAATGCTCGAGACAAACCCCGGCCGAGGCGCCCTACGATGGCACTTTGCCTGTGTTTCCTGAGCCTCGCAGGTGTGGCCTTAAGTCGCAAACTATTGGCCTAAGAAGCGGGGCGTCGGGCTTCATTGACGGCGCGACAAGCACCATATGCTGATCCAAAGCCCTCCAAAACGAGAGAAGCTCGCCCGACGTCGCACTGCGGTCGTCAGCCAGCAATGGCTATGAACCAAAGGAACCTGGAAACCATCATGCCTGAAAATATCAGACCAACGTCAAGAGACGTCCCCCTCATTCAGCTCGGCGTATACCAGTGCCGCTTCCCGGTGAGCGAAGACCCGTCAGTACCTGGCGGCTACCGTTTTTGTGCCGGGCCAACTTCGCCTGATCGCGTCTACTGCGATCACCACCACAGCATCGTGACTGCCGTCGACCCTCGTCGAGCCCGCTCTGGTCTCCATTTGCCCCAACGGCGCGCCGCGTAGATTACGTTTTGAGCCCTCCGCGCGCTGGCAGTCGGCGTCACCTCATCGGTATGATGTTGTCCTCAAATCTTTTTTGCAATTCGGCAACCCCATTTCAATCAACGAAGCGCGTCCTGTCAGACTTGAGGACGACGGTGGCGAACTCGGGCATTTCCAGACCTTGGCGCACCTTGGCATCAAGATCCTGCTCGGCCGCCTTGATGGCGGCGAGCCGCGCCAGCACGGTCCTGGCCTCCACGCGGGGCACCACGGCGACGCCATCGCGGTCGCCGATCAGTATGTCTCCCGGCGAGATAGTCACGCCTCCCAGCACCACCGGAAATCCGACTGTGCCTGGACCATTGCGCGCCGGCGAGTTCGCGATGACGCCAGCACAGTAAACCGGCAACCCGACCGCCTCGATCCCGATAACATCGCGTACGAGGCCGTCGGTGACGAAGCCGGCGACCCCCTTATTGCGCGCCATGCCAAGCACAAGATCCCCGGTGACCGCCGCCCCGGCAAAGCTGTCGGTGGCCGCAACGATGACATCGCCACCTAGGGCGGCATCCAGCGCCCCAAACAGCGCGAGATTGTCGGAAGGGCCGCACTGACAGGTCACGGCGACGCCGACCAGCGTAGCAGCAGCTGGCGATAACGGCTTGATCGCATGGTGCAAGGCTCCGCGCCCGCCCATGGCGTCGACGACCTGACTGACGGGCACGCCGGAAAAGGCACTGATGATGTCTGCCGCAGGCCGTTCGAAACGGCGCTTGATGGTGAGCAGCGGCGGGTCTTCAATCATGTGGCGGCCTCGTAGCTTGAACGAACGAAAGACAGTCTGGACCGAGGTCGCTAAGGCTCCGTGCCCCCATCAGCCCCATGACCCGGTCGATCTCCTTGCGGTAGAGTTCGAGCACGTGTCGCACCCCATCTTCGCCGGCGACCGCGAGCCCCCATAGCTGTGGCCGGCCGATCAGACAGCAGGACGCTCCGAGCGCCAACGCCTTGACGACGTCGGAGCCCCTCCTAACGCCGCCGTCAATCAGTACAGGTATGCGGCCATTGACAGCCGCGACCACCGCAGGCAGCGCGTCGAGCGACGCGACGGCACCGTCAAGTTGGCGTCCGCCGTGATTGGACACGATGACGCCGTCGATACCGCGCGCCACGGCCTCCGTGGCTTCTCCGGGATGCAGGATGCCCTTCAGCAACAACGGTCCGGACCAAACGGTGCGCAGCCAGTCGACGTCGGCCCAGGACAGCCCGGGGTCGAGCAGTGCGGCCATGCGGCCAGCCAGCGCGCCAACCGTCGCCGTCTCGCCGGGACGCAGGTAGTTGCCGAAGGTCAGTTTCGGAAGCCGGGTGCGCATGCGCAGCAGCCACGCCGCCTTGGTGGCGGCCGCCAGCGTCCCTGCCACACCGAAGCGCGGCGGGATGGAAAACCCGTTGCGGATGTCGCGTTCCCGGTTGCCGAGCAGCTGGTTGTCGACGGTGAGCACCAGCGCGCCGTATCCTGAGGCACTCGCCCGATCCACCATTTCCCGGGTGAAGCCGCGATCGGTGTAGACGAACACCTGCATCCATCGCGGGCTGGTCCCGGTGGCTGCTATGTCCTCCAGTGTGCAGGCCGAGCCGTGACTGGCGCAGTAGAAAGTGCCAGCGGATGCCGCTGCTCGGGCTGCCGCGCACTCGCCGTCGGGCCAGAACAGACCAGCCAGGCCAGTTGGCGCGATACCGAGCGGGATGGCGAGCTTTGCGCCGAAGAGATCAAGGGAGAGATCCCGTGTCGCTGCACCGTTGAGGGGCCGCGGCAGGATAGCAACGTCGTTGAACGCCTGTTCGTTGCGGCGCAGCGTTCGCTCATCCTCGGAGCCGCCGTCGGCGAAGTCGAACACCGGGCGCGGCAAAATCCGCCGCGCTGCGTCGCGGACCGCGGCCACGCTGTACAGGCGCTTCAGCGCTGCCGTCGAAGCAGGCGATGCCGCAAAGCCGGCACCGCCGTTGGCCCGAGGGCCTATGTTCGAGATAATCGAGGAACTACTCACGGTTTCTTACCGCCGATGCGACCGTAATGCGTCGGTCCTCCGCCCCCCGGAACACGCACACAGCAGAGCGTGCCCTCGAAGGAGGGGGCGCTGCCGGTCGCCAGCACGCCGGCATTTGTCACCCAAAGCATCTCGCCGGAGAAGACGCAGTTGGTCGTTGCCTTGCCGCAGATGAAGAAACCTTCCGCGGTACCGTCGGGCTTCAGCACATGAATACCATTGGCGGCAATATCCGTGACATAAAGGCGGCCATCGGCGCCGACCTTCAGCCCATCCGGGATCGGATTGGCCCCAGGCAAGCGGCCGAGGTCTTCGACGCAACCATCGGGACGCTGCCGCTTGACGTGCCCCGTGTAGGACTCAGCCCAGACGATCGAGCCGTCCGTCTCGATCGCCACTCCATTCGGGAAGGTCGGCTCGTCGAAGCCGACAGCAAGGTAGGCACTGCCATCGGGGTTGACGGCAAAGATGTAGCTGGGGTCCGGATTGCTGGGGTTGTATGTGCCGGGATCGCTGAAGATAAGCCGGCCATCAGCAGCAAACACGAGATCGTTTGGGCCATTGACCCGAATGCCCGCAACTTCCGTCAGCAGGATTTCCGGCTTTCCGCCTTCGGCAACTCGCTGGATCGATGGCGTTGTCATCTCCGCGGCCCGCCAAGGTCCGGTCGTGCCACCATTCTGGCAGACGTAGAGCAGGCCATCCGAACCGAGAACGCATGCATTCGGCGCTCCCGCAACATACGCGAACTGCCGAGCAGTTCCTTCACGATCGATGGCGGTCAGCTGGCTGCGATAGCTTTCGACGATGACAACGCGCCCATCAGAAAGCATCGTCGGACCCTCGGGCCAGCCGAGGCCAGTCGCGACCACCTCGACTGCGAGCTTTTCAACCTCCTTCATGGTGCGATCTCCAGACCGGCAGCCTATCAAGATTTGTCGGGTCTAATCCAGCCGTCTACGCGTTCGTTGAATACATTGTGCGGCGATTGCAGGCATCGACGCATGGCCGCTTTGGGGCGCGAAGTCGACAGGAGCGTCGGCACAAGCGATGTCCGCTTCTAGAAGCCGGACGGTGGTGCGGGAATGGCGGACATGCGGCGCAAAGCGGTATTGTCAGCTCCGCCCAGGCGTGAACTCGTCGGAGCCTAACCGGGGCCTCAGGTTCTAACCAGGTCGCTCGCGCTGATCGAGCTGTGCCCCTAGCCCGCCGCCGCTGCAACCTTCCTCGGCGCCGCCCTTTGCCGCCGCGCGCGCCGCTTGGCAACCAGCTTCAGCGCCACCGCCGGCTCGCTCGACAGCGCGCCCGTCACCGCATCCACCATGCCATGCGCGACGAAATCCGCGTTGATGTCATGGGCAAGCTTGGCGGCGGCTTCCTTGTCGTCGTTGCCGGTTTCCGACCAGAACACGATGCCCACCCGAAGTGCCGCCTTCGCCCGCTTCAGGCGGCGCACCAGGAAGCGGGCGTGCTTGACGGAATCACGGTTGAGGAAGCCGACCACCACGGTGTCGATGGTTTCGAGATCGAGGCCGCGGATGCTTGACGGTTCCATGTCGGCAAAGCCCACCTTCGATGCGGTCGCACCCTGGACTTCCAGGACCTGCGCCAGCATCGCGGCGGCGGCATCGTCGAGTTCCCCTCGCCCGCCGGCGCAAAGCACCGACAGGCCGGTGCCGTCGGGCAGGTCGGCCGCGTCCTCGCCGGCGGCATCGCCGGCCTCGCCCGCCTCCCCGGCCTGCGTATCCTCCTCACTCGCTTCCTCTTTCGCATCGTCGTCGAGATTGGCCACCAGCGTCAGGGCGCTGGCCGCGACTTGCCGCCTCTGCAGGTCGCCCATGACGCCGCGCACCCGGTCGCGCTCGCCCAGCAGCAGCGCCGGAATGGCGACCTTGTCGTAGAAGTCGACCAGATATTTTTCCTCAAGCATCTCCTCGGCATGGTCGGTGGCTTCTTCTGGATCGCCGGCCAGAAGCCGCTGATAGAGGCGCGCATGCGGTTCGAGCACCGGTTCGTTGCCGAACAGCACGTCGAGGAACTCGAACTGCGGCACGTGCCTGCCCAGCACCACCAGGCAGACGGTGAGCGGCGTCGACAGCACCAGCCCAAGCGGCCCCCACAGCCACGTCCAGAAGATCGCCGCGACGATGATCGCCAGCGGCGACAGTCCGGTTCGCGATCCGTAAAGCCAGGGCTCGACGACATTGCCGGTGACCAGTTCCATCACCACGAACAGGGCGGCCGTCCACGCGACGAGTTCCCAGCCGGGCGCCACGGCCAGCGCCAGGAACAACGGCAGCAGCGCCCCGATGACCGGGCCGATATAGGGAACGAAACGCAGCGCCAGCGCCAGCAGCCCCCACAGCAGGGCATTGGGAATGCCGAGGATCCACAGCCCGATCGCGATCGGTACGGCGTAGACGATGTTGACCACCAATTGCATGAGCAGATAGAGGCCGACGCGCTTGCCGGCATCGCGAAGCGCCTCTGTGGTGCGGTGAAGGTCGCCATAGCCGACAAGCCGGATGAAGCGGTCGCGCAGATCCTCCCGTTCGAGCAGCATGAAGATGACGACGACGATAATCAGCCCCGCCGATCCGAGCGGACTGATCAACGGGCCGACGATGTTCTGCAGGACTTCGAGCGGCCTTTCACGCGCAACGATCTCGACCGGCACCGGCTCGCGCGGCGGCTTGTCCGGCGTGGCGGCCGGCAGCGTGGCATCCTGCTTGTCGATCTCCTGGCCGACACGCTCGACCACCTTGCTCAACCTGGCGATGATCCCGCCCCCGACGCCGGTTTCCTTGAGCGAGCGGATCTTGGCCAGGATGTTGGTCTGGTAGACCGGGATATTCTGCGCCAGTTCGCTGACCTGCGTGGCGACGACGAAACTGAACAGGGCAAGGGCCGCGAAGGCGCCCAGCACGCTGGCGATGACGGCGGCGATCCGGGGAATGCCGACCCGCTTGAGCGCCGAGACCAGCGGCGCCAGCGCGAAGGTCAAAAGCAGCGCGATGGCGATCGGCAGGAAAACCTCACGCCCGAAATAGAGTGCGGCCACCGTCGTGACGGTGGTCGCCACATTGGGCAACGCGGTTCGCGGGTGGGGTGCTGCGGCCGCAAGAATGTCATCCAGCCCATGCGCCTCGGACGCCGTCCCGTTTCGACGATTGGCCACTCTTGATGTCTCCCTGCCGATTAGCATGGTCTGATATATTGAGCCGGCGCGCAACCTTGGCACACGGCAAGGCGCCGATACCCGGCACCAAGCGCATACAAAATCTGGAGGAGAACATCGCCGCCGCCTCACTGCAGCTCGACGGCCGCGCTCGACGAGGCACTCGCGCCAAGAAAAGTCTCCGACCCGCGCTATGGTGAGTGTGGGATGGCGATGGTCGGTCGGTGAGAAAATAGATACAAGGCATACCCTGTCAGGCGAAATTGGAAATATTAAGCGACGTATCGCTTATTTTAACCTGAAAGAATTGGCCGTTTTCTCAAGTTGCTCGTAGATCCTTGGGTTTGTAGTTCCATCAGGAAGGATTCTCTCTTCACCGATGAACATCTTGAATCGATCCACCCATGTAATTATGTTGTTCCTCATGCTCCGTATAAGCAGTTTTTCATCAAGATCGTTGGTCTGATATCCAGCGCAGATAAATTCATAGTAAGCCGATATGTAAGATATATCATGCTTTAGTACGAATTCGACATCCTTTGGAAGGCCTTTCTGCACTCCAGAAATGAGATTATTGGAGATATCTCCTGGATATTTATCCAAAATCAACCTACTTATTCTCATATACCTCGAAGTAAATTCCGAACTGTTTCTCATTTGCATAAGAATATTTAACGTATGAGCCTTCCTAGCATTGTCAACCGTAATATAGTGCCCAAGAAACCATCCAGCTACCGCGCACCAAGCGGAGAACATAATATAGAATCCAGTATTATTGTTAGAAATAAACGGTATGACAATGGCGGGACCAACAATTAAGAATGCCGACATCGCGCAAAACCCTATTGCGAATTTCACCCACAGCCGCATTCTCGCTTTCTTACCAACACGAATAAATCCGGCGACACTTAGCATAAGAAAAGGAATATACAGCAATGTTGATAGTGATGCGAAATCATTGTATTTAGTTATAAACAGTCCATTATGAAATACGTTCCAAACTATCACTGACGTATATACAGCAATTCCAAACAGTATATATATGGCAAGATTCATTTACCCCCCCGTCGCGTACCAAAGAATGTTGGAAGCAAGCCTCTTAGTTCCCACCCCTCAAGGCACCCAAGATACCTAACTATTGAATTTTTAAAAGTATTAGTAAAGTGATACGTGAAAAATTTGAGGGACTGCTGCCGCATATGCTGCCGCCAGCGTGTGCGGCGAGAGATGCAATCGTCTGGCTGCCGAAAGTGAAAACCGGCAGTTCCCGACATGCCCTTGACACTTTACGCACGCCTTCATAAGTGAGTGATCACTCACTCAACTCGGTTCCAGCATGGCCCGCCCCCTCAGCGAAGAAAAGCGCGACGCAATCCTGGCATCCGCCACCACCCTGGTGTCGACGCTGGGCACCGGCGCGGCCACGGCAAAGATCGCCAGGGATGCCGGCCTCTCCGAAGGCACGCTCTTCAACTACTTCGCCAACAAGGATGAGCTGCTCAACCAGCTCTACCTCGAGATCAAGGCCGACCTCGGCAAGGCCTTGCTGACGTCGTACCCGTCGCAAGCCAGCCTGCGCGAGCGCAGCCGCCACGTCTGGAACAACTTCATCGACTGGGGAGCGGAATATCAAATGAAGCGCAAGGCCATGCGCCAGCTCGGTGTTTCCGAGCGGATCACGGAGCAGAGCAGGCAGCAGGGCAACGCGGCCTTCGGCGACATCAATGAGATGATCGAGGAAAGCCTTGTCGACGGCGGGCTGAAGGACTGCTCGATGAGCTTTGCCGGAGGCATATTCGAAGCGCTCGCCGAGACGACGCTCGAATTCATCGCCCGCGATCCGGGGCGACGCGAACATTACAAGCAGTCCGGCTTCGCGTTCTTCTGGAACGGCATCTCGAAGTAACAACCGCCACCTCAGCCAGCGCGGATCACCGAAAACCAACCATCAATCCAACTTCAAAAATGAGTGCCTACTCACTCTTTTATTTACAACCCTCTGAAAGGACAAGACAATGCCAAAAATCTGGCTGATTACCGGCAGCGCCCGCGGACTCGGGCGCGATATTACCGAGGCGGCCCTTGCCGCCGGCGACAGCGTCGTGGCGACGGCCCGCGATATCGGCCGCCTCGCCGATCTCGAAAGCCGCCACCCCGGGCAACTGCACAGCTTTGCGCTCGACGTCACCGACGCCAGCGCCGCGCGGGCCGCGGTGGACTTTGCGGTGGAAACGTTCGGCCGCCTGGACGTTCTCGTCAACAATGCCGGCTTCGGCCATATCAGCCCCTTCGAGCAGACCGAAGAGGCCGATTTCCGGGCCCAGATCGACACCAATCTCTACGGCGTCGTCAACCTCACCCGCGCCGCGATCCCGGCCATGCGTTCGCAGCGTTCGGGCCACATCATCAACATCTCCTCGGTCGGCGGCCGCGTCGGCACGGCGGGGCTGAGCGCCTACCAGGCGGCCAAATGGGCGGTGGGCGGCTTCACCGAAGTGCTGGCGCTGGAACTCGCGCCTTTCGGCGTCAAGATCATCGCGATCGAGCCGGGCGGCATGCGCACCGACTGGGGCACCACCGCCATGGCCAACGCTCCCGCGCTGCTGCCCGATTATGAGCCGAGCGTCGGCGCCATTCTCGGGATGCTCAAGGCCTATGCCGGCAATGCCATCGGTGACCCTAAAAAGGTGGCCGGCGTCGTCGTCGATCTCACCACGCATGACACGCTGCCCGTCCACCTGATCCTCGGCAGCGACGCCTTGCATGTGTTTGGCCAGGCGGAAGCGGCGCGCCAGCAGGCGGCGAAGGAGTGGGCGCCGGTCAGCACCTCCATCGATATCGCGGGCGTCGACCTGTCGTTCCTGTCGCAGGAAAGCCAGTCATGAGCACCTGGACCACGCACGACATCGCGCCCCAGCAGGGACGCAAGGTGGTCATCACTGGCGCCACGGGCGGCCTCGGCTACGAGACCGCGCTGGCGCTGGCAAAGGCCGGCGCGGACGTGCTGATGACCGGACGCAACGAAGCCAAGGGCAAGGATGCGCTGAGCCTCGTCCGGGCCGCCATTCCCGGCGCCACCGTGCGCTACGCCCATCTCGACCTCGCCGACCTCGCCTCGATCGAAGCCTTCGCTAGCCAGCTTGCCGGCGAATGGGAGGCGATCGACCTGCTGGTCAACAATGCCGGCGTGATGACCCCGCCGACCCGCCACGAAACCGCCGACGGTTTCGAATTGCAGTTCGGCACCAACTATCTCGGCCATTTCGCCCTGACCGGACGCCTGTTGCCTATGCTGCGCAAGGGGCAGAAGACGCGCATCGTCAATCTCAGTAGCGGCGCCCACCGCATCCAGGCGGCGATCCATTTCGACGATTTGCAATGGCGGCAGCGCTACCGGCCCTGGGCCGCCTATGCGCAGTCCAAGCTCGCCATGATCCTGTTCGCCTTCGAACTGCAGCGCCGCAGCGATGCCAATGGCTGGGGATTGCTCAGCAACGCCGCACATCCCGGCTACGCCCTCACCGACCTGCAGACCAGCGGCCCGCGCATGGGCCGCGACGGCCGGTCGTCGCCATTCGACTGGCTTGGCGTGCTGCTGGCGCCTGTTCTGTCCCAGTCCGCCTCCGAGGGCGCACTGCCGACGCTGTTCGCCGCAACGGCGCCGGATGCCAAACCGGGCGGCTATTACGGCCCGCAAGGCCTGTTCGAAATGAAGGGCGCGGTCGGCGAGGCCAGGATCGGCAGGCACGCGCAGGACAGAGCTGTCGCCGCAAGGCTGTGGGATGTGTCGCAGGATTTGACCGGTGTGACGTGGCCGGATGCGCTTGATGGAACTGCCCGCTGAGGACGCGCAACCAGGCGCGGCTCAGCTCATCAGCCAGCCCCCGGCCCGGTCGAGAAACGCGTCGCGCTGCCCGACCGCCGCCGGTGTGCCCAGCCCGAACGCCGCCGTCAGCGTCGCGATGTTGGACGCGATGAGATCGGCGAAGCGCTTCATGTTTCGCTTGGCGAGGCCGTCCAATTGCCGCGCCAACGACCCTGCTACATCGGCCGTGTAGCCCGCCCGCATGCGCTTTCGTGCAGCGGCACTATCGATGCCGAGCGCCTGCAGGAAGGCTGAAAAGTCGGCGGCGGAAATTGCTTCCAACCGATCCGCCGAACCGATCCTGAAGGCAAGCTCATCGGTCAGGTTGGTGTCGAGCCGCGTCGGCAGAAGGTCGTAGCGTGGCGCCATGCGGATGCGCCCGCCTGCCTCGTGAAGCAGCGCGAAGTTCTTGGCGTGGCCATCGGTGTTGCCGATCATCAGGTCGAACAGGGTGGCTCTGACGAAAATCTCCTTGGCGTCCAGCGGGTCCGCGGTCGCCTCCAGCACACGGCGGATGGCAGGCGCGTCGAAGCGCCGGCCAGGCATTCCACGCCGCTCGTATTTCAACGCCGCCGGCAAGCCGAGTGCCTGGGCAAAGTCCTCCTGATGGATACGCACGATCCGGCCGTCGCGGGTCCGCGCGCGGTCGAAGCGGGTGATCAGTAGAGCGGCGACCGCGTCGAACGGCACGACCACAGCGTCGGTCGTCTCGAAGCCGAGCGCCCGCGACAGCGAGAGCGCCTCGGCCTCGTCGCGGGCGTCGTGGAGATGACCCTGATCGGGAACCTTCAATATGTGCGTGGTCGGCGCGCCCGAACCTGGCCGCGGCTCGCCAAAGGAGCCGTCTGGCAGCATGGTCAGCGCGATCTTGCTCTGAACGCCGGCCAGCGGCGACGGATCGGCAGTGCCATCGGGCAGTCGACGGCGGCGATGCAGCGCATCGACGATCTGCTCCATCCGCTCCGCGCCGACCGGTATGTAGTCACGACCATAGTCGCCGGGTACTTTGACCGGAGGCGCCCCCGCCGGCAGCACTGACAAGGCGCCGGCGCAGTCCTTGCCGAGATGGAACAACAGGCCGGCAATGTCGTCCCGCGCGAGCCCCTCGCGGGCCATGATATCGGCCAGTGCCGCGTCACGCTCCTGCAACAGATTGTCGAAGAACGGCCTGGCCGCAACATCGCCATAGGGCTCGTCGGTCAACGGCAGCGAGAGCGACAAGGCAACGGCATCGGGATTGGCGACATAGTCCGGCCGGTAGGCATAGGCGACAGCGCCATTGTCGTCTCGCGCCAGAACGCCGATCGGCTCGGCGAACCCGTCGAGCCGGACATCGAGCGCCAGCGCGTCCATCAGCGTTCCCTGGCGAGGAGCGTGATGCCGGCGGCATTCGCAACCTTCAGCACCTTGCCCAGTTCCAGCGTCGGCTTGCCATTCTCAAGTTCGGACAGGAAACGCCTGCCGACGCCGGCGAGATCGGCGAACTCCTGCTGCGAAAGCCGCCGTCCCTCACGCACCTTGCGCACCAGCCGGCCGAGATCCGCCGGCGATCCGATTGTGGTGTGTTCGGCCTCAGCGACCTTGGCTCTGGGTGAGGTCGTTACCTGCTCCTCCGCATCGGATTCGAGCATGCGAGGCAGCGTTACCCGAACGTCCGGCGAAAAGGCCCTGATCTCCACCCCCTTCACAGGGACGACAACATTTCGCTCGCCGTGAACCGGCGCCAGCGGCACGCCGCCTTGTTCGGCAAAGCCACCGGGCGTGCCGATATCGGATCGGGCGGCACGGCGCGCGATTTCTATCGCGCTCAGCGGCGCGGGCGTCGGTGCAGGCATGGTGGTCTTCGGCATGTTTTTGATCCCGAACGGGAACATAACACCCAAAAGGCTCAAATTCAAGCAACCATGCTACCGATCGGGATCAATAACCGAAAATTAGATACCGTACGGGAGCAAACAGCAACACAAGCGCCTATACAGAGCGCTTTGTTCCCGAGCGGGAGCAGATTGCTACCGCGCGCCATGGAGACTGGCTTGTCGGATCAGCGCGCCCCATGCCTGGCCAGCGCATGCTCGATCAGCACGTCAATGACCTGGCTATAACCGATGCCGATCGCCGCCAGCGCCTTGGCGTACATCGAGATATCGGTGAAGCCGGGCAGTGTGTTGACCTCGTTGATCAGCAGCGAACCGTCGGCGCGCAGGAAGAAGTCGACGCGCGCCATGGCCTCGCAGCCGAGCGCCCGGAAAGCTTGGCGCGCCATCTCCGTCGTCCTGGCGCCGACATCAGCCGGGACGTCGGCGGGCACTTTCATCACTGCGCCGTCGGCGTCGAAATACTTCGCTTCGTAGGTGTAGAAGCCATGCTTGTCGGCCGGGATGATCTCGCCGGGCGGCGACACGGTGAGTGAGCCATCGGCCCGCTCCAGCACCGAGCACTCGATCTCGCGGCCGGCGACGAATTCTTCCACTAGGAGCTTGCTGTCGTGCCGGAACGCCGCCGCGACGGCTGTGGCGAAGCCGGCGCTGTCGGCAGCCTTGCTCACCCCGAAGGACGAACCCTGGCGCGCCGGCTTGACGAAGACCGGCAGGCCGAGCCGAGCCGCGATATCCTCGAAGGCCACGGGCTCGCCGCGCCGCAATGTGACGGAGCGGGCCACAGCAAGCCCGGCCTCGCGCAGCAGCCGCTTGGCGGCATCCTTGTCCATGGCGGCGGCGGAAGCCAGGATGCCGCAGCCGACATAGGCGACATCGGCGACCTCGGCATAGCCCTGCACCGAGCCGTCCTCTCCGAACGGCCCATGCAGCACGGGAAAGACGACGTCGACCGGGTCAAGCTGTTCGCCACCCTTGGTGAGAGCCACCAGCCGGCCCTTGCCGCCAGGCAGCAGGGCAACCTCCACGCCATCCTCCGACACTGCAGCACCTGCCCCGTCGCTGCCGGCCTCTGACGACGGTTGCAGCAGCCATCTGCCATCCCTGGAAATGGCGATCGGCACCACCGCGTAGCGCGTCCGGTCGATCGCCTTCAGTACATTGGCCGCCGACAACCGCGACACGTCATGCTCGGCCGAGCGCCCGCCATAGAGGATGGCAACCCTGATCTTGTCCTTCATCGAAAATCCCTCGAAATCAAATGGTGACGGCAATGCCGCGATTGGCAAAGAAGCGGTCGAAATCGGCAGGCGCCAACACTGCGTTTTCCTGTGTGGCGCTGGTATGGCCGGATGGGTTGTGAAAGCGAAAACCGTCATCCGACGCCACTGTGACCAGTACCAGATGGCCGCCCTTCGACGGCGGCTCGCGCTCGGGCCAGCGGATCGAACTGCTGACCGAAGCGATGAAGAACCGCGATCGCTGCAGGATCGCCGGAATGTCCGCTGTCGCGACATTGGTCATCACCTCAGCCTGCAGGCCGAATTCCGCCTGCACGAAGGTGACGAAGGGCGCGTAGATCAGGCCCTTGATGGAGCCTTCACTGACGACATAGCCGCCATATCCGGTGCAGCGTCTCGCCAGCTCTATCGTCGGCACGATCTCGCCGCGCGTCGCCAGGATCATTTTCAGGCACGCCATGCCGCAGATATTGGCGGCCCAGACCGCGTATTCGTCGAGCGTGTCAGCGCCTGAACCCTGCCACAGCGGATCGCGCCTGAGCGCCGCCTCGGCGCCGTCGGCCAGCACCGCCAGGGTCATGTCGGGCGTTTCCCACTGGCTGAAAAACGGCACGGTTTCAGGCAATGGGTTCATGGATTTCTCGGGCAGCTTTTCATCAATCTCGTATACGAGAATACGAGATTGATGAAAAGCTGCTTAAGGTCTGTTTCGAAATTCGCTTCCAGTTGCCGCCCGCGCGCCGCCTACTCAGCCTTCGTCCAGCCGAAAACCAGCCAGGCGTATTTCGATTTCTCGTCCGGCTCAGTGGTGTAGGTCATCTGGATATCGCCGTCCTTGGCATAGATATCGAGCCTGGGCGCGGTATCCAGCTTGAGCCACAGCGAACTCTTGCTGAAGGACCAGGTTCCGCACCAGACGCAAGCGCCCGAATTCGGGTCGCCGGGCTGATGGAAATTGTAGCGGCCGTCCGCCGTGATCTCCAGATAGTCGAACGCGCCGTAGAAGGCGGTCACCGTCTGCTGGAACTCGGCGGCGGCCGCTTCCTGTTCCGGCGTCGGCGCATCGGTCATGTCGCGCGGCGGCCGGATGGCGGAGCCACTCAGTTTCCATTTGCCGACAAAGTCCTTCTCGGTCGGAAGATATTCTTCCTGAGCCCGCGCGGACGAAATATAAGCAACAGATGATATGATAGGCAGACCCGTGGCCCCAGCCGCAAGTAGAAGCGCGGCAGTACAGATCGCCCTGATTGGATTTTGCATAAAAAATAGCCCTCGACGGTAAGGTAATGGATGTCAGCTTGGGAGTTCTATTGAGCAATTTTTGGCGCGCGTTGCCTCGATGCCGATTCCCGCCGCCAATTGCACGGTTAGCATCGGGGCCACCAATCTGGCAACGCAAAGCCCCCCGCAAGTCCGGCCGCCACACTGCAAACGAAAGCCCGCCAGGAGGGGGATCCGGCGGGCTTTGGGAAAGCTGATTTCCAGCTTTCAGATGTCTGACGGGGGATCAGACGTGGCTATAACTTTTATTGGCCGCAGAGGTTCCACCCGAAACAAAAGAATGCCAGCGGCTCGTTCAAATCCACGGAATTCAAACGGTGGCAGCGATTTCTTTTCGCGGGACGACGTCGCGCTGGAACCTTCCACTCCCCGACCGAGTTTTGTGGCGCGGTGGGAGGACTTGAATTGGACAGTTTTCAGAGGCTCGAAGCGCTGCTCGATAGCGCCGGCGGCGATGGCATCGACGAAGCGAATGCCTTGCTGCGCCGGTTCAAGGGCAAATCGCAGGAGGTTGCCGCAGCCATCGACGAGTTCATGCTCGACTTCAAGACATTGATCTTCGTTGTCGAGACCGGCGAGGAAGGGTCCCAGAAATCGCTACGCGAGCTGGCGCGCGTCAGGCTTTCCAATCTCAGGCAGCTCTTGAACGTGGCGGCATAGGGACACCATCGCCAGCCCTACCCCTTCAGCAGCGCCGCCAACCGTGGAATACCCTCGGTCACCGCGCGCCGGTCGGCCAGCGTGAAGGACAGCCGCAGCGTGTTGCGCCCGGTGCCATCGGCATAGAAGGCATTGCCGGGCACGAAGGCAACGCGCGCCTCCTTCACCGACCGCGCCAAAAGCGCGGTGGCATCAGCCCCTTCCGGCAGCGTCGCCCAGACGAACATGCCGCCTTCCGGGCGGCTCCAGGTCACGCCTTCCGGCATGTGGGCTTCCAGTGCGCCGAGCAGGCCATCGCGGCGCTCGCGATAGGCGCCGATGAGTTTTTCGACCTGGCCGTCGAACACGGCTTCGGCGACGCGGTGCATCACCAGCTGGTTGATCGACGGGCTGTGCAGGTCCGACGCCTGCTTCATCAGCACCAGTTTCTCCACAACATGGCGCGGCGCGCAGACCCAACCGACGCGCATGCCCGGCGACAGGATTTTGGAGAACGAGCCGCAATAGAGCGTGCGCGCCTTGTCGATGCCGCCGGAGCGCGCGCAATCGAGCGCCAGGATCGGCGGCACGCCCTCGCCGTCATAGCGCAGCGCCCGATAGGCGGCGTCCTCGATGACGGCAATGTCGAGTTCACCGGCAAGGTCGAGCACCGCTTCGCGCTGTTTTTTGTCCAGCGTGTTGCCGGTCGGGTTGGCGAAATCGGGCACCAGATAGGCGAACTTGACCTTGCCGCCATTTGCCGCTGCCGCCGCGCGATAGGCATCCGGCGTCATGTTGCCGCCTTCGGGCCGCAGCCGGTCGTAGCGCGGCTCATAGGCGTTGAAGGCCTGCAGCGCGCCAAGATAGGTCGGCCATGTCACCAGCGCGGTGTCATTGGGCGACAGGAACAGTTTTCCCAGATAATCCAGCGCCTGCTGCGAGCCGGAGGTGATGAAGATGTTGGCCTCGTCGCAGGCAACGCCGAGCTTGCCCATCTGTCCGGCGATCCAGCGCCGCAGCGGCAGGTAGCCTTCCGAGACCTGGTACTGCAGTGCAGCCCCCGCCTCCGCACCGCCCAGCACCTCGGCATAGGCATCGCGGATGGCGTCAGCCGGAAACAGCGCCGGATCGGGAATGCCGCCGGCAAACGAGATGATATCCGGCTGGTCGAGCAGCTTCAGCAGTTCGCGGATTTCGGAGGCTTTCATGCGCGACGAGCGCGAAGCCAAGAGGTTCATAAGGGTCAAGTCACGCCTCCCCAGACGATTTTCATATAGGTCAACCTGGCTGACCTATATCCGCTTTGTCAGGCAATTTGAATAGTGCCTGAAAGCCTTGCGGTATACGCCAGTCGCGGCTGAGGCGGAACGCTACAGTGCCTTCTTGTAACCAATATGGCTGCCGGTGAAGCCGAGGCTGTCATAGAAACGATGCGCGTCCGCCCGCCCCTTGTCGGTGGTGAGTTGGACGAGACTGCAGCCGCGCGCCCGGCATTGTTCGATCGCCCATTCGAACATCAGCCGGCCGATGCCGCCCGCGCGCCGGTGGCCGGTAATCCGAACGGCCTCGATTTGCCCGCGCCAGGCGCCCTTGCGCGACAGGCCGGCGAGGAAGGTGATCTGCAACGTACCGATCACCTCGCCGCCATCCACCGCCACCGCCAGCAACTGGTTCGGATCGGCGTCGATGGCGTTGAAGGCATCGACATAGCCTTGCGCCAGCGGCAACGAAGCATCTTCGCGGGCGGCACCGAGCGGATCGTCGGCCAGCATGGCGACGATGGCAGGCAGGTCGGTGGCTTGCGCCTTGCGGAAGGTGATCATGGTGCCGGAATAGCGCGAGGCGCCAGCCGGGGCAACGTGCCACTTGAGCCGGACGCGATCGGCTGCAATCATGCCCGTCCCACCATCTCGCAAGAGGGCCGGCATGCATGCCAAGGAACCGCTCTACCGCAAAGTGAACACCCGAACCCGCCTGGTTCATCATGACCGGGGCGGCGAGTACAGATGGTCGCGAAACTCAGGCCGGGAAGGCTCGACCAACCGGGGTTCGATGCATGGCGGACACCACCGTGGTCTGGATTACACGCCGCTGTTCAAATTCCTGCTGTCGCATCTCGGCGACGACTGGGCCGCGGTTCACAGCGAGGCGGTGGCACGCCTGGACCGTGCCGATCCGATCTTCTGGATGGTCGCGCGCAGCGAGGCCGAAAGAAAGCCGTTCATCAGGGTCGGCGAAAGTTCCTACTATAGCGGCCTCTATGTCGACGGCGACAACCGCCTTGCACGCGTCGATCCCGACTTGCGGGTCGAGGATATGGAACCATCCTGTTCCTGCTGTACCCACACATTCAACGGCTTGCCGTTCACCAGAGCCTTCAGGCCTTTCGCCTAGAATGCAGCGTAGCTGGCGGGAGCCAGCTTCAACGCAGCCGGTCGCGGGCCTGCATCAGCGCAAACCCCAGCAGGTTCTCGCCGCGCCACAGAAGCGGGTTCGCCGCTTTCTTGTCATCGGCGGCGAGGCCAATGCCCCACACTCGGTCCATCGGGCTCGCCTCGACCAGGATCTGCTCGCCGGTCGCCAGCAGATATGTGCGCAAGGCGGCATTCTGCCGGAATTTCTCAAAACTCCCCTCGCCGACGATGCGCCGCTTTTCGGCGTCCCATCTGGCTTCGTCGAAACCGCGCACCTGCCGGCCGAACTGCTTTGCCTGCTTGGGGCTTCCCGCCTGCAGGATCTGCGCCGCCGTCTCGTCATCACCAAACAGCCGCGCCTTCTCGGCCATCATCCAATGTTCAGCTGTCGGATAGCTGCGGCCAGCCACTGTGAACCGGGCCGGCCACCACTGGCTGAAGCAGGACGCGGTGACGCTGCCGTCCTTGGAGACCTGATGTCCCCAGAATAACAGGAATTTGAGCCGGGACTTTGCCCGGAAGGCGTCTTCGAGTTGCGAACGATCGTAAATCATTGCGCGACAGAACAGAGCGTGCGGGTGGCCTGTCAATACCGATCCTGCTGTGCCGGCATCGGCAGGCTATCAGCTTATGCCTCAGCCTCGCCCTCATACACCGCCTGCGCCTTCGTCAGCGCCCGATCCAGCCTCTCGCCCTCGGCATAGCCAGCCAGATTCCCCGGCCGCTCGATACCAGGCAGCAGCCTCGGGCATGGCTCGGCCGCACCAATCACCATGCGCACCGGGATGACGCCGGCCCAGACCGGATGGCCGTAATCCTCCTCATCGTCGCCGACACCCTTTGCCCGCACCTTGGCCGACGCCTCTTCGATGCGCATGCCGATCACCGTCGTCGCCTTGGCCTCCTGCGCCGAGATCGGCCGCAAGGTCTCGCTACGGCCGGGATAGAAGCGGTCGACGACGCCGGCCAGCGCCTTCATCTTCTCCTCTGGGTCATCAACGATTCGCGCGGTGCCAAAGCACATCGCCGAGCGGTAATTGGCGGAATGGTTGAAGCCCGAGCGCGCCAGCACCAGCCCATCGAGATGCGACACGGTGAGACAGGCCGGTGTGCCGCCACGCAGCTGGCGCAGCATGCGGCTGGCCGATGAGCCGTGCCAGTAAAGCATGTCGTCCTCGCGCCAATGGATGGTCGGCGTGCAATAGGGCTGGCCGTCGAGCGTGTAGGCGACATGGCAGAGCAGGCCGGCATCCAGCACCGCGAACACCGATGCGTGGTCATAACTGCCACGATCATGCCGGCGCTTCACCCGGTTGCGCTTGCTGGTCGGAAAGCTGGCGGCGACGTCGTTCACGGCTTGCATCCTTGTCTCTGGTCTGCCAACCATGCGCTGTGATATTGGTCGATAAAAGGACCAATCCAATGGATAAAAATCAGACCAATATGCCGGATTGGTCGGCGCTGATCCCGGTGCTGCCGGGCGACGGCCCGCGCAGCCGCGAGCTCTATGCGGCGCTCAGGCGGCTGATCGAGACCGGCGCACTGGCCGCCGGCGCCAAATTGCCGACCACCCGCGACCTTGCCCGGCGTTTCGGCCTGTCGCGTTCGGCGGCCGTCGCATGTTTCGAAATGCTGATCTCGGAAGGCTTTGCAACAGCCAAGGTCGGCGCCGGCACCTTCGTCGCGCCAGATGTGCCGCATTTGCCGATGACACTGATCAAGCCGCGCCCGCCGGAGATCGATGCCGCCACGTCACTGCCTTGCGGCCTTGGCGTGGCGGTATCCGACCCGCGTACGCTTGATTTGTTCCGCATCCTGTTGTCGCGCCACCTCGCCCGACCCGGCCCCGAGCATTTCCGCTATGGCGACCCGCGCGGCGGCCTGCCGCTGCGCACCGCGATTGCCACGTATCTCAGAACCGCGCGCGGCGTGCGCTGCGACGCCGGCCAGATCGTGCTGACATCGGGGACACAGCAAGGGCTCGACCTCCTGGTACGCGCCGCACTTCGCCCCGGCGACGCGGTGTGGATCGAAAACCCTTGTTACCCCATGGCGCATGCAGCTCTGGCCGGCAGTGGCGCCAGGGTGGTTGGCGTGCCGGTCGACGCCGAAGGGCTCGACCCCGACATCGGCGAAAGCCTTTGCCCGAACGCACGCGCGGCCTATGTCACGCCCTCGCACCAATATCCGCTCGGCGTGACGATGACGATGCGCCGCCGCCTGGCCCTGCTCGACTGGGCGCGGCGCAACGATGCCTGGATCATCGAGGACGATTACGACAGCGAGTTCCGCTATGCCGGCCCGCCGCTGACCTCGCTGCAAGGCATGGATGGCGCGAACCGCGTCGCTTATCTCGGCACGTTCTCAAAGGTACTCTTCCCCGGACTGCGCATCGGCTATGTCGTGGTGCCGGAGCCGCTGCTCGATGCCGTCATGGCGGTCAGGGCACGGTCCGATCGCTACCCCTCGACACTGGCCGAAGGCGCGCTGACCGATCTCTTCAACGAAGGCCATTTCGCTGCCCATCTCAGACGCGTCCGCCGCCGCGTGCAAGCCGCGCGCGACGTGCTGGTGGCGGGGCTCGAAGCGCATTGCGGCAATGCTCTGGACGTGACGGTGCCGGAACAGGGGCTGCATTTGATGGCGATGCTGAAGGGCGGCGGGCCGGACACGGCCATTGTCGAGGCGGCAAAGGCGGTGGGCGTTGGCGCGCGTGCCCTGTCCGCCATGTTCATCGACGGGACGCCGAGGCACGGGCTGGTGTTGGGTTTCTCCGGGTTTTCGGATGAGGAGTTGAGGGCGGCTACGGTGCGCTTGGGCGGGGTGATGGGATAGAAGGATGCAGAAAATTCGTTCTGTAGCGATCCTTCACACCCCCCTCTGTCCCGCCGACATCGAACTGTGGAGCCCCTAATCCGCATCACCGGCAGGCTTCGCCTTGCCGCACTGCGCCAGCACCTTGCCTATGGCCCCGCTCGACCCCTTCAGCGGAAAGCTGATCGCGCCAAATTTGGCAGCGCTGACCGTCACATCGCCCTTCGAACGCAACAGGTCGAGCAGCGGATCGGCCTTCGCCAGATTGACCACGAAATAATTGTACATTTCCTCGAGCTGCAGCGTCTTGGTCACCGTCTTGCCGTCGGCCTTGAAGTCGAACGCGCCGCTGATTCCGGGCTCCGTCTGCTGGCCGCTGGCGCCCAGATCGTAGCTCAGCACCGGCGTTTCGAAACAGGTCAGCATCAGATACGCATCGCCCTTCGGTCCGCCGCAGACCGAGGCTGTCAGCACCTTGCCTCCCTCGTCTACCTCCATCTTGGCACTCCAGCCGCTGCACGACGCGGCAAAAGCCGGTTGCGCGGCCTGCAATGCGGCCAAGGCACCGGCGACGACGAGATATCTCCTCATGACTTCCCCCAAATTGACTGCCTGCAAGAGATTTGCAGCACCGGCCGGCAGCATATAGGAAAAGCCTTCCGGTGGCATGCCTGTTCGGCAAGGTCGTTCGGTCCCGATCTGGAGAGAGTGGTTGCTGAGAGCCTGTGTTCGTCTGTGTATCGTGCTGGCCGCCCTGGTCACCTTGCCGCTCACGGCCCATGCAGAGTGGAAGCCTGTCGAGAAAGTCGAAACCTACGCCATTTCGGGCCAGTCCGGGCTGGAGCTCTACCGGTCGATCGGCGAGAACGGGCCGAATGTCGGTATTGCCCGCGCCATCGCCTACACCAACTTCAAGCTGACCTGGGGGGTCAGGGACTACAAGCCCAGGGGCAAGGACTGCGTGCTGACGGCGGGGAAGCCGAAACTGATCATCACCTACACCTTGCCAAGCCCTTCCGCGCCGCTGCCACCGGCCGCCCAGAAGAAATGGGAGGTGTTCATCGCCGGCGTCAGCGCCCATGAGAAGGTACATGGCGCCAGCATGATACAAATGGTCCATGACATCGAAGCCGTGACGGACGGCCTGACCGTCGCCGATGATCCCAAATGCAGCAAGACCAGGGCCGAGGTGGTCAAGCGACTCGACGCGATCTCGAAGGCAAGGATACAGGGCAGCCGGGATTTCGACCGCGTCGAGTTTGGCCAGGGCGGCAATTTGCAGAAGCTGGTTTTCGCTTTGGTGAATGGCGGCTGAGCGCCCTCAAGCCTCGGACACCAGACCCTCGAGCAGCGCCAAACCTTCCGGCCAGTCACCCAGACCGCTATCGGCGTTGATGTGGCCGAACGGCCCAATGACGGCGATGCGGCTGCCCCATTGCGTCGCCCGCGCCTGCGCATAGTCCGCCGAGCCATAGGGGTCGTCGGTGCTGGTCACCACCAGCGACGCAAAGCGCAGCCGGCCCTCGGGAATCTTGGCAAAGGCCATGCCGTATCCCGGAAAGACCGCGGATGCCGGATCGGGAACACCGACCAGCAAGGCCGCCCTCACCGCCCTCTGCGAAATCTTCTGCCAGTGCGCGATCAGCAGGCAGGACAGGCTGTGCGCGACCAGCACCGGCGGCCCCGGCGCCGCGATCACCGCGGCCTCCAGCGCCGCCAGCCAGTCGGTGAAACCGGGCAGGTCCCAGCTTGACGGCTGGAAGCGCCGCATCGCCGGATTGGCGCTTTCCCAGCGCGATTGCCAGTGCGCCGGGCCGGAACCGCCGCTACCCGGCAGGATGATGAAATGCGTCATGTCGCCTTGCTCCTATCGATCGTGGATACATGGTGGCGTCTTGCGCTGGCATCGAGAATGGGAAACCATCGGAAAAATCACTGCATTGCCGATGGATTCAAGGTTCCCCATGAAGACCAACGACGAGCGCACGCCGCTCGACCCGACCGACATCGCCATCATCGAGGCCATGCAGGAGAACGGCCGCATCGGCATATCGGAGCTTGGCCGGCGGGTCGGCCTGTCGCAACCGGCAACCTCCGAGCGGGTCAAGCGGCTGGAGGAGCGTGGCATCATTGCCGGCTACACCGCGGTGATCGATCCGGCAGCCCTCGGCCTCGGCATGATGGCCATCATCCGCGTGCGCACCACGCATGAGCACATCCCCCCGTGCCTGAAGCAGTTCGCCGAAATGCCCGAGATCACCGAGGTGCACCGGCTGACCGGCGAGGATTGCTTCATCCTGAAAGTGGTCGTGCCCTCGCCCGCCCACCTTGAAACCATCGTCGACGCCGTGGCGCGCCATGGTGCGGTCACCACGGCGCTGGTGCTGCGCAGCGAAACGCCGAAGCCGATCGGCCGCGCGCTGATCCGCAAATCAGGCGGTTAGCGGCCCAAGCCTAGCGGCTCAGATCAAGCGCCGCGCTCAGGTCGCCCATCGGCGGCTGATCGTTGTTGCGCAGCGCCTTGTCGCGAGCGACGATGCCGGAGAGCACCGGCAGATCGTAGCGGGCGGTGATGAAGCGCAGGATCGACGTCGTGTCGTATTGCGTGTGGTCGACCATACCCATCTTCGCATAGGGCGAGATGATGAAGGCCGGGATGCGGTTGCCCGGGCCCCAGCGATCGGCCTTGGGCGGCGCGACATGGTCCCAGAAGCCGCCATTCTCGTCATAGGTGACGACCACCAGCATGTGGCCCCATTGCGGGCTCTTCTCCAGATGCGCGACGAGGTCGGCCAGATGTTGGTCGCCCGATGTCACATCGGCATAGCCTGAGTGCTCGTTGAGATTGCCTTGCGGCTTGTAGAAGCTGACAGCCGGCAGCTTGCCGTCGTCGATCGCCTTGATGAACTCGGCGCCGTCCAGGCCGCCATCCCTGAGATGCGCGGCCCGCGCGGCGGTGCCCGGCGCATAGGCGGCGAAATAGTTGAACGGCTGGTGGTGGAACTGGAAGTTCGGCACCGGCGTCGCGTTCTTGCCGTCGAGCGCGGCCTGCCAGGCGCCGGCATACCAGGCCCAGTCGATGCCTTTGAGCGACAGGAGATCGCCGATGGTGATGTCGTGCTGCGGCGGCAATGTCGTCGGCTGCGTCGGATCGGCAAGCGCCTTGTCGCCGCCTTCGACCGGCTTGTTGGCGCTCGGCTGATAGGGCGGCTGCATGGTGTTGACGGCGTAGAAGTCGGGCGTGATGGCGCCGTCATTGACGAATTTCGGCGCGCCGCCGAGCGCTGAGGCCGGCGAATTGTCGGCCAGCTTCAGCGTCTTGCCGTCCGCCTCGACGCCGGCGATCTGCCCCTTCACCGGGCTGGTGTCGGCGTTGGGATAGATCGGCGCGCAGGCGCAAGCGAGCATGATGTGGTTGAGGAACGAGCCGCCAAAGGCGCCCTGGAAGAAATCGTCGGCCAGCACATACTTCTTCGCCACCGCCCACATCGGCAGGTTGGAGCCGTCGTAATGGCCCATGACGAGACCGCCGGAATCGGCCCAGGCGACAAATTTGTCGTTCCGGCCGCCATCGATCTGCATCTGCTCCTGATAGAAGCGATGCCAGAGGTCGCGGATGACGACGGAAGTCTTCTCGTTGAAGCCGTTGGCATCGTCGATGGCGAAGCTGGCATTGGCGAGATGCGCCGACTGCGCCTCGGTCACAACAGGCGTCACCCCCTTGCCGGTCAAGCCACCCCAGGCCGGCGGCAGTTCGGCAAGCGGCTTGCCGTCCCGGTCAAGCTGGCGCGCCTGGTCGGCCGAAGCATTGGCCAGCCCATTGGCGCCGGGGAAGCCGCCATAGAGATTATCGAAGCTGCGATTCTCGGCATAGATGACGACGACGGTATCGATCTTGTCGTAGCCGGGAGGAGCGGCGGTGGCGACGCCGGCAAATGATGCGAAGGCCGTGGAGGCGAGGCAAAGCGAGAGAAAGGATCTGGTCATGGTAAGATGCCTCGTGGCTGGGGTATGGCTGGAGGACGACATGCATGGGCAAGGAAAACGCACGAATGGAGCTACTTGCGTGCCTTGTCACCTATGTGACATTTGCCGACCCATCGAACACGGTTTCGTGAACGCCGGGATGGGTCATGAATCCGTTGCACAGGATACTTAGTTGCGGGATCGAAAACGGATTGCAGCTATGGCGACGGGACGATGGAAAAGCCGGGCGGCAGTGATCGCCACGGCATCGATGGTATGCTTCGCCGCGCCGGCAAACACGGCGGCACCGGATGGCGTCCACCCCGGCCCCCTATCGCGCGCCGACGCCTTCGCTAGGGCGCAGGCGCTGACCGCGCTTGGCAGAAAAATGTTCTTCGACCCCGCACTCTCGGCATCCGGCAAGCAGGCCTGCTCGTCCTGCCATGATCCGCGCCACGCCTTCGGCCCGGCCTCGGCCTCGGCGGTCGAAATGGGCGGACCAAACCTCGACCAGCCTGGCGTGCGCGCCGTACCCTCTTTGCGCTATCTCCAGGCCGCACCCGCCTTCACCGAACATTTCTACGATTCCGAGGACGAAGGCGACGAGAGCGTCGACAATGGCCCGACAGGCGGCCTGACCTGGGACGGCCGCGCCGACCACGGCAAGGACCAGGCCAAAATTCCCCTGCTCTCGCCCTTCGAGATGGCCAACAAGGATGAAGCCGCCGTCGCCGCCGCCTTGCGCAAGTCAGCCTATGCCGACGCGTTCAAGGCCGCCTTCGGCACCGACGTGTTCGACCATCCGGGAGACGCCTTCGACGCCGCCGCCGAGGCGCTTGGCACCTTCGAGCAGAGTGCTGCCGATTTCTATCCCTATTCCAGCCGCTACGATGCTTTCCTCGCCGGCAAGGCTGAGCTCACGGCGCAGGAAATGCGTGGCCGCGCGCTGTTCGAGGACGAGACCAAGGGCAATTGCGCCAGCTGTCACCTCAGCGAACCCGCCAATGACGGCGAGCCGCCGCAATTCACCGATTTCGGCCTGATCGCCATCGCCGTGCCGCGCAATACGGCGATCCCGGCCAATGCCGATCCGGCCTATGTCGATCTCGGCCTGTGCGGCCCGCTGCGCACCGATTTTCACGGCCGCAGCGAATATTGCGGCCTGTTCAAGACGCCGACCCTGCGCAACGTCGCGCTGCGCAAAAGCTTCTTCCACAATGGCACCTTCCACACGCTGCGCGACGCGGTCGCCTTCTACGCCAGCCGTGATACCGATCCCGGCCATTGGTACCCCAAAAATGCCGACGGCACGGTCAAGCAATATGATGATCTGCCAAAGGCTTACTGGCCGAACTTGAATCAGGATCCGCCCTTCAACGGCAAAAAGACCGGTGACAGACCGGCGCTCAACGACACCGAGATCGACGACATCGTGGCGTTCTTGCAGACGCTGACGGATGCGGATCAACAGGCGGCAACAAAGCTCGGACAATAAGAGAGGCGGCGGCCAATCCGATCATCCGGCAGACCTACGAGCCCATTGCCAGAATGGATCGTCCGAAAAAGCTGCATCCATATCCGCCACCCGTGTGACGATCTCGGAAGCAGTCCTCAGCACGGTCACATCAAACGTGGATTCAACCCAATGCCTGAACTCGACAGGCGCGCGATAGGGGACAACATGTTCATCTCCGCGATGCTCATTCACATAGGCGTCTTCGGGCGTCAGCGCGAAGACCTCTGGCCAGCAGGTTTCCTCGTAGCCGATGGCCAGCAAACGCAAGAAATCGACGGCATTGTTTGCAAGCACGCAGGACAAGGTAGATCCGGATCCGGATCCCAGATGTACGAAGCGCTGCACGCCCTTGTCGTCCACCCAGATCCCCGCCTGCGATCCCTCGCCACCTGTAACGATGAAGGGCGCAACTCGTCCCGGCGCGGAAGCATCATCATTGCCAAGCCAAGCTCTCATCAAGTCAGGATCGACGACCGTGAAATGGGTACGACTTATTCCCTGTCTTTGCTCCACGGTAGCCGGGTAAAGGGAGGCATAGCGGATAGCCTCGTTTCGGACGAAGCCGTTATCCTCCATCCAGCGAAACGTCATCCACAATTCTTCCGGCATTCGCAGCATCGAAGGAAACGTGCTTTCGACCTCGCTCAAAAAGCTCGTCACGCCATGCCTCCGATGCCTGCCTGTGCTATCGGCTGAGACGCGTTCGACAATCTCACAGGCGCTGCCAGATCACCTTCAGCGGCGCGCCCATGGCTTGCTCGATCGTCCGCAATTGCTCGCTGGCGAGCGATGCCACACCGGGATTCACAACGGTCAGCGCGCAGACCCCGAACGCCGCCGGCCAGACATAGCGCAAATCGTTCAGCGACGAGGCCTTTTGACAGCATGGCGTGGTGACCGAAAGGTCTTCGAAGCGTGACACGGCTGCCTGGTCCATTGCCTCGCCCCACCAGTCCTCCAGGTCGCTGCCGCAAAACGGGCAGTGGATGCTTTCCGTGTTGGCTCCGGCGTCGAAGAACGTCACGCCTTCCTCGTATTCGACGGCGACATGCTCGGCCAGTGGGAACAATCCGCGCGCAATCTTCACGGCTGCCGTGGCAGCCGCTTCGTCGGGATGCCAGTGTGGATCATAAGGCACCAAGTGCAGAAAATTGTCGGACATGGTCCCTCCTCTTCATGGATTGAGGATGACCGTTCGAAGCATGTCGCGCAATGGTCGAACACCGATTGCCGGGCCCGACCACCACTCGATATCAGTGCCCGCCGAGATGCGGCACCTGCCTGCCTCAAACCGCGCGAATAATCCCTCCATCGACTCGGATGTTCTGCCCAGTGATATAGCCAGCCCCTTCCGAAGCCAGGAACGCAATCGTCGCGGCGATCTCCTCGCTCGTGCCGTAGCGCTGCATCGGCACGCTGTCGCGGCGCTCTTCGGTCGCCGGCAGGCTGTCGATCCAGCCGGGCAGCACATTGTTCATGCGCACATTGTCAGCGGCATAGGTGTTGGCGAAGATTTTGGTGTAGGCGGCAAGCCCGGCGCGGAACACTGCCGAGGTCGGGAACATCGGGCTCGGCTCGACCACCCATGCCGTCGAGATGTTGATGATGGCGCCGCCCTTCTGCTTCACCATCTGCGGCGCCACGATGCGCACCGGCCGGATGACGTTGAGCAGATAGACGTCCATGCCGGTATGCCACTGCTCATCCGTGATCTCGAGGATCGGCGCGCGCGGGCCGTGGCCGCCGCTGTTGACCAGCACGTCGATGCGGCCATAGCGCTCGATCGTCAGGTCGACGAGGCGCTGCAGATCGTCGTTCGACTGGTTGGAGCCGGTGACGCCGAGCCCGCCCAATTCATTGGCCAGCGCCTCGCCCTTGCCCGAGGACGACAGAATGGCGACCTTGAAGCCGTCCGCCGCCAGGCGCTTGGCCGCTGCCGCGCCCATGCCGCTGCCGCCGGCCACGACAACTGCTACTTTTTCTACACTCATTGGATTTTCCTCTTCGGGTTGGCGGGCACCGCAAGCGGCGTTTTCGGGATTTGAGCGGTGATATAGCTGGTTTTTCCGCCCGGTTCGAACCAGAATGCCTGAAATCAACCAGTAGAAAAACTCCTGCATGCCCGAAGCCTTCCTCAGCCTACCGCCGTTGAATGCGCTGCGCGCCTTCGAAGCCTCGGCGCGCCATCTCAACTTCCGCATCGCCGCCGAGGAGCTGAACGTCACGCAAGGGGCGGTGGCCCAGCATATTCGCGGGCTGGAGGCCGATCTCGGCACGAAACTGTTCGAGCGGCTGCCGCGCGGCCTGGCGTTGACCGATGAGGGCCGCGCCTATGTGCCCAACATCCGCCGCGCCTTCGACCTGATCTCGGAGGCGACGCTGCTGCTGCGCCCTGAACCGGCGCGGCTGACGATCAGCGTGACGCCGAGCTTCGCCACCAAATGGCTGATCCCCAGGCTGCAGGATTTCATGGCCGACAATCCGCTGGTTGACCTGCGCGTGCTGGCCAGCGAGAGCCTGTCGAGTTTCCAGGCCGACGGCGTCGACATTGCTGTCCGGCAAGGCCGCCCGCCCTTTGGCGCCGGCCTGATCGTCGACCTGCTGTTTCCCCAGCAGATCGTTGCAATCTGCAGCCCGGCCCTGCTACCGGCCGGCACGACCGCAATCGCGGCGGCCGAAATCCAGCATCACGTCCTGCTGCACGACGCGCACAATCTGTGGCCTGAATTCATGGAAAAGGCCGTCGGCCTGAGGATGACGGCCGAGCTCAAACGCATGCGCTTCAACCAGACCAGCCTCGCCATCGACGCCGCCATCGCCGGCCAGGGCATAGCGCTGGCAAGCCGCTTCCTCGTTGCCGCCGATCTCGCCGCCGGCCGATTGGTCCAGCCGGTCAGCGGCGAAATGCGCGGCACGCAGGATTTTTATGTCGTGATGCCGAGAAAACAGCGCCACCCCGAGCCGACACAGGCCGTGCGGCAATGGCTGCTGGACGCGGGGGAACGGCCACCGGCCTAGATCGGCAGCAACGCGTCCGGCTTCACATTGGCGATCGAGGCATAGGTATGCGTCTCCCGGACGCCCGGCAGCGGCAGGATGACCCGCTGTAGGAAATCCTGGAACATCGCCATGTCGGCGATGCGCGCCTTGACCAGATAATCGAAGCCGCCGACCACCATGTGGCATTCGATGATCTCGGGCGCTCGCAGCACCGCCTCGGCGAAGCGGTCGAAGACATGCGGCGCCGTATGATCGAGCCGCACCTCGATGAAGACGAGTTGTGCCTGCCCGATCCGGACCGGGTCGAGAACGGCCCGCACCGCCCGGATGAATCCTTCGGCGAACAGCCGCTTGATGCGTTGCGCCGCCCCGGTCGGCGACAGGCCGACGCGGCGGGCCAGATCGAGCGTCGTACGACGCCCATCCTCCTGCAACAAGCGCAGCAGCGAGCGGTCGATACGGTCGAGATCGTCCATTCAGGATTCACACTTCTTGGCGATAAATGGCGTGATTATCACGCTGAAATTGCGAAAACAGCATATTTCATCACACTATCGTGCGGCAATACCGTTAGCGGGCAACGCAACCCGACCAAGGCAAAATCCCATGATGTCAATCATACCAACTTCCCGCAGCGCCCAGACCAAGGGCGACACATCCGTGCTCATCCTGAGCGAAGCCGAGGTGAAAACGAGCATCGACCTGCGCCGGCTTCTCGATGTTTTGGCAAAGGGCTTCAAGGCATTGTCCGGCGGCGAGATCGTCAATCCGGCACGGCCGCAGCTCGACATTCCGCAGGCCGGCTATTCGCTGGCGATGCCGGCCTGGATGGCGGGCATGCATCTGACGGTGAAGATCGTCAACGTGTTCGAGGGCAACATCGCCAAGGGCATCCCCAGCCATCTCGCCACCATCCATCTGTTCGACCCGGAAACGGGCATGCCGGTCTGCGTCATGGACGGCACCTATATCACCGCCGTGCGCACCTCCGGCTCGGCCGTGCTCTCGGTGCGGGAACTGGCCCGCCGCGACGCCAGGGTGGCGACGGTGGTCGGCGCCGGCGTGCAAGCCGGCCAGCACTTGCACCTTCTGCCGCTGGTGCGGGACTTCACCGAAATCCGCGTCGTCTCGAAGGAATTCGCGGACGCGCAGGCGCTCGCAGCGCAGCATCCAGGCGTCGTCGCCGTCAGTGATCTCGAAGCCGCGGTGCGCTCATCGGATGTCGTCTGCCTGGCAACGCATTCCTACCAGCCGGTGATTTCAGCCGAATGGGTGCGGCCAGGCACGCATGTCTCGTCGGTGGGCGTCGCGCCGCCCGGCGGCGAGTTGCCGGTCGAGCTTGTCGGCCGGGCCAGCCTGTTCGTCGAGACCAGGGACGCCTTCGCGCCTACTCCGGTCGGCTCTTGCGAACTCAACGGCTTCGATCCGCAAACCGGAACCGAGCTTGGCGAAATGCTGCTTGGGGAGCGGCCGGGAAGAACCAGCGCCGACCAGATCACCGTCTACAAGGCCATGGGTGTTGCCATGGAGGACATGGTGGCGGCGGATCTTGCTTATCGCGAGGCAGTTCGGCGAGGCTTGGGGCAGGCTGTTGCCTTGTAGAGGATGCGCAAACGACCGAGGCAAGGTCGCGCCGTTTGACTGGATGCGAAATCATTTTTAGGACTGATGGATGCAGTCGAAATCTTCCAAAAGAATCATCGTCATCGGCGGCGGCATTGCCGGGCTGTCGCTTGCCGCCGCCGTGCGGGATTGGGCGTCCGTCACCGTCATCGAGCGCGAGCCGCATCTCGGCTACCACGCCAGCGGCCGCTCCGCCGCTCTGTTCACCGAGACCTATGGCAACCGGCTGGTGCGCGCGCTGACGCTGGCCAGCCGGCAAGCGGTGGTCGAGGGCGGCTTCGTCGCCCATCGGCGCGGCGCGCTGCATGTCGGCTGGGCCGGTGACGGTGCGGCAATAGACCGGCTGGCCGGCGAATTGCAGGCGCTGGTGCCCAGCGTGCGCCGCCTGTCGGCAGCCGAGCTGCATGAGATGGTCCCGGTCATTGCAGCCGAGGCCAGCTGCGGCGGCGTCTATGAGCCGGACGCGGTGGATATCGACACGGGCAAGATGCTGGCAGCCTGCGCCTCGGCGCTGAAGGCGAGCGGCGGCGTGATCCGCACCGGTGAGGAAGTCCGCGCCATTTCGCAAGACGACGGCGGTCTGCGGGTGGAAACGAGCGCCGGTGTCTCCTCGGCCGACATCGTCGTCAACGCCGCCGGCGCCTGGGTCGATGTCGTCGCCGGCATGGCCGGGCTCTCCGGCCTCGGCTTCCAGCCGAAACGCCGCACCGCTTTCCTGTTCGACCCGCCTCTAGGCACTGACATCGCCAGCTGGCCGCTGGTGGTCGATTTGCATGAACAATTCTACTTCAAGCCGGATGCCGGCAGGCTGATCGGCTCGCTCGCCGACGAGACGGATTCCGAGCCTTGCGACGCGTATCCGGAAGACCTCGACGTCGCCATCGGCGTCGACCGCATCGAACAGGCGACCTCGATGCGCATCGGCCGTCCCTCGACGCCGTGGGCGGGCCTGCGCACTTTCGCGCCCGACCGCACGCCGGTCGCCGGCTTCGACCCGCGCCTGCCCGGCTTCTTCTGGCTCGGCGGCCAGGGCGGCTACGGTTTCCAGGTGTCGCTGACCTTGGCCAGGCTGAGTTCGGCGCTGATGCGCGGCGAGCCCTTGCCCGAGGATGTCGCGGCCCTCGGCGTCACCGCAGCGGCACTGGCGCCCGATCGTTTCCTGGCCCCGGCGACGCCATGAAGTTCAAGCCCCTTCGCTCGGCGCCGCCTATGCCGCACTCGTGACGGCAAGGTCCCGAACGGAGGTGGAACGCCTTGCCGGGATATGAGACGCTGTCTGATCCCCTGACGCGAGATGCCGCCATGAAACCCACGCTGCCGCTGCTGTTGAGCCTCAATGGCGGCTATGTCGACACGGCCGGCTTCCTGGCGCTGCAGGGCCTGTTCACCGCGCATGTGACGGGGAATTTCGTCACGCTCGGCGCCTCGCTGGTGCTAGGCATTTCGGGCGTCGCGGCAAAGCTGCTGGCGCTGCCGGTGTTCTGCATCGTCGTCATCCTCACCCGGCTGGCCGGCGAACACTTGCGCCGGCGCGGACACCAGGCGCTCGGGGTCCTGCTGGCGACCAAACTGGCGCTGCTTGTCGTCGGCGCCGCACTGGCAATCCGCTTCGGCCCTTTCGCCAGCGGCGACAGCGCGGCCGCGATCGTCACCGGCATGGTGCTGGTCGCCGCAATGGCGATCCAGAACGCCGTCCACCGGGTCCATCTGGCGGCCGCCCCGCCCTCGACGCTGATGACTGGCACCACCACCCAGATCATGATCGACCTCGCCGATCTCATCGGTGGCCCGGCACCGGAGGCCCGCCCGGCGCTCATTGCCCGCTTGCGGCGCATGGCGGCGGCAGTCGCCGTCTTCGCCGTCGGCTGCGCCGCAGCTGCACTCGGCTATGCCTTCGCCAATGTCTGGTGCTTCATCGTCCCGCCGGTGATCGCGCTCGCCGCGCTCGTGCTGCGGCTTTCCGCGCCGGACGCGGAAGCGAAATAGACAGCTCTCAGTCTTCGTCCGTCCAGATCAGGCGCAGCATGCGCAGCAGCGTCGCCCGCTCCTTCTTCGTCAGCCGATGCAGGAACCGGTCCTCGTGCCGGCGAACCTGTTGCCGCCACCCAGGCATGGCTTCTCTTGCGGCCTGGGTCAGGGTGAGCATCCGCACGCGCTTGTCCTGCGCATGGTCGTCGCGTTCGACCAGTCCGCGCTCTTCCAATTCGGCGAGCAGCGGCGCCATGTTGGCGCTTTTCATGCCGAGAAGGCGGCAGAGTTCGGCGGCGCGGATGCCAGGCCGTTCATCGATCAGCGCCAGCATGCCGTAGGTCACCGGGCGCAGCGCCGCATCAGCCAGCTCGACCGCAAAATCGTTGAGCGCGAAGGCCGAGGCACGCCTCAGATTGTAGCCGATCTGCGCGTCGAGCGCGTCCTCGGGCCTCAGGCCTGGCGCGCCGCTGCTGGCGTGAACCTCTGTATCATCCATGCTGCAACCGATCGCCGCGATCACCCCTCTTGTCAAGCGAAAAAGACTATGCGACATAGCAATCTAGATAGCTATCCTTCATAGCAATTCTCAAATGCCAGAAGCGAAACGGGAGGACACCGACCATGACCGACGAGACCGTTGCCTTCGATGTCGAGAGCGGCATCGCCTGGGTGCGCTTCAACCGGCCGGACAAGCGCAACTGCATGAACCCGGCGCTCAACCGGCGCATGATGGAGGTTCTCGACGAGCTCGAGTTCCGCGACGATGTCGGCGTGCTGGTGCTGTCGGGCGAAGGCAGCGCCTGGTCGGCCGGTATGGACCTCAAGGAATATTTCCGCGAGACCGAGGCCAAAGGCCTTGGCGCCATCCGCAAGGCGCAGGCGGAAGCCTATGGCTGGTGGCGGCGGCTGCGCTGGTACGGCAAGCCGACCATCGCCATGGTCAATGGCTGGTGCTTTGGCGGCGGCTATGGCCCGCTCTTTGCTTGCGACCTCGCCTTCGCCGCCGACGAGGCGCAGTTCGCGCTGTCCGAGATCAACTGGGGCATCCTGCCCGGCGGCGGCGCCACCAAGGTGGTGGTCGACCTCCTGTCGATGCGCGATGCCATGTACCACGCGCTGACCGGCGAGCTCATCGACGGCAAAAAGGCCGCCGCCTGGAAGCTGGTCAATGAAAGCCTGCCGCTGGCCGACCTGAAGGCGCGCGTCACCGAGGTTGCCAATACCTTGTTGAAGAAGAACCCGATCGCGCTGAAGGCGACGAAGGATGCCATCCGCCGCGTCGCCGAGATGACCTACGACAATGCCGAGGACTATCTCGTCCGTGCCCAAGAGGCGGCGAACTTCCACGACAATTCGGGCCGCAAGGAAGGCATCCGCCAGTTCATCGACGAAAAGAGCTACAAGCCCGGTCTCGGCGCCTACGACAAGGCCAGATAACGCCATAGACTACCGACGCAATCTGGGAGGAGATGCGAATGCCGGCCTGGACGACGCCCGATCCCGTGGCCCTGCATGCCAGCGCGCAGCCGGATCGTCTCGCTTGTGTCGACCTCGCATCCGGCCGGCGCTGGACATACCGCGCCTTCGACGAGGCCATCCAGCGCGCCGTCGGCGTTCTCGAAACCAGCCATGGCGTCGAGCCGGGGCAGCGGATCGCCACGCTTGCCCGCAACAGCGCCGATCTGCTGATCCTGCAACAGGCCGCCATGCGGCTCGGCGCCATCTTCGTGCCGTTCAACTGGCGGCTCGCCGCCGCCGAACAGCAGGCGATCCTCGAGGATTGCGACCCGGTGCTGCTGCTGCATGACGCAGCCCTTGAGGCGGCGCTGCCCAAAGGCTGCATATCGATCGAAGTCGCAGCCTTCGCCGCGGCGGTCGAGGCGCAGGTCCCGGCGCCGCGCCGTCCCTTGCCCGCCAGCGATGCACCATCGATCATCCTCTACACCTCAGGCACGTCGGGCCGGCCGAAGGGCGTCATCGTCACCGAGCGCAACGCCTTGGCCACCGCGGTCAATTTCGGCGTGCTGGCTCGCGTCGGCAATGCCAGTGTCTTCCTCTGCGATACGCCGATGTTCCATGTGATCGGCCTCGTCACCAATCTGCGGCCGCCGCTGCTGCAGGGCGGCACGGTGCTGATCTCGCCCGGCTTCGACGCACGCGCCACCAACCGTCGCCTCGCCGATCCCGCGCTGGGTGTCACCCACTATTTCTGCGTGCCGCAGATGGCCAAAATGCTGCGCGATCATCCGGATTGTACGCCTTCGCGCTGGACCACCCTCACCGCCATCTTCACCGGCGGCGCGCCCAATCCGGCCGCCGACATCAACTGGTGGCTGGCGCAAGGCGTGCGCATGGCCGACGGCTTCGGCATGACCGAGGCCGGCACCGTGCTTTGCATGCCGGTCGATGCCGACCGGATCGCAGCCAAGGCCGGCTCGTCCGGCCTGCCGGCACCAACCATCGGCCTGCGCATCGTCGACGACTCCGGCCGCGACGTGGCCGTTGGCGAACCCGGCGAGATCTGGCTGTCCGGCCCCTCGATCACGCCAGGCTACTGGAATCGGCCGGAAGAGACGGCCAGCGCCTTCACCGCCGATGGCTGGTTGCGCACCGGCGACATCGGGCAGCGGGACGACGAAGGCTTCGTCACCATCGTCGACCGCCGCAAGGACATGTTCATCTCCGGCGGCGAGAACGTCTATCCCGTCGAAATCGAGATGGTACTGCTCGCCCATCAAGACATTGCCGAGGCAGCGGTGATCGGCATTGCCGACGCGCGCTGGGGCGAAGTCGGCCGCGCCTTCGTCGTGCTGAAGCCAGGCCGTGTTGTCGACCCTGGCGCGCTGGCAAGCTATTGCACCGCCCGCATCGCCCGCTACAAGGTGCCGAAGGAGTTCCTGCTCACCGAGGCGCTGCCGCGCACCGCCTCCGGCAAGGTCCAGAAACACATCCTTCGCACATGGACAGCACCGGCCGGCGGGCAGGACCGAGCATTCAGCCGGCCGACCGGAAGATAGCAACGACTGCCGCAACAATTTGCGCATTGTCCTTCGCCACCGTTCCGTCGGGCAGCGTCCTGCCGTCTTCCAGGCCGACGCGCGTCGACCAGCGCTTTTGCTGCGCCAGCTCCACGAAGGGCCAGACCTTGGCGTCGACGCCATGCAGCAGGATCGGCCGCCGCACTTCGGCGCGCTCCAGCACGGCGGCAATGCCATGCGCCTCGTCGAGTGCGGCGGCAAGATCCTGGATGTCGATCTCGATCAGGATGCGCAGCACCCGGCCGTGGTCGGCAAGCGCCACGAAGCGCTCGGCATCGGCAATCGTGGCAAGCCCGGCCTCGATGCCGACGCCGCGCTGGCGCAACAGCTCCATCACGGCGGGCGCGTCGGCCTCCGACAGGTTGACCGAGGCATAATCGGGCAGCTCGCACCAGGCGGCGATCGCTGTGCGGGTGCGCGAAACATCGTTCTCGATCCAGGCGCCGGTCGACACGCCGACAAATGTGCCCGGGCAGGCGTTGCGCACGGCAAGCACCGTCGCGTCGACGGCGGCCAGGCTTTCGCGCCCGTCGGCACCGCGCGGATGGATGTGCAGTTCGGCGGCACCGGCGGCAACGCAAGCGGCGGCATCGCTGGCCATGGCCTGCGCCGTCAGCGGCAGCTTTGGATGGAAATCGCGCGGACGCGCGCCGTTGATGCAGGCCTGGACGATCATGAGTATCACCTCGGACAAGGAGGTGGCAGTCTAGCCGCGCGGCAAGGCAGGGCAAAGAGTTGGGCGGTGTCACTCCTGACAGCGCGGCCAGGATCCAACGGCATTTGAATAAAACGCCCCTGTGGATATTTACCCCGCGTTCCGCCGGGCCGGCCAAGATACATTAGGGCGGGATCATGGAGGGACCATTGACCAGCGATTTTTCAGCCGCCCGCATCCATCTCGAACGCGCCTACCACTATCTGCGCGGCAATGACGAGACGAGCCGCCTGACATGCGAGGCCCTCGACCTCTTGATCGAGACGGTGGCGGAAGCACAGCACAGGCGGCCCGAGGCTGGAGTGGTGGAATTTCCGCAAGCGACGATGCGGCAATCCAGCTGATCAGGATGCCTTGCGGGCCGGTGCCCGGTGTGCCGGCCCGGTTGCACGCGCCACGATCTGCTCCAGCGGTTCCGGCCGGTGCAACAGAAAACCCTGGCCGAAATCGACGCCCATCGCCTGCAGGATGCCGAGCGTCTCCGGTTCTTCGATCTTCTCGGCCACGACGGCGCAGCCGACGCTGCGGGCAATGCCCGATATGGCCGAGACGATTTCGCGGTCGAAGCGGCTCTCGGCGATGTGCTCGATGAAGGAACCGTCGATCTTGATGGCATCGACCGGGAAGCGCCTGAGATATTCGAACGAGCTCATGCCGGCGCCGAAATCGTCGAGGCTGACCTTGCAGCGTCGCTCGCGTGCCTTGCGCACGAACGCCTCGGCGGCGTCGAAATTGGTGACGGCGGCGGTTTCGGTGATCTCGAAGCCGATGCCGGAATGCGGCGCCCCGGTTTGCTCGATGATGCTGTCGACGAAGTCCCACAGCCCGGGATCGCTCAGCGTCTGCGCCGACAGGTTGAAGCCGAGCGTCAGCGCGCCCAAGCGCAACGCCGCACCATGCCGCGACAGCGCGGTGCGGATGATCCAGCGATCGAGCCTGGCGGCGATGCCGAACCGCTCGGCCACCGGAATGAATTCGCCGGGCGGCACCAGCCGGCCGTTGCGCGCCGAAAGCCTGGCCAGCACTTCGACATGCCGGCTCTCTTGCCAGGGCTTGCCCAGCAGATGGATTTCCTGGCCGAACAGTTTTAGCCGCCCGTCCTCCATGGCGTCGACCGTGTCAGCGGCAATGCGGGCGGCGTTAAGCCCACCCGACCCCGATTCCACCGTCGCGGAAAACACCGCGAAACGGTTGCGCCCAGCAGCCTTGGCCGCGTAGCAGGCATCGTCGGCGCAGGCCAGCGCATCGGCCACCGTGGTGTTGGCGTCGTCGATGAAGGCGATGCCGATCGACGCCGCCAGCTTGCGCGATGACGTGGCTGGGCCGAGATCGGCCTCGCGCACCGCGCCAAGCACGGCTGTGGCAATCCGCTCGGCCTGCGACGCGTCACAATGCGGCACCAGCAGCGCGAATTCGTCGCCGCCCAGCCGCGCCGCATGCGCCGATGGCGGCAGGCAGGCGCGAATGCCTGCGGCAACACTCTTCAGTGCCAGGTCGCCGGCGGCGTGGCCGGCAAAGTCGTTGAGCGCTTTGAAGTAGTCGAGATCGACGTAGAACACCGCAAGCGGCACACCCGCCGCGATATGGTCGGTAAGCAGCCGGTCGAAGGCGGAGCGGTTCCACAGCCCGGTCAGCGCATCGTGACGGGCCGCATAGGCAAGCTCCTGCTCGCGCAGCTTGTCCTCGGTGATGTCGCGCACGGTGCCAAGGACCTGGCCGGCAGCACCCGCAGCGGCAATAAAGCGTACCAGTGATTCGACATGGCGGACATCGCCGTTGCGCTTGACGATGCGGTACTGCGAGGCGGTGACTCCGTCCGAGCCGGGTGCCGGCTGGTGCGCGCGCTCGGTGGCTTCCTTGTCGTCTGGGTGAAGGAAAGTATGCCAGAGGTCGGCCGTCACCTCGTCGGTGTCGGCGACGAGGCCGAATATGTCCCTGGTGCGGGCGTCCCAATAGCTCTTGCTGGTGGCGATGTCGTGGTGCCAGATACCGGTACCGCTGGCGGCGAGCGCCAGCCGGAAGCGCACATTGACCTGCTCGAGCTCCGCCTCGGCCGCCTTCTGCTTCGAAATGTCGGTCTGCACGCCCATCAGCCGCAGCGGCCGTCCGTCCGCGCCGCGCTCGACGATGCCGCCGCGATCGAGCACCCACACCCAATGGCCCAGCTTGTGCTTCAGCCGGAGTTCGGTCTCGATGGCCTCGGTCTGACCGGTAATATGGGCGTCACCGCTGGCCAGTGCCCGCTCGCGGTCGTCCGGATGCGTCAGTTGCAGCCAGAGGTCAGCCGTGTCGGCAAGCTCGCCCTCCTCATAGCCGAGCATGCGCCACCAGGTCGGCGAATAGAAGCAGCTGCCGTTTGCAATATCCCAGTCCCAGACGCCAAGATGAGCGCGTTCGAGCGCCAGCGCCCAAAACTCTCCATTGCGACTTTTCTCGTCCTGACGCGCCATCTTCTGTTTTCGCTCATCCCCGCCAAGCGGCAATCTGCAGCAAAACCAGAGAAGAAAGCGTTACTTGATGCCAAGAAGGCACGTCGTGCTTCGCCGAACAGCCGTCTCTTGGTGAGCGTCTTTCGATTGGCCGGCAAGAACCGGAGTTTTGCGCGCAGCCAATCGTCCTATTGCTGGCCCAGGTCATCGGCAACCGCCGATGATCCCCAGGTCATCGGCGTCATCGGCGCGCCGATGACCCTGCGAAACAAGAGGACCCTCCCAATGACCAAACAAGAAGACAACAAGGCCGTCGTCGTCAGATGGTTCACCGACTTCTGGGGTGAAACCTGCGATCTGTCTGTCGTCGACGACATCGCAGCACCCGACATGCTGCTCAGATATTCCCTGCACGAGCCGCGCCGGGGCCGCGACGACATCAAGGCCTTCATGACCGATTTCCGCGCCGCCTTCCCGGATCTCAACTTCTGGGCCACCGCCGACCTCATCGCCGAGGGCGACTATGTCGTCGGCCAGTGGGAGGGCGGCGGCACGCATACCGGCCCGGCCTTCGGCGATTTCCTCGCAGGCTCGCTGCCCGCCGCCACCGGCCGCGCCATGCGCTTCACCGGCACCACCGTGCTGAAGGTGATCGACGGCCGGATCGTCGAGGAGATCGGCCTCGACGACGGCGTCGCGGCGCTGACCCAGCTCGGCCTGATCAAGGCCGCCTGAGGCAGTCAAGCGGAGCGATCGTTTTCGGGCCAGGCGGCATCAATGCCGCCTGGCCTCATTCCCTACTGGCTCGGCGCGATCGCGTGTTCGCACGACACTTTCGGGTTCATGTCGGCGAAGGTGCCGGTCGGGTTGCCCTTCCAGGCCCAGACATGCAGTTCGTAGAACTCGCCCAGGCCATAGCGGTTGGGCGCGCTGTTGAAGTTGAACAGCTGTCCGTCGAGCGACGCCGGGCCCTTCGAGGTGATGTATTCGACCGCCACCAACTTAAGCCGGCCGTCGGCCATCGGCTCGTACATCACGGCTTCAGGCCGGGCGATGTCGATCTTGTCATCCCTGAGATACTGGCCATTGACGTAGTGGATGCCCATGGCGCCGCCGGTGATGCCGCTGGCGCAGGGAATGGGCGCATAGCCCTCGGCCGTCGCCGCCTTGACATCAAGGAACCGGCTGTTGGCGGCCCGTACCTTGTCGGCCAGCGGGTTGGGGCCGGATACAGCTTCAGCCGCTTGCTGATGCGCCCATGCGAAGCCGGTGCAGACGGCCAGCGTGGCCCCCGCCATGACGAGCCTGTTGCGAAGGTTTGATTTCATATCCATTCCATTCTTCTTGAAAAAGCACAGCGGGCCGGCCGCCGAAAATACGGAGGCCCGGCAGGCAAGCGCCGTGACTGTTGTTGCTTGTCGATCCCGAAATCGATGTGACGACTGCCGGGAAGGATCATCCCTTCGGCAGATACGGGATCGTCCCGGCCAGATCGGTGTCGTCGATCAGCTGGAAGCGGCTGTCGCTGCCACCCTGACGCGCCGAAACGAAAGGCGCGTAGGCCGGATCGTTGGTGAAGGCGCGCGCCGCCGCTTCCGACGGGAACGCCATCAAGGCGATCAGCGTGGTGTCGAGCGGCTTGCCTTCAAGCGTCTTCACATTGCCGCTGCGCGACAGATATTTGCCGCCATGCTTGTGGACGATGTCGTGCACCGAGGCCGCGTATTCCGGCACCCAATTCGGGTCCTTCATCTTGATGTCGGCGATAACGTAAGCAGTCATGGTCGTCTCCTGGTTGCGGCGCACAGGGGTATCCAGTGCAACCGTCCAAAGGGCTCGCATGGCACGGCCTCTGCCAACCAGTCCGCGATCTGTACTGGGCCGGTACAGTTTCTGTACTCGCCGCTTCAATCACGAAGGGCTAATGTTCGCCCAGCTTCGAGGGAGGGACACCAATCATGACCCAGCACGGATACAAGCAGTTCTGCCCGCTATCGATGGCCGCCGAGGTGCTGTGCACTCGCTGGACGATGGTGCTGATGCGCGAATTGGTGGCGGGTTCGACCCGCTTCAACGATTTGCGCCGGGGCGTGCCAAAGATGTCGCCAACCCTTCTGTCGCAACGGCTGAAGGAGCTCGAGCTGGCAGGGATCGTCGAGCGCAAGGAGATCCCGGGCGAGAAGGGGATCTTCGACTACCGGCTGACCGAGGCCGGCCGCGATTTGCGCCCCGTCGTCGAGGCGATGGGTTTCTGGGGGCAGAAATGGGTCGAGTCCCGGCTGTCGCTCAAAAACCTCGATCCGTCGCTGCTGATGTGGGACATGCGGCGCAATCTGAACCCCTCGCCGCTGCCCGAGGGACGCACGGTGATACAATTCCTGTATCAGGATCTCCCGGCATCCAAACGCTCCTGGTGGCTGATCGTCGAGAAGCATGGCGAGGTCGACCTGTGCTGGTACGATCCGGGCTTCGATGTCGACCTCTACGTCTCGACCGACCTGCACACGATGACGGCGATCTGGATGGGATTGCTCACCGTCGAGAAGGCCGGCGCGAAGGTCGCCCTGACCGGCGACCAGGCCATCGGCAAGAAGATGCAGACCTGGCTTGGGCTCAGCCCGTTCGCGGTGGAGCCCAAACGCGCGGCGTAGCAGAGCTGAGAGCCAAACACTTATCGCCTTTGGGTGGCATGTCACGAAAACAATGGCTTACAGCGCGTCTTTGAATCCGATTGGATGCGACCGGTCGACGGGATCGGGTGCTTCAATCGGGTAGTGCTTGTCCTCATAAGCCTCGATCAGAGTCGCGAGAACGTCGAAGCGATCACCTTCGGGAGAGCCGACCTCCGGCTCATTCTCGAAATATCCGGCGATCCTGGCGATCGCCCAATCGTGATCGGCTTCGGTCTTAATGGGTCGAATGTTTTCCATCACACCTTCTCCGGATCGATCCTCTCATACTCTTTGTGTGTCCCGACGAACAGGCTTGCAGCTGACAGTTGTCAGGAAACGGGTGGCGGAGCCGGCTTCCGGCGGCTTCAATGCGGCCATGTTCATCACTCTCGCCAAAGACCTGAAATCCATGCCGTTGCCGGTCACCGACGACCCGCGTTGGGCGCGCATCGTCGCGCGCGACAAATCGGCGAACGGCGAATTCTGGTATTCGGTGGCGACGACCGGCGTCTATTGCCGGCCCTCCTGTCCGTCGCGGCGCGCCAACCCCGGGAATGTGCAACTGCACGACACGCTGGCTCAGGCGAAGGCGACCGGTTTTCGCGCCTGCCGGCGCTGCAATCCGGATGGCCCTTCGCTCGACGCCGGCAATGCGACGATGGTCGCCGATGCCTGTCGCAGGATCGAGCAGAGCGAGGCGGAACCCTCGCTCGCTGAACTGGCTGATGCCGCCGGCCGCAGCGCCGGCCATTTCCACCGCGTCTTCAAGGCGATCACAGGGCTGACGCCGAAGGACTATGCCGCCGCGCACCGCGCCGCCCGGGTCCGCCAGGGTCTGGAAGACGGCACCAGTGCCACCACGGCGATCTACGATGCCGGCTTCAGTTCGAGCGGGCGTTTTTATGAGAAATCCACCGGCATGCTCGGCATGACGCCGACGCGCTACCGCGCCGGCGGCGCCAACGAGGACATACGCTTCGCCGTCGGCGAATCCTCGCTCGGCACCATTCTGGTTGCGTCGAGCCAAAAGGGCGTCGCCTCGATCCTGCTCGGCGACGATCCGGACGCGCTGGTGCGCGACCTGCAGGACCGTTTCCCCAAGGCACGGCTGATCGGTGGCGACAGCGATTACGAAGCGCTGGTCGCCCGCGTCGTCGGCTTCGTCGAGGCTCCACAGCTTGGTCTCGACCTGCCGCTCGACGTGCGCGGCACCGCTTTCCAGCAACGCGTCTGGCAGGCCTTGCAGGATATTCCGGTCGGCAGCACGGTTTCCTATGCCGGGATCGCCGAGCGCATCGGCGCGCCGAAGGCCACCCGCGCCATCGCTGCCGCCTGCGCCGCCAACGCCCATGCGGTCGCCATCCCTTGCCACCGCGTGATCAGGAAGGATGGCGCCCTGTCGGGCTACGCCTGGGGCGCCGAGCGCAAGCGCGCGCTGTTTGACCGCGAGGCCGGCGGAGCGGCGAAGGCCGCCGACAGGGCGGCCCGGTCTTTGCGGACCTGACGAGGGCCGGCGATGCGCACGATGGCAAGGTCTTCCACCGCCGGTGCGAATATCGAGATCGCCAACGGTGTTGCCGTCAGTCGCGCCGAAGATGCGAAGTCAGAGGTCCTGGCCGCCATCGGCGAACTGGTCGATGATGGCAAGGCCGAATGGAGCCGCACCGCGACGGGCGAGGTTGAGTTGCGGCTGTTGTCAGGCGAGGTTTTTCTACTCGGCGATGTCACCGTCACGCGTGTTGCCTGACATCCTCGGGCGAAGTGCCAATGATCTAAATCAGCGCTCTACGGCGCCCCCCTCTGTCCTGCCGGACATCTCCCCCACGAGGGGGGAGATCGGATGTAGTCACGGCCTTCGCCAATCTTCGACGTTGCAGGAGGAGAGCCGACGCAAAAGCTGCCGATCTCCCCCCTTGTGGGGGAGATGTCCGGCAGGACAGAGGGGGGCGCCGTAGAGTGCTTACCTTGGCGTCCTTCATCCTCGGGCGCCAAGATTTGAATTTGAAAGCAAGCACCGGAGTGAGCGCCAACCGGTACCTCGCTAGGGTTTAGGCACAGAAGGAGTGAAGGCAATGAACCTCATGCAAACCCACATGCAGGCGACAGCACCCAAGGCTGCCAGCCTCGACACCATCACCTATGCCATCAGCCAATCCGCGATCGGCAACATCTTGGCGGCGCGCAGCCGGATCGGCATCTGCGCCATCCTGATCGGCTCCGACGCCGACACGCTGGAGCAGGACCTCGCTGACCGTTTCCCCGGCAGGGTGCTGGTCGAGGATAAAAACGCGCTCCGCGACGATCTCGCCGCAATCGCGCGCTTCATCGAAATGCCCCGCGCCGGCCTCGACCTGCCGCTCGACATGCGCCACGGCACGCCGTTCCAGCAGCGTGTGTGGGACGCACTGCGCGCCATCCCGTGCGGCGCCACCATCACCTACACCGCGCTTGCCCGGCGGCTTGGCCAACCGAACGGCGCCCGCGCCGTGGCGACCGCCTGTGCCGCCAACGCCATCGCGCTCGGCATCCCCTGCCACCGCGTGGTCCGCGCCGACGGCACGCTGTCAGGCTATCGCTGGGGCGTCGAACGCAAGCGCGCCTTGCTGAACCGGGAGGCCACCATATGAACGCCCATGCCAGGGTTGCCGCATCCGTGGTGGAAGCCGCCGAGACACGCATCGCCGCTTACGACTGGCCGGCGCTGACCACCGAACTCGACGGTTTCGGCTGTGCGGTGATGGAAAAGCTGCTCTCACCGCAGGAGTGCCGGCAGATCGCCGGCCTCTACCCCGAGGAACAGCATTTTCGCAGTCATATCCACATGGCCAGGCATGGTTTCGGCAAGGGCGAATACCGCTATTTCCGCTATCCCTTGCCCGACCTCATCGGCGGCTTGCGCAGCGCGCTTTATCCCAGACTGGCCGAGGTCGCCAACCGGTGGAACGAGCGTATGGCGATCGCCTTGCGCTATCCCGCGACGCATGCCGAATTCCTCGACCAGTGCCATGGCGCCGGCCAGGTCAGGCCGACGCCGCTTTTGCTGCAATATGTGCCCGGCGACTTCAACTGCCTGCACCAGGACCTTTATGGCGACCTCGCCTTCCCATTGCAGGTGGCGGTCCTGCTCTCGGAACCGGGCGAGGATTTCACCGGCGGCGAATTCGCCCTGACCGAGCAGCGCCCGCGCACGCAGAGCCGGGTGGAAGTGGTGCCGCTGCGCCAGGGCGACGCCGTGGCCTTCGCCGTCCACAACCGGCCGGTACAGGGAACCAAGGGCAACTACCGCGTCAATTTGCGCCACGGCGTCAGCCGCCTGCGCTCAGGCATGCGCCACACGGTCGGCATCATTTTTCATGATGCGAAGTGAGCGTGACGGGGCGCCTTCCCTTCTCCCCCTGGGGGACTGTTGCGTAATTCGGTGGTTGTGATTCTCTGAGATTGACGCTCGGAGGGAATCACGATGGCAGTGAAGCAGACGGGTCAGTTGAGCTTGGCGGAAGCCTTTCTGGGCGGCAAGTTGGCAGGCGGTTCTTCGCCACTCGATCGATTGTCAGGTCTGGTGAAGTGGGACCGCTTCGAGAAGCTACTCAACCCGCTGCGCGATGGTGGACCGGGTCGGGCTGCCTGGCCACCGTTGGTCCTGTTC
>NZ_JBFUGI010000021.1:0-82841 GCF_056402995.1 Mesorhizobium sp. P3_A8 | reverse complement strand
GTCCTGAACCGTTTGCGCTACCATCTCCTCGGTCCCTTCCTTGTGTGCGGGGGCTTGCCCCTTGCAACTGTTCGGGTTCACAAAAGAAGGCGGTCGGGCCCCAGCTCATCCACGGTTTAGGCCACCTGAGGGGCGACGGGCTCTCGACCACCGCCACGGATCAGGCAAGCACCTGGTCCGTGGCACCCTCAACAATGCACGATTCCAAACACACAAGGGGTGTTCCAGGGAACACTGACGCCTCACTCCGCTGGAACACCCCTCAACCGTCTCGGCGCTGCGCGCCGATCCACCTTCTCCCACAAGGGGAGAAGGGAAGGGGTGCCCTCACAGCGCCTTCACCGCCACCTTTACCGGCTGCTCAATCTCGAGCGGGTTGCGCAGCGGCAGGCCGAAATCCCCGGCCTCGATCTCGAACACATCGCCGGCCTCGGTCTTGACGCCATCGGCGAAGGACAGTGTCGCCGTACCGAACATATGCACGTGCACGTCGCCCGGCTGGCGGAACGCCGAATATTTGAAGTGATGGTGTTCGAGATTGGCGATGGTGTGCGACATGTTCGCTTCGCCCGACAGGAACGGCTTTTCCCACAGCGTGTTGCCATTACGCACGATGCGCGACGTGCCGCGGATGTCGGAAGGCAGGTCGCCGATCAGGATCTCCGGTCCGAACGAGGCATTGCGCAGCTTGGAATGGGCAAGAAAGAGATAATTCACGCGCTCGGTCACATGGTCGGAAAATTCGTTCGACAGCGTGAAGCCGACGCGGAAGGGTGCGCCATCATCGCCGATGACATAGATGCCGGCGACCTCGGGTTCCTCGCCGGCGTCCTTGGCGAAGGCCGGTGACAGGAGTGCGGCACCTGGCGCCACGGCCATCGTGCCATTGCCCTTGTAGAACCATTCCGGCTGCACGCCGACCTGGCCTTTGGCCGGCTTGCCGCCCTCCAGCCCCATGCGGAACATCTTCATGGAATCGGTGAGTTGCTCCTCGCCATCGGTGCTGAGCTTCTTGTGCATGGAATCGCGCGTCGCGGCTGAACCCAGATGGGTTAGTCCGGTGCCGGTGAGATGCAGATGCGCCGGATCGGGGTGATTGATCGGCGACAACAGCCGCCCCTTCTTGTAGGCGGCATCGAGATCGACCATCTCGCCAAGTCCCTTGCGCTCGATCAGCGCGACGAGGCCGACGCCGGTGCGGGCAGCCTCCATCGCCAGCGAGTAGACACTGCGGGCGCCGTTGATGATCCGGGTCTTGCCGCCATTGCGGGCAACGACGCGGATGGTCTCGGCGTCGTCGAGAATCTGCGAGATCAGCATGATCAATCCTCTCTCATGTGTCTTGGCCTGGTTGCCTCTTGGCAAACCTTGACCTGCGCGGCTCGGACCTCGCCGCGCCACGGGTGAAATTCTTCGTCCGGATTGCGGTCGCGGGCTTGATCCCCGGGGGGACTTCTTGATGCCGGCGGGTTGCCGGCAGCATCGCGATCTAGACCCGTATGCCTTCCTCGTTGCTTCGCCGGCCTGTTAGGCCTTGTTCTTGTTGTAGACGTCGAAGATCACGGCGCCGAGCAGCACCAGGCCTTTGACCACCTGTTGCCAGTCGACATTGACGCCCATGATCGACATGCCGTTGTTCATGACACCCATGATGAAGCCGCCGACCACCGCGCCGATGACCTGGCCGACGCCGCCCATCGCCGAGGCGCCGCCGATGAAGACGGCGGCGATGACGTCGAGCTCGGAGCCGAGGCCCGCGGCCGGCACCGCCTGACCGAGACGTGCCGCGATGATCAGGCCGCCGAGCGCCGACAGCACGCCCATGTTGATGAACACCATCAGCGTCAGCCGCTCGGTGTTGATGCCCGACAGCTGTGCCGCCTTGGGGTTGCCGCCCATGGCGTAGATGCGGCGGCCGATGGTCATGCGCTTGGTGACGAAGACGAACAGCGTGATCAGCACGCCCATGACCAGCAGCACCACCGGCAGGCCACGGTAGCTGGCGAACTCATAGACCAGGAACAGCGCCAGCGCGCTGGCGACCAGCGTCTTGATGACGAACAACGTGAAGGGCTCGGCCTCATAGCCGTGGCGTTCGCGCTTGCGCCGGGTGCGGACTCCGAAATAGGCATAGGCCAGCACGGCGATCAGCCCCAGCACGACCGTCGTCATGTGCAGGGTGACGCCACTACCCATGATGGTCTTGCCGGCTGCGTTCACGACCGGCGGGACGAGCGTCAGCGGGCCGATCACATCCGGGATGAAGCCGGAGCTGAGCATTTTGAAGTCGTCCGGAAGCGGCCCGACCGAGGAGCCGCCGCCCAGCAGCGCCTGGCAGATGCCGCGGAAGATCAGCATGCCGGCCAACGTGACGATGAAGCTGGGTATCCGGTGATAGGCGATCCAATAGCCTTGCGCCGCGCCGATCAGGCCGCCCACGACCAGGCAGACGATCGAAACCACCAGCGGATTGCTGAGCGGTCCGAGCTGCCAGATGACCATCATGTTCGCCGCCAGCGCGCCGATGAAACCGGCGACTGATCCGACGCTGAGGTCGATATAGCCGGAGACGATGACCAGCAGCATGCCCAGCGCCATCACGATGATGAACGAGTTCTGCTGCACCAGATTGCTGAGGTTGACCGGCTTGAACAGCGTTCCCGACGTGGTGAACTGGAAGAACAGCATGATGACGATCAGCGCGATGATCAGGCCGTATTCGCGCAGATTCGTCGTCAGCGCCGAGACGGCGATGCGTGGGCGCTGTTCTACTGCGGCGTCGCCTTGCGGGGCGGGGGCGCTTTCGGTGCTCATGCTGCTTTTCCTTCTCCCCGAACGATGGCGCGCATTATTTTTTCCTGGCTTGCTTCCGACGCCGGCATTTCGCCGACCATGCGCCCTTCGTTCATGACGTAGATGCGGTCGGTGATCCCCAACAATTCCGGCATTTCCGACGAGATGACCACGATCGACTTACCTTCCGAGGCAAGCCGCGCGATGATCGTGTAGATTTCGTACTTGGCGCCGACATCGATGCCGCGCGTCGGCTCGTCGAGGATCAGCACGTCCGGGTCGGCGAACAGCCATTTCGACAGCACCACCTTCTGCTGGTTGCCGCCGGAAAGATTGCCGGTCAACTGATAGACGCTGGAAGCGCGGATATTGGTCTTCTTGCGATAGTCGTTGGCAACGGCGAGCTCGCGCATGTCGTCGATCACGCTGTGGCGCGACACACCGCCGAGATTGGCCAGCGTTATGTTGTGCTTGATATGGTCGATGAGGTTGAGACCGTAGGTCTTGCGATCCTCGGTCACGTAGGCAATGCCGTGCTGGACTGCCCTGCTCACCGAGGAGACATCGATCGGCTTGCCCTTGAGCAGCACCTCGCCGGTGATGCGGCGGCCATAGGAGCGGCCGAACAGGCTCATGGCGAATTCGGTGCGGCCGGCGCCCATCAGTCCGGCAATGCCGACCACCTCGCCCTTGCGCACATTGATGTCGATGCCCTTGATCACCTGCCGTTCGGCATGGAGCGGGTGATAGACCGACCAGTTCTTCACCTCGAACACGATCTCGCCGATCTTGGGCTCGCGCGGCGGATAGCGGTCGTCGAGCGAACGGCCGACCATCGAGGTGATGATGCGGTCTTCCGAAATGTCCTTCTTGGCCAGCGTCTCGATGGTACGCCCGTCACGGATGACGGTGACCTTGTCGGCGACCCGGTTGATCTCGTTCAGCTTGTGCGAGATCAGGATCGAGGTCATGCCTTGCTTCTTGAATTCGAGCAAAAGGTCCAGCAGCGCCTGGCTGTCCTTCTCGCTGAGCGACGCGGTCGGCTCGTCGAGGATCAAAAGCTTGACGTCCTTGCTCAGCGCCTTGGCGATCTCGACCAGCTGCTGCTTGCCGACGCCGATATTGGTGATCAGTGTCTTGGGGTCCTCCTTGAGGCCCACCTTCTTCAACAAAGCGGCGGTGCGCGCCTCGTTGGCATCCCAGTCGATGACGCCGTAGCGGGCGTTTTCGTTGCCGAGGAAAATGTTTTCGGTAATCGACAGCATCGGCACCAGCGCAAGCTCCTGGTGGATGATGACGATGCCCTTGTGTTCGCTGTCATGGATGCCCTTGAACTGGCATTCCTGGCCCTGGAAAATAATCTGGCCGTCATAGGTGCCGGCGGGATAGACGCCCGACAGAACCTTCATCAGCGTCGATTTGCCGGCGCCATTCTCGCCGACCACGGCGTGGATCTCGCCTTCCTCGACGCTCAGGTTGACGTTCGACAGCGCCTTCACGCCGGGGAACGTCTTGGTGATGTCGCGCATCTCCAAAATCGTCGAGGCCATGGGAACTACCGCTCCTTGAGAGGTCGGCAAACACTGCCGGCGAGGTCGGTAACAATACCGGGCTCGCTGGTGAACGAAAAGGGGCCCTGCGTTGCGCAGGACCCCTGTCTTTGTAACCGAGATTACTTCAGGTCTTCGGCCTTGATATAGCCGGAGTCGACGACCAGCGCCTGGTAGTTGGACTTATCGACCTCATGCGGCGTCAACAGGATCGAGGGAACGACCTTGACGTCGTTGTTGTAGGTCTTTTCGTCGAGGCCGTCGGGCTTGCCGCCCGAGAGCACCTTGTCGACCAGCTGGACAGTGGCCTTGGCGAGGTCGCGGGTGTCCTTGAACACGGTCGAGTACTGTTCGCCCGTGATGATCAGCTTGACCGAGGCGGTCTCGGCGTCCTGGCCGGTCACGATCGGCCAGGGCTGTGCGTCCGTGCCGTAGCCGACGGCGCGCAACGAGGCGGTGATGCCGCGCGACAGGCCGTCATAGGGCGACAGAACGCCATCGACGCGGCTGCCGTCCGAGTAGTTGGCCGAGAGCAGGTTGTCCATGCGCGCCTGGGCGGTGGCGGCGAGCCAGCGCAGCGTGCCGACCTTGTCCATGCCGGTCTGGCCGGACTTGATCTTGATCGAGCCGTCGTCGATCAGCGGCTGCAGGACGGAAATCGCGCCGTTGTAGAAGAAGAACGCGTTGTTGTCGTCGGGCGAGCCGCCGAACAGTTCGACGTTCCACGGCTTGGTGTTCGGGAAGCGCTCCTTGAGGCCCTTGACCAGCGAATTCGCCTGGATCACGCCGACGCCGAAATTGTCGAAGGTGGTGTAGTAGTCGACATTCTTGGTCTTCTTGATCAGGCGGTCATAGGCGACGACGACGACGCCCGCGTCAGCGGCCTTCTGCAGCGCATCCGAGAGCGTGGTGCCGTCGATCGAGGCGATGATCAGCGCCTTCGGGCCCTTGGTGATTTCGTTTTCCAACTGGCTGAGCTGGTTGGGGATGTCGTCCTGCGCATACTGCAGGTCAACGGTGTAGCCGAGAGCCTCGAGCTGGGACTTGACGGCATCGCCGTCATTGATCCAGCGCTGCGAAGTCTTGGTCGGCATCAGCACGCCGACAAGACCCTTGTCGGCTGCGTGCGCCGAATAGGTCATGGCAGCGATGCCAAGCGCCGCGACTGCGGCCAGTGTCTTGATGATTTTCACGTAAACTCTCCCTGGTTGATGGACGCGGCACCCCGGGGGTCGCGGGCCGCGCAATCGTGCAGAAGCGCCAAGGCACTACTGCCGTCATATCGATCTCCGGTATCCTCCCATGGTCCCGAGGCGCTGATTTCAATCGATACGATTTTTATCGTCGGCGATCGTTGCGTCTCGGAACGCGCTGACGTTGCGACCCTTTTGCCATAACTGTCAAATGCGATCTTTGATGGTTGCTATACCGCAAGTGGTATATGCTATGAGCAGTGGCAGGTGCTGGCGAATGCCAGAGGGTCGCGAGCCCGAGACGGGGAAAAGCCATGGCAGCGTTACGGAATCCGACTGGGGTTTCAAATGGTTACAATGAGACCCCGGGCGATGGCGAAACCCTGCTGCGCAGTGGTCTCAGCCTGCGTCACATGCGCATGATCGTCGCGCTCGACGACCATGGCCGGGTGAGCGCGGCGGCGCAGGTCATGAACATTTCGCAGCCGGCTGCCTCGCGCATGATCGCCGAGATGGAGGCGGTGCTCGAGGTCAAGCTATGCGAGCGGCTGCCGCGCGGCATCACGCTGACGCCCTACGGCAAGGCTCTGGCCAGGCGTGCGCGTTCGATCCTGCTGGAGATGCGCGAGGTCGATCGCGAGATTTCCGAGCTCAAGGCAGGCAAGGGCGGTTCCGTGTTTCTCGGTGCGGTGACGGCGCCGGCGATCGAGCTGGCGGTGCCGGCGATCCGCGAAATCCGCCGCATCTATCCGCGCATCGAGATCACCATGCAGGTCGAGACCTCGAATGTGCTGGCGCGCGAACTGATCGCCACACGCCATGATTTCATCATCGCGCGCATTCCCGACGACCTCAATCCGCGGCTGTTCGAATCGCGTGTCATCGGCGTCGAGAAGGCCTGCCTGATCGTGCGTCGCGGCCACCCGCTCACCAGGGGCGGCGTGGTGCGGCTGGAAGACACCGCAGCCTATGACTGGGTCTTTCAGTCGGGCGGCTCGCCCTTGCGCCAGGCGATGGAGAGCAATTTCCTCAACCGCAACATCGCGCTGCCGGACCGTATCCTCAACACCTCTTCGCTGCTCTTGACGCTGGTCATGGTCGCGCAGTCCGACGCCATCGCGCCGGTTTCGGTGCAGGTGGCGAAATTCATCCAGAATCCCGACGGGCTCGCCGGCGCCATCGACGTCGTCCAGACCGAATTCGACATCGAGGTCAGGCCCTACAGCCTGATCACGGTCAGGAACCGCGTGCTCTCGCCGGCCGCCAAGATGCTGCACGATTTCATCCTGCGCGAAGTGGGGTGATGGAACAAGAAGTGCAGTCGCGCGTTCAGCCCAATCGGCATCTCGCTGGAGCCCGTTTTGGGCGAGGGAACGAGGGGCCGGTGGTCAACAACTCGGGAGGTTTTGATGGAACGTCGGTTGTTTCTCACTGGAATGCTAGGCGTTGCGGGGGCCGTGGCGTTTGCTGGAGTGGTCGGACCCGGCCGCGCGGTTGCCGGTATTCCCCAAGGCAACGGAATTCTCGATGAACTGGACAAGCCGGATCCGGCTGTCTTCGAAGGCGATGAGGACGTCGAAGTGGAGCAGGTCTCCCATCGTCGCTGGCATCATCGCGACCATGGGCATTGGCGTCGTCGCCATGGTGGACGGCGCCGCGGTTGGAGACGCGTTTGCCGCCGCTACTGGCGCCATGGGCGCCGCCATGTCCGTTGCTGGCGCGAGCGCGTATGGCTCGGCGTCTGGCTGTGACGAACCATTGACGAAGGGCCGGCCACCGCAGCGTGGCCGGTGTCGTCTCTGCACAGATGGGCGGGCCAAGGTTTGCATGTTTCAATCGGTGCCCGGACTGGCACCGATCACCCAACCGTTACGGAATCGTCCGCCCAACTTAATCTAAGATCGAATTGACCGAATCATATTAGACATTACTAATCGAATCCCGACAGACTGAGGTGCCACCATGCCGAGGGCCATCAAGGAGCAGAACCATATCCCGTAACACCGGTTACACGTCCACAGACCAGGGGCAATCGGCACCCATGAAAGGCGTGGCGATACTGACCGAAGCCCGCAGTGGCTCCGAATGGCTTGGCAGCCTGGCAAACAGTACCGGGACATTGGGTCAGTCAGGCGAATGGCTCGACCCCAGCAAGCTGGGGTTCAAGCCCAAATCATTCGAGGAGCTTCTTTGCGCGGTGATTGATCGCGGCAAGACCGCGAATGGCAGGTTCGCTGTAAAGGTGTTTTCGCGGCACCTTGAGACGGCGCAGGCGAAGTATGGAGTCGACTTCCTCACCGAATGCATCAGGCGCCATGGCATCGGATTGGTCTTGCTGGAACGGAGAGACCGACTTCGTCAAGCAATTTCCTATTGTCGGGCGAAAGCGTCAGGCCGCTGGCAGAGCACGACGAGCAGTGCTGATCTGATCCCGGAGTACGACTTCGCCAGCATCTGCCAGGTCTACTTCCGGATCGAGCAGAGCCATGCCTTCTGGGGCGCTTACCTGCGCATGGCCGATCTGCCCTACGACCATTTTTTCTATGAAGATCTGTTGAGTGACCCCCGTCCGTATGTCGCCTCGTTGGCGCGCCAGTTATCGGTCGAAATGCCGAACTGCAATTTCGAGACGAATTTGCGGTTGCAGCGGGACGCCTACACCGAGGAATGGGTTGAGCGGTACCGTAATGACGCCAGGTCGAAGAATTTGCTGGCGCATCTCCCCGAAAAGATGGCGCCGCGCAACGTCGACAATCTCGCTCGGTTCCTTCTGAAGAAGCAGATGCGAATTAGTCAACTCTAGGTCGTGGTCGGCAATTAATTTCCACCTCAGGGGGTGTGGATGATGCCGGGACCCTCAACATCAGGCGCATAGCCCTTCGGCATATGCTGGAGCGGGTAGCGGGAATCGAACCCGCGCGTTCAGCTTGGGAAGCTGACAGGCTACCATTACATCATACCCGCGCGTGCCCTCGTTACCATGAGGTTCGGCCTTCGGGCAATCGCAAAGCGATCCCTGAACAAGCGCTTTCGCGGTCCCCCCAGCGCTGGCCCGCGATTTCTATTTTGCCTTCGCGACTTTGTTGCTGGCGGCAAAGCTTGGCCAATATTTCGAGATGGCGAGCGTCGCGCCGGCAGAAGAGAAATGGCCGTAGTCGAAGTAGAGAAACTGCCTGGTGCCGGCGTCGGCGTAGGAACAGCCGGCCGTGTCGCAGAGGTAGGCCAGCGGGTCGATGAAGGTGGCCCCTTTGGTAAACGGCAGCACCTGCTTGTTGATATCCGGATCCATGGCCATCGGCCAGGATGTGTTGGCGACATGGTCCCGTCTCGCGAAGAAAGCGATCTTCTGGACGTCGGCGATGAATTCCGGAGACTGGCCGATGACATAGACCTTGACGCCCATGTCGCGCAGCCGGTCGATCGTCTGCTGCAGGCCGTCAAAACCCCTGGCCTGGTAGTCGGTCCATCGGCCGCTCAGGATCACGGCCTGGATGTTGGCTTCGCGGATGATCGACAGCGCCCGTTCGTTGAAGCGCGTGCAGGCCGGCCGGGCGTAGGAAAAGTAGCTCAGGTTGGGGGGGCAGCCGGCATAGGTGTACTGGATGACATTGGCCTGGATTTTCTCAGCGTTGGCCTCCAGCCCCGACACATAATGCGCCGCGAAGGAATCGCCCCACAGCAGCACATTGGTGGCAAAGCCATGTGTGCGCGTGCAGTCCGCGAGGTTCCAGTCCTCGATCGGGCTCCCGCCTTCGTTGAAGCAGACGCCGTTGCGCCAGTCACCCACCAGTACCCGCTCCGTCGAGAAGTCCGGGAACCGTTGTGGAAACCCCTTGCCGAGCACACCGGCCATGCCGCCGACGCACAGCAAGGCGATCGCTGTCGCCGAAAAGGCGAAGATGGGCAGCGGAGCGGTGAGAGGCCCCTTCCGGCGGAAGGGCTGCTCGACATATTTCCACGAGAACGTCGCCAGGGCGAAGCTCGCCACCATCATCGCCATGATCGTCGGCACGCCGATGGCTTTCAGCGAGAGATAGTGGACGAATGAATTGATCGGCCAGTGGACGAGATAAAGTGAGTAGGAGATGAGGCCGACCCAGACCAGCGGCGCAAACCGAAGCACGCGTGTGGCGACAGGCTCCAGCCTGTCGGCGTGGGGCTGGCCCGCATAGATAAGAAGCGCCGTTCCGATACAGGGAAACAAGGCATTGTAGCCCGGAAACGGGTCGCTCTCCGAAATTGTCAGAAAGCCAAAGCCAATCAGGCCAAAGCCGGCGAGGCCGATCAGTTCCGTCAGCGGACGGCTGGCCAGCGCCGGCGGTTTTTTCAGCATCAGAATGGCGCCCAGCGCCAGTTCCCAGATGCGCGTTGGCAGCAGGTAGAAGCCGGCGGTCGGCGCCAGCGTGGTTGCCATGACCGCCAGGGCAAAACTGCCTATGGCGATCGGCAGCAATATCGTCAGCCAGCGCTTCGCGGCATAGCGGTAGATCAGATACACTAGGATCGGTGCGAAGATATAATACTGCTCCTCGACCGAAAGCGACCATGTGTGCAGCAGTGGCCGCAGTTCCGCGTCGATGGAGAAATAGTTGGTCGTTTTCCAGAAATAGATGTTCGACCAGAAGGTCGAGGCCGCGATCACGCTGAGACTGTATTCGTGGAGGTCCGACGGCAGCAGAATGAACCAGGCGGCGACGCTTGCGAGCAGGATGACGAAAGTCAGCGCCGGCAGGATGCGCCGCGCACGGCGCCAGTAGAAGCGGCCGATCGAGAACTGGCCGCGCTCGAGGTCGTCGAGCAGGCTGCCACTGATCAGATAACCCGATATGACGAAGAAGATGTCGACGCCCGTGAAGCCGCCGGGAATGGCGGACACGCCGAAATGGAACAGCACGACGGGCAGCACCGCGACGGCCCGCAGGCCATCGATGTCGCGTCTGTAGTTCATCTGGCCGCTCCGCATGATGCGGTCGGCGGTATTCGCATGCCGCAGCTTGGAGCACTGCTCATGCGACGACGTCCTGATACTGTGGAAAATGTCGGTTCGTTGATCGCACAGGCCCATCCTCTGTTGCGCAACTTTGCTGCACTGCAACATAGGTGTCAAGGCAAACCGGGATTCGATTGGCGAACCCGATAGGCACAGGCGTCGAAAATCAGGCGCCGGGCAGGTAGATCACGGCGTCGTCGTCCGCGTAGGCCCGCTTCCAGCCCAACTCCGTGAGGAAGGGGATGCGGGTGTCGTCGGCCGTAAGGAGTGCCCAGCCGATGGCGTATTTTTTCAGCTGGGCATCGAGCAGCGGTTTTCCGTCACTGCGCCCCGTCGCGTCGTCGGCTTTCGTGAACCCGCCCAGGAACAGCTGATCCGTCCTGCCGTCGATATAGGTCTTGATGCCGTGGAAAATCAGCGTGCCGCCGAAATTGTAGGAATTCAGCACGTTGCCTGTGAGATGGTGATCCTTGGCGAATGCGAGGGCGCCGCTGGCGGATGTTTTCGGGCTCGGCGCCACCTGGTAGGCACTGCCGAGGATGAAGACCGAGCCGACCAGCAAGACAGCCAACGCGCCTGAGATCGCGTAGAACCGGCTGGCGAAGAGTTTTTCCAGCCCGTCACGCTTTTCCGCCAGCCAGGTCGTGGTTGAGAGCGAAGGATATTGCAGTGCGACCTCGACCGCGATCACCAAGGGGATCAACAGGAAGGGCAGATATACAAATCGCAGATGGGCGAGATAGACATGCAAGGCGAAGACGATGAACAACGCCTTGGCCCAGCCGATCCGCGGTCTCGATACCAAAAGCCCGAAAAGCGCCAACAGCATCGCCGCTTCCTGGAAGAGCTGCTCCTGGGCATTGAACGGTCGCCACTCCAGGATAAGAGGCACCGCCTCGTTGCCATATGCCACGGTGAACGTCGCCAGGATGGCTTTCACGCCATAGGGATGCAGCAAGCTGACCAGGGGGCAGAGCAGGCCGAAAGCGACCCATTTTGCCAGCAGGACGGGTTTCGACAGGCCCGAGCGCGCCAGCAGAACGAGCCCGGCAAAGGCGGCGATGACGAAGCTCAGGGTGAACGTGGCATGCAGGTTGGCCCACAAGACGACAAGCACGAGCAGCCACAAAGGCGGGGCCTTCTCATCCTGCGCGGCACGAAACAGCATTGCCGTCCAGACGACGATGATCGGCAAGGTGAAGACGTGGGGGCGCGCCGTATAGATCGGAGCGATCAGGAAAGCCGCGGCGAAGGCCAGCGCTATCGCCAGTATCGGCTTCAGCCATGCGCTGAGGAACCATCCCATCAGGAAGACGGTCAGGCCGACCGTGACGATGATCAGGGTGACGACGCCATTCCAGCCGCCCGCACGGTAGGCAAGGGCCAGAAAGACCTGCCCCAGCCATTCCTTGGCGATCCAGGGTTGGCCGGCGAACGTATAGGAATAGGGGTCGACGGCAGGAAACGTCCGATTCTCCAGGAAGTCGAGCCCGACCTTCACTTGCCACCAATTGTCGGGATCCTGCAGGATCGCGCCGGCAAAGGCGGTGAGCACGGAGGCCACGATACAGGCGCCGAGAAGGCAGAATACCAGCCTGATGCGTTGCGCGTCCCCGAGCGACGGCGTCGCCGTCGCGATTGCCGCAACCTGGGTCATGTCGCGACTCCGCGCGACGGCGTCGCCGTCGCGATTGCAGCGGCCTGGTTCATGTTACCGCTCCGGGCCATTTCGCGTTCGTTGCGGCCACAGCATCATCCGCGCCGCCGACGAAGACGAAACGGGACGAGCCGAGATAGAAAATGACCGAGTAGAGGCAGTTTCCCGCCAGATGGACAAACGGGTTCTCGATGAAGCCGGCAGACATGGCGGCGATCACGACGCCCAGATTGGCGCCATAGGCGACGACGAAGGTGATCGCGTATCGAGTGACCGCGCCGGGGCGAAAGCCGCCGGCACGTCCGAACGTCCATTGGCGATTGAGGAAGAAGCCAAGCGTAAGGCCCCCGGCATAGCCAGCCGCATTGGAAACGATGTCGCCGAGGCCCACCGCCAACCCGGCCAGGACCAGCGTATAGCCAAGCGCCGTGTTGAGAAGCCCGACGGCGCCGAAGCGCAGCATCCGCGAGACATCAGACGGAAGAGCCGACCGCATCCTGCCCACGCCGTTCCCGTTGCATCTGGTCGACCTTTGCCTCAGCCACGCGCGGCTCTTTTCGCCATCTCCTGCAGGCGATGGACGGGCAGGTCGCTGTCCTTGGCTGGCCGGTCGCGCGCAACGATCTCGTTGACGAAATAGAGCGGCCGCCGCTTCGTCTCCATGTACATGCGGCCGAGATACTCGCCGAAGATGCCAAGCACCAGAAGCTGGACACTGCCCATGATCAGCATGATCGCGGCAAGGCTCGTCCAGCCGGGAACCACGTTGCCCCTGGACCATTCGAACAGCGTATAGCCGAGCACGACCAGTCCGAGCAGGCCGAACATCATCCCCAGCAGCGAGGCAAACCGCAACGGCACGATCGAAAAGCTGGTCATCGCGTCGACCGCCAGAAGAACCATCTTCTTCAGCGGGTAGTGGGTGGTGCCGGCAAAGCGCCGGTGCCTTTCATAGGGGAAGGCGACCTGCCTGAGCCCGATCCAGCTCACCATGCCGCGAATGAACCTGTAGCGCTCGGGCATCGCGTTCAGATGGTCGAGCGCACGGCGGCTCATCAGCCGGAAGTCTCCGGAGTCCGGTGCGATCTCGACATCGACCATCCGGCCGAGCAAGCGGTAGAACATCGAGGCGGAAGCCCGCTTGAACCAGCTTTCGCCGTCGCGCTTCACCCTCTGGCCGTAGACGACATCGAAACCTTCATCCATCTTCGCCATCATCGCACCAAGCAGTTCGGGCGGGTCCTGGAGGTCGGCGTCAAGAATGAGAATGCGCTCGCCGCGGCAGAACTCCAGCCCCGCGCTTAAGGCGATCTGGTGGCCGTAATTGCGGGCAAGGTCGATGGCGACGACATGGTCGTCCTTTTCGGCCAGTTCGAAGATAGCCTCGCGGGTGCCGTCGGTCGCTCCGTCGATGACAAGGACGATCTCGTAGGAAGGGCTTTGCTCGAGGCACACGGCGCTGACGCGTCGGTGAAGCTCGGCCACGCCGTCGCGCTCATTATAGCATGGCACCACGACCGACAGGGCGATTGCGCGGTGCGCGCCGATTTTTCCCGTTCCCACCAAAGCCTGGCTCCCGCTCCTGGAATGGCAATAGCGGCAATTGGTTAGAAAACAGATAAGCCAGGGATCGACGCGGCGTCATCGGCCGGCCGACGCCGTGGGCCGGGCACTGTCACGAACGCACCGGCAGCTCCATGCGGATGCGGGCGCCGCGCCATGAGCCCGTCAGGATGCGGATCGTTCCGTCATGCAGCAGCGCGATCTGTCGGGCGAGGTTCAGTCCCAGCCCCGCCCCGCGCGACTGCGGCAGCAAGCGGTAAAAGGGCTCGAAGACATTCTCATGCTCTTCAGCGGGAATGCCCGGGCCTTCGTCGCGCACCTCGACGCCGCCGGCCCCGTCGATGGCGATCGTGATCGTGCCGCTGCCGCCGCCATGCTCGATTGCGTTGCGCACGAGGTTGGCGAGCGCGCGCTCGATCTGCAGGACATTGACCTCCACCTGGGCCTTGCCGGGTGCAGGCTCGAAGGCGAGGTCGTAACCGGCCTCGATGGCCAATGGGGCGAAATCGGCGGCGACCCGGCTGGCGAGATCGTCGAGATCGATGATCTGGCGCTGGTCCGACGGCCGGTCGAGCAACTGATGGTCGAGCAGTTGCTGGGCAAGATGCGACAGACGCTCGATGTCATGCAGCAGGCGCACGCTCTGCGGCTCCTGCTTCAGCAGTTCCGCGCGTGTGCGCAGGATGGCGATCGGCGTGCGCAATTCATGCGCCGCGTCGGTGAGGAAGCGATTGTGGCGGTCGTAACCCTGGGCGAGGCGGGCGAGCGCCTCGTTGAAGGCATGCACCAGCGGCGCGATTTCCTGGGGCACCTGCTTGACCGGCAATTGCATGGCGCGGGTGCCGATGTCGATACGCGCCGCCTGGCGGACCGTTTCGACAAGGCCGGCGAAGGAGCGGCGCACCACCGCCGGAGTCGTCACCAGGGTCGTGGTTCCCATGACCAGGACGATCGGCAACAACAGGATGAGGATGATGACCGCAAGCGCGGGGAGTGCCTTCTCCCAGTTCCTGCTGCCGTCGGGATTCCTGGCGACGTCGACAGTAGCCGAAATGCTGAGCTCAAGGCCCTCGGTTTCTCGCGACGACCGCGTCCCGGCGATGATTTGTACCGTGCCGGCCCTGGTCGCGGCTTTTTCGAGATAGGCCTCCGGCCTCAAATCATCTTCGGAAAATCCGATGGTGGCGTGATCGGCCTCGCCCAGCAAGTCGCCAAAATTCCTGGCGTAGACGTCAGGCACATTACCGAAGCGCACGCTCTGGCCGTTGCCGTCACGAACAATGTACCAGACGTTGGGGAAGCCCTCGCGAAAGCTGGCAAGCCCCTCGGTCTCATGGACGATCAGTCTGCCGTTGCCGTCACGGCCAACCGCTTCCTTGATGGCGGCAACGGCCGCCTCGTTGTCGATCAAAAGGCGCGGATTGGCGATCCAAAGTGCCGCCGCGCAAAGCACGATGAAGATCAGCAGCGTCGCCGCCTGCAGCAGGATCAGCCGCCGGACGAGGATCCATTGCAGCGAGCGTGTGCGGACCTTCTTCACGAGGCCGCCCGCAAGAGGTAGCCAAGGTTGCGGATCGCCCGGATCTCGATGCCGGCGGCGACATCGTCGAGCTTGCGGCGCAGCCGCGAAATATGCGCATCGAGCGCATTGGAGCCGATCTCGTCGTCCAGTGCGTAGACGGCTTCCTCCAGCGCGCTGCGCATGATGGTCCGCCCCGGCCTGCGGATCAGCGTTTCGAGCACCAGCCTTTCGCGCCGCGGCAGATCGAGCGCCTGTTCCTCGACCAGCGCCTCGCGGTGGCGGAAATCATAGGTGAGGCGGCCGACCATCGTCTGGTTGGCGCGCGATGTGAACGAGCGCCGGTGCAAGGCATGAAGTCGCGCGACGAGTTCCACCGTGGCGAAGGGCTTGACCATATAATCGTCGGCGCCGGCATCGAGCCCGGCGACACGGTCGTCCAACCCGCTCATCGCCGTCAGCGCGATGACAGGCACATCCAGGTGCAAGGCACGCAGGCGCGGTATGAGGCTGAGGCCGTCGCCATCCGGCAGCCGGCGGTCCAGCACCACCGCGTCGTGATAGCCCAGGCGGGCCATCGCCTCGGCATCGGCCAATGTCGCGGCATGGTCGACGATGATGTCCAGACGCTCGAGAGCGGCCTTCAGCACGGAGGCCATTTCCGGTTCGTCCTCGATCAACAGGACGCGCATGAATATTCTCCTTTATCCGCAGCCGGTCTGCGGCCGCGGCAATTCATTCGCATTCCAGCTTCGGCTGGCGGAAATTGGTGATGAACCAGCGGCTGCCGGAAGCGCGGGCGTAGAATGTGTAGAAGCATTCCTGACGCTCGATATAGCCGGGCGTCTCGGTCTCTTCATAGACGGTTCCGTGTTTTGTATGGCGAACCTCGCCGCTCGATGTCCCGGGAACCGCCGACGTCGATACCTTGCGCCACTGATAGGCGCGTTCGCCCTGGCCGAGATCGACGACAGCGGTTGGCGGGCCGTAATCCAGAATGACCGATTCGACCGGCTGTCCGACATAGTTCTTCATGATGTCGGAGGCACAGCCCCCGAGCGCGAGCGCGACGAACACTATCTTCGCGCCCCGTATGAGGAGGCCGGCGCCATATCTGGACATATCGGAGCAGATTCCCGTCATGAAAATTCACGTGCGGGACCTAGATCGCGAAGATTGCATCGACATTGCGAAGAGCCGCGGGAACTGGGTCCGTTACGGAAAAAGCCGACCGCCGCCTCGGGTATTGCCGGAACGCAGGATTGCGCGATGCCGGCGGGCATCGCGCAATCCGATCGACCTGCTCTAGAACCGGTAGTTGATGCCGGCCTTCAGCTCATGGCTGCCGATCGTCGTCTTGGACGTGCCAAGGGCCGATGTCGTCTCGACGCCAGGGGTGCGGACATAGTCGTACTCGACCTTGGCGGACAGTCCGCCGGCAAAGCCCTGCTCGATGCCGGCGCCCAGCAGATAGCCCACCTTCCATCCATCCGCGCTGGTGACATTGTCGCCCTTGTCGAATTTGGTCAGCGCAACGCCGCCGGTTCCAAACAGCAGCGTCTGGTCGAAGCTCACGCCTGCCTTGGCCTTGGCGGCACCACGCCATTTCTCCTTGATCTTGCCACCATGGACGTCATGTTCTGCGCCGCCCAGATAGGAGCCTTCGATCTCGGCGCCGAGGACCGCCGGACCCATCTGCTGGTTGTAGCCGGCCTGAACGCCGCCGCTGAAGCCATTTCGATCGGCGAACGGATTGGGCATCCTTGTGAACGCCGTGCCGCCATGGACGCCGACATAGGCGCCGCTCCACTGGAAGGCGGGGGGATCATTGTAGGTCGGTGAAAGGTCGGCGGCCATCGCCGGCCCGAGAAGGCAGATGCCAAGGACAGCCGCCGTCAGGACGATCTTTGCTTGAGAGGACACGAGCATTACTCCAACACAAACGCGCATCCGGCAAATCGGTACGCAGGTTAATTCCCGGGGAGCCTGACCGTTGGGGCGGTCGGGCTCCGATTTGGTGTCTTTCAGGGATGGTTGCACGGTCCTGAAACTGGCGTTCGCCAGCTGTGGTAGGAGGGTCGGAGCGCCGGGCAACCAGTCACCTGAAAGACGCCGACTGTCTTGCAGGTGAAAATTGCACGCACATTGCGCAAAATTCGAGAATGACGATTTTGTGCTTTATTTTCAATAAATTAAAATGATCTTGTTTACCGATATTTAAGAATTGCGAACCTTCGCAAGCCCGGAGTCTCGAACTCTGTGCATTCCACGGACAGACCGTGCCGGCTTGATGGTTTGCCGCCAAGCACGTATCTCTGGATCGTGCCCATGAGTCCGGGCATCTCAATCGGGAGACGGCCTTGTCCGCACTGACGCGCTTTCTCGGCGACTCGCCATTCAGGGTGATCCTGAAGCTGCTGGTGGTGTCGTTCCTCGTCGGCCTTGTCATGAATGCCTTCGGCTGGTCGCCGATGGATGTGTTCTACAGCATCCAGAGGTTCTTCATCGACCTGTGGAATCTGGGCTTCCACGCCATCGACCGCTTCCTCGGTTACATCCTGCTGGGTGCCGCGATCGTCGTGCCGGCCTTCATCCTGCTCAGGATCGCCAACTACCGGAAATGACCTTTTAGGCGTAGCTTGAGGCGACCTCGAACAGGATGGCGTGCCGCGCGGCAAGTGTCGGCACATCCGTGGAATAGCCGCCGCCGATGACGCCGCAGACGGGAATGCCGATCGCGCGGAAACGATCGATCACCATCGTATCGCGGGCGCGCAGGCCATCGTTGGAAAGCGCCAGCCTGCCAAGCCGGTCCTCGGCATGGACGTCGACGCCCGCATTGTAGAAAACGATGTCCCAATGCGCCCGGGCCGACAGTTCCGGCAGGATGGCGGCCAGCCTCTCGAGATAGGCGGCATCGCCCGTGCCGTCGGGCAGCGCGATGTCGAGGTCGGAGGCGATCTTGCGCACGGGGTAGTTGCGGTCGCCATGCATGGAGAAGGTGAACACGCGTGGCTCCTCGCTCAGAATGTCCGCAGTGCCGTCGCCCTGATGCACGTCGAGATCGACGACCAGGATGTTTTGTGCGGCACTCTCGGCGAGCAGCACCAGCGAGGCGACGGCGACGTCGTTGAAGGTGCAAAAGCCGGCACCTTGCGCGCGCCGCGCATGATGGCTGCCGCCGGCGGTGTTGCAGGCAATGCCGTGGCGCAAGGCAAGGCGCGCCGCCAGTATCGTGCCGCCGGCGGCAAGCTGCGCGCGCAGCGAAACGCGAGGGCCGACCGGAAAGCCGATCTCGCGTTCGATTTTTTCCGGCACGCAACAGCCGATGACCTGATCGACATAGTCGGCCGCATGGGCAAGCTTCAGCCATGACGCCGGCGCGGGTTCCGCTGTGTTGAGCGCCCCGGGCCTGGCCAGGCCGCGTGCGCGCAAGGCCTCCATCAGCAACGGATACTTGCTCATCGGGAAGCGGTGGTTGGTGGCAAAGCCGGCGTCGTAGTCGGGGTGGTGGACGATATGCAGGGGCATGAACGGGATCCGGCGGACTCGCGCCAGACCGGGATTTCGGTTGGCCATCGCGGCAAGAATGATTGCGCGGTGGCCGGAAAATGGGGCACATCGGCTCTTCGATCAAGCCGCAATCAGCAAGGCAGCAATCCCTTGGACAAGGGTGCAATCCCAGCCGACGCGAGACCTTTCGTCGTCACCAACCGTTCCGTGCTCGCCATAGCGGTGCCGATGACGCTCGCCTATCTGACGACGCCGATGCTCGGCCTTGTCGACACGGCGGTGATCGGGCACTTTGGCGACGCGGCACTGCTTGGCGGCCTGGCGGCGGGCGCGTTGATCTTTGACGTCGTCTTCACCAGCTTCAACTTCCTGCGCTCCGGCACCACCGGTCTCGTCGCCCAGGCTTTCGGCCGTGGTGATGCGCTCGAGGAACAAGCGGTGTTCTGGCGCGCCGTGCTGATCGCGGTCATTGCCGGCATTGTCCTGGCGGCGCTTTCACCCCTGATCGCCGTCGGTGGCCAGTGGTTCATGGGCGCCGAACCGCGTGTCAGCGAGGCAATGGGCATCTACATCAGGATCAGGCTGCTTGCCGCACCCTTCTCGCTGATCAACTACGCGATCCTCGGCTATGTACTGGGGCGCGGCGAGGGCGGGCTTGGACTTGTGCTGCAGCTGGTGCTCAACGGCATCAACATCGCGCTCTGCTTCCTGCTTGGCCTGAAGCTCGGCTGGGGCGTTGCCGGCGTCGCCTGGGCGACCGTGACGGGCGAATTCCTGGCCATGCTGCTGGGTCTCGCCATCGTCGTGCTGCGCTTCCGCTCGACCCCATCCTTGCCGCGCCATCGCCTGCTCGACATGAGCGCCTTCCTTCGCATGCTGTCGCTCAACCGCGACATCATGATCCGCTCGTTTTCGCTGCTCGCCGCCTTCGCGCTGTTCACCCGCCAGGGCGCGCAGTTCGGCACGGTGACGCTCGCCGCCAATGCGGTGTTGATGAACTTCTTCCTCGTCGCCGGCTATTTCCTCGACGGTTTTGCCACCGCCGCCGAACAACTCGCGGGCCGTGCCGTCGGCGCGCGTGCCGAGCAGGCCTTCCGGCAGGCGGTGCGGCTGACCCTGTTCTGGGGTTTCGGGCTGGCTGGCGCCGCAACCCTGGTGCTGCTCTTGGCCGGCGCCAATCTGGTCGCCGTCGTCACGACATCGCAGGAGGTGCGCTCGGTGGCCGACATCTATTTGCCCTGGGCGGCATTCACCGCGCTGAGCGGCGTGCTGGCGTTCCAGATGGACGGCGTCTTCATCGGCGCCACCTGGTCACGCGACATGCGCAACATGATGCTGCTGTCGTTCCTGGTCTTCGCTGTCGCGTTGCTGACGCTGGCGCCGGCCTTCGGCAATCACGGCCTGTGGGCGGCGCTGCACGTTTTCCTGCTGGCGCGCGGCTTCAGCCTGTTGGCCATTCTGCAGCTGCGGGTGCGCACGGCATTTTGATTTGCGCCAGCATGGATAGCAGCTTTGGAGCGCGCTACTCTTCCAGTCGTCGGGGTAGACAGAATGCCGGGGCGGCAATGGGAAACAGGTTTGAACCAATCAGGCCAAGGGTCATAAGGGGATCAAGAAGAAAATACTTCCTCAATATGCTCCCTGGCATTGCTTTTGTTTGTGCAGGAATTCTTATGGTCCGAATTCCAGTGACGGACCCAGAATCGTTCTCTGCATTCAAGCAGATAGGCGGAGGATGGCTCGCCATAGCGGTATTCGGGTACTATTCACTGATTCTCGCTCGGTTTCTTGTTCGCCCGCATGTCTTGGTGCTCGACGAAACTGGTTTTACACTGGACGGTGGCCGTGTTCGAGTGCCGAGGAAAATCGCATGGCGGGATGTCCAAGGCTTTTATGTCCGCAAACAGCACCGCGCGCAAATCATCGGCTACAGGCTGGAAGCCAAAGCCGGGACTGGTAAGCCTCAGATGCCAACTGAGCGAATTTTGCCGAATATTTGGCCACTATCAATCGAGGATATGGTCGATCTTCTTGATATTTATCGACTGGAAGCCTTGGATCGGGCGCGGATCACACAACTCCGTTGATATCAGGCGGTTGCTAGAGCGGCTTGGCAGCCCATCGATCAACGCCACTATCGCGCAGTTCGCGAATTGACTTCAGCCGCTCCGTTTCGACAAATCGCGCCATCCCTGCGACAATGCGGCCTGGCAGGGCCGGTCCGGCATAGATCATACTTGTGTAAAGCTGCACCAGATCGGCACCCGCGCGGATCTTCTCCAGCGCCGTTTCTGTGGAATCGACGCCGCCGACGCCGATGATGGCGATATCCGGCCCGAGCAGCTTGCGCATCTTCGCCAGCACGATGGTCGAGCGGTCGAACAGCGGTTTTCCCGAAAGCCCGCCGGTTTCGCGCGCCGCGTCGCCGCTGCACAATGGGGGCCGCGAAATGGTGGTATTGGAGACGATGACGCCGTCGATCCGTTTTTCAACGACCTCGGCGGCGATGTCTTGCAACTCGGCCTCCACTAGATCCGGCGCGATCTTGAGGAAGACCGGCGGCTCGGCCGCGGCTGATGCACGCGCGGCCATGACCCGTGACAAAAGCTCGCCGAGCTGCTCGCGCGCCTGCATGTTGCGCAGGCCGGGCGTGTTGGGCGAGGAGATGTTGACCGTCAGATAGCTGGCATAGGATGCAAGGCGGGTGACGCCGCGCTCATAGTCGCCGATGCGATCAGCACTGTCCTTGTTGGCGCCGATGTTGACGCCGACGATGCCAGCGCGCCCCTTGCGTACGGCGAGGCGTTTTTCGGCCGCCGCATGGCCTTCATTGTTGAAGCCCAGCCGGTTGATCACCGCTTCATCCGCCGTCAGCCGGAAGATGCGCGGCTTCGGATTGCCGGCCTGCGGAAGCGGCGTGACCGTGCCGACCTCGGCAAAGCCGAAGCCGAGGCCAAGCAGCGCGTCCGGCACCTCGGCGTTCTTGTCGTAGCCGGCCGCCATGCCGAGCGGGTTGGGGAAATCGAGGCCGCAAAGGCTGACCTTCAGCCTGGTGTCGCGCACCGTCCGCGCGCCGACCGGCAGGCCGCAGCGCAGCGCCGCGATCGACATGCCATGCGCGGTTTCCGGATCGAATGTGAACAGCAGTTTTTGGCCAAGCCGGTCGAACAGACTCATTCGGCCTCCAGTGCCGGGAAGAGGTGCGTGCCATCGGCGCCGAGCGGCAGCGGTCGCACCCATGTGACGGATTTCAGCTCCAGCACGCCGTAAAGATGCGGAAACAGTGCGCCGCCGCGCGAAACCTCGTATTTCAGGGCGTCGCCCAGGCTGGCGCCGTCGATGGCGACCAGCAGAAGGTCGCTCTGGCCGGAAAAATGCTTTGCCGCGGTTTCCCGGACCTGCGCTGCCGTGGAGAAATGGATGAAGCCGTCGGCGACGTCGATCGGCGCGCCGGTGAAGCGGCCACTGGCTTCGGCCTCGCGCCAAGGCGCTTGCGGGGTTATCTTGTAGATAAACTGAGACATGGTTGCGCTATAGTCCGAACCAGCCACGCGGGAAAGGCCACGCCAAGGGTCTTCCCCATTTCCGGCGCAAACATGCGATATTTCAGGCCTTGGCCATGGAGGACAACATGCGTCTGCAACACATCTTGATCCCCGCCGCGCTCGTTTCACTGGTCGCGGTGTCAGCCTATTCGGAAGAAACCGACCGCTACCGGCTGGAAAAATCCGCCAACGGCTATGTCCGCATGGACACGCAGACCGGCGCGATGTCGATCTGCGAGGAACGTTCCGGTCAGCTCGTCTGCAAGGTGGCAGCCGACGAACGCGCCGCTTTTCAGGACGAAATCGACCGCCTGCAAACCTCGATGAAGGCAATGGACGAACGCGTCACCAAACTGGAGAATTCGCTCTCCGCCCGGCTGGAATCGAAGCTGCCGAGCGAGGAGGATTTCAACAAGACGATGAGCTACATGGAGCGCTTCCTGAAGGGCTTCATGGGCATCGTCAAGGATATGGACAAGGACAATGGCGGCGGCGCCCAGCTGAATTCGCAGAAGACCTGAGCGCTGTAGACAAGGGAAAACGCGGCGCGCTGGTTTTGCCGCTTGAAAACAGCGCGCAGCCTCTCATAATCGTCCGACTGGTCCCGAAAAGCTTAAAAATCATCGACGGGATTCGGGGAGGGACATTTGCCGTCAGGCTATTCTTTCGTCATCGCCGACGATCATCCGCTGTTTCGCGGTGCTCTGCGTGAGGCGCTTGCCGGCATCGGCAATGTCGCCGCCATCCACGAGGCCGGCGATTTCGAAAGCGCCAAGGCGCTGGTCGTGGCCAATGAGGATGTCGATCTGGTGCTGCTCGACCTGTCGATGCCAGGCGCCAGCGGCCTCTCCGGCCTGATCTCGCTGCGCGGCATCCATCCGGCGGTGCCGCTTATCGTGGTGTCGGCGCATGACGATCCGGTGACCATCAGGCGTGCGCTCGATCTTGGCGCCTCCGGCTTTATCTCCAAATCGGCGAGCATGGAGGAAATCCGCAACGCCGTGCAATCGGTGCTCGCCGGCGACATCGCCGCGCCCGTCGGTGTCGATCTCGGCGTCGAACGCGATCCCGAAATATCGGACCTGATCAAAAGGCTGCAGGCGCTGACGCCGCAGCAGACCCGCGTGCTCGGCATGCTGGCCGAAGGCCTGCTCAACAAGCAGATCGCCTATGAGCTCGGCGTCTCCGAGGCCACCATCAAGGCGCATGTTTCGGCCGTCCTGCAGAAGCTCGGCGTCGACAGCCGCACCCAGGCGGTGATTCTTTTGTCCAAGATCGGCAGTGATCCGTTGCAGCCAGCGCACTGAGCGCCGGAATCCCGGCGCTCACCGCTATTCAGCTGCCGGATTTGGCGACCAGGCTGCGGGCACCTCCTCGGAGTCGATTGCTTCCGCACCCGCACTCCGATCCTGATTGGATTCGCTTCCGGGCAACTGCGCCCGGCCGATCGCGGCGCCAAGGCCGAGCGATGCGATCGCCACTAGCGGAATGCCAGCGATCCAGGGCAGGCGCGGTGCCAGCGCGTAAAGCGCCGTGCCGATCGAGGGCCCCAGCGAGTCCTTGAGGTCGACCGCCACCGACGAAGCCGCCATGTAGGAGGCGCGTCGTGCGGGTGGCGCCAGCGCATTGACGGCGGTCGGCACCAGCGGTCCGACCAGCATCTGCGCGATCGAGCACAGGCTGACCGCGCCGATCAGCATCAGCATCGCAGGCGAGGCGGCCAGCAGCGCAAAGGCGAGTATCGTCGCAATGCCCGCACCGACCGTCAGCCACAGAGCGGACCGTGCCTCGACCATGCGGCTGACCAGCATCTGCAGGCCGACCGTCAGCGCGGCGGCGTAGGCGAACAGCGCGCCGACGCCTGACGGTGTCAGGGTCCCGGCATCATGCGCATAAAGCGGGATCACCGCCTCGATCCAGTTGCCGGCGACCTCGAACAGCACGACCCAGAGCAGCAGCCTCGCCAACCGGCCGTCGCGAAAGGCCGGCAGCAGCGCGGACAGGCCTTCTTCCTCTTCATCGGCCTCGCCGTCATGGCGATCGTCGCCGGTGGCGCGGCCGATGCCGATCGTCTCGTTGAGGGCGAAGAGCATCACGATCCCGCCCAGCACAAGCATGGTACCGCCGGCAAGAAACACGCTGCGCAGCGACACGAGCGCCAACAGGGCGCCGCAGGCCGGTCCGAGAATCTGCCCCGCGCTTGAACTCACGCGCGCCAGGCTGAACCAGCGGGGATGGGCGGATGGCGCGGTCACATCGGCGATCGCGGTGAGGATCGTCGGGTGAAGCACCGACTCGCACATGCCGGTCAACAGCAGCACGATCGCGGTAATGACGACACCATGCACGAAGAACAGGGCCAGGAAGCCGGCCCCGACGCCGAGCGACGAGGCGATCACCACCGGCCGCCGGCCGACGCGGTCGGCGATGCCGCCGATCAGTGGCGCCGCCAGAAGTTCGCCGCCGGCATAGCAGCCGAACAGCAGGCCGATCGCGCCGACAGGAATGCCGGCCTCGCTGCTCGCCCAGAGCGGAAAGAAAGGCATCAATGCGCCATCGGCGAAACCGGCACAGAAGAAGAGCAGAAGCCCCAACAGGGCTGGGCGCGGGGCAGCGCGCCAGGAGGAAAAGAGTGTTTTGATCATGACGTCACCTGCGCATGGAGGCCCGACTGTCGTCGACGGCCGGAAGATTGCGCGTTGGTTGACGTAAACGCCTACGGTCGCCCTGGAGCGACATGGAGGTTGAGCCGCGTGGTTGAATCCCATGCGGCGATGGGACCGGCTTCAGCCGAGCCGCACGGACAGTTCGACGTCCTCGCCAAACGGCGTGGACATGTAGCCCGATGCCGGCGAGCGCACCCGTTGCAGATATTCGGGAGAGAAATCGGCGTTGTCGGCAATGATCAGTGCGCCTGGCCTCAAGCGGCTCTCGACCAGGCTGAGGATCTCCGGATAGATCGCCTTGGCGCCGTCGAGCAGTAGCAGGTCGATCGTTTCGGGCAGGTCGGCGCTCAGCGTCTCAAGCGCGTCGCCCTCACGGATCTCCACCAGGTCGATAAGGCCGCCCTCGGTCAGATTGGCCTTGGCCCGCATCACCTTGGATGGTTCGAATTCGGTGGTGATCAGGCGGCCACCGCCATTGTCCCTGAGTGCCGCGGCAAGATAGAGCGTCGAGATGCCGAACGAGGTGCCGAATTCGACAATGACACGCGCGCCGCTGCTGCGCGTCAGCATGTAGAGCAGCGTCCCGGTCTCCGGCGAGATCGCCAGCCAGAGGTCCTTCAGCCGCCCGTAGAAATCGACATATTCGGTCTTGCTGTTGAGCAGGCGCGCCCGCTCGTCGTGCGAAAGCGCAGCCACGGCCGGACTGGTAGTGGCATTGGCTTCCTTGAACAGGCGCTCAAGCAGGGGTGCCAGCGGTGCGTTGGTCAGCGTCATCATGAAAGTCTCCGGTCGAAAAGGACTGCGTTCTTGTGTTGCGCTGAAAAATACGAATAATCCTTCAGGTTTCCAATTCGCATTGCCGAGCCGAGACATGACAGGATGCTCAAGTCCTTCGATTTCCTCACGAAAACAGCCCAAACAGGCACGTGCCACGGACCTTGTCGCGGCGATTTTGGAGGCTGCTGTTCAGGTTTTGGCGAGCGAAGGCGCACAGCGTTTCACCACCACGCGCGTCGCGGAAAAGGCGGGCGTCAGCGTCGGCTCGCTCTACCAATATTTCCCCAACAAGGCGGCACTCCTGTTCCGGCTGCAGAGCGATGAATGGCGGCAGACGGGTGGCCTGCTGCGCACCATACTCGAGGACGACCAACGCCCGCCGCTCGAACGGCTGCGTCGCCTTGTCCACGCCTTCATCCGCTCGGAGTGCGAAGAGGCTGCGGTGCGTGTCGCGCTCAATGACGCCGCCCCTCTCTACCGCGACGCGCCAGAGGCGCACGAGGCCAGAGTCTCGGGAGAGCGAACTGTCCAGACATTTATGCGGGAGGCTTTGCCTGAGGCTTCAGACGCCGTCCGTACCTTGGCGGGCGAGCTGATCATCACCACACTCAGCGCGGTGGGAAAGGACTTTTCGGGAAGTCCGCGAACACCGGTCGAGATCGAAACCTATGCCGACGCAATGGCCGACATGTTCTGCGCTTACCTCGAAAGTCTGGGCCACAGCGGCTGAGGTCGCCGGCGCTGTCCGGCCCGCCTCTTTGGCATCACTCCGCCGCCGAGGCCAGCGGCCTGACCCTGGCCATCATCGAGCGCAGCACCGCCGGTTTCAGCGGCTTGTTGATCACCGGGACGTCGAGTTCGCTTGCTGCTGCGCGCACCTCGTTGGAACGGTCGGCGGTCACCAGCACGCAAGCTAAGTCCTGGCCGTAGGCTGCGCGCAGAGTCCTGATCGCATCGAGCCCGGTGGCGCCGTCGAGGTGATAGTCGGCAAGCACGATGTCGGGCCGGCGTGCGCCGGGCCGCAAAAGATCCCCTGACCCCGAGGCGGTGTCGACGCTGCACCCCCAGCCTTCGAGCAGCAACCGCATGCCGTCGAGGATACGCGCGTCGTTGTCGATGCAAAGCACGGTCAGCCCGGCAAGCGAAGAAGCCGCGCGTGCTGGTGTTTTCTCGGTCTCGCGCCGCGGTACCGCCACCGCCGCCACCGGCAGGATGACCGAGAAGCGGGTGCCTTTGCCAGGATTGGAGAAGATGCGGATTTCGAGCCTGAGCACGCGAGCGATGCGGTCGACGATGGACAGGCCGAGACCGAGGCCCTCGGCTTCGCGCACGCCTTCATCCAGCCGGGTGAACTCATGGAAGACGGTGTTCAGCTTGTCGCCGGCGATGCCGATGCCGGTGTCGATCACCTGGATTTCCGCCAGTTCGCCGCGCCGCCGCACGCCCACCAGGATGCGGCCCCGGCGGGTGTACTTAATCGCGTTGGAGACCAGATTCTGGATCAGGCGGCGCAACAAGTTGCGGTCGGTCATCACGGTGAGCGACGAGGCCATGATGGTCAGCCCGAGCTTCTTTTCGGCTGCCATTGGCCGAAAATCATTGCCGATCTGGCGCAGCAATCCGTCGAGGTTGAAGGCGGTATCGTCCGGCTTCATCGCACCGGCGTCGAGGCGCGAGATATCGAGCACGGCGCCCAAAATGGTCTCGACCGATTCCAGCGAGGATTCGATGTTGACCGCGGCCCTGCCGGCTGGACCCTTGCCGGCCTTCTCGATCAGCGACGAGCAATAGAGCCGGGCGGCGTTCAGCGGCTGCAGGATGTCGTGGCCGGCGGCGGCGAGGAAGCGCGTCTTGCCGAGATTGGCCTCCTCGGCCAGCATCTGCGCCTGCGCCAGCTCCTCATTAACCCGGGTCAACTCGATGGTGCGGGTCTTGACCCGCTGCTCCAGCGATTCATTGGCCCGCTTCAGCGCCAGATCCTGCTCGACGCGCCCGGAAATGTCGGCATAGGTGGCGACGATGCCGCCATCCGGCATCGGGTTGGAGCGCAGCTCCAGGATGCGGCCGCTGGTCTTCAGCTCCATCTGCCAGGGGCTGACGAAGCTGGTCAGCCGGTTGAGCATCGTCACGCGCTGATCGGCGGGGATGTCGCCGCGCTCGGCGAGATGGCGCAGGATCTGGTCGAGCGAGACACCGACCTGGCCCATCTCGTCGGGCAGGTCGAACAGCGCCCGGTACTGGCGGTTCCAGCAGATCAGGCGGAAATCGCGATCGAAGACGGTGATGCCTTGCTCCATCTGGTCGAGCGCGATCTGCAGGAGGTCGCGATTGTGCTGCAGCGCCTCGGTGGCGTCGTCGAGCAGGCGGAAGGCATCCCGGGATTCGCGGTCATGGCGCCGAAACAGCAGCGACAGGATCAGCCGCGCCGAGGAGGAACCGACGGCACTCGCCAAAAGCTGCTCGGAGAAGCGGATGACGTCCATGCTCGCCTGCTCCTTGCCGAGCAGCGTGGTGCCGTTGGTCTTCTCGAACGACTGGAACGAGCGCTCGGTGCGCTCGACGCCGAGGTAGCGCCCGATCGTGTCCTTGAGGTCGTTGACGGTGATGGCGGTGCGGAAGCGGCGCAGGCTCGGCATCGGGCCGGCATCCCTTGGCACGAAGATCGACGCCTGGATGCGTTCCAGCGGCACCGACGCGCGCGACAGCGAGCCAAGGACGAAAAACAGCGTGTTGATCGACAGGCTCCACAACACGCCGTGGTTCAGTGGTTCGGCCACCGTGCCGAACAGCGCCTGCGGTCGCAACGCCTCGAAGCCGAACAGCCCGTGCAAGAGGATATCGGTATCGGGCGCGACAAGTGACGGCAATAGCAGCGTATAGCCCCAGACGATGATGCCGGCGACCATGCCGAGCGCTGCCCCCCGGCCATTGGCGCCGCGCCAGATCAGCCCGCCGACCAGCGCCGGCGCGAACTGCGCGATCGCCGCGAAGGACATCAGGCCGATCGATGATAGGCGCGCGCTGTTGGTGCTCTCGCGGTAGTAGAGGAAGGCGATAAACAACAGGATGAAGATCGCCCCGCGCCGCACATTGAGGATGAGCGTCGACCAGTCCTCACTCTCCGAGGTCGAGGTCTTGAGCAGGCGGCGCACGAACAGCGGAATGACGAGGTCGTTGGAAATCATGATCGACAGCGCCACGCTTTCGACGATCACCATGGCCGTTGCCGCCGACAGCCCGCCGATGAAGGCGGCCATGGCGAGCACATCATGGCCGCTGAACAGAGGCAGTGACAGCACGTAGAGATCGCTGCTGGTGCCGGTGCCGACCAGCGACAGGCCGGCAAACGCGATCGGCAGCACGAACAGGTTGATCGCCACGAGGTAGAGTGGAAACACCCAGGTCGCGGTGCGCAGTTCGGCCTCACCACGGTTCTCGACGATGGTGACGTAGAACTGCCGCGGCAGCATGATGATGGCACAGCCGCTGAGGCCGGTCAGCACCAGCCAGGTGGCGAGCGAGGTGTTGTAGCCCATCGCCTGCCGGACCTGGGTATTCTGCGCCAGCTTGGCGAACATGTCGCGGGGGCCGCCAAAGATCAGGAAAGTGACCATCAGGCCGATCGCCAGAAAGGCGGCGAGCTTGACCACAGTTTCGACCGCCACCGCCAGCACCAGCCCGTCTTGGTGTTCGGTGGCGTCGGCATGGCGGGTCCCGAACAGCACCGCAAACAGCGCCAGCAGCATGGCGACGACCAGCGAGATATCGCTGACGAACGGATCGAAGGAGGGCGGCGATCCCGTATAATGCTCGACCATCAGGCTGACCGAACCGGAGATCGCCTTCAGTTGCAGGGCGATATAGGGCACCGCGCCGATGGTGGCGATCAGCGTGGCGATGGCGGCGACGGTAAAGCTCTTGCCGTAGCGCGCGCCGAGGAAGTCGGCGATGGAAGTGATCTTCTCGGTCTTGGCCAGCCGCACGATGCGGTTGAGCAAGGGAAAGCCGAACACGAACACCAGCACCGGGCCGGTATAGATGCCGAGGAATTCGAGGCCGCGTTCGGAGGACAGGCCAACCGAGCCGAAGAAGGTCCACGAGGTGCAGTAGATGGCAAGGCTGAGCGCGTAGATGAAAGGCCGCGCCCGGCTCGGCCCTGAAATCGCCGAGCGGCGGTCGCCCAGGCTGGCGATGGCGAACAGCAGCGTCACATAGGCGATCGCAATGATGACGATGAACAAGCCCTGCACGCCTGGAATTTCCTCCTTTGCCGTCTTTTTATCCGGCTTGTCTGAACGCAATCACAGCTTGAGCCCCGAGTCCATTGCGGCTTTGGCAGCATGATCGCGGCCACGGCATTCAGACAGGCCGCCAAGGCGCGGTGCAAAAGCACTGTGCCCGTATGTGTTGCCTTCGCCGAAGGCCATCGCCTTACGTTTTCGAAGCCCAGCTTCGACGGATCGGGCAAAGGGCACTTGGTCCCTGCGAGAAAGAGGATCAGGCAGCCGGGCGTACTTTTCGAGGTTGCCGTGCATGAACGCGGCGATCTGGATGAGGCGGAGGGACTCGGAAATGGCTACTACAGAAAGGATGAGTTTCCAGTGCGACGGCATGATTCCAAAGAGACTCTACCGTTTACCTGGCGGAGAAGCCCGATCTCACGCTCGTTCCTTCCGACTGGTATCTCGCCCTTATCGTCGCCGGAGCGCGCGAGCACCGGTTCGACCGCCGGCGGATGGGCAATTGCTCTCGTTTGAATGCCAGCCCCACGTCAATCGGCCATGGGGCGGAATGACCTTGCGGTGTATTTCGGAACGCAGATCGATTTGGCGCATCCGCTCCCTCCACGACGCCGAACTGTGTAGGACGGTTATCAGATCGGCGCGTCGATATTGTTATGATGAAGATCGCCGCTGAGCGCCGTGAAAAATACGGCCAATGACGATCTCCTCCAAACCCATTCGGTAGAGGATGATGTGCCTGCCGTGGACGAACTGATGGGTCCTGCCTTCATAGAACCGGCCCATGCTCGGATAGTCGCCGAGCAACTCAAACACCGCGTCGAGTTCACGCAGGTATTTTTCGGCCTGAGTGTGGCCGAAGTTTTCGAAGGTGTAGCGGTAAATGTCTTTGAGATCGCGTTCGGCGCGATGCGTTATCCTATGGCGCATGCGGGAGTTCGGCACGCGCTTCCCGAATGATGTCGTCGATCGACTTTTCGCTGCCGGGGCTCTCAAAGCCTTCGTCGATGGCCGCCAGAATCGCTTTGCGCTTCTCATCGGGCGAAAGCGCGTCAAACCACGCGCGTTGCTCCTTTGTCGGAGCCGCCCACGGGTAAACGTCAATGCTGATGGTTTCGAGAATGTTCATGAGCATACTATAGGCGAAAACGCCTATGATTTCCAGAAATTCAATGTTGGCTTTGCCGTTCCTTGGTTCGCTCGATGAGCTTTTCCCGCTCATACTGAGCATTCAAGCTGAGCTGGCCGTAGTGAACGACCATCGGCCGTATCTGTCTCGATTTGCATCGTGGGGATATGAAATTTCACGTTCCTTGCACGTTACGCGTCAAGTTCGGCAAAGGCGTCAGCATAACGACACTGCCGCCCCAGGTGCCGCGACGGAAGGAGAAAGCGGTTGTTTTCTCCTTTTTGCCCATGTTGCAACCTCAGGTTTTTGTTATGTTGCTCCCGGGTCGATGCCGTAAGGACGGAACGGCAGCACGGCCGGTCATGACAAGGAGGGTCGAATGCTGAAAGAATTCCAGGAATTCATTTCCAAGGGCAATGTGATGGACTTGGCCGTCGGCGTCATCATCGGCGCGGCCTTCGGCAAGATCGTCGATTCCCTTGTCAACGACATCATCATGCCCATCGTCGGCGCGATCTTCGGCGGCCTGGACTTTAACAATTACTTCTTCGGATTGTCCTCGAACGTCCATTCGGCCTCGCTGGCCGAGGCCAAGAAAGAGGGTGCCGTCTTTGCCTATGGCAGCTTCATTACGGTGGTGCTGAATTTCGTCATCCTTGCCTTCATCATCTTCCTGATGGTCAAGGCCGTGAACAATCTGCGTAGGAAGCTTGAGCGCGAGAAGCCTGCTGCGCCAGCAGCACCGCCCCCCGCAGATGTCGCATTGCTCACTGAAATCCGCGATCTGCTCGCCAAGCGATAATTCGGCCAACGATTGCTGGACCAAAACCCCGGTCGTTCGCGGCCGGGGTTTTCTGTTCTCGCATCTGGTAAAGAGCGACAAAACTGAGAGGAAACGGATTTATCCATGAGCCTGATCGACAGCTTTCGCGCTGAAGCGCGTGCCGCACCGGAAAGCGGCATTGTCGCCGTCGTCAATTACGGCCGCCTTCGCGAGGGTCTGATTCCGCTCTGGGCCGGCGAGGGCGACCTGCCGACGCCCGCCTTCATCACCGATGCCGCCTCGAAGGCGCTGGCCGGTGGCGAGACGTTCTACACCTGGCAGCGGGGCATTCCCGATCTGAGGCAGGCGCTGTCACGCTACTACGCCAGGCATTTCGGCAAGACCTTCCCGGAGGAACAGTTCATCGTCACCGGGTCGGGCATGCATGCCATCCAGATGTCGCTGACCGCTCTTGCCGGTGCCGGCGACGAAGTGATCTATCTGTCGCCGGCCTGGCCGAATTTCGATGCCGCCGCGGCCCTGTCGGGAGCCGTTCCGGTAGCGGTCACGCTCGACCATTCCGGCAATGGCTGGTCCTGCGACGTCGAGAAGATCGCCGCGGCGATCACGCCGCGCACAAAGGCGCTGTTCATCAACACGCCGTCCAACCCGACCGGCTGGACCGCCGATCACGAGACCTTGCAGGCGATCCTCGATCTCGCGCGCGCCAGGAACGTCTGGATCATCGCGGACGAGATCTATTCGCGGTTCCACTATGGCCATGGGCGCGCGCCGTCCTTCCTCGACATCGCCACGGCGGAAGATCGCATCCTGTTCGTCAACTCCTTTTCCAAGAACTGGTCGATGACCGGCTGGCGTGTCGGCTGGATCAAGACGCATCCGTCCCTGCAGCAGGTGTTCGAGAACCTGATCCAGTATTCGAATTCTGGCGTCGCCCAGTTCATGCAGCGCGGCGCGATCGCAGCCCTTGACGAGGGCGATGGCTTCGTTGCCGAACAAGTGGAGCGGGCGAGGAAGGCGCGCGACCTGGTCTGCGGCATTCTTGGCGCCACCGGCCGCGCGAGGTTTACCGTGCCGCAAGGCGCCTTCTACCTGTTTTTCACCGTCGACGGCATCGTCGATTCCCGCACGGCCGCCTTCGACATCGTCGACAAGGCCAATGTCGGCCTGGCGCCGGGCACAGCCTTCGGTCCCGGCGGCGAAGCCTTCCTCAGGCTGTGCTTCCACCGCCGCCTCGACCAGGTCGAGGAAGCCGCACACCGGCTGGCAAAGTGGATGAAGACTGTTTGAGCCGCTAACGAATCCAAAAACTACTCCGGCGAGCCAGATGGCCGCCGGAGTAGAGTTTCAATCCGGCTTCAGCCGCCTGACTTGGGCACCAGCAGCGGAACGATCCGATCGCTTTTGGCGACAGTGGGCCGGCCGGCGGAGCCGTAGGGAATGCCCAGCGCATCCCAGGTCTCGACCAGTGCGTCCTGCAGTCCCGCGATCAGCGTGTCGGAATGGAACGGCGTCGGCGTGATGCGCAGCCGCTCGGTGCCGCGCGGCACGGTCGGGTAGTTGATCGGCTGGATGTAGATGCCGTGCACGCCAAGCAGGCGATCGCTGGCCATCTTGCAGAGTTCCGGATCGCCGACCAGCACCGGCACGATATGGGTTGGCGACTCCATCACCGGCAGGCCGGCCGCCGACAGGATCTGCTTGGTTCGGCTCGCCTGCTGCTGCTGCGCGTCGCGCTCGGCCTGCGAGCGCTTGAGATGGCGGATCGATGTCGTGGCCGCGGCGGCGATCGCCGGCGGCAATGCCGTGGTGAAGATGAAGCCCGGCGCATAGGAGCGCACCGCGTCGATGACAGCGCTGGTGCCGGTGATGTAGCCGCCCAGCGTCCCGAACGCCTTGGCGAGCGTGCCTTCGATGATGTCGATGCGGTCTGCCAGGCCCTCGCGCTCGGTGATGCCGCCGCCGCGCGGCCCGTACATGCCGACGGCATGGACCTCGTCGATATAGGTCATGGCGTTGTAGCGCTCGGCGAGTTCGACGATCTCTCTGATCGGCGCGATGTCGCCGTCCATCGAATAGACGCTTTCGAAGACGATCAGCTTGGCGCGCTCGCGCCCTGCCGCCTGCAGCAGGCTTTCCAGATGCGCGACGTCATTGTGGCGGAAAATCTTCTTCTCGGCGCCCGAGCGCCGCACGCCCTCGATCATCGAAGCGTGGTTCAGTTCATCCGAGATGATCAGGCAGTTCGGCAAAAGCCGCGCAATGGTCGAAATCGACGCTTCGTTGGAGACGAAGCCGGAGGTGAAGACCAGTGCCGCGTCCTTGCCGTGCAGGTCGGCAAGCTCATGCTCGAGCTCGACCAGCGGGTTGGAAGTGCCGGAAATGTTACGGGTGCCGCCGGCGCCCGAACCCATCTTGCCGGCCGCTTCCTGGAAGGCGGCGATGACATCGGGGTGCTGGCCCATGCCGAGATAGTCGTTGGAGCACCAGACGGTGATTTCCTCGGCACGGCCATTCGAACGCCATATGGCGCGCGGAAACTTGCCTGCGATACGCTCAAGGTCGGCGAAGACACGATAGCGACGCTCCGCGTGGAGCTGATCGATCGCTTCTTCGAAGAACCGCTGGTAGTTCATGTCGGCTTCCCAATTTTGCGCGGGATCATAATCATTGCCCTATTGGTCGTCCACCGGGCCGTTTTGGTCAAAATGCCACGCCCCGAACCTGTTCCTAACGACCACGGATCGTGGCCTATTCCCTTGATGTGGATCAACTTTGTTTCAGCACGATGCCACATTTGGTGAACGCCGGTTACCAAGGGTTCTAATGGCCATGCGGCAGGCTTTCCAGTAGAGCGGTGTTTGAGACAGTTTCCGATAAATCTTGAGATGCGAGGATGCGGATGACGGTTTTGGTGACAGGCGGTGCCGGCTATATCGGCAGCCACATGGTCTGGGAATTGCTGGATGCCGGCGAAAGCGTGGTCGTTCTCGACCGGCTTTCCACCGGTTTCGAATGGGCGGTGGCACCGGAGGCAAAGCTCGTCGTCGGCGATGTCGCCGACAAGGAATTGGTCGGATCGATCATCCGGGACAATCATGTCGACGCCATCATCCATTTCGCCGGCTCCATCGTGGTCCCGGAATCGGTCGCCGACCCGCTCGCCTATTACGAGAACAACACCTCGAAGACGCGCACGCTGATTGAAACCGCGGTGCGCGAAGGCGTGCCCCATTTCATCTTTTCCTCGACCGCTGCCGTGTATGGCGGCGCCGGGCTGGAGCCGGTGCGCGAGGATGCCCGCCTGTCGCCGGAATCGCCTTACGGCCTGTCCAAGCTGATGAGCGAATGGATGCTGCGCGACGCGGCGACAGCGCATCCCATACGCTACACCGCGCTGCGCTATTTCAACGTCGCCGGCGCCGATCCGAGGGGCCGCACCGGCCAGTCGACGCCCGGCGCCACCCATCTGATCAAGGTCGCCTGCGAGACTGCGCTCGGCAAGCGCCCGTTCATGCAGGTGTTCGGCACCGACTATCCGACGCCCGACGGTACCTGCATGCGTGATTACATCCATGTCAGCGACCTTGCGGCGGCGCATCGTCTGGCCCTGCAACGGCTGCGCGCCGGGGGACAAAGCCTCGTCGCCAATTGCGGCTACAGCCATGGCTATTCCGTGCTCGAGGTCATCGACAGCGTACGGCGTGCCTTCGGCCATGATTTCGAAGTCAAGATGGGCGACCGGCGTCCTGGCGATGCGGCAGCCGTGGTCGCCAATTCGGACCTCGCCCGGGCGGAACTCGGCTGGACGCCGCAACGCGACGACCTCGACCAGATCGTTGCCGACGCGCTCGCCTGGGAGCGCATCCTGACCAGCAAGAACTCCGTGCGCGGCTGAGCCAGGTTCCCCAAGGGCTCGCAAGGCAAGCGGCGACGCGCTATGGAAGGCATTCGCGGCAAGCGTGGAGGCGCTGCGCCGCGAACAGCTTTGGGGGGGATGGCATGAAGATAGTGGTGCTTGGAGCCGGCGTTGTCGGTACGGCGGCCGCCTATTATCTGGCTGCCGATGGCCACGAGGTCACCGTGGTCGAGCGCCATGCGGCGCCGGCGCGCGGCACCAGCCAGTCAAATGCCGGCCTGGTGTCGCCGGGCGATGCCACCGCCTGGGCCTCGCCGGCGGCGCTGAAGACCTTTTTGCGCGCGCTCTACAACCATGATCTCGGCATCAAGGTGCGGCTGCGCTTCGATCCCTATTTCCTCGCCTGGAGCCTGCGCTTCCTGCGCCAGTGCACGGTGGCGCGGCTGCGCGCCAACAGCCAGGTCAAACTGCGCCTGGCGCTCTATTCGCGCGACTGCATCAACGCAATCTCGGCCGACACCGGCATCCACTATGACGAGCGCAAGAAAGGCATCCTCTATTTCTTCCGCTCGCAGCACAGCCTCGACACCGGCACCGACAATTATCGCTATCTGGCCGAGCATGGCCTGCCGATCGAGATTGTCGGCCGCGACCGGCTGGTCGAGCTCGAACCGGGTCTTGCCGGGGTGAAGGAAAAGATCGCCGGCGGCGTCTATTCGCCGATCGACCAGACCGGCGATTCCAGGATCTTCGTCGACAATCTCGCTGCCTATGCGCGCGAAAAGCTTGGCGTCAAATTCCTGTTCGACACCACGGTCGAAGGCCTCGATATCGACGGCGACCGCGTGCGCGCGGTGATGACCTCGGCCGGGCCGGTTACAGGTGACGCCGTGGTCATTTCGATGGGGCCGGAAAGCGGCCTGCTCGGCCGCCGGTGTGGCATCGACCTGCCTGTCTATCCGGTGAAGGGCTATACAGCGACCATTCCGCTGGAAGACGAGAGCAAAGGGCCGACCATGGGTGGCGCCGACGAGGACCAGCTGATGGCCTATTCGCGCCTTGGCAATCGACTGCGGCTGGCTTCGACCGCCGAATTCACCGGCTTCGACCGCACCCACAAACCCAGCGATTTCGCCACCATGTTCCGGACCGGAAAGGATCTGTTCCCCGGCGCCTTCGACGAGACGAAAGCTGTACTGTGGGCCGGCCTGCGGCCGATGATGCCGAACTCCGTGCCGGTCATCGGCCAGGCGCGCTACAAGAACCTCTATCTCGACACCGGCCACGGCCATGTCGGCTGGACCATGGCCTGCGGCTCGGGCAAATTCCTGGCCGACCTCGTTGCCGGCCGCAAGCCGGAGATCGACCCGCAGGGATTGGTCTACGTCAACTGAGGGAGCACTAATCGTCGTGCTGGCATCGAGTCCATTGTCCCTGCACCCATTCAGCAAGCCATCCGCGCTCAAGCTGGCCAATCTGTGCCAGATTGTCCTGTCTTGCGGTCAAATGGCCGAAACCGACGACTTCGAAATCTCCGCAGTCCGCGGGGTGATCATGTTCGCCGCACGTCAGTTGCCACTCACCATCGGAATGATGAACGACCAGTGTTACCGGCCTCTCCGATCGAAAGACGTGCCCACACACAATTGCTCTGGTTTCCAACATTGAGACCGTCACCGCGCCAAGTTTGACAAGTTTTGACGACGATCTGGACGATGCATCTGACGGACAGATTCTACAAACCCTGAGTGAAAAAATGTCGGGACCGCAAGTCGCCATCGACCTTGGCCGCATCGAGCGCAACGCCCGCACCATCGTCGACCGCTGTGCGCTGTCTGATATCAAGGTGTTCGGTGTCACCAAGGGCACCTGCGGCATGCCGCAAGTGGCGCGCGCCATGCTGCGCGGCGGTGTCGCCGGCATCGCCGAATCGCGTTTCGAAAACATCCGCCGGTTGCGCGACAGCGGCATCAACGCGCCGATCATGCTGCTGCGCAGCCCGCCCATGGCGCGTGTCGAGGAGGTGGTGCGCACCGTCGACGTCAGCCTGCAGTCGGAACTCGCCACCATTCGCGAGATCTCGCGCATCGCCGAGCGCATGGGCCGCGTCCACGACATCATGCTGATGATCGACCTTGGCGATCTCCGTGAAGGCATCTGGCCGAGCGACCTGATTCCCACCGTCGAACGGATCCTCGAGTTCAAGGGCGTGCGGATCGCCGGGATCGGCACCAATCTCGGCTGCTTCGGCGCCATCATGCCGACACCGGAGAATCTTGGCCAACTCGTCGCTCATGCCTACAAGACCGAGCGCCTGTCGGGCAAAAGCCTCGATTGGATCTCAGGCGGGGCTTCGTCCTCGCTGACGTTGCTGCTCGAAGGCAAACTGCCGGCCGGTATCAACAATCTCAGGGTCGGCGAGGCGATCCTGCAAGGCGGCGTCGAAACCTTCCGCGATGTGCCGTGGCCGGAACTCGAACCAGATGCCTGCCGCCTGACCAGCGATATCATCGAGGTCAAGCTCAAGCCGTCGCGGCCGATCGGCGAGTCCGGTTACGACGCTTTCGGCAACCAGCCTGTTTTCCCGGACGAAGGCGACCGGCTGCGCGCCATCGCCAACATCGGCCGCGAAGACGTGCTGGTCGAAGGGCTAACTCCCATCGCAAAAGGGATACGAGTGCTCGGCGCCTCCAGCGACCACCTGCTGCTCGACGTGCAGGATGCAGATCCGCGGCCCACCGTCGGCGACCGCGTCGCCTTCCGCATGAGCTACGGCGCCATGCTGCTGGCGATGACCTCGGAATATGTCGAGAAGGCGCCGATGCATGACGTCGCCGATTTTTCCGACCGCAAGATGGTGTCGATCTCGGCCGAGCAGGAAGCCGCCGGCATCCTCGCTCGCGAGGGAACCGGCGCGCGGCTGGAGGCGATGAATTTCGACGTCGTCGAACTGGCGGACATCGAGCGGCCACCCTCCGGGCTGATCCGACTGAGTGTTGGCACCGACCGTCGCGTCGCTCACAAGGCGCTGACCGCGACGGCGCGCGCGACCCATTCTTTCGGCCTGATCTGGATCGATTCCATCGCCGCCCTGATGCCCGAGGATGAGGACGGCATTGACCTGCCGGAAGCGTCGGTGCTGGCGCGCACCCTTGGTCTCGACCATAAGGCCGGCGCGCTGCAGCCGCAGCTGTCGCCCGAAAATGTCGTCATCGTCGGTCTACGCCATGCCGACCCGGCCGAGGCGCGGGTGCTGAAAGATTCGCGTGTGTCGGCCTTCACCATGACCGACATCGACGCCATGGGCATGCGCGACCTGATGCACGAGGCGATCCGCATCGCCACCTCGGGCACCCAGGGCTTCCATGTCAGCTATTCCCCGACGGCCACCGAATTCGCCGGCTGGGCCGCCGGCTCCGGCGGGCTGACGGTGCGCGAGACTCATCAGGCAATGGAGGCGATCGCGCTCTCCGGCGGCCTGCTGTCGATGGATGTTTCTGGCCTGACCGCGAATCTGGAGCCTCGGATCGGCACCGACACGGTCAACTTCGTCATGTCTGCCTTCGGCAAGCGGATCCTGTGATCACCCCAGCGCTTTGACCGCCGCGCGCCATGCGCTGACGTATTCGGCCCAGACCGCGTCGGTTGGCGGCTCTATTCTTTCGCCCTTGCCGTGCGTCGTTACCTCCGCCGATGCCAGCAATGCCGCGCCAATGCTGGTGCCGGTGGCGGCCTCCGATGCGACGACGCTGCGGGCGGTCGCTGCCGCCAACATGCCGACAAACAGCCGGTTGCGGGCAAACGGCCCTTCGACAGTGGTCGGGCCGTCGGCGCCGATCAGATCGAGACAGGTCGCTGTCATCAGCGCCAGATAGAACGAGATGGCGGCAAAACGCCGGCCGATGTCGATGCCGTCGGCATTGAGCCACGTCGCGGCATGATGCGGGAACGGCCCTGACCCTTGCTGGGTGGACGGCAGCAGCAAGGTCTTGCCTGCCAAGACCGCCAGCACATCGCTGCCGCTGCAATCCTGCGGCTTGTCCGCAGTGAGCAGCGAAAACTCGCGGCCACCCATGAAACGGGCCGACGGCACGGGCTCACCTAGCGCACTGACATTGACCAGCGTATCGCGCGCCGCGTCGAGTGCAATCTCTCTGCCGCCGACGGCCATAGACACCACCCAGGTGCCGGTCGAGACGACCGAGAAGGGCGGCGCGTCGGACAGGAGATGCGGCAGCAGCGAGGCGTTGGAATCATGCAGGCCGCAGAACACAGGTGTTTGCGGATCAAGGCCGGTTCGTGCGGCCAGCCCAGGCAGGATCGGGCCAAGGCGATCCCTGGCCGGCCGCACCGGCGCCATCAGGTCGCGCCAATCCAAACGGTCGACCATCGTCGAAAACTCAGCACTCCACGGGTTCCACAGATCGGTGTGGCAGCCGAGCGACGTTACTTCGTTGGCGGTCACTCCTGTGAGCCGCAACGCCCAGTATTGCGGGTACATCAGCATCGCGGCAGCCCTGGCGAACTCGGCCGGAAAACGCTTCTGCTGCCAGAAGAACTGCGCGCCGAGATTGAGGCCGAGCGGCAGCCGTGGCGTGCCGGTTTCAGTGAAGGGCGGACGGATCGCGTCATAGTCGGCAGCCAGCCTGTCGGGGCCGTCGAATTCATAGTCGAGGACAGGCAAAACGAGTTCACCCGTGGCATCGACCAGCGCGCCTGTTGCGCCGTGGGTGGTGATCGAAATGGCGTCGATGCGCTGTTGGCGGTTGAGGCTGGCCAAGCTGTTGAGGATGAACGTCCACAGCGCCTCGACATCGTGATGCGGGTAGGGCGCGTGCCGCAGCGGCGCATTCGCCATGCGGCGTAGCGCCACCTCGCTCAGCGTAACGAGATCGACCAGCGCCACCTTGGCGTTGGTCTTGCCGATGTCGATGACGGCGATATGGCGCAGAGCACTCATGCCATATGGAACATTGTTTCCAGGGGCACGGCCACCGGCTCATTGTCCGGTTTCGTTTCCATGATGTCGGCCATATCTGCCCACCAGCGCTGCATCACCGGATGCTTCGGCAGGTCGGCCATGCCGTGGTCGTCGCGCCGCCACAGCACGCCGAAAAGGATGTTGGTTTCCTCGTCGAGATGGATGGAATAGTCGGATACGCCGGCCTGCTTCAGCAGCGCGACCAGCGATGGCCAGATCTCGTCGTGGCGTTTCTTGTACTCAGCCCTCATGCCCGGCTTGAGCTTCATCTTGAACGCATATTTCTCCGGCATCACCGCCCCCCGCGCAGGCGCCGCCAGACGATCGGCAGGGCGATGACGATGATCAGCAGCAGGCCGATGAAAATCGACATGACAATGCCGGGCACGTTGAGCAGGCCGAGCCCAAAGGTCACCAGCCCCATGATGAAGGCGGCGAGCACGACGCCGACAATACTGCCGGCGCCACCCAGAATGCTGACGCCGCCGAGCACCACCATGGTGATGACTTCGAGTTCATAACCCTGCGCGATCGACGGCCTTGTCGAGCCGAGCCGCGAGGTGATCAGCACCGAGGCGATGCCCGACATCAGCCCGGTCAGGCAAAACAGGATGAATTTGATACGGCCGACGCGCACGCCCGAAAACTGCGCAGCTATCGGGTTGTTGCCGATGGCAAAGACACGGCGGCCAAAACTCGTGCGATGCAGCAGGAACCAGTAGACGACGGCCGCGATGAGGAAGAGCACCAGTTCGAACGACACCACCCACCAGACATAGCCCTGGCCGAAGAAGGCGAAGCTTTCGGGATAGCCCTTGTAGGCCTGGTCGCCGAGAATGATGAAGGCGATACCGCGAAACAGGCTCATCGTGCCGATGGTGACGACGATGGAGGGCAGGCCGAGCCTGGTCACCAGCAGCCCGTTGAAGGCGCCGCAGCCGAGACCGACGACGATGCCGATCAGCACGAGGACCGGTGTTCCGGCGCCGGCCTGCACCGCCATGCCCATCATCGTCGAGGCCAGCGCGATGATGGCGGCGACCGAGAGGTCGATCTCGCCCGAAATGATCAGCAGCGCCATGGCGAAGGCGATCAGGCCCTTCTCGGTGAAGTTGAAGGTCAGGTCCGACAGCGAATAGGGGTCGAGGAAATAGGGTGAAGCAAAGCTGTTGATGGCGAAGATGGCGACGGCCACCACGACCAGCAGCGCCTCCCAGGAAAAGATCGCCGAGCGGAACGGTTTGTCGAGCCGGTCGGGAATGTGGCGCGGGGCAGGGACGTCGGTCATGCCGCCTCCACTTTTCGCAGGATGATACGGCCCTGCTGGCGTTCGCCGCGCGCATTGAGCACGACGGCCAGGATGATGGCGCTGCCCGAAATCGCCATCTGCCAGAAGGGCGAGATGTTGATCACCGGCAGTGCGTTGGAAATGATGCCGAGGAACAGGGCGCCGAGCACCGCGCCGCCGACCGAGCCGATTCCGCCCGCGATCGAAATGCCGCCGATGACGCAGGCGGCGATGATGTTGAGCTCATAGCCGTTGGCGACCTCGACCGACGCGATCACGTAGCGCGAGATCCAGAGATAACCGGCAAGCCCGCCGATCATGCCGGAGATGCAGAAGACGATGAATTTGGTCCGGCCGACATCGATGCCGGTATAGACCGAGGCCGTCGGATTGACGCCGATGGCATAGATCGAGCGGCCGAGCGCCGTGCGCGTCATCAGCACGAAGAACGACGCGATGACCAGGATCGCGATCCACGACAACACCGGAATGCCAAGGAAGGCCGCGCGCTGGAAGCCGATGAATTCAGGGCTCATCTTGTCGGCATTGACCCAGGCCCCGCCTGACAGAACGAAAGTGGCGCCGCGATAGATGGTCAGCGTGCCCAAAGTGACCACGATCGATGGAATGTTCAGCCGCCACACCAGGAGGCCATTGATGGCGCCCAGCACCAGGCCGACGGCGAGCGCGATGACGATTAGCAGCGGGATCGGGATCGCCGGATGCGCTGCGTTCAGCATCGCCACCACCATGCCGGTGAAGCAGAGATTGGACGCCATCGACAGGTCGATCGACCGCGTCAGGATGACCACCATCTGGCCAAGCGCCAGGATCATCAGGATCGAGGTGTCGTTGAACACCTGGCGCAGATTGCCCGGGTCGGCGAAGGCCGGGAAACGGGTCGAGATCAGCCCGATCAAAACGATGATCGCCGCAGCCAGCCAGATTTCGCGATACTTCAGAAGAGCCTTCATGCCGCGATCCCCGCTGCCGTGCGGACCAGCGTCTCGGCGTCCAGTCCCGTATTGTCATAGACGGCCGCGACAAGGCCTTCGCGCATGACGACGACGCGGTCGGACATGCCGAGAATCTCCGGCAGTTCCGACGACACCATGATCACCGACAGGCCTTGAGCTACGAGTTCGGCCATGAAGCCGTGCACGGCGGCCTTGGAGCCGATATCGATGCCCTTGGTCGGTTCGTCCAGGATGATCACCTTGGGTGCGGTTGCCAGCCATTTGGCGATGACGATCTTCTGCTGGTTGCCGCCCGACAGTGTGCCGACATCCTGGCTGAGCGAGGACGCCCTGAGGTCCAACCGCTCGGTGTAGGAGCGGGCAAGTGCAAACTCCTCCGACAGTCGCAGCAGGCCTGACTTGGACGTGCGCTTGAGCGAAGGCAGCGAGACATTCTGGAAGATCGGCAGACCGATCACCACGCCTTGCTTGCCGCGCTCTTCCGGCACGTAGACGATACCGGCCTCGATCGAATCCGCCGCCGATTTGGGCGCGATCATCTTGCCGTCTAGCGTGATGGTGCCGACTGACGTACGGGTGATGCCTGAGATCGCCTGCATCACCTCGCTGCGCCCGGCACCGACAAGGCCATAGAAGCCGAGGATTTCGCCCTTATGCAGTTCGAAGCCTATGTCGTTGAATTCGGTCGGGTGCGACAGGCCGGAGACGGACAGCACCGGGGCGCCGATCTCGGCCTTGCGCTGCGGGAAGATGTGGTCGACGGAGCGGCCGACCATCATGCGCACGATCTGGCTCTGGCTGGCGTCCTTGATCAGGCCTTCGCCGACCATCTCGCCGTCGCGGAACACGGTGTAGCGGTCGGCGATGCGGTAGATCTCGTCGAACTTGTGGCTGATGAACAGGATCGCCTTGCCTTCGCTCTTGAGGAACTCAATGAGCAAAAAGAGCTCCTCGATCTCCTTCATCGAAAGGGCTGCCGTCGGCTCGTCCATGATGACGATCTGCGCGTCGATCGACATGGCCCGCGCCACCGCGACCAGGTGCTTGTTGGCGATGCCGAGGTCCTTCAGTCGTGCGTCGGCGTCGATATGGCCGGCATGCATGGTGTCCAGCACTTCACGTGCATTTTTGCGCATCGTGCGCCAGTCGATGGTGCCGAAACGCGAGCGCGGCGCATGGCCGAGAAAGATGTTTTCGGCGACGCTCAAATCGTCGAACAGCACGGTTTCCTGATGGATGGCAGTGACGCCATGGCCGAAGGCGGCATGCGCGCTGGGCAGTGTCACGGCCTGGCCGTCAATGCTGATCGTGCCGGCGTCGGGCTGGTAGATGCCGGTCATGATCTTGACCAGCGTCGACTTGCCGGCGCCGTTTTCGCCGATCAACGCCGTCACTTCGCCGGGATAGAGCGACAGGCTGACATTGTGCAGCGCCCGCACGCCGGGAAAGCTCTTGGAGACGCCGGACAGCGTCAGGCGTGGTGTGGAGGCCAGAGGCCTCTCCTCCTTTGCCGTGCCGTGCTGGGCTGTCGTGTCCATATCCGTATCAAGCCCTGAAACTAAGGTCCGTTTAAAGCCGCGGCGGGACGTGAGCCCCGCCGCGACAGCGTGAAGTGGCTTCAGATCAATAGATCTTGGAGAACTTCTCGATGTTCGACTTGTCGAACTGGAAGGGCGGAGCCATCGCAGCCGAATTGCTGTCGTCGAGCGTAACCTTGCCGACGCGGCCGATCGACAGCGTCGCACCGGGCTTGGCCTCTTCCTTCTTCACCGCCAGGTCATGGGCGAGGTAGACGGCGGAGTAGCCGAGGTCGATCGGGTTCCAAAGAGCCACGGCCTGTGAAGCACCGTTGTCGATGAACTTCTTGAACTCGGACGGCAGCGCGAGGCCGGTGACATTGACCTTGCCGATCAGGTTCTCGTCGGTGACGACCTGGGCGGCGGCAACGACGCCGACGGTGGTCGGCGCGATGATCGCCTTGAGGTTCGGGTAAGACTTCAACAGGCCCTTGGCTTCGTCGGTGCTCTTGGCCGAGTCGTCATCGCCATAGACGGTGGCGACCAGTTTGATCTTCGGAAACTTCTCCGGCAGGATTTTCTTGGCCGCGTCGATCCAGGCGTTCTGGTTGGTCGCGGTCGAGGACGCCGACAGGATGGCGACGTCGCCGCCCTCAGGCAGATAGTCGGCGGCAAGCTTGATGATGGTCTCGCCGATCAGGCCGGTGTCGGACGGGTTGAGGTGAAGCTGGCGGCCTTCCTTGGCGACGCCCGAATCCCAGGAGATGACGGTGATGCCGCGCTCCATGGCCTTCTTCAGCACCGGCACCAGCGCGTCGGCGTCATTGGCGGAAATGGCGATGGCGTTGACCTTCTGGGCAATCAGCGAATTGACCACTTCGATCTGCGCTTCGGCGGTCGCCTTGGTTGGGCCGGTGTAGATGATGTCGACATCGCCGAGTTCCTTGGCCGCCTCTTCGGCGCCCTTGTTGGCGGCGTCGAAGAAGCCGTTGCCGAGCGACTTCACCACCAGTGCGATCTTGACGTTTTCGGCATAGGCGGCGTTCACGAACATGGCGGCAGAAAAGGCCGCCGTAACCATCAATTTCTTCAGAAAGCTCATCGAATATCCTCCCTTGAGCGTTGCATTCCATCGTCGCTGCGGGCGTGAGGGTGCCTCAGGCCTGCAGTGAAGATTCTTCCTTTGCCGACTTGCGGGCGACGATCAGCGTCACGCCTGCGGTCTCCAACATCTTGGCTTCGCGATCCTCGATGCCGTCGTCAGTGATGACGGTGGCAATGCGCGACAGGCCGCACAGGATCAGGCTGGAGCGCTTGCGGAATTTCGAGGAGTCGACCAGCACCACCAGCTCGTCAGCCTGGTCGATCAGTTTCTGCTCAGCCTGGATCAGCAGCGGATCGCCTTCCATCAGCCCGAGTGGCCCCAGCCCCTGAGCGCCCATGAACATGCGGCGCGCATAGAAATTGCGCGTCACGTCATTGTCGAAGGGCGACAGGATGATGTTCTGCTCACGATAGATCGTGCCGCCCGACAGCATCACCGTGTTCTTGGAGTGTTTGAGCAGATGCTCGGCGATCGGGAACGAATTGGTGAAGATCGGCATGCGGCGGCCGGTCAGGAAATGCACCATCTGGAAGGTGGTGGTGCCGCCATTGATGATGATCGGCTCGCCATCCCCACAAAGCTCGACCGCTTCTCGTGCAATCGCCCGCTTCTGCGAAGCGTTGATCGTTTCGTTGACGGAGAAGGGCCGGCCGGCCAGGCCGATGAACTGTGGCGGCGAGATTGCCTCGGCGCCGCCGCGCACCCGGCGCAGGCGCTTTTGCACGTGAAGAGCCGCGATATCGCGCCGGATCGTCGCCTCGGAGGACTCCGTCAGGTCGACCATCTCCTGCACCGTCACCACAGGTTTTTCCTGGACGGCGGACAGAATGATCCTGTGGCGCTCTTTTTCGTGCATGGTTCCTCCCTGCCTGGCCATCTAGGCACTCAAAACGAGCAGTGTCAATCATTTCCGATCAAATAATTTCATTGTGCAGTGCAATATGATCGATCTTGATCGTTTGTGATTGACATCAGCTCTGCTTGCGTAGACATTCCCGAGAAAATGGACTGCCGCTTTTTGCGTCCCAGGGAGGATACATATGCTCGACAAGCGCTCCGGCTCGCGCCTTGCCAATCTGTGGGATGATGCGAAAGCCAAGGGGATGAGCGACCCCGAGCTTCTGGTCTATCGCTCGAACACGCTCGGCTCCGACAAGCGCGTCACCAATTATGGCGGCGGCAACACTTCTTCCAAGATATGGCAGAAGGATCCGCTCAGCGGCGAGACCGTCGAGGTGCTGTGGGTCAAGGGCTCCGGCGGCGACAGCGCCTCGATCAAGCTTGATGGTTTCGCCACGCTTTACATGGACAAATTGCGCGCGCTGAAAGGCCTTTATCGCGGCGTTGAGCATGAGGACGAGATGGTCGGCTTCCTGCCGCACTGCACTTTTAACCTCAATCCGCGCGCGGCCTCGATCGATACGCCGCTGCACGCCTATGTGCCGAAGCCTTTCGTCGATCACATGCACCCCGACGCCATCATCGCGATTGCCGCGGCGAAGGATTCCAGGGCGCTGACCAAGGAGATCTTCGGCGATGCCATAGGCTGGCTGGCGTGGAAGCGGCCGGGCTTCGAACTCGGCCTGTGGCTGGAGAAATTCTGCCTCGAACATCCCGACGCCAAGGGCGTCATCCTGGAAAGCCACGGCCTGTTCACCTGGGGCGATACGCCCAAGGAATGCTACGAGACGACGATCTCGGTGATCAACCAGGCGATCGAGTGGTTCGAGCGTCGCTCCGAAGGCCTCGCTATATTCGGCGGCGAAGCGGTCAAGTCGCTCGACGCCGCTGAACGCCGCGCCATCGCGGCGAAACTGATGCCCAGGATTCGTGGCCTGATCTCCGAAAAGAGCCACAAGCTCGGCCATTTCGACGATTCCGCCGCCGTCCTCGAATTCGTCAATTCCAGGGATTTGCGCCCGCTGGCGGCGCTCGGCACCTCCTGCCCCGACCATTTCCTGCGCACCAAGATCCGCCCGCTGGTCATCGAGTTCGATCCGGCCAAGCCCGATGTCGATGCGGTGATCGCCAGCCTCGCCGACGATGTTGCCACCTATCGTGTCGGATACCAGGCCTACTACGACAGCTGCAAGCATCCGGATTCGCCGGCCATCCGAGATACCAACGCCGTGGTCTACCTGATGCCCGGCGTCGGCATGTTCACCTTTGCCGGCGACAAGGCCACCGCCCGCATCTCGGGTGAGTTCTACGTCAACGCCATCAACGTCATGCGCGGCGCCTCGACCGTCTCGTCCTATGTCGGCTTGCCCGCGCAGGAAGCCTTCGACATCGAATACTGGCTGCTCGAGGATTTGAAGCTCCAGCGCATGCCGAAGCCGAAGTCGCTTGCCGGCCAGATCGCCCTGGTCACCGGTGGTGCCGGCGGCATAGGCCGCGCGACCGCCAACCGCCTGCTGCGCGAAGGCGCCTGCGTCGTGCTGGCCGACATCGACGAAACAGCGCTCGCCAGCGCCAATGACGAGCTGGCAAAAGCCTACGGCAAGGATTTCGTCCGGCCGGTGCTGATCAACGTCACATCGGAGGATCAGGTCGTCGCCGGTTTTGCCGAGACGGCGGTCGAGTTCGGCGGCATCGATATTCTGGTCTCCAACGCGGGCCTCGCCTCTTCGGCGCCAATCGAGGAAACCACGCTGGCGCTGTGGAACAAGAACATGGACATCCTCTCGACCGGCTATTTCCTGGTCTCGCGGGAAGCGTTCCGGCTGTTTCGGGTGCAGAAGATCGGCGGCAACGTCGTCTTCGTTGCTTCCAAGAACGGACTTGCCGCATCGCCCAATGCCGCAGCCTATTGCACCGCCAAGGCTGCCGAAATCCATCTCGCCCGCTGCCTGGCGCTGGAGGGTGCGGAAGCCCAGATCAGGGTCAACGTCGTCAATCCGGACGCGGTGCTACGCGGCTCGAAGATCTGGACCGGCGAGTGGAAGGAACAGCGCGCCGCCGCCTACAAGATGTCGACCGACGACCTCGAAGAGCACTACCGCTCGCGCTCGATGCTGAAGCGCTCGGTGTTTCCGGAAGACATTGCCGAAGCGATCTATTTCTTCGCCTCCGACATGTCGGCCAAATCGACCGGAAACATCATCAACGTCGACGCCGGCAACGCGCAGAGCTTTACGCGCTGAGCTGACGCCGAGCGCTTCCCTTCTCCCCGTCACTATACGGGGAGAGGTGGCCCGAAGGGCCGGATGAGGGGCAGCGCTGATGCAACGCATTTGGGAGGAATAGCAGTTTGTCCGAAACCATCATCTCGGCCGACCTCGTCGCCAGCCACAACGCCGCCCGCAAACCCAACCTCGATCGTGACTACGCCTCGCTCGGCGAACGCCTCGACCGCCGCGGCATTGCCATCGACGCTATCCGCGACAAGGTCGAGAAATTCGCCGTGGCCATCCCGTCCTGGGGCGTCGGCACCGGCGGCACCCGCTTTGCCCGCTTTCCCGGCGCCGGCGAGCCGCGCGACATCTTTGACAAGATCGAGGATTGCGCCGTCATCAGCCAATTAACGCAGGCGACGCCGACTGTTTCGCTTCACATTCCGTGGGACAAGGCCGACCCGAACCGGCTGAAGCAGGCCGCCTCGCGCTTCGGTCTCGGCTTCGACGCCATGAATTCCAATACCTTCTCGGATGCCAGGGACCAGAAACTCTCCTACAAATTCGGCTCGCTGTCGCATGCCGACGCCGGCACGCGCCGGCAAGCGGTCGAGCACAATCTCGAATGCATCGAGATCGGCAAGACGCTTGGCTCGAAGGCGCTGACAGTGTGGATCGGCGACGGTTCGAATTTTCCCGGCCAGGTCAATTTCGCCAAAGCCTTCGAGCGCTATCTCGACGCCATGAAAGAGGTCTATGCCGGACTGCCGGCGGACTGGAAGCTGTTCACCGAGCACAAGATGTACGAGCCGGCCTTCTATTCCACCGTCGTGCAGGACTGGGGTACCAACTACCTCATAGCCAAGGAGTTGGGCGACAAGGCGTTCTGCCTGGTCGACCTTGGTCACCACGCTCCCAACGTCAACATCGAGATGATCGTGTCGCGGCTGATCCAGTTCAAAAAACTCGGCGGCTTCCATTTCAACGATTCGAAATATGGCGACGACGATCTCGACGCCGGGTCGATCGACCCCTACCGACTGTTCCTCGTCTTCAACGAGCTGGTCGATGCCGAGCTGTCCGGTGCCGAGGGTTTCGATCCCGCCCACATGCTCGACCAGAGCCACAACGTCACCGATCCGATCGAAAGCCTGATGCTGTCGGCGGTCGAGGTGCAGCGCGCCTATGCGCAGGCCCTGCTGGTCGACCGCAAGGCGCTCGAAGGTTTCCAGGATGGCAATGACGCACTGATGGCAACGCAGACGCTAAAAAGCGCCTACCGCACCGATGTTGAGCCGATTCTCGCCATGGCGCGGCTGAACACCGGCGGCGCCATCGATCCCGTCGCCGCCTACCGGGCTGCGGGCTACCGCGCCAAGGTCGCGGCCGAACGCCCGGCTGTCGCCGGCGGTTCTGGTGGGATTGTCTAGGCCGAGCCAGTCCCCCTCATCCGGCCGCTCCGCGGCCACCTTCTCCCCGATGGGGAGAAGAGACTTGCGCCGGCACTGACAACCTCCTCTCCCCTCGGGGAGAGGTCGGATTGCCCCGAATTGTTCTTCGCAATTCGGTTGGCAATCCGGGTGAGGGGGGCTCTTTCTCAAGCTCCTTCAATTGTCAGTGGACTCGATCAATCCAACACGGTCTTCTAGGCATCCCCGCCAAGAGAACCCGCCATGCACCTCACCCGTCGGATATTGATCGCCGCCAGTCTTTCCATCACCTTCGCCCTGGCGCCATTGACGAGTGCCTTTGCCGCGTCACCCGCGCCGGCCAAGGGCGAGCACGGCATGGTGGTGACGGCCCAGCATCTGGCTTCGGAAGTCGGTGTCGAGGTGCTGAAGAAGGGCGGCAACGCCGTCGATGCGGCGGTCGCCGTCGGCTATGCGCTGGCCGTCGTCTATCCCAATGCCGGCAATATCGGCGGCGGCGGCTTCATGACCATCCGTTTCGCCGATGGCAAATCGACTTTTCTAGACTTTCGCGAGCGCGCGCCGCTGGCCGCCACCAAGACCATGTATCTCGACAAGGACAGCAATCCGGTGAAGGGCGCCAGCCTGGACGGCTATCTCGCCGTCGGCGTGCCGGGTTCGGTGGCCGGTTTCGAGATGGCGCGCGAGAAATACGGCACGCTCTCTCGGCAAGATCTGATGGCGCCGGCAATCGCCTATGCCAAGGATGGGTTCATCCTCAATCAGGGCGATGCCGCTTCTTTTGCGGGCAGCGCGGACCGGCTGGCGAAAGACCCGGCCGCGGCCGCAACCTTCCTCAAGCCCGACGGCCAGCCCTATGGCATCGGCGAGCGGCTTACCCAGCCTGACCTTGCCGCCTCGCTCTCGGCCATCTCTGAAAAAGGCGCCGATGCCTTCTACAAAGGCGCCATCGCCGACGCCATCGTCAAGGCGAGCGGCGCCAAGGGCGGCATCCTGGCCAAACAGGATTTCGAACAATATGCGGTGCGCGAACTGAAACCCGTGACCTGCTCCTATCGCGGCTACGAGATCACGTCTTCGCCGCCGCCGAGTTCCGGCGGCGTCATCATCTGCGAAATCCTCAACGTGCTCGAAGGCTATCCCTTATCCTATCTCGGCGCCGGGTCGGCCGAGACGGTGCATGTCATGGTCGAAGCGATGCGCTACGCCTATGTCGACCGCAATTCGGCGCTCGGCGATCCCGATTTCATCGACAATCCGGTCTCGAAGCTGCTGGACAAGGCCTACGCCAAGGATATTCGCGACAAGATCGACCCGTTCCGGGCCGGCGTCTCGCAGGATTTGATGCCGAAGGGTTTTGGCGAGTCGAAGGAGACGACGCATTATTCGATCATCGACAAGGACGGCAACGCGGTTGCGGTCACCTACACGCTGAATGGCTCCTTCGGCGCCGGCGTGGTCGCCGACGGCACTGGCATCCTGCTCAACAACGAGATGGACGATTTCACCCAGAAGCCCGGCGTGCCCAACCTCTACGGTCTGGTCCAGGGCGAGGCCAACGCCATCCAGCCGAAGAAGACGCCGCTGTCATCGATGAGCCCGACCATCGTCGCCAGGGATGGCAAGCCGTTCATGGTCATCGGCAGCCCGGGCGGCTCGCGCATCATCACCATTACGCTGGAAGCCATCGTCAATGTCATCGACCACGGCATGAATATCCAGGAAGCGATCGACGCGCCGCGCATCCACCATCAATGGCTCCCTGACACGGTCTATGTCGAGCCGTTCGGCCTGTCGCCGGACACCGAAAAACTGCTGGCCGGCATGGGTTATCATCTTGATCTCGGTGACCAGACCTGGGGCCAGGCGGCCGGCATCCTCGTCGGCGGCAATAGCCTGGCGGAAATCGAGAAGGGCGGCGGCGCCCGCTACAATGGCGCCATCGACAGCCGAGCGGCATCGGGCGAAGCGCTCGGATATTGATATCGGTCTGGACTCTCGGAGAGGTTCTGGGTCGCGGCCCGGCAAGGGCCGTCAGGTCACCAGCGTGATGGTCGATGCAATCAGCATCAGGGCGGCGATGCCGACGAACAGCGCGTAGATGCGCGGCCGGTCGAGCAGGAGCGCGTTTCCGGAGATCCAGGCCGAGGTGGCGCCGCCAAGCGCGAAGAGGAACCCGTTGCGATGGCCGAAGGTCATCGACGCGGCCATCAGCCCGCCAATGATCAGCGCGCCGAACACGATGATCACAGCTACCGCATACTTCTCGAAGTCGTTGCCGCCGCCCATGGCTGGCCCGATCGCGTTCAGATTGGGCAGGTCGTCCGGATCGAAGGGATTCGCCGACCCATATTCGTCTTGACCGATGGATTCTCGCATCACTCGTTCTCCGCTGACGGGCAACAAACCATCAACACTTGCCGAGTGCAACCCGATCGCACGTCCCTCTCTGTGTTGACGGTCGTCTTCAACACGTTCCGGCGGCACTTGTCACCGATTTTTCGGGCGCCTGGCTTGGATGCAACACGCGTCCGCATTCGGATGGCACGCCGCCATATCATTCCATATGGACCGAGTTCGGGGAAAAGATGATGCCGCCGATCAATTCGGCGCCGGCATGCGCTGCGCGACTGCGGCGGGGAGTCGCAGCATCCGACATGCGACCGCTGGATTGTTCACTCCTGGTGGTCTTTAATGTTGACTATGAAAGTCATGTTTCATAGTCAACCGGCATGGGCCGCTCGAGGCCAGAGTTCCAGACAGGCACGCCAAATTGGAAACAGACCAGGAAAACCGGCCCGGCAGGACGGCCAATCGCGCACGCGGCTGGATAACCCGGCGCGGCGCGGTCGCGCTGTTTGGATTGCCCTTGGCCGCACTCATGCCACGGGCGGCCGCGGCTAAACCGCTGCGTATCGTCTGCCTCGACGACGGGCTGGCGGAGACCTTGCTCACGCTCGGCGTTACGCCAATCGCCGTCGCCGACCGCGAAATCTGGGAGAAGTGGGTGGTCGAGCCGCCACTGCCGCCGCAGGTTGCCGATATCGGCACAATACTGGAGCCAAATCTCGAATTCCTGCAGCAGCTTCGCCCCGACATCATCCTCTCCACTCCCTATCTCGACGGCATCAAGCCGCTGCTCGAACGCGTGGCGCCGGTGACGACGATCGGCATCTACACGCCGGATGGCCAGCCTTATCGGCGCGCGATCGCGGCGACCCGCCAACTGGCAGCACTTGTCGGCAAGGAAATCGAAGGCGAAGCACTGATCGCAGCGACGGAGGCCTATTTCTCCGAGGTCAGGCAGCAGCTGGAACCGCTTTCGGCGCGGCCGATCTACGTCGTCAACTTCCTCGACCCGCGCAATGTGCGCATCTATGGCGAAAAGAGCCTGTTTCAGGCGGTTTTCGACCGCATCGGCATCCGCAACGCCTGGACTGGCGAGACAAATTACTGGGGATTTGCAACCGTCGGCATCGACGGCCTGGCGACGTCAAGCGATGCGCGTCTTGCCTATCTCGAACCCTTGCCCGAAGGGGCAACCGGTACGCTGACCGAAAGCCCGGTCTGGAACGCCATGCCTTTCGTGCGCAACCACTCGATCATGCGCCTTGCCCCAGCGCTGATGTTCGGCGCGCTGCCTTCGGCGAGCCGCTTTGCCCGGCTGCTGGCCGCGGCGCTGACGGCGGAGCACGCCGGTGGCTGAGCAGCAAGCAATCTTGTCCGACGACACCAGCCTCGTCTCCAGTCGTGCGTCGGCACCTCGCATTTCAGACAGATATCCCCTGGGTGCGATTCTGCTTTGCGTCGTGCTTCTTGGCGCTGCAGCGGCAGCGACCCTCTCCAACCTCGTCGTGCAATTGCCGCCGGCGCTCTGGCTCGATGCGCTCGCCAGCCCCGATATAGACGACATGCGGCAGGTGCTCGTCCATTACGCCTTCCTGCCCAGGCTCGCCGTCAGCCTTCTCTGCGGCGCGGCCCTCGGATTGGCCGGGACGGTGCTGCAACAGGTCCTGCGCAACCCGCTCGCCTCTCCCGAAACCGTCGGCGTCTCGGCCGGCGCCCATCTGGCGCTGGCGCTGGCGACGCTGCTTGCGCCGTCGCTGCTTGCCTTCGGCCGCGAATGGGTGGCGCTTGCCGGCGCCTTCACGGCTCTCGCCGCCGTCTTCGCGCTGTCCTGGCACAAGGGCCTGTCGCCACTCTCGGTGGTGCTCGCGGGGCTCGTCGTCAGCCTCTACGCCGGCGCTATTGGTGCTGCCCTGGTGGTGCTGCGGCATGAGTGGCTGGCCAGCCTGTTCATCTGGGGCGCCGGCTCGCTCGGCCAGCAGGACTGGTCGACGACGCTGTGGCTCTTGCCCCGCCTGGGTGCCGCCGCGCTGCTGATCGGCCTGATGGTGCGGCCGCTGACCTTGCTTGGCCTCGACGATGAAGGCGCGCGCAGCCTGGGCGTCCCGCTCGGTGCCTATCGCTTTGCCGGACTGGCGGCGGCGGTCGCGCTGATTGCCTTTGTCGTTGCCGCTGTCGGCGTCATTGGCTTCGTCGGCCTCGCCGCCGCGACGCTCGCCCGCATCGGCGGCGCCCGCCGGCTCGGCCAGCAACTGGTGATGGCGCCGCTCATCGGCGGCGGCTTGCTGTGGGCGGCCGATCAGGGCGTGCAGGTCGCGACCGGACCGCAGGGCGATCTGCTGCCGACCGGCGCGATGACAGCGCTTCTCGGCGCACCGCTGTTGCTCTGGCTGCTGCCGCGCCTGGCGCTCGGCCTGGAAACGCCGGCACTCGGGTCGCAGCACCTGCCGCGCGCCCGTCATACCGGCCTCGTGCTGGCGGCGAACGGCGGCCTCCTGCTTCTGCTGCTTGGGCTGGCCTTGCTTTATGCGCCGGGGCCACATGGTTGGACATTCGCCTCCAGCGACCAGCTGCAACCCTTGTTGTCTTGGCGACTGCCCCGAGTGTCCGCCGCGCTGGCCGCCGGCGCCATGCTGGCGCTGGCCGGCCTGATGATGCAGCGGCTGACCGGCAATCCGATGGCCAGCCCCGAAGTGCTCGGCATCAGCGCCGGCGCCGCGCTCGGCATGATGGTGGCGCTGTTTTCGCTTTCAGATGCCGGCCGTCCGACGCAGACCGCGGCCGCCACCATCGGTGCCTTCGCCGCTTTGATGGTGACGCTGGCGATCGGCCGCCGTGCCGCCTATGCGCCGGAGCGGCTGCTGCTGGCGGGCGTCGCTCTGACCGCTTTGTTCGACGCGCTGATCCTGGTGCTGACCGCCACCGGCGACCCACGCGCCATGCTGCTGCTCAACTGGCTCACCGGCTCGACCTATGGCGTCGACGCGGGTTCGGCGTTCTTCACCTCGTTGATCGCCATTTGCCTGTTCTTGGTAGCGCCACTCTTGATGCGCTGGCTGGACATGCTGCCGCTCGGCTCCGCTGCGGTGCAAAGCCTCGGCGTCAGTCTACGGACAACGCGGCTTCTGGTGCTGTTGATGGTCGCCGCACTCACCGCCGCCTCGACGCTTGTGGTCGGGCCGCTGACCTTCATCGGCCTGATGGCGCCGCACCTTGCCCGCCGCCTCGGTCTATCGCGCGCGCTGCCGCAAGCCATCGGCGCGGTGCTCGTGGGCGCGCTGATCATGGTCTGCGCCGACTGGCTCGGCCGCACCGCCATCTTTCCGCGCCAGATCCCGGCCGGCCTCGTCGCCACGCTGATCGGCGGCCTGGTGCTGATGTGGCTCTTGCGCCGCCGCTGACTTTTTTGTCCCTGTGGAGATAATCATGTCCGAGTCGACGCCAGCCTCGATCGCCGACACCACCGTCCACGATCTTGGTTCCAGCGCGGGTGGCGCCCCTTGGCGGGTCTTCATCCATGTGCCGTCAGGGCCGGCGCCCGACGCCGGCTGGCCTGTGCTCTACATGACCGACGGCAACGCCGTCATCGGCACGGCGGTTGATGCCATACGCGCGCAGGCCTTCTATCCCCTGGGCACCAATGTCGGCTGGGGTGTCATCGTTGCCATCGGCTATCCCGTCGCGGGCGCCTATAACCCGCTGCGCCGTTCCTGGGACCTTGGCCCGCCGCCGGGCAAGACCTATCCGCCCTTCTACGAGGGCACGCCTGAGGTCAGGACCGGCGGTGCAGGGGATTTTCTGGCCTTCATCGAGGATGAGCTGAAGCCATGGGTCGCCAGCCGGGCTAGGATCGATGAGAAGCGTCAGGCGCTTTATGGCCATTCCTTCGGCGGCCTGTTCGCACTCTACGCTCTGTTCACCCGCCCGCTGTCGTTCCGCACCTTCATCGCCGCCAGCCCCGCCATCTATTGGGAAGACCGCGCCATCGACCGTCTTCTCGAAACTTTCGAGGCTTCTGTCCCCGATGGCCTGACGGTGGATGTGATCCTGTCGGCAGGCGAATACGAGACCGAGAAGCTGGCGCCGTTCCAGATCGGAGCGCAGGACGAGGAAAAACGCATCGAGCAGAAGAAGCTGACACGCACCGATGAATTCGCGCGGTCGATAGCGGAGCGCCTTGGTGCGCTGCCCGGGGTGCGCGCGAGCTTCGAGCTGCATGCAGGCGAAAACCACATGTCGATCCTGCCGGTGACGGTCAACCGCGCGGTGCAGGCGGCGTTCGCGGTGAGTGATGAACGCTAGGCGACCCCGGCCCGAATCTCTGAAATCAACTGTTCCTGCCTTGCGGCCTCCTCAGCGATCATCGCGCCAAAGCGCAAGCCGCAGTGGAATGTTTCGCCCGGAGCGACGCAAACCAAGCGGCCCCTTTCCTTGGCCGCGAGATAGCCATCGGGCTCGGCGGTCGCAGGCAGCACGAGGCCGAGTGCATCCTGGTCGGCGCCGCGCGTGATCCAGCGAACGGCATAGTTGAGCTCGGATGGACGAAAGCTGACGAAATCCGCCGTCTGGTCCGGATGCACCTGCAAGGCGTGCGCCCAGCCTTCGGCGTCCGCCTTGGCTTTCATCGTCAGCACGAGTTCGGGGTCGATCGGCTCGCCCTTGCTCAGTGTGCGATGGCGCGACGGATCGGCGACAATGGCGTCGCGATAGGCAAGGTAGCTTTCGCTTGGCTTGAAAAAGGGTGGCAGCACCTGGCGCACGACGATGTCCGCGCAATCATCGACCACGCTGTCGACCAGACGGCCGTCATCCGCCGGTCTGAAATTGATGTGCGCCAGATACATCAGCTCCATGGCTGTGCGTTTCAGATTGGTGATGGCGATGTCGAGAGCAACGCTCGTGGCGTCGCGCTGCAGCCGCACGGTCGGTTGCATCACATAGTCGTGGCTGAAGGCGACGGTCTGCCGGCAGCGTCCGGTCAAGGCCATGAACGGCCCTTCGGCATTGTCCCCGATGATCAGCTGGACATCGCCATAGGGTGCATTGGGCAGGTCGCCATGCAACGGATGGTGGTCGTCGGGACCCGGATTCCCCATCGCAGTGGCGCCACAGTGAAGGAAAAACGCGCCATAGTTGGAGAGATAGTCCCGGGTCGCGACCGGCTCGTCGAACATCGAACGCATGGTAAGCGAGCGGTTGAGAAACGTTGCGTCCCAAATCTGCTGCCCCTGGAACGGCAGCATGACGATTTCACCCTTCGCATTGCTGATGCGAAGACCGGCAACGCCGGATCGATAGCGAAAGGCGGTGGCGACAAGCCCACGATATCGCGCCACGGTGGTGTCCAGCGGACCAAACTGCTCAGGCACGAGGTCGACGAAGACGTGATCGGAATAGTCGTATTGCATTGTTTCGACCTTCATCTGCCGCAAGCGCATATGCCGATAGTCGCAGGAAGCGTCTGGAAATCAACGGCAATGAACCTCGGATGCTCCGCCAGGCCGGCTGACTTTCTCGACAGGGCGGACGGGCGGTTTGGAGATCGCGCCGGATCAGCTTCTTCGAATGTTGGGGTGCTGGCCCAAGCTTGGCCAATTCCACCGGACAATGGTCCTAATGTCAGGAGGTACCCGTCAAAGTCGGTAGACTTCTCCGGGTTCGCCAGCTAGCTAGATCGATATCAAAAGAGGGCAGACTCGGGGATCATCCAAAGTGAAAATCAGATACGTCGCCGGCATAAGCTGGCCACGCAGTGGACATCACCTGATGCATCGGCTTGCCCAAAGCTATTTCGGCAACGATTTCAATTACTGCCTGTTTTACCCCACTGATAATCCCGATTGTTGCCGCACCTTCCCGTGCATCCGACCGGGGGTCAAATTCTCGAAGAACCATGATTTCGATCTATCGGGGCGGATCCTGCCGGATGTTCCTTATCTGGTCCAGCATCGCTCGTTCATGCCTGGAACCGTGTCGGACTTTGAACTGTATCTCCTCGACGGCGGGCAGGACACGAAGGAAAGCTTTAAGGAATTCGCACTCATCCGAAGTGATGGATGGGCTGCCTTTATGGCAAAGTGGGTGGATAGCCGGATTAAATTCGAGCGTCTGTTGGTGGGGTACGAGGATTTTGTGTCCGACGCGCAAGGGACCATGCGGAGGGTCATCCCGTTCTTTGCACCCGGAGAGAAACCGGATGAAGAGCGCCTGGCGCGCATTGTGAAGAACGAAACCCACGTCGCCGTCACCAAGCAAGGCGGCGAGGAATGGACCGCCAATGCCGGTGTCAAGGCGTTCCGAAAAGTCGAGGCCTTTCGGTTCTATGACGCTGGATTGTTCCGGGAACTGGAGTCGATCGCGCAGGAGAAGCGCCGCGGGATTGCGAGAGAAGCCGCACCGCGCCCTTCGAGTGGCCGCTTCAGGCTGCCGCTGATGAAAGCCATCTTCGGGCGGTAGATCAACAGGCCTCGCGCCATCATTCCTGTGAAGGAGGGGCGCTCAATCGACGATAAGGGACGCCATCGAAGCTTGCCGTCACAAAATCCGCGACGGACATCTTGCGCTTGCGTCCGTCGCTGCAGGCGTAAACCGGCCAACCGGCATCGCTGCATTCGCTGGCAGCGCAAATTCGCGCCAGGCAGTTCCCGATAGTCAACCGGAAGCCGCCCTTGCCAGCGAAACCTTGCAACAAGCTGCCGTCCGCCGAGCGCCATGTTCGCGCACGGAATTCCGCTCGCAAAAGCAACGGTTCGAGAGAGACCGCAAGATTGGTTTCGCCGGCACGCCCTGCGAACTGCAGACGGAAGCGCGCCATTGCAGTCGTGTATGCGGTCACAAGATCCGATTCGCGAAAATAGGCGATCGGCAGGTTGGAGCGGTCAAGCAGATGAGACATGCGCTCGCTTGCCTCCACCGGGGTCAGCAAGCCAACAAAGGTAAGAAAGGCGATGCAAGCTCGCGACATTTTCCAGCAGCCATATCGATCTCGGCCTGCCGGTTTGGCCCCGGTTGCCCCCAATAACATCCCGCCAATCGTCGCCCTGCGCAAGCCGCTTGCTGAGGCAGTCCAAGCCGGCCGAGTGTGCAATTCGCAAGGCCAACGAGTTAAAGCGCCTGGAGCCCCATCGGTTAAAGCGCCTGGAGCCGAAGAGGTGACCCGCATCGACGAACTTGCGCGGGCGATGGCGAGGTACATCAGGCGTTTGCGGCAAGGAGGAACCTCTGCCGCCAGCCAGGGTGCCTTAGCTGGCGTGCGCCGGCGGCAGTTCAAACAGATTGGCACCATTCTCCTGGCCGTGCTCGACATAGCCGATGACGCCGAACCATCTGGCGACATCAGGCCCCTGCAGCCAGCTGCGCGAATGGATGGGAAGATTGCCGGCAAGCGCCTGGATGTGCCTGATATGCCGCTTGCAAAAACGCACGGTCGAGCCCCGGAAGAAATCCTCCTGCGCGGCAAACAGCGTATCGGCGGCATCGCTGTTCTCATGCCATGCGACGATCGCCACGGCCTTCTCGCCCTCGACAAGCGCGTGCGCGCGGCCTTCCTTCAAATTCATCATCAGATTGTCGTAGGCGATCTTGCTGTCCTTGCCGGCCGCCGCGTATTCGTCCGACATCCGCTTGGACAGGCCATGAAAGACATCCTCGAGATCCCCGAGCGTCGCTGCGCGTGCTTTCATTTCACCTCCTGCAGCCCCGCAGGAAGTTTGCCCTAGGGTTGATGGGGTGCCAAGCAAACTGAATCCGGATGTGGTCCGGTGAGAGCAAAGTTGTTTCGTCAGACTACAGGCGATGGTTCGGAAGGATCGGCAGACACTGGCAATCGGGTGCTAGGGAGAATGTTGACAGTCGGGACGCCGCTAATGCCGCTCGGCCATATTTGCCTCAGCCAGCTTTGCCAGCGCTTGCTCGACCTCCTGTGCCGAGGCGTCGGTGCGCTCGATGTGGCGCATCATCTGCCTGGCCAAATGCTCCAGCCTGGCGGCGCGATATACCTCGCCGTGCTTGGCGATCTCCGAGTGGGTCGTGATCATCGTGCAGAAGCCTTCCGGGCTGGTGGGTCGATCTTCACCATCCGCCGTTTGGCCTCGCTCACCCGACGTTGAGCGGACCGTATCCGACCGCACAACGCCAAGCTGATGCCAACGCCGCACTCCTCTTCGAGCAACTCTTCGGCGCGCTCGAGATCTAACTTGGCACGACCGACACTCTGACGAGCCTTGGCCAGTTCCATATCCAGCAGGTCCATTGTCCCGCTCCCATTGGTTGCGGTCCCTTCGCTTCGTTAACCGCTGATGATCGGGTTGGTTCCGACGACGACCGATCACGAATGGCGCGGAAGAGCCCGATCCCATATGAGGCAAGCGTTTGAATGTGTTCAGGAGGGAGATGGTGCCCAGAGGCGGATTCGAACCACCGACACGCGGATTTTCAGTCCGCTGCTCTACCAACTGAGCTATCTGGGCCTGTTCCGGCAAACGAAATTGCGTGAACCGGATTTCATCAAGGCACCGTGGGGCACCCCTTGAAAGCGCGTGGGTTATAGCACGGGAATTCGGCCTGTCCAGCGCCTAGGTGGCGATTTACGGCAGGAAAAGCGAGGCTGTGGAAAGGCCGGCTTCCTCAGGCGCTTTCATCACGGGAATGGCGCGCGGGCTGGCCCCTTTCGGCCCTTTGGCCTCTGTCCCGGAGCCGCCATGGCGCACTGCAACTGCCGGATCCGTTCTTAGCCGACGATCGAGATGCCGCAATACGCTCGCGTCAACAGGTAAGCGGCAACGGGCCATCGCCCTATCTAGCGCTGGGCAGGCCTCTGCGAAAATCGGAAGGCGTCATGCCGGCAAGCTTGCGGAAGGATTTGTTGAAGGCGCTGAGCGAGCCGAAACCGGAGTCCATGGCGACGCGCAGCACATTGGCGTCCTGGTGCATCAGCAGCGCCTGCGCGTAGCTCAGCCGCAGCAGGTTGACATACTCATTGAGCGTCATGCCGGTCGATTTCTTGAACAGGCTCATGGCGTATTTGGGATGGATGTCGGCGGCGGCCGCTATGTTCACGCAGTCGATGTCGTAGAGAAAATTCTCGGCGATGAAATCGCACATGCGCCCGACATTGCGCGACGATTGCTGGTCGAACGGGCTGCCGGCTTCCTGCCCGGCTGCCGTTTCGGGCACCAGCCGGTAAGGCTCGAACCGCACCCGCTCCAGCCGCAGCAGAAGTTCGTTGACGGCGTGCTCGGCCTTGGCCGGATCGCCCGAGCGGGCATAACGGTTCCAGCGGGCGAAATTGTCGTTGTCGGATTGATCGGTGGAGCTCGTCACCAGCGTCGCGCCGGTCATCAGCCGGTGGCGGATGTCAGCTGGCAGATGCAGCCGGAAGAAATGCACCAGCGGTAGATGCGCGCCGGCATAGATGGCGTCGTCTGAGAGATCGTCCATCTGGTGCGGTAGGCCGCCCCAGAAGAAGCACATCTCGCCGGCCGAAAGCGAAATCTCATGATCGTTCATGCGGTAGTGCACGCTGCCGCGAACGATGAAATTCACCTCGACCTGGGCATGCCAATGCGGCTTCAGCATCACCAGCGGCGCGGTGTGAAACATCTGCAAGAGCAGCGGCAGGCCTTCCACGCTGCTGGCGCCTGGCTGGTAAAACGGCCGTTCCGGCATCTTACTTTCCGCCAATTCCGTATTCCCTTTGTCGGCGACAAGCCTTCCGCGCTGCATAGTCTAGCCCGGCTCGCAGAGAGAGCAAATGAAATGGGAGGATTTCAATGCGCATCACACTGACATGCGCCGCGCTAGCGCTTGCCCTGGGCTCAGCCCCGGCCTTTGCGCAGTCCGGCGAAATCACCATCTGGAGCTGGAATGTGGCCGCTTCTTCGCTGAAGGCGACGGTTGCCGGCTTCAACAAGCTGCATCCCGACATCAAGGTCACGGTCCAGGATCTCGGCAACCAGCCGACCTATGACAAGTCGATCGCCGGTTGTGCCGCCGGCGGCGTCGGCCTGCCCGACATCGTCACCATCGAGAACGGCGAGGCCGAGAACTACTGGAGCCAGTTCCCCGACTGCTTCGTCGACCTGCACACGCTGGGCTACACGGCGGAAGACCAGAAGAAATTCCCCGATTTCAAACGCACCGAGCTCGAGGTCGGCGACAAGGCCTATGCCATGCCGTGGGATTCCGGCCCGGTCGCCGCCTTCTATCGCCGCGATTTCTACGAAAAGGCCGGCGTCGACCCGGCATCGATCAAGACCTGGGACGATTTCATCGCCGCCGGCAAGAAGATCCAGGCCGCCAATCCGGGCGTCTCGATGACCAATGCCGATTTTAACGGCGACAGCGAATTCTTCCGCATGATTTCCAACGAGCAGGGCTGCGCCTATTTCGCCGAGGACGGCCAGTCGATCACGGTCAACGAACCCAAATGCGTCGACGCCATGACCAAGGTCAAGGAGATGAAGGACGCCGGCATCGTCTCGTCCGCCGACTGGGGCACCAAGATCACCAACAACACGGCCGGAACCGTCGCCACCCAAATCTATGGCGGCTGGTATGAAGGCACGATCCGCACCGAATCGGCCGGCGAAAACGGCAAATGGGGCGTCTACCTGATGCCGAGCCTGACCGCTGATGGTCCACGCGCGGCCAATCTCGGCGGTTCGTCGCTGGCCATCACTTCGGCCTCGAAGAACAAGGAAGCGGCCTACGAGTACCTGAAATACACGCTCGGAACCAATGAAGGCCAGATCACCATGCTGAAGGATTTTGGCCTCGTCCCCTCGCTGGTCTCGGCGCTTGACGATCCCTACGTCAGCCAAGGCCTGCCCTATTGGGGTGGCCAGGCGGTGTGGAAGGATATTCTGGGCACCTTGCCCAAAGTCGTCCCCAGCCGCGGCACGCAGTTCCAGAGCGATGCCGAAATCATCGTTCGCGCGGTGCAGACCAAATATCTGGGCGGCGGCTATCCCGACGCCAAGGCAGCACTCGACGACGCCGCAAAACAGATCGCCGCAGCGACCGGATTGCCGGTCAAATCATAACCTCCCAGGGACGGGGTCCGGGACGGCTCGCGCCGCCCGGACCCTCCGCCTGCGAGCTTGTCTGAAACACCTGATATGATGGAGGAGGAGGAAGATGCGCAACCGCAACGCCACGGCCTATCGTTTCCTGGCGCCCTACCTCCTGATCTTCTCCATCTTCTGGGTGTGGCCGATCATATCCTCGTTCATGATCTCGTTCCAGGCGACACGCACCGTGCCCTGGCGCTTCGCGCCCGGCTTCAACTGGGGCCGGCTGATCGGCGATCCGGCCTTCTTCAACGCGCTGAAGAACACGCTGCTCATCCTCGTCATCCAGGTGCCGGTGATGATCGCGCTGGCCATGGTGATGGCGGTGCTCCTGAACTCACCGCTGCTGAAGGCGAGGGGACTTTACCGCTTCGCCTTCTTTGCTCCGGTCGTCGTCGGCGAGGTTGCCTATTCGGCGGTGTTCCGGCTGATGTTCAGCCTCGATTTCGGCATCGTCAACAAGCTCTTGAACAGCGTCGGGCTGCCCAAGATCGACTGGTTCTCCAATGTCACGCCGGCCATGGCGCTGATCATGATCGCGGTCACCTGGCGCTGGGCCGGCTACAACGCAATCATCCTTCTGGCGGGCATGCAATCCATCCCCGAGGATGTCTACGAGGCGGCGACGCTCGACCGCGTTAGCAAGCTCAAGCAGTTCTTCTACATCACCTTGCCGCTGTTGAAGCCGGTCATCGTGTTCTGCCTGGTGCTGTCGATCATCGGCACCATGCAATTGTTCACCGAGCCGTTCCTGATCACCGAGCGCGGCGGACCGGGCGGCGGTACCGAGACGCTTGGCCTGCTGCTCTACCGCCAGGGGTTCCGGTCGCTCAATTTCGGCTATGCGTCGGCCGTCGCCTACACCATGGCGGGCCTGGCGATCGCGATCACGCTGGTGCAGCTGTGGCTGACGAGGGAAAAGCAATGAGCTCGCTCTCCTCCGCCCGCCTCAGGCGCAGCATCGCACTGCATCTCTTCCTGACGCCGCTGGCGCTGATCTGGCTGTTCCCGTTGTGGATGATGGTGGTGTTCTCGACCATGCCCGACAACGGTATCTTCAGCCCCGGCATCGAGCTTTTGCCACACGGCAATTTCGTCGACAATTTCAACAATCTGCAGCGCGACACCAACTTCGTCGGCGCCATCGGCATCTCCGTCTCCGTGGCGGTGACATACACCGTCCTGTCGGTGCTGCTGACGTCGATGGCCGGCTGGGCGCTGGCGCGTTACCAGTTCTTCGGCAAGGGCGTTGTCGTCGGCATCATCTTCGGCACCATCACGCTGCCCTATGCCGTGGTGCTGATCCCGCAATTCATCATGGTGGCGCGCGACTTTCAGCTCGCCAACACCTGGGTGGCGCTGATCGTGCCGCCACTGTTCAATTCGCTGGGCGTCTTGTTCATGCGCCAGAGTTTTTCGATGATGCCAGACGATCTGTTCGACGCCGCCCGCGTCGAAGGCGTGAAGGAGTGGCGCATCTTCCTGTTCGTCGCGCTGCCGCTGGCGCGGCCGATGCTGGCGGCGCTCGCCATCATCCTGTTCCTCGCCTCCTGGAACAATTATCTCTGGCCGCTTTTGATCAACAGCCAGCCGGGCTCGATGACCGCACCTGTGGCGCTCGGTACGTTGATCGGCCTCACCAAAGTGTCGTGGGGAGGCATCATGGCGGGGGCCGTGATGCTGACCGTGCCGATGCTCGTCGTCTTCGTGCTCCTGCAGCGCCATTTCATCGCCGGCATCGCCGCCGGCGCAGTCAAGTAAGGGGCAGCATGGCAACGGTCACGCTCAACAATGTCGTCAAGCGCTTCGGCGTCTTCGAAGTCGTCCATGGCGCCAACATCGACATCAAGGACGGCGAGTTCGTCGTCTTCGTTGGGCCGTCCGGCTGCGGCAAGTCCACTTTGCTCAGGATGATCGCCGGGCTCGAGGACATCAGCGGCGGCGAGATCGCCATCGGCGGCAAGCTGGTCAACGATGTCGAGCCTGCCGACCGCGGCATCGCCATGGTCTTCCAGTCCTACGCGCTCTATCCGCATATGAGCGTCGAGCAGAACCTCTCTTTCGGCCTGCGCATGACCGGCAATCCGAAGGCCGACACCGACCGGCGGGTGAAGCGCGCGGCCGAAATCCTGCGCATCAGCGAATTGATGGACCGGCGCCCGAAGAAACTCTCCGGCGGCCAGCGCCAACGCGTCGCCATCGGCCGCGCCATCGTGCGCGAGCCGCAAGTGTTCCTGTTCGATGAGCCGCTCTCCAATCTCGATGCCGAACTGCGCGTCCAGATGCGGGTCGAGATTTCGCGCCTGCACAAGGAACTCGGCGCCACGATGATCTATGTCACGCACGACCAGACCGAGGCGATGACGCTTGCCGACCGGATCGTCGTGCTGCGCGCCGGCCACATCGAGCAGATCGGCCGGCCGCTCGATCTCTACGACGATCCCGACAACCAGTTCGTGGCCGGTTTTGTCGGCTCGCCGAAGATGAACTTCATCAAGGCGCAAATCGTCGGGCACGATGCGCGTGGGGTCGTGGTCGAACTGGCGGGCCAGGAGAAGACCCGCATCATCCAGCCGTTGACAGGCGCTGCGTCCGAAGTGGGCAGCCCCAAAATCGGAAGCAAGGTCATTGTCGGTGTGCGGCCCGAACATTTCGGCGATGCCGGTGAAGGCGACACCGATCTTGTCGTCGCCATCGACGTGGTCGAACATCTCGGCGGTACGAGCTTTATCTACGCCAGAACGGCCCATGGCGAAGACGTGGTGATCCAGCGCGACGCGGCGAAGGTTCCGACCACGTCCGAGGTCACCGTTTCCATCCGCAAATCCTACCTGTTCGACGAAAAAGGGCTGCGGCTGCGCTGACCGGGCCGTCCCCATCCAGACTTCAAGGAGATGACAATGACCGCAACCATGCCCATTCGCTGGGGCATTCTCGGCCCGGGCAGCATCGCCCAGGCCTTCGCCGGCGGCGTGGCCGCTTCGCGCACCGGAAAACTGGTCGCCATCGGCGCGCGCAATCCCGCCAAGCCGGGCCTCGCCGAGAAATTTCCCGGCGCCCGCATTGTCGACGGCTATGAAGCGCTGCTTGCCGATCCCGAAATCGATGCAGTCTATATCGCGATACCGCATCCCGGCCATGCGCAATGGGCGATCAGGGCGGCGGAAGCGGGCAAGCATGTGCTGTGCGAAAAGCCGCTGGCGCTGACCGCCTTCGAGGCCGACGCCATGATGCATGCCGCGCGCAAGGCCGGCACCTTTCTCGGTGAGGCCTTCATGTACCGGCTGCATCCACAGACGCTGAAGCTGGTGGAGCTGATCAAGTCCGGCGTCATTGGCGAGATCAGGATGATCAAGTCGAGCTTCGGTTTCGCCATGCCGGGCTTCATGCCGGAACACCGGCTCTACGCCAACGATTCCGCCGGCGGCGGCATCCTCGATGTCGGCGGCTATACCGTCTCGATGGCGCGGCTGATTGCCGGGGCGGCAGCAGGACTTCCCTTCGCCGAGCCCGACAAGGTCGTGGGCACCGCTCATCTTGGCCAGTCCGGCGTCGATGAATGGGCCTCGGCGCTGCTGCATTTTCCCGGCGGCATCGTCGCCGAGGTCTCCTGCAGCATCTCGCTCAACCAGGACAATGTCCTGCGCATCCTCGGCACCAAGGGCCGCGTCGAAGTGCCGGACTTCTGGTTCGCCGGGGGAAATCGCGATGTCGGCCTCGGCCGGATCGACGTGATCAGATCGGATGGTTCTAGCGAGACGATCAGCGTCGACGAAAAGCGCCATGTCTATTCCTTCGAGGTCGACGGCGCCGGCGAGGCGATCCTTGCCGGGCGGCAGGAATTCGCCTGGCCGGGCATGGACTGGGCCGACAGTCTCGGCACCTTGCGCGTGCTCGACAGATGGCGCGCTGCCGTCGGGCTGGAGTATGAGATCGAAAAGGCGCCGCTGCGCACCAGCACCATCTCCGGCCGGCCTCTGCGTTCCGGCGGCACCGCTATCGGCAAGCGCGCCATCCCCGGCCTGGCGAAGCCGGCGTCGGTGGTGGCGCTCGGCTTCGAGGATTTCCGCACCTTTTCCTCGGGTTCGATCCTGCTCGATGCCTTCTTCGAGGCCGGCGGCAATCTCTTCGACACCGGTTTTGTCTATGGCGCCGGTTACACCGAAAAGCTGCTTGGCGAATGGCTGAAAAACCGCGGCGTGCGCGAGCAGTCGGTGATCATTGCCAAGGGCGCGCATTCGCCGCTCTGCTATCCCGACGTGATCGGCAAGCAGCTTGCCCAGTCGCTCGATCGGCTGCAGACCGACCATGTCGATATCTATTTCATGCACAGGGACAATCCGGACGTGCCGGTCGGCGAATTCGTCGATGCCATGGACCGTGAGGTGAAGGCCGGTCGCATCCGTGGCCCGTTCGGTGGCTCGAACTGGACGATGCAGCGCATGGACGAGGCGATTGCCTATGCGCAGCGCACCGGCAAGCAGAAGCCCGGCGCCCTCTCCAACAATTTTTCGCTGGCCGAAATGCTGGAGCCGATCTGGGCGGGTTGCGTCACCTCCTCTACCGATGACTGGAAAGCCTGGCTGACATCCAGGCAGATGCCGAACTTCGCCTGGTCGAGCCAGGGCCGCGGCTTCTTCACCGACCGCGCGGGGCGCGACCGGCGCGACAGCGAGGAACTGGTACGGGTCTGGTATTCGGAGCGCAATTTCGGCCGCCGCGACCGCGCCATCGAGCTCGCCGCCAGACTGCGCAAGAGCCCGATCCATATTGCACTGGCCTATGTGCTCAAGCAGCCTTTCCCGTCGGTTCCACTGATCGGGCCGCGTACGTTGGGCGAACTGGAAGACAGCCTGCGGGCGCTGGACATCGCGCTTTCCCCGGCCGATCTCGAATGGCTGGACGGCGGCAGCCTGCACGCGGCCTGATAAAACAGGCCTCAAAGCGGCGTCAGGTCTCGTCGTCAGACATCCTGACGCCGCGCCTGGCCGGGGTCCGCAGATTGGCATACATGCCGGTGGTGCGGAATTGGCTGGGCGTGGTGCCGTAGAGGCGGCGGAAGACCTTCGAAAAATAGTTCGCATCCTCGAAGCCGCATAGGATGGCGACTTCCTTCACCGGCAGGAAGTCCGCCTTGGTCAACAGCTTCGCCGCCCGTTGCAGGCGCTGCTGCAGCACAAATTCGGCCGGCGGCAGGCCTTCGCTCTCGGCGAAGCAGCGCGAGAAATGGGCGCGGCTGAGCCCGCTGATCTGGACGAGATCCGCCACCGGCAGCGGCTTGTCGAGATTGGCGTTGATATGGTCGATGACCGGCTGCATGGCGCTCTGTTTCTCGGCAAAGGCATGCGAGCCGAAGACATCGTCATAGAGCGCCATCGCCGCCTCGTAGGCGATAGCGGAAGCGGCACCCGGCGACGCCGCCCCCTTGACCAGACGCAGGCTGCAATCGGCAAGGTGATCGATCGTTGTCGGCTTCAGCCGGAACACCGGACCGGAGACGCTGAGGATCGATTTGTGGATGCGCAGCGCCTCCTCGCCATTCATCGAAATCCAGAAATATTCCCAGCGCTCGTCGCTACCCAGCCAGTAGCGGTGGTTGTGCGGCACCAGCACCAGCAGCGTGTCGTTCTCTTGCAGGCGGTAGTTGCGGTTCTCGTAGCGCAGCCGGCCGGTTCCGCTGATCGTGTGCTGGAGCACGGTGAATGGCGTCTGGCCACGTTTTCGCCCGTCCCAGTCGTAGGTCTCGTCCTCGCGCACCTCATAGCCGGTGCTGGTCGGCATGGCATGCAGGCGCTGGCGCCCGCGTGGCAGCGAGATCGTGCGCATCGACTGTCCGTTGGCGATCAAATCCCGCAGCACAAAATTACCCTTGAAAGCACAATCCTTCTCTGGTCGCGCTCGTGAATAAGGGCATAATCGCCCCGGAAAAGCGAGAGAGATCCGCAGGCGAGGAGTGGACAGGGAGGTTGGCAGGCCGGAATCCGGCTTGTCGCGCACACATGTCATGGCATGTGGCTGCAGCCCGCCCCTGTCATTCCCGGCCTATCATTCGAACAAGATGAGGTGCGGCTGATGAGTTTCAAAATCGCTATCATCGGCGCGGGCAGCGTCGGATTCACCAAGAAACTATTCACCGACATACTGTGCGTGCCCGAATTCAAGGATATCGAATTCGCGCTGACCGACCTCAGCGAGCACAATCTCGGAATGATCAAGGCGATCCTTGACAGGATCGTCGAGGCGAACGGATTGCCGACAAAAGTGACGGCGACGACCGATCGCCGCAAGGCGCTCGAAGGCGCGCGCTATGTCATCAGCTGTGTCCGGGTCGGCGGTCTCGAGGCCTATGCCGACGACATCCGCATTCCCCTGAAATACGGCATCGACCAGTGTGTCGGCGACACGATCTGCGCCGGCGGCATCCTCTATGGCCAGCGCAACATCCCGATCATCCTCGATTTCTGCAAGGATATCCGCGAGGTCGCCGCGACCGGCGCCAAGTTCCTCAACTATGCCAATCCGATGGCGATGAACACCTGGGCAGCGATCGAGTATGGCAAGGTCGACACGGTCGGCCTCTGCCACGGCGTCCAGCACGGCGCCGAGCAGATCGCCGAGGTGCTGGGCGCGAAGTCCAGGCACGAGCTCGACTATGTCTGCTCCGGCATCAATCACCAGACCTGGTTCATCGATCTGCGGCTGAACGGCCGCAAGATCAGCAAGGACGAGCTGATTGCCGCCTTCGAGGCGCATCCGGTCTATTCGCAGCAGGAGAAGCTGCGCATCGATGTCTTGAAGCGCTTCGGCGTCTATTCGACCGAAAGCAACGGCCATCTGTCGGAATATCTGCCCTGGTACCGCAAGCGGCCCGATGAGATCACCCGCTGGATCGACATGTCGGACTGGATTCATGGCGAGACCGGCGGCTATCTCCGCCACTCCACCGAAACCCGCAACTGGTTCGAGACCGAGTATCCGCAATTCCTCGAAGCGGCGTCGAAGCCGATCGATCCCACAAAACGCTCCAACGAGCATGCCAGCCACATATTGGAGGCGCTGGAGACCAACCGCGTCTATCGCGGCCATTTCAACGTCAGGAATGACGGCGTGATCACCAATTTGCCGCAGGACGCCATCATCGAGTCGCCCGGCTTCGTCGACCGTTTCGGCATCAACATGGCCGCCGGCATCACGCTGCCGGAAGCCTGTGCGGCCACCTGCATCGCCTCGATCAATGTCCAGCGCATGTCGGTCCATGCCGCGATATCAGGCGACATCGATCTCTTGAAGCTTGCCGTGCTGCACGACCCGCTGGTCGGTGCGGTGTCGACGCCGGAGGAAGTCTGGCAGATGGTCGACGAAATGGTCGTCGCCCAGGCCGCCTGGCTGCCGCAATACGCGCATGCGGTTCCGGCGGCCAAGGAGCGGCTGTCGAAATCCGTGGTCAAGACCCGCGAATGGGCCGGTGCGGCGCGGCGAAATGTGCGCTCGATCGAGGAATTGCGCGCCGAAAAGGCCGCGCTGAAGCAAACCGGCTGAAACCCGGGCGCGGCGGCGGATCCACGGGAGGCAGGTCCACCGCAGCAGGCGTCCAGGCAGAAGACGAGCAGCAAACATCTGAACACGAGGGAGGAGTTAATGAGGAACCTACGCAGCATTGGCATTGCCGCCGGACTGGCGCTGAGCGTCTCCGTTCCGGCACTCAACGCTTTCGCTTCCGAACCGACGGTCCCGCCGACGCCGGCGACATTTCCGGCCGAAGGCAAGATCAAGTACGTGGCGCGCGACTCCATCCTGGAGTTCAAGGCGCTGCCGGAATATCACGAGCCGGACTGGGTGACCGAGAAATACGTCAAGACCGGCAAGCTGCCGCCGGTGAAGGACAGGCTGCCGAAGGAGCCGCTGGTCTTCAAGACGGCCAACATGCCTGATGGCATCGGCGTCTATGGTGATACGATGCGCCATGTCATTGGCGGGCGGCCGGAAGGCTGGAATTATGGCGCCGGCCAGACGCAAGGCTGGGGCGGCATCGATATCGGCCTCTCCGAGTGCCTGACACGCACGGCGCCGCTGTTCCAGGTCGAAGCCAAGGACACCGAGCCGCTGCCGAACCTGGCCAAGAGCTGGGACTGGTCGAAGGACGGCCACAAGCTGACCATGCATCTGGTCGAGGGCGCCAAATGGTCCGATGGCGTTGCCTTCAACGCCGACGATCTCATGTTCTACTGGGATGACGAGGTCGTCGATCCGAACGTCTCGCCGCTCAACGGCGCGACGCAGGAAACCTTCGGCGTCGGCACGACGCTGAAGAAGATCGACGACTACACCGTCGAGTGGACCTTCAAGGACGCCTTCCCGAAACAGTATCTCTACGCCATGGCCTACGGCACCTTCTGCCCCGGCCCCGCCCACATATTGAAGCCGCAGCATCCGAAATATTCGAAGAACACCTACGACCAGTTCAAGAACGCCTTCCCGCCGGAATATATGAACATGCCGGTGATGGGCGCCTGGGTGCCGGTCGAGTACCGGCCGGACGACATCGTCGTCATGCGCCGCAACCCCTACTATTGGAAGGTCGACGAGAAGGGCAACCAGCTGCCTTACCTCAACGAGCTGCAGTACAAGCTGTCGACCTGGGCCGACCGCGACGTCCAGGCGGTCGCCGGCTCGGCCGACTTCTCCAATTTGGAGCAACCGGAAAACTTCGTCGCCTCGCTGAAGCGTGCGGCGGAGGCGAACGCGCCAGCACGGCTCGCCTTCGGCCCGCGCCTCATCGGCTACAATCTGCGCCTGAACTATTCCGCCAATGGCTGGGGCAACCCGGACGAGCGCAGCCAGGCGGTCCGTGAGCTGAACCGCAACGAGGATTTCCGCAAGGCTGTCACCATGGCGCTCGACCGCAAGGCGCTGGGCGACTCCCTGGTCAAGGGGCCGTTCACCGCCATCTACCCCGGTGGCTTCTCCTCGGGCACCAGCTTCTATGACCGCAAATCGACCGTCTACTATCCCTTCGACCTCGCGGGCGCCAAGGCCGAGCTCGCCAAGGCCGGCCTCAAGGATACCGACGGCGACGGTTTCGTGAACTTCCCGGCCGGCACCGCGGGCGGCAAGAACGTCGAGATCGTCATGCTGGTCAACAACGACTACGGCACGGACAAGAGCCTCGCCGAAGGCGTCGTCGCGCAAATGGAAAAGCTTGGGATTCGGGTCGTGCTGAACGGTCTCAACGGCACCCAGCGCGATGCCTCGCAATATTCCGGCCGCTTCGACTGGCTGATCAGGCGCAACGACCAGGAACTGACCTCCGTCGTGCAGAACACCGAACAGCTCGCGCCGGTCGGCCCGAAGACCAGTTGGAACCACCGCGCACCGGAAAGTGGCGAGGTCGACCTGATGCCTTTCGAAAAGGACCTTGTCGACATCGTCAACAAGTTCGTCGCGTCGGAGGACAATGACAAGCGCGCCAGCCTGATGAGAGACTTCCAGAAGATCTCGACGGAACACGTCTACAATGTCGGCCTGACGGAATATCCCGGCGCACTGATCGTCAACAAGCGCTTCTCGAACATTCCGCAGGGCACGCCGATCTTCATGTTCAACTGGGCCGAGGATTCGATCATCCGCGAACGCGTCTTCGTCAAGGCTGACAAGCAGGCGAAATACGAACTGTTCCCGCAGGAGCTTCCAGGCAAGCCTGGAGACAAGGGTCCGATGTAGGTTTACCTCCCCTGACCAAGAGAGACCCGGCCGCGCTGCTGGCGCGGCCGGGACAGACCAACCCTTCGAACGTCCCTCAATGGGAGCGTCCGGCGAGATGAGGAAGCGGACCGTCCATGCTGCGATTCTTGGCTATGCGCATAGCGTCGGCAATACCGGTCCTCGCCATCCTGAGCCTCGTCACCTTTGCCATCATCCAGGCGCCGCCGGGCGACTATGCCGACTACATCCGCTCGCAGCTGATCAACCAGGGCGGCGCGTCCTTCGCCGAGGCCGATGCGCAGGCCCAGGCCTACCGCGTCGAGCACGGCCTCGACAAGCCGCTGCCCGTCCAGTATCTCAACTGGATCGGCGGCATCGTCACCCGCGGCGATTTCGGCTACAGCCTCTACTACAACAAGCCGGTGGCCGACGTCGTCGGCGAGCGCCTGCCGCGCACGCTCATCCTGGCGCTGGTCTGCCATATCCTCGCCTCGGTCCTCGGCATCTCCTTCGGTATATGGGCGGCGACAAGGCAATACACCTGGATCGACACGACGCTGTCGGCCATCTCCTTCCTCGGTATGACGGTGCCGCGCTTCCTGATGGCGCTCATCATCGTCTATCTCCTGGTCTTCCAGTTCAACGTGTCGGAGATCGGCTCTTTCTTCTCGCCGCAATATGGCGGCGCGCCATGGTCGTGGGCGAAGTTCGTCGACCTGGTCAAGCATGTCTGGCCGGTGGTGGCGATCGCCACCTTCGGCGGCCTCGCCTACAATATGCGTGTCATGCGCGGCAATCTGCTCGATACGCTCAACGCCCAATATGTCGAGACGGCGAGAGCCAAGGGCCTCACCGGCGCCGCCGTCGTCATGCGCCACGCCGTGCCCAACGCGCTGCACCCGCTCGTCATGTATCAGGGCGTGGTGTTGCCCTATATGCTCACCGGCGAGATCGAGACGGCGATCATCTTCGCGCTGCCGACCGTCGGCCCGGCGATCGTCGGCTCGATGGCGGTCGGCGACGTCTATGTCACCGCCACCTTCATGATGGTGCTCTCGGCGACGCTGATCGTCGGCAACATCATCGCCGACATGCTGCTCGTCCTGCTCGACCCCCGCATCCGCCAGTACGGAGAGAGCTAGATGCTGGCGCGCGATCCATCACCGCCACCCTTGCCGGCCGAAGGACCTATCGTCACCAAACCGGCGCGCGGCAATGAGAGCTACATGGCGCTCGTCTGGCGTCGGTTGAAGCGCTCATGGACCGGCATGGCCGGGCTTTGGCTGGTCGTGCTGCTGCTGGTGATGGCCGTGTTCGCCGAGTTCCTGGCGCCGATGGACCCGAAGGCGACCGATGTCGGCTTCGCCCCGCCGCAGCTGCCTTCCTTCCACGACAAGGACGGCAATTTCGTCGCGCGGCCGCGGGTCTATGCGCTGTCCGATTCGGCCGACCTCGATCCGGTCACCTTCCAGCCGATCGTCGGTCCCGACTACGACCATCCAAGGCTGCTCGGCTTCTTCGTCGAGGGCGCGCCCTACAAGCTTTTCGGGCTGATCCCGGCCGACCGGCATTTCTTCGCCTCGACGGACGGCCAGCCGGTGCATTTCCTCGGCACCGACAAGTTCGGCCGCGACGTGCTGTCGCGCGCCATTCACGGTTCGCGCGTCTCGCTGATGATCGCGCTGACGGTGGTCTTCATCATCACCGTCATCGGCACCACTGTCGGCATGGTCTCCGGCTATTTCGGCGGCAGGTTCGACGTCTGGATGCAGCGCTTCGTCGAGTTGGTGCTCGCCTTCCCGCAGCTGCCGCTTTATCTGGCGCTGACGACACTGATCCCGGTCACCGCGCCGACGAATGTCTTCCTCGCCTTCGTCATCATCGTCATGTCGGCCCTGGGCTGGGCGCAGATGTCGCGAGAGGTGCGCGGCAAGACGCTGGCGCTGGCGCGCATCGAATATGTGCGCGCCGCCATGGCGGTCGGCGCCACCGACCGGCGCATCATCCTCCAGCACATCTTTCCCAATGTGATGAGCCATGTGATCGTCGCCGTGACGCTGGCGATCCCGACGGTGGTGCTGCTCGAATCCTTTCTCGGGTTCCTCGGCTTTGCGGTGAAGCCGCCGTTGATTTCTTGGGGGCTGATGCTGCAGGACACCGCGACCTACTCCGTCATCGGCACTTATCCCTGGATCCTGTCGCCTGTTGGTTTCGTGCTCGCCACCGTCTTTGCCTTCAACGCGCTGGGCGACGGCCTGCGCGACGCCGTCGATCCGTATTGAGGTGGCTGGGATGACCGTCGTACTCGCCGAGCCCTTCGCACCAGCCTTCCGCCTCGACCATAACGGGCGCCAGGACCAGCCGATCATCGACGCCCGCAACATCGAGGTCGCCTTCAAGGTCGAGCACGGTGTCGTCGAAGCGGTCAAGGACATCTCGTTCCAGCTCTATCGCGGCGAGACGATCGCCATCGTCGGCGAATCCGGCTCCGGCAAATCGGTGACGGCGCGCGCCGTCATGGGGCTCTTGTCCAGGCGGGCCACCATGTCGCCGAGATCGAGCATCTGCTACGACGGACAGAACATCCTGAAATTCCCTGAGCGCGAGCGGCGCAAGTTGCGCGGCAACCGGATCTCGATGATCTTCCAGGAGCCGATGAGCTCGCTCAACCCGATCTATACGGTCGGCAGCCAGATCGTCGAGGCAATCCGGGTGCATCGCAAGGTGAGCCGCAAGGCGGCTTGGGCGCGGGCGCTCGAGCTGCTGCGGCATGTGCAGATCCCCGAACCGGAAGCGCGGCTCAAGCAATACCCGCACCAGCTCTCGGGCGGTCAGCGCCAGCGCGTGATGATCGCCATGGCGCTGGCCAACAATCCCGACGTCTTGATCGCCGACGAGCCGACCACCGCGCTCGACGTCACCGTCCAGGCGCAGATCCTCAACCTGATCCGCAATCTGCAGAAAGAGCTGCGGATGGCGGTGATCCTGATCACCCACGACCTCACCGTCGTGCGCAAATTCTCCGACTACGTCTATGTCATGCAGCATGGCGAGATGTGCGAGCACAACGTCACCGAACGGCTGTTCGCCGAGCCACAGCATCCCTACACGCAGCGGCTGCTCGCCTCCGAGCCGCGCGGCCTGCCGCAGCCACTGCCCGAGGGCAGCGGCACCATTCTCGAGGCGAATGGCGTGCGCGTCTGCTTCATGCTGCGCCATGGCAGCTTCCTGAAGCCGGACTGGCGCGAACTGGTCGCCGTCGACGATCTCGGCCTTAAGCTTTGCCGCCACGAGACGCTGGGGCTGGTCGGCGAATCCGGCTCCGGCAAGACCACCTTTGGCCAGGCGCTGTTGAGATTGACCGACGCCAAGCGTGGCGAGATCCATTTCGACGGCAAGCCGATCCACGGCCTGTCACGCAACGAGATGCGGCCGCTGCGTTCGCGCATGCAGATCGTCTTCCAGGATCCGTTCTCCTCGCTCAATCCACGCATGACGATCGGCCAGATCATCGAGGAAGGGCTGATCGTCAACAGCATCGGCGCGACGCGGGCCGAGCGGGTCGACCGCGTGCGTGAGGCACTGGTCAGCGCCGGTATGCCCGGTGATATCCTGTCGCGGTTCCCGCACGAATTCTCCGGTGGCCAGCGGCAGCGCGTCGCCATTGCCCGTGCCATCGCGCTCGAACCCGAATTCATCCTGCTAGACGAGCCGACATCGGCGCTCGACCTTTCCGTGCAAGCGCAGATCATCGACCTGCTGCGCAAGCTGCAGGACGAGCGCGGCCTGAGCTACCTCTTCATCTCGCACGACCTCAAAGTGGTGCGCGCGCTGTGCCACCGCGTCATCGTTATGCAGAACGGCAAGATCGTCGAGCAGGGGCCCGTCGACGAAGTCCTCACCCATCCCAAGACCGCCTACACCGAACGGCTCGTCAGGGCCGCCTTCGACGTGGCCTGAACATACCCCGGAGACCAGCATGGCAAGACATCCCAGGATCACTTTCATCGGCGCCGGCTCGACGGTGTTCATGAAGAACATTGTCGGCGACGTGCTGCAGCGGCCAGCCCTTTCGGGTGCGACGATCGCGCTGATGGATCTCAACCCGCAGCGGCTGGAAGAGAGTGCCGTTGTCGTCAACAAGCTGATCTCGACGCTTGGGGTCAAGGCCAGGGCCGAAACCTATACCGACCAGCGCAAGGCACTTGCCGGCGCCGACTTCGTCGTCGTCGCCTTCCAGATCGGCGGCTACGAGCCCTGCACGATCACAGACTTCGAGGTGCCGAAGAAATACGGTCTGCGCCAGACGATCGCCGATACGCTCGGCGTCGGCGGTATCATGCGGGGCCTCAGAACCGTGCCGCATCTGTGGAAGGTCTGCGAGGACATGCTCGCCGTCTGCCCCGAAGCGATCATGCTGCAATACGTCAACCCGATGGCGATCAACACCTGGGCGATATCGGAGAAATATCCCGAGATCAGGCAGGTCGGCCTCTGCCATTCGGTACAGGGCACGGCGATGGAACTGGCCCACGATCTCGACCTTCCCTACGACGAGATCCGCTATCGCTCGGCCGGCATCAACCACATGGCCTTTTACTTGAAATTCGAGCACCGCCAGCCCGACGGTTCCTACCGCGACCTCTATCCCGATCTGGTGCGCGCCTACCGGGAAGGCCGCGCGCCCAAGCCGGGCTGGAATCCGCGCTGCCCCAACAAGGTTCGCTACGAGATGCTGACCCGGCTCGGCTATTTCGTCACCGAAAGCTCGGAGCATTTTGCCGAATACACGCCCTATTTCATCAAGGAAGGCCGCCCCGATCTGATCGAGAAATACGGCATTCCGCTCGATGAATATCCCAAACGCTGCATCGAACAGATCGAGCGTTGGAAAGGCCAGGCTGAAGCCTATCGTTCGGCCGACAACATCGAGGTCGAGCAGTCCCGGGAATATGCGTCCTCGATCATGAACTCGGTCTGGACCGGCGAACCGTCGGTGATCTACGGCAATGTCCGCAATAATGGCTGCATCACCTCGCTGCCCCGCGATTGCGCCGCCGAAGTGCCGTGCCTGGTCGATGCCTCCGGCATCCAGCCGACCTATATAGGCGACCTGCCGCCGCAACTGACGGCGCTGATCCGCACCAACATCAACGTCCAGGAACTGACGGTGCGGGCACTGATGAGCGAGAACCGCGAGCACATCTACCATGCGGCGATGATGGACCCGCACACGGCGGCCGAGCTGGATCTCGATCAGATCTGGTCACTGGTCGACGAGCTTCTCACCGCTCATGGCGACTGGCTGCCGGCCTGGGCGCGCGTGGGGCGCAAGACCGAGGCCGCCTGATCGGCGGCGCTCACCTTACTTCGGTTCCTCTGCGTCCGTCTCTTCCTCATCGTCGCGGGCGCTGATGACATAGGCCCCCTTCAGCCAGCGGTTGAGGTCGATGTCCTTGCAGCGCGTCGAGCAGAACGGAAAAGTGTCGCGTGCCGAGGCCTTGCCGCATTCGGGACAGGGGCGCTTTGGGCGCAGCGGCGTGACTTTGGGATCGGAAGTCATGGCCGGGCGGACAGCCAGCTCTGATGGATCTTGAAGCCTTCGCCCGATAGCAGCGCCACCGTCTCATAGAGCGGCAGGCCGACGATGTTGGTGTAGGAGCCGACCAGCTTGACGACGAATGAGCCGGCGAGGCCCTGGACGGCATAGCCGCCGGCCTTGCCGCGCCACTCGCCCGAGGCGACATAGGCGTCGATTTCCTCGCGCGGCAGCCGCTTGAAACGCACCCGCGTCTCGACCAGCCGCTGGCGCAGCTTGCCGCCCGGCGTGATCAGGCAGATGCCGGAGTAGACCCGGTGCGAGCGGCCGGACAATAGCCCGAGGCAGTTGGCGGCGTCATCCAGCGTTTCGGCCTTGGGCAGGATGCGTCGCCCGACCGCAACCACCGTGTCGGCGGCCAGCACGAAGCTTGGCGCATAGTCCGTCTCGGTCTTCAGCGACGCGAACGCCTTCTCGGCCTTTTCCTTCGACAGCCGTTTGGCCAGCGAGCGCGGATGCTCGGCACGCAGCGGCGTTTCGTCGATGTCGGCTGGCAGGATACGGTCCGGCTCTATGCCGGCCTGCTGCAAGAGTTCGATGCGGCGCGGCGAACCCGAGGCAAGCACCAGCTTCTGCAAAATGCTCATCGCGGACCAGTCGAGCCTTGATCTTACTTGAAGCGGTAGGTGATGCGGCCCTTGGTCAGGTCGTATGGCGTCATCTCGACCAGAACCTTGTCGCCGGTCAGCACGCGGATGCGGTTCTTGCGCATGCGGCCGGCCGTATGGGCGATGATCTCGTGTTCGTTTTCGAGCTTCACCCGGAACATCGCGTTCGGCAACAATTCCGTCACGACACCCGGAAACTCGAGGACTTCTTCCTTCGGCATTCGATACCTTTGCTTGGATTACAGTTCCGGCGCCTGGCCGGAATTTCGGCGGAACCTATATGATAATCGTTCGCTTGTGAACACGCTTAATCCGGACGGTCCAGAGCGACGAACCGGCGGCTGATCCGGGCTTTCAGCCGCTCGCGCACGTCGCGATAGCTGGCCATGATCTGCTCACGCGTGCCACTGGCACCGGTCGGGTCCTGCGTCGGCCAGTATTCAACCTCGACGGCAAGTGAGCGGGTGAGCTCCAGTGCGGCGTGGTGCGCCTCAGGCGCCAGTGTGACGATCAGGTCGAAATAGTCGTCCTCGAGGTCGTCAAGCGTCCTCGGATGACGCTCGCCCAGCGTGAGACCCTCCTCGGCCAGCACGGCATCGACGAACGGGTCGCGCTCGCCGGCGCGAACACCGGCCGAGGCGACGAAGATGGTGGCGGGCAGCATTTGGCGCGCCAGTTGCTCGGCCATTGGCGAGCGCACGGCGTTCATGCCGCACAGGAACAGGATCGATCGGGGCAGGGGTGCCAGGACTAGCCCCGCCAGTGCAGCACGCAGACCAGCGTGAACAGCCGTCGCGCCGTGTCGAAGTCGATGTCGATCTTGCCGGAGAGCCGGTCCATCAGCGTCTGCGACCCTTCATTGTGCAAACCGCGCCGACCCATGTCGATCGCCTCGATATGGCTCGGCGTCGAGGAGCGGATGGCGTCATAATAGCTTTCGCAGATCATGTAGTAATCCTTGACGATGCGCCTAAGCGGCGTCAGCGACAGGATGTGGGTGACCACCGCGGTGCCATCCTCGCGTGCCACGGCGAAAACCAGACGCTGCTCGGCCAGCGACAGTTTCAGCCGGTAGGGACCGGCGCCGCTGTCGTTGACGGGCTGAAAACGGTTCTCCTCGATCAGGTCGAAGATCGCCACGGCCCGCTCATGCTCGACATCGGGCGTCGAACGGCCGATCGATTCATCGAGTTCGACATCGATCAGTTTTGCGCGGGTTTGATCGGAGCCCGTCATCTCAGCCTACATGTTCAGCCGTATGGCGACGGAGCGGCCATGCGCGTCGAGCCCTTCCGCCTTGGCGAGCGCGATCGCCGCCGGCGCCAGCATGCGCAACTGCTCCGGCCCGAGTTTCAGGACCGAGGTGCGCTTGACGAAGTCGAGCACTGACAGGCCCGACGAGAAGCGTGCCGAGCGTGCTGTCGGCAGCACGTGATTGGAGCCGCCGACATAGTCGCCGATGGCCTCCGGCGTGTGGCGGCCGAGGAAGACGGCACCGGCATTGCGCATCCGCGACAGGAAACCTTCGGCATCGTCGATGGCAAGCTCGACATGTTCGGCGGCGATGCGGTCGACCAGCGGCAGCGAGGCCTCGATGGTCGGGACCAGGATCACAGCGCCGAAATCACGCCAGCTCGCCGCCGCCGTCTCGCTGCGCGGCAGGCTCTGCAATTGGCGCTCGACCGCCTGTTCGACCGCTTTGCCGAAGGCCGGATCATCGGTGATCAGGATCGATTGCGCCGACACATCGTGTTCGGCCTGGGCGAGCAGGTCGGCGGCGATCCAGTCCGGATCGTTGCTGCCGTCGGCCACCACGAGCACTTCCGAGGGTCCGGCGATCATGTCTATGCCGACCGTGCCGAACACCTGGCGTTTGGCCGCCGCCACATAGGCATTGCCGGGGCCGACGACCTTGGCCACCGGCTTTATCGTTTCGGTGCCATAGGCAAGGGCAGCGATCGCCTGGGCGCCGCCGACGCGGTAGATCTCGGAAACGCCGGCAATATCGGCCGCCACCAGCACCAGCGGCGGTATGGCGCCGCCCGAGGCCGGCACGCAGATCGCGATGCGGTCGACGCCGGCAACCTTGGCCGGTATGGCGTTCATCAGCACCGAGCTTGGATAGCTTGCGGTGCCGCCCGGCACGTAGAGCCCGACGGCTTCGATCGCCGTCCAGCGCCAGCCGAGCTCGACCCCGGCGGCATCGGTATAACGATTGTCCTTCGGCAGCTGCTGCTCATGATAGGCGCGGATGCGGTCGCGCGCGAATTCGAGCGCCTTGATCGTCTGCGCATCGGCGCCGTCATAGGCGCGGGCGATTTCGTCCTTCGATACGGCAATGCCGACGCTTTTGAGGTCGGCGCGGTCGAATCGGCTGGAATAGTCGATCAGCGCGGCATCGCCCTCGGCGCGGACCCGCGCGATGATCGCGCGCACCGCGGCCTCGGCATCGGCGGACACTTCCCGCTTGGTCGTGAGGAAAGCGGCGAAGCGCTGCTCGAAATCGGCATCGGAGTGGGCAAGCGTGATGGCCATGGGGCGCTCAAGCCTTGTGGACGGGACGCGACGTGGCTTCCCACGCGCCGCCGATGTCGGCAAGGCGGGCCTCGATGCACTCGACATCGAGCATGATCGTGCCGCCGCCTGAAAAGATCAGCTCGACGATGCCGGCAGGCTTGCTGATCTCGATGAAGCTGATCGCCAGCAGGGACAGCACCTCGGCCGGCTTGTTGCGGGCAATGCCGTTGGTCTTGGCGCCGAGCACCCGGTCGAAATGCAGCACGGCCTGCCGCCGCTCATTGTGCTGGCGAAACAGGCCCGACTTCGCCTCCCAGACGAAACGGTTCATGGTCAGCACGAAACGTTTGGCCGCAGGCAGGTATTCGAGGTCGCTGACTTTCAGGACGGCGTCCTGGACATGAGCCGAAACGATGCTCAGATCCTGGTCGTCGAGCGCGATAAGCTTGAGGGCCATGCGGAATTTGCACCTAAGGTTGGTTTCAGCCTTCTGTTAGGCGGTCTTGGCGATCCGTGCAACCGCGCCAGGGGCGCTGCGGTCGGCCGAGCGGCCGATCTCCCTCCTTGCGGGCCTGTTGCGTAATTCGCTGGTTGTGATTCTCTGAGATTGACGCTCGGAGGGAATCACGATGGCAGTGAAGCAGACGGGTCAGTTGAGCTTGGCGGAAGCCTTTCTGGGCGGCAAGTTGGCAGGCGGTTCTTCGCCACTCGATCGATTGTCAGGTCTGGTGAAGTGGTACCGCTTCGAGAAGCTACTCAACCCGCTGCGCGATGGTGGACCGGGTCGGGCTGCCTGGCCACCGTTGATCC
>NZ_JBFUGI010000020.1:0-88615 GCF_056402995.1 Mesorhizobium sp. P3_A8 | reverse complement strand
GGGCGTTGAGCGCGCCGGTACTCGAGCGCGTGATGACACCGGTGCTGGCATTGATGGCGAAGCGAGGGTCGCCGATGCTGTAGGTGACGGTCGAGCCGGCATCGGGATCCGTGGCTGCGGCGGTAATCCCGATCGCCGTGCCGGCGGCGGCGTTCTGGGCAATCTGGTTGGCGGCGGGGTTGGCGTCCGGTGAGGAGTTGAAAGCGATCGGCTCAGGGCTGTTGAGGACGGCGAGGGTGAAGACCTGGTTGGCGGTGCTTCCGTCGGAGGAGGTTGCCGTCACGGTCAGATTGATCGACGACTGCGTCTCAAAGTCGAGCGCGCCGGTGGCTGAGCGCGTGATGACGCCGCTGCTGGCGTCGATGGCGAAGCGTGAATCGTTGAGACTATAAGTGATGGTCGAGCCGGCATCGGGATCCGTGGCCGAGGCGGTGATCCCGGTGAGTGCACCTGCCGCGGCAAGCTCGGCGATCTGGTTGGCGGCGGGGTTGGCGTCCGGCGAGGAGTTGAAAGCGATCGGCTCAGGGCTGTTGAGGACGGCGAGGGTGAAGGCCTGGTTGGCGGTGCTTCCGTCAGACGAGGTTGCCGTCACTGTCAGATCAATCGACGACTGCGTCTCGAAGTCGAGCGCGCCGGTGGCCGATCGCGTGATGACGCCGCTGCTGGCGTCGATGGCGAAGCGCGAGTCATTGATGCTGTARGTGACGGTCGAGCCGGCATCGGGATCCGTGGCCGAGGCGGTGATCCCGGTGAGTGCACCTGCCGCGGCAAGCTCGGCGATCTGGTTGGCGGCGGCGTTGGCGTCKGGAGGKGCGTTGAAGGCCACCGGCAKCTGGYTGGCCGTGACGTYGASGYTGAAGGCATGGGTATCGATGCTGCCATCGGACGAGGTGGCSGTGACGGTSAGGGCGAYCGACGGCTCGGACTGGGCGTTGAGCGYGCCRGTACTCGAGCGCGTGATGACACCGGTGCTGGCATTGATGGCGAAGCGCGAGTCGTCGATGCTGTAGGTGACTGACGAGCCGGTATCGGGATCCGTGGCTGCGGCGGTAATCCCGATCGCCGTGCCGGCGGCGGCGTTCTGGGCAATCTGGTTGGCGGCGGGGTTGGCGTCCGGTGAAGAGTTGAAGGCGACCGGCTCAGGGCTGTTGAGGACGGCGAGGGTGAAGACCTGGTTGGCGGTGCTTCCGTCGGAGGAGGTTGCCGTCACGGTCAGATTGATGGACGACTGCGTCTCAAAGTCGAGCGCGCCGGTGGCTGAGCGCGTGATGACGCCGCTGCTGGCGTCGATGGCGAAGCGTGAATCGTTGAGACTATAGGTGACGGTCGAGCCGGCATCGGGATCCGTGGCCGAGGCGGTGATCCCGGTGGGTACACCTGCCGCGGCAAGCTCGGCGATCTGGTTGACGGCGGCGTCGGCGTCGGCCGGGGTGTTGAAGGCCACCCCGGATCCAGGCAGCAGATATTCGATGTGCAGCAGCGGAGCGCTGGTCGGCGAATATTCGTAGGAATCGGCCGTGCGCGTGCCGGTGCCGGTGACCATAAATGCCATGTCGTTGAGCGCCGCCCAGCCCGAGCGGTTGACGATCTCCTGCACAATCGTCGACAGATCCGGCGAGCGCTCGGCCAACCCGTGGGCGCCGACCGTGGTCCACGGGTCCGGCGTCCAGGCGGTGGACGCGTCCGTCGTCGCGCGTGAAGAGACGTTGAAGCTGACGTTGGTGAAGGCGCTCGCGTCGTCGGTATCTTCGCCCTTGATCAGCAGCGAGGTCGCGCCGGTCTTTACCTCATTGGCCTGGAACTGGATGTAGGCGCTGGTGATGATGGCGCCTTGCGGGATGTCGATGCCGGTGAAGCGAATGCCTACCGTCTGACGGGTGCTGCTGTCATAGCCCAGTTCCAGGTCGTTGGTGTTGCTCGAGATCGAGCCCGAGCCCTTCTGCTCGACATCGTCGCCGGCGGTCGCCACCCTTGTCTCGAAGATAGGGTCGATTGCGCTAGAGCTGGCGGCGAAGAGGCTGCTGGTGGTGACCGCGGCGCGCGTCGAGACCGTGCCGATGTCAGCAACTGCCTCAGGGATAGTGGTAGTGGAGGTCAGAAAGCTGTCGGCGTGACCCTTTTCCATATTGTGCCACAACCCAGAGGCCTTCGCCGCAAGCCTGTCGAGAAGCGTGCTGTCAAGATGAATGCCAAGTCTGGCTGCCGCCTCGGTGAGGCCAGTCAGTTTCAATCCGCCCTCGCTCCCCCATGCCGGCGTGGTCCGATGCTCGGAGACGAGATCGAGCCGGTTTGCGGCGGGATCAAAGCTGGTGGTGTGACTGCCCTTGCCGGTTACGGCAGCGACTCCATCGCCAAGCTCGGAGAGTACGCGCGGAGTCTCGCTGCCGCTCGCTGCTCCGCTCGGCTGGGTCCAATTGTCAATGTTCAGCCAGTCGCCTTTGATCGAGGCGTCGATGCCGAACTCCGTCATCAAGAGTTTCACGTCGCCCCAGGGAAGCTCAGGCAGTTTAGCCATGTTGGATTTCCTTTCCGCATTTCTCTCGATTAAATCCGGAATCGCGACGTGCCCGACAGGGCGTCAGTTCCGATACCCAGATCGAGCATGGCGACGGTACGCAGCGCACGAAAGCCGCGGCCCAAATGTTCTGTCGTTGACTAGTCAGTTGCCTTCTTCATCCTAGGCCAGGCGGGCGCCACCGAAGCGAGCAAGCGCAGCAGTGTTTGCCCGTCCCGCCCGAGAAACAGCGAGGGCAGGATCCAGCACAGCAGCAAGCCCCCGGCAGATGCCAGCAATGCCGTATCGATGAGCAGGGGAAGAGGAGATAGATGGAACTCGCGCAGCCATTCCACCAGTGCCCAGACGCCGGTTCCGACAACGCCCGCCAGCGCGAGCCCAGGCAGGTGCGCCACAAGGAAGTCTCTCCATGTCATCCCGGTCACGCGGAGGCTCAACTGTGCCATCAGCAAGAAGTTGATCCCGAGGGCCGCGCCGACGCCGAACGCCACGCCCTCTATGCCCCAGAATTGCCCTATGAGGGAGCCGGCGAAGACGCCGATGGTGAAAACCGCCTGGCGCCAGGCGCGAGCGTAGACCGTTCCTGTTGCGCGCGAGACGGAATCGCTAAGCTTGTAGCTCGTGCGGAACAGCATGCTGAACGCTAGAATCTGGAGCGGGGCGACTACCCCTACCCATCCCCGCCCGAGAATGACCGCAACCAACTCCGGCGCGACGATCGCCACGACCACACTGGCCGGCAGGACAAGCAGAGCGCAACCCGCGACTGCGCTGCGATAGGCACGAGCAAGCCGCGCGGGCTGCTCCTGGACCAGCGCCATGGTCGGGAACAGCACCCGATCGAGAACCTGACCGACGATGACCGCGGGCGTCGTCATCAGTTGTGACGACAGGCCGTACAGTCCAAGTGCATCGGCGCCGAGCCAGCGGCCCACGACAAGCCTGTCCGCTTGGGTGGCGAGGTAATTGCATACCCGGGCAATGGTGAAACCGCTTCCGAAATAGAGCAGTTCGGTGATGGCGCGCCGCTCCAGCAAAGGCCGCATCGGATGCGGCTGGCCAGCGAGCAGCACGACCATGCGGATGAATTGCTGGATCAGGAGCGCACCGACAAGGGCCCAGATGCCGAAGCCGAGCCAAGCCAGGACCGGACCGGCAACGACGTAGCCCGTCGCAAAGGCACAGGCATCGACAAGCGCCAGCCAGCGGAATCGCAGCGAGCGCTGAGCCGCGGCCAATGCCACCATGGAAGCCCCTTGGAAAAGAAACACGAAGCAGATGGCACGAACGACCGGAGCCAGATCGGCGAGTCGAAGCAAGCCGGCAATTGCCGGTGCTATCGCCCAGACCAACGCGGACACAACGAGGCCGAGGAGGCACGACAAGGTGAACCCGACCCGAAGATGCCGCTCTTCCAGCACAGGTCGCTGGACGATCGCGGGGGTAATGCCAAGCCCCTGGAAGATCGCGGAAAACTTGATGACGATCAGCGCTGCGGAATAAAGGCCGAACTCATTGGGCGAGAGAAGCCGGGCCAGGATGAGAAGGGCGACAAGCTCCGCGACCGCGAGGGCGCCCATGGACAGGGACGTCCAGAACATGCCCACGACACTTTGTTTTGCCAGCCCCCGTTTTTTGCTCACACTTCTCTCCAATCCTGGGCCGACCCACACAGGCGGCAATTGCGTCTTCCTGGGTTCGCCGAGCGACACGACCAGCGACTAGATTGGGTGATGCTCGGCGACGCGCCCGCGGCCGCACGGCGTCACGATCGCATTGGTCACGAAGGGCGTCGGCTGTGGTGCCGCCCGTCCTGGCGCGCCTTACCTACTGAAGAAGCGAGGGAATTTCGTAGCGATAGAACTCCATCTCATCCCGGACCTCCGGTATGATCGCGGTTAGATCCTTCCGTTCGAGGCGGAGCCATTTCTGCTGGCGGCCGGGGTCGATCATCTCCTTGGCCTGGCGAGCGATATCGTCAGTGCAGTTCAGCCCGCAATGCTCATAGACGCGGCGCAAGACCAACTCGGGATCCTGTATCAAATCCTCATAGCGAAAGGACAGCACGCGGCCGTTGCCCAGCCTGGCGAGATCTTCTCGAGCCTTTCGATTGCCGCGTGCCCACTGGCGCGCGATCACCGTCAACTTTTCATTCTCCTTCAAATCCCGATCTATTCCGTTGTAGCGCGGCCCATAGATCGATGTGTATTTTCGCCCCAACAGCCTTTTTGTGATCATCTGTTTTATAACATCTTTTGCGTAATAATGAATTTGTGTGACAGGGGTGATTTTCAGGAGGCGTATTAGTCCCTTGATAGACTTCGCTCTCTGCCACTTAAGCTCCATTGAGCTTATGTAAGAAAATGGATTCCTCGTAATATAGAGAAATATAGCCTCCGGAAAAATCCCGTGGACAAACGGTACGCGCAAGACGTTGGCAGGTGTGTTTTCCATGATTTGCCGGTCGCCGTGCCGCGACTGATAATCGAGGAACCGGCCGCGAATGTAACGAGCGACCCTATCGGTGGCATCGGTTTCGACGAATTCGTCATGACGCCGCGCCGGATCGGCATATAGCCACAATGTTTTTGGCTCGTACCAGGTAACGATGTCGGGGTGCAGCCCGATCAATTTTTGTGCGATTGTGGTCCCCGACCGATAGTTGCCGATCAGAAAAATCGGAGGTTTCAGCTCTTTTTCTGTCATCATAAGTCTCCGTCGCTAAAGGTGAGCCAGGATTGCGCCGATCCGCACGACAAGCTGCGGATTGCACCCGCGATGCGCGATCGGACGATGGGAAGGCGGCGCTGGGCGCGACGCAACGTCTTGCGGCGCGCCGCTGTACGGAGGAGGTATCCGCTCTGCTCCGTTTCGACATCGGCCGCCCGGAGTGATGGAGCGGACACCCGTTGGTGCTATTGGCCGACAATGCTTGGCTGAAGTGCCGGGCCTTCGGCATTTGGTGCCGCTATTGTTCCCAACGTGTCCGGTGCGTAGAACCCCTTGTTGGCCACAAGCGAAACCTCGATGACGTCGCCAGCTTTGACTTCCGTGTTTTCATCGGCGACGATGTCGTGGGCGACTTTCTGGTCGCGCCGGAAAATCAAAATCTTCACAGAGCCTTGCAGGTCGTCGAAGGTCCTCTGTTCGCCATATGTGAAGATAAAGAGAAGCTTGTCGGCAACATACCTTATTTGACTTTGAACTTTTCCCAGCTCGACCTGCGTATCCTGTGTTTGTGAGATCAAGTCCATTTCATAACTCTGCTTCTTTTTTCTCAGCTCGCTCTCCGAGTTCAGCATCGCCTGCTGCGCTTGCTCCTGCTGCAGTTCGGTCTGCGCAAGTTCGGCGCGATAGCTCGTATGGGCTCTTTCCGCCGTCATGACATTCGAGTTGGTTATCAGACCTTTTTCCCGCAGCGACCGGGCAGACTGCAGTTCTTCAAGTTGAATGTTCGCGGTCTTTTCCCTCTCTTTTCGCGTGGCAGCGACCATATCAACTTCCTTCCGGGCCCGATCCAACGAGACATCCAGGTAAGAAATGTCGTCCCGATATGCGGTAAGGCGGGCGTCCAGTTGCGCTTGTTCGGACGCTATGATGTCGGCAATCAAGTGTCCGCCAAACTCGACCGGCGGATCCGCCGGAGCAACGAAGGATTTGTCCGCCCGGCTTTCCGCCTGAAGCCGGGCGAGCCGAACCTTCAGACGATATTCTTCGATCGCCAGACCTGCGCGTGCGCTGCGCAGATCAGCTATTTGCAGGGCCGGCTCCGTGTTTCCCACGACGGTAGCCCGAAAGCCGCCGGCTATGGTGAGTGCATGGCGAACCGTTATTCCGGGTTGAAACGGGTACGATCCAGGATGAGCCACCGTTCCGGAAATAAAGAATGGCCGGTACTGACCGATCTCCACCTTCACAAAGGGCTCGAGGATGAGCTTCTGCTGCTGAAATGCACGCTGAATGGCCTGCGAAAGGGCAACGGTGGTGAGGGCGCGCGCTTGGATATCGCCCAGCATGGGAAGTGATATCGAGCCCCGATCATCGACCACGACTTCCAGCGGATAGGATTCCTCGCCAATCACGGTTACCCGCAGGACATCGCCGGTGTCGAATGTATATCCATCGGCACGGGATGCGTCTGCCGTGAGCAGAACAAAGGCAATGGCGAGGCCACCAATCATTGCGAGCATACGGCCGGCCGCTGGTTCGGATCTGGGAAAAAGCCGTCGGCCCCAATCCTTCATTCGCAAAGGCTGGGAAGGAAATTGCTGGTCAGCACACATCGTTGTACTCCGGTTGTCTTGCTTGCCGTCAAGACCAATCGACATTCGTCGGCTGGTGCGTGACAGCAGGGTATTTGTGGGTTCGAGAAGTAAGCCTTGGAAATCCGCTCTCGGTCGAACGAGCAAAAGGGATCAGAATCCGTGCAGTCCCAAGGTTTGCTTGGCGCGGCCATCGCGGATTCGAACGTCGTTTGGCCTTGCGGCTGAAAGGGCCGACTCAAGAACGGACTGATAAATCAGCTCGACCCTGTCGCACATGGCGTCCAGCCCCCAGGATGAAAGGTCGGTGAGTTTCGCGCCATCAGCCAGTCGAGTGCGGTAGTGCTCATTTTGGAGAAGGTCGGCGATCGCAGCCGCTGCGGCGCCAACGTCTTCTGCGGGCGTCACAATTCCATTCACGCCATGCTTCACAACCTCTTCCACTCCCGGCAGATGCGAGACCACGCTGGCTCGACCGCCCGCCAAATACTGCATCATGACGCGAGGCAGTCCTTCTCGCATCGACGTCAGCACACACACGTCTGCTAGATTGATCAGCCGCTCAGGCTCGCTATGGTATCCGATCATGCGAATGTTGTTTGCGAACGGGGATCGTTCAATCGCCGATTCAATAGTGGCCCGCGCCGGTCCTTCACCGGCCAGGATCAGTCGCACGTTCGGAATTCGGTCGACGACTTGCCCAAATGTTTCAATGAACTCTACATGGCGTTTTCTCGGTTCCAGTGCGGCCAGCATCAGGATCACCGGTGGCTTAGGCTCTCCGGCAGCCGTCCCCAGGAGCAGATGCGCTTCTTGCGGCCATTGCGCGTTCGCGAAGCGTGGCAGATCGAAGCCGGAGTGGACGACGTGGTGCTGATCGGCGCTGCCCAAACGATTGGCGACGCAAATGTCGCGCATAGCCTGACTGACATCGATGAAAGCTTGTGTGAACTTCGCGGCCAGGCGTTCGGCGCCCAGAAATATCAGCCTCTGCGCGTTGCCAACATGCACGAAAGGCAAAATGTGCACGCCATGGATGATGCAAGGAATATTGGCTTCCCTGGCAGCAAGCCGGCCGACGATACCGGCTTTGCTTTGATGGGTATGCACGATGTCAGGTCGCCAATCGCGCATAAGGCGAGTGAGTTGCCCGAACGCAGAAATGTCACGGGATGGCGAAATGGAGTTGATGAGTTTTTCAAGCGTCACTACCCGAACGGCTTGGGCAACGGACGTCCGCAAACTCGGGTCGTACTCCTCGCCGTGGACCAAAAGCACTTCGTGGCCGTGCCGCGCCTGAGCTAGACAGCAGGCCAATGTGTTCTCTTCGGAACCTGCCCGAAGCAGTCGTGTGAGCACATGAACGATCTTCATTTGCCAATACCTCCAGGGGACCTGAAATCCGGCGGCGGCGCGTCCGGGTGGAAGATTGAGTGCAAAATCAAATTCACGCGGCCGCATCGACGTCCGACAACGACCTCGGCGTCGGCACTTCGACGTTGTGCGCCGTTGGCCGGTCATGCTCGAACTGTTCGGTGCCGGGCAAGGCATGCAGCCAGGTTTCGCGTCTTGAGATCCACAATTCATATTCGGGTACGAGATCGGTCGGCGCGAGGTCGAGGCTGCCGATCATCACTTCAGCCTCGTTGTCGTCGATCCGAGCGACGCGGCCGCCGCAGGTCGGGCAGAAGCTGCGCATGCCATAGGAACTGACGAGGCCCGTCTTCTCGAGTGCATCGCGCGGCCAGATGGCAAAGGCCGAATAGGTCGAGCCGCCGGCCTTGCGGCAATCCTTACAATGGCAAAGACCAATGCGGAGCGGCGGACCGCGGACCGAGAACTGCACGCCGCCGCATAGGCAACTGCCGGTCCTGCGTATGGTGTCGGACATGGCAACCTCCCTCAATGCTTGACGCTGCGGGCCGGGTGGGACAGGTGCTCGTCCGAAACAGAGCCATATTGGCTCGTTCAAGTCAGAGCGCCATGCCGATCCCGGGATGAAAACGGCCTCTAGCGGCGCGCCGCCATCGAGCGCGAGCGTTCGGTGGCCTTTCCGCCGCCTAGCAGGGAACACCAGTCGATTCGCGATGGCGGAAGGCGCGCGTCAGGGTCTGTTGGGGATACTGGCCGATGAGCCGCCCGCCCTGCCTCTCACAAAGACAGCCAGATATGCCTGAACAGTTCCCGCCCGACCGCCTCTATGCCGGCGCTCGCGTCAATGGTTTGGATGTTCTTGTCCTTGGCTCGCAGTTCCGCCATCAGCGATAGCCGCGCATCAAACGCTTCTTTCCTGATTTCTCCCGGCTTTCGCTGCTCGGAGACGGCAAAATCTGAAACCAGGTGCATAGTGAGGTGTGGCCGGCATTCTGCCATCTTCTGATAGAGGCTCTGCTCCAGCCGGGCGAGAGCTGACAAGCCTGGGACGCTGAACAGGTGTGGTGGGATGGTTGGCCCGTCCAGATATCCCCTGCCGAGCGCTTGCGGCCACCTGTCGCAAATGACGATCAGGCCGCGCGTCGCCCATCGATGTGCACGTTTCACGACAGCGTATCGCTCAAACGCGATCAAAACTGCCCACAATGCCAACGCGGCAGCAGCGACTCCTCCCTTCGACCAATTTCGGCTAGTGGAATTGTTGCCACCTTGCTGGGCCAAGGACTTAAGGCGGCGTCTATGGGGAAAAACCACAGTCTGCAACGCTTTGCGAAGCCACCAGCCATTGCCGTCTCCGATTCCGACATATGCTTGCGCACACCCGAATTTCCATCGAAATGTCCGTGTCAGCCGATCAACCTGAGTGCTCTTTCCCATGCCATCGGGACCTATGAGCGCCACTACAAGGCCACCAGCCGCAGGCCGTCTCTTTGGTGGAAATCTGCCGGGCATCAATCGCTGAAGGGATCTCAATGCGAGATACGAGGTCTTGCGGGCCAAATGAACGCCGGCGTCGGCTACTCCGTAACGTCCCGTGAAGCCGCACATTTGCCGGATTGAACGCCGCAGTCCGGCAAGATCTCCGCGGTGGACGACCAGACCGCCGGCGCTTTGCAAAAGCCTGCAGCTCGCGATTCTCCCGCCGCCAAGCGTGTATTCCACGACATGCAAGCCTTGCTCGCCTGACGGAAATGGCAGGCGTGCAAATTGGTCCTTCCAACCATTCCCGATGGTGATCCATTGTCTCCAAGGCAGTGCCCAGGCCCGAAAGGCGAAGCGAGCAATTGCTATCCGAATCTCGTCTTCGGGAGAGACGACCGGGATCGATACGCCGTCCACGCAAATCGACTCCCATCGTGTAATCGCCGCATGATCGAATACCGGATATCGCTTGCGAAACTCCCAGCCGACCCGGACCCCGATATGCATGTCGAGATGGAGATAGCGGCCATGCGAAAAGTCGGGCAGGAACCAGTCCTCTCGGCCGGCGCAGACATTGTCGTAGCAGGACAGGCTCACGCTGCGACAGCCGTGCAGCTTGCTCACGATCGAGCAGAAGGCTGGGTAGTCGTGTTTGTCCAGAAGGATATCCAGATCGTCCCGGCCCGCAAGACCGTATTGCAGGGATGCGAGATCCTGAATTATTCCGTACCTCAGACCGCCAGCATTGAATGCTCGAAACACTTCTGTGGCGATCGGCAGGGACGGCACCGTCTTGAGGGGCAGGATGGGGGCGCTTCCGTCGGTTTGTGTAAGATCTGCATCTGCTTTGCTACCTGACGGGCTTGCGCCAATCACTCTGGCTGGCGCTGGAGCATTCGCCCCCGGCGTCAACGCTTCGGCCAGCATGCTTGCCTTGGCCTCTGGAGCCCAGCGACGATATTGTTGCGGCTGCAGGCCATCCCGAGGCGCTCCAGGGTCTGCGGGACGGTGGCTCCCGGGTTTGGATTTCCGTGAAAGTTGCAAGAGGTTTCCCCAGTTGATCGCATCGAGAGTCAATCGCGGATCGTCGCCGGAAAGTCATCGAATTGGCACCACATCCATCCATTGGCGGCGGCTTCGGTGAGACGAAGCATCCAATGTTCTCAATGGCGACTGCAGGCTCGGATGTCGGCTTTTCAAGCTGCCGCATCGAAGGTGAATTGGGTGCCAATTCGTCCCTCCTTGCCCGATGGTCTCGACATCTTCCGCACAAAAATTGTTAGGTGAAAACTAACGCATAGACTTCAAGAAATTGCTGAAAGTTTATCCCGGTCGATCGTAATTGGAATCGACCGGTTCATAATATCGAGGAGAATTCTGACCGCTCCAGCACTGCCGACATGATCAAGAATGCCAAGCTGGTCCGAAAACGGTCCATCTATTATCCTAACTCTTTGACCTGGCATCAATAGAATGTCCGGGTGCAAAATACCGTCGTCATCGGTTGCTGAGATCAAAGACTCAATCACACCATATGGCGCCGGTATCGGCATTCCTTTGCTCATCACGAGTTTTCGGACGCCGACGGTCGAGTTGATCGGGTACCAACTCTGCTGATGAACAGCCAGCGAGACGAACAGATAGCAGTCGAAATACGCACTGGAGACGGTTCTGACGATGCGCGCGTGCCGGACGGTTCGTCTTCGCATGGGTAGATAGGTTTGGAAGTTTTGCGACAACAGGTGCCGCTCCGCCAAGCTCTCCGAATGTTGGTGCGTCTGGACCACGCACCAGCGCGCGGCGTCCCCGTGGTGAATGTTTCCGACCGGCTCGAGAGAGCGAATATGAGATGAGTCAGCGTGCTGCATGGCTAAATATTTTCTCTAGTTGAGGTAGTAACTGTCAGAAACACTACTTTCCAAGGACGTGTAGCGGCCATATTTCGGCAGCTTTGGTTCCTCCACCATTGTCAGGGCGATGCCGGCAATCTTGGACCGGCCGCCAAGATGGCGAATTCCTTCGGCAACGGCCTCGCGCGAGGTTTCACGCCACTTCACGACAAAGAGGACTTTGTCGACATACCTCGCTAGGATCGAGGCATCGGCCGCAGGTCCAACAGGTGGTGCGTCAATGATCACCGTGTCGAATCTCCCGCGAAGCTCGTCGAGGACCGAGCGCATTCGCGCGGAAGCAAGAAGGGCAGGCGGGTTCCGTGTCCTTGCACCGGCGGGCAGGAGGGAAATCCCCGAGCGTTCGTCCCGATGAATTGCGTTTGCAGCCCTCATCGGCAAAGTCAGAACGTCGACCAATCCGACCTTATCCGCCATGCCGAAGAAGGCCGTGGCAGCAGAAAGCCGCAAGTCCGCATCAACGACCAGAACCCGTTCGCCGTCGGCCGCGGCGGAGCACGCCAGGCTCAACACCAGGGTTGTCTTCCCTTCGCCGGGCATCGCCGATGTCACCAGCATGAGGCGGGGGGATCGGACCAGGTCCGGTGTCGCCTCGATGCCCAGACGAAGCCGCCGCACGGCTTCGCTATACCTGGATAGTGGTCTGCGTTCGAGATAGGCCACAGGCTGGGCCTGCGACTGGGCGTCTCTCGACCAGCCCGGCATACGTGGCATGGACGCAAGAACAGGAACGGCCAACTCGTCCTCTATCTGCTTCTTTGCCATGAAGCCGGAAGCGAAAAGTTCACGAAGAACGGCGCCGGCCCCCCCGACGAAGAGGCCGAGGACAAGTCCCATGGCCGCAAAAAGTGGCCTATTCGGGAAGCTCGGCGAATCCGGAACACCCGCGTCGGTGATCACACGCACGCCGCTGTTGAGGAGGGTGGACTTCTCCTCGGTGAGCTTGGCGCGTGACAGGAATGTCTCAAAGAGTTCCTTGTTCGCGGCGGCAATCCTCTCCAGATCGCGCAACTGAACGCCGACCTGACCTTCGATTTCGGACCGGTTGGATACTGAATCCAAGGCTCGAGCCAGAGAAGCTTCCCGGGCCTCTGCGGCATCGACTTCATTCTTCAGATTGCCGATGAGACGCTGGACTTCGGCGGCAATCTGTCCCTCGATGTCGCGCCGCTCTGCCTGAGCAGTCATGACATCCGGATGCCGATCACCATATTTCAATTTGAGGTCGGCTTCCCGTCGTGTCACTCCAGAGAGCTGAGCCCGAAGTGCGCTGATCACCACGGATTGCAGTACGTCCGGTATCGACTGGATGTCGCCGCCGCTAGTCTGCAATTTGTCAACTTGTTGAAATTGCGCCCGTTTCTCCGACAGTTCGGCGCGTGCGTTAATCAACGCGATATTCAATTCGGACAGCTGCTGGTCAGTCAAACTGCCTGCAGGCGTCGCCAACAAATTGTGATCGATCCGAAACTTCTGGACGACTTGTTCCGAAACGCTCAGTTCCGCTCGCAGGGATGCGGCCCGCTCACTGAGCCATGTGGACGCTTTCCTGGCCCCTTCGTAGCGAGACCTTACGCGATCAGCCAGATAAGCCTGGGATATTGCGTTCGCCAGGGAGGCTGCTTTTCCTGGGTCGTAAGCGGTCACTGAAATCTCAATAACATCCGCCATCCCGACACGCGAGACTCCGAGCGCGCGTTGCAGCCATCCTAATGCCCCCAACCCGATCTTGGGATCCTCCGTCAGCTTTTCGCTGTCGACGACCTTCTGAAGGAGCGATGCGGATCTCAGAACCGCAATCTGACTTTCGACGAATGTCGAATTGTCGGCAAAATCGGAATTGGAATAATCCTGCGGAGTCATATAGTCTATTGGGGAATCGAGTAAGATTTGTGCAACCCCTGTATACGATGGCGGAAGCACATAGGCGGCAATCACAAATATGCCGAAGGTGATCACTGCAATGCTGCACACAAGCTTCCATCGACGGAGAAAGAAATCAAGGATTTCCCTCACGTCCAGCGGTAGCAACTCTCGGGTTATGATCGGATTGTCAGTTGGACTTGCCATTTCCGAATCCTTGAGATCAGCGGCGCAACTCCGCCCCTCCAGCGTCGGCTGAATTTGCTTCACATCAAAACAATTCGGGCAACCGCCTCTTTAAGCGCAATGAAAACACGTGACAGGGTTCGTCCCCGCCATTCGACATGTCCAAATCGCTCCCGCCCGACGACCGGTAGCATCGCCGGCCAGTCCGAAACATAACAGCTTCGCGGACACCGTCGCCATTACCATTATTGAGTAGTAAATCGGCTAAAGGTCGATCTGGTCTACCCGACAAGCCTTTCAGACCTTAGGACATTCGCCGGGAAATCTGTCGCTCTTCCGGGAGGGTCTAGAACGCCACCACCGACCACGATCGGGCGCGCAGGAGAATCTACGCTCCCAGGCGCCGAGCAAGCGGCCGGCCTCGTCCAGCCTGAGGTTGATATGGATACTTACAGTGACGTTGTTCCGGGGCTTGTGGATTGGGCGGTCAGCAGACCGTTGTCCATTCTGATGCTGTCTGCAACCTGGCCGTTGATGCTTCTTCTGAATAGGGGCCGGTTGCTGGTTTACGGGGCTCTTGCCTTTTTTATTGGCGCCGGGGCCTTGATTGTATTCGGCATCGAAAGTCCCGCAGGAGCAGCCGTTGTCGTTTTGGCCTACAGTTTGCTGGTTTCAGTTGCGTTGCTTTCCACCTGGAAGCGACTTGCCCAAGTCGAAAACCGCCTTGCATCGGTCATATCGGCACTCGACGACCTGGAGGTGGCCGAAGAAAGATGGCAGACTTACAACGCCAAACGTGCCCTGCGACGCCGGAAGTCGGCAGCCAAGCCAAAGGAGCAAATCGTTTCGACCGGCGCAACGGAGGGTCTCGAAAGAGATACCCGGGTGATCGCCGGCCCGTCTTGGCAAGAATTGCAGGCTCCCGATCCGCGAGTGGGATTGGCTATTCCGGCTTCAGCTCGACCCGCGGTACCCGACGGACTTTCAGAAAAGCGTCAAACAGGGCTGCTATCAACTTGAGCGGTTCTGTTTCGCGAGGGCTTTAATCGGCTGAAGTTCGCTGGGCGCGGCCTAGAAAAGTTGTTCGAAAGCGAGCGATCGGTGGCTGCCGGAAGTCCCAGGGAGAGTAGCTGAGGCCATTCCGGTAGCTAGATTTTAGGAGCCGCCTTCGAGATGACCAGCGCTGGTAGACTTTCATCCCAATGGTCACCTCGCTGCGAGCGGGGGACGAAAGTGCGCGATTCCCCTGGCAGGCGTTTCGTGCCAGAGCGCCGCGACGGATCCACCCAAACGTGGTAAGGCTGTACCCAACAGTGGTAGGCTGCAACGCCATTTGGCTGAAAGGAAAGAGGGAACTTTTCGTCCAGTTTATGGTTTGCAGCTTCAGGTTGATCGAAGGGGCGATCATGGGTGGGGCTATTAGGACAAAATGGATTTATCAAAACAGGCTTTTAAGCTAGCGAGGGGACCTACGCTTGCTGACGCGAGTTGGGAAAGGGGATTCTCTGTACTGCCGGGAGCTGTGCGCCGCCTTTATCCAGCGAACACGACGATCGCACGCGAACATCAGGCCAGATCCCTTATCCTGGTAGTGACTGCGGGATGGGCCGCATTCGTCAGGACATTGCCGAACGGCTCGCGTGTCATCGTCGATCTTGCGCTTCCTCGCGAAATTGCCTTGATTGAGTTCAGCGGAGATGGAGGCGAGACGGTAACGGCTCTTTCCGATGTGACTGCGATCGAGTTGATCGGTCCTGTCCATACTTGTTTGTCGCGCTATCCGCAGGCCATTTGCGAGACTATCCTGCTGGCTGAGGCAAGGCGGTACTCCAGGATTACGGAACATCTGGCCGGAGTCAGTAGAAGGGGATCTGTGCAACGCACAGCTCACTTTCTTCTTGAACTGGCCTGCCGCGCACATCGATCAGCAACGACCTATCCGGACCGCTTTGAATGCCCGCTGACGCAGGCCGAACTGGCCGACGCGTTGGGGCTTTCGGCTGTGCATGTAAGTCGCGTGTTGAAGGATTTGCGGGAAAGCGGATTGGCTTCGTTCCGCAATGGTGTGGTCGAATTGCATGACCATGCGGGACTAATCAAGACAGCCGGATTTGATCCGTCTTACATTTCGAATTGATGTCAAGCGTAATGCTGGTCTCAACCGCCCGACCGGCGCTCCCTCGTGGGTAGTGCTTCGGCGATCCGACAAGCTCTCTTGCTAAGCGGCTGACTATGCCGTTGGCCCATCAGGCGAGCTTCGTTGCGCACCAGTCATTGGATCAATCCCCGATCGCTCGCCGCCCATCCAGAGCGTAAGGGAAATGGCCGGTGCGGGGGGGGCAGGCCTCCGGGGACGTGAGGACCGCACCGGCCACTGCAGCGGGCTTAGGTTACGCACCCGCACGGTCAATTTTACAGGGAGTATTAGCAGAGACGCAATTAATCCTATCGGTGGTGCCCGCTGATATCGGGGATTGTTCGGCCGCCATCCGCCTTGGTGAGCTTTCTTTTCGATAACAATTTTTGTCATGTCCAATTCCAATCCGGTGAGATGGTCCGCGCCGATCAGGAGACGCGGGCGACCGACCAATTCACGCTCCCTGATCAGCGGTAGCAACTGCTGAAGAATCCCTCACGGGGAACGCCGCTCCTCGCCCGAGAAGCCTCGGCATTCTAGTTCTTTTGCGCTGTGGGCTCATCCAAGTAGTGGAATGGACTGAATGCCATATGAGGTCGTAGCGTTGCGTTTTACGCAGGCTGGGGAGCCGTATGATACCCTTACAAATCAAAGAGTTGTTGGAAATTGACGTGTACCGGCGAACCATCAGGACACTCGACCACGCCTATGACGTCGACCTGGCAAATGCTTGCACGCCTATGGAGCGGGAAAAGGCTGAGTACCGACATTATTGGGAAACGTTCCTGTATTATGAACAGATTGCGGAGATAAAAACGCGGCGACTGCTTCGGAAGGCGGATCGTCTCAATATCCCGATTAGCTGCGCGGGCGACAACAGCCCAATGTGGAGGAGATCGTCCCAGCTTAACAGCTGGATCCTGACGCCACTTGGTTGCTCTGAAGTCCAAAATATGATCCGTCTAAAATGCAAAGACAGCCGAGAGCACGCCACCACCTGGGCTGGCGTGATCATCGGACCACTTACCCGGCTAGTGTCTGTTTGGCTGGTTGCACGCGGGCTGTAAGCTGTACAGGGAATGCGCATGGCTCTTAAGCTGACTTGCGCATCCAGCGTGAAGGCGCATGTCGCTGCCCGGTACGTGGCGCGGCGGAACCAAGCTCGCCCAGACATCGTCAACGATAAGGAGTTTGAAGGCGGTACATGGTGGGCTGAAATCGAATATCCGAACGCCGGCTTGGAGCAATGCGCCCCAGAAGTAGCGCGAGCTCGGTCAGCCCGGTAAGGGAGGCAAAGGTGTCGCGGGCGAGTGCGGGAGCAGCTCCAGGGACAGTTGGGATCCTCAAGACCCGCTCATTACGGGCGCTATCGCGCCCACGATGCTCATGCTTTGTGATCCTCAGCAGAGTCTCAAGGGCTTCACCATGTGCGGTCTCGGCGGCGCCGGCCGTCTTTGCTATGGCCATCAAAAGATGCGCAACCGATAGCATGAGAACTACGCATGATATATGAAGTTTGTCTAATGTGATCGATTGTTCGGGGCGCAAATTCGGATGCCCAGTTATTCGAACAGAAGGGTGCTATCGAGGAGCGTGGTCGAAATGGGCCTCTTCTCCGCGGTGATGAACACCCTGGTGTTAATTCTGCCCCTCTACATGCTGCAGGTATATGATCGCGTTTTGCCCGCGGCCAATCTGGATACTCTCACCTACCTGACCTTACTTGCGCTTTCGTCACTTTTGCTCTTCGGAGTGCTCGAGGTCGTTCGGGGGATATATGCGAGCCGGCTCGCCGCACGGCTCGATGTTGCGTTGGGTGCATCGTCTTTTCTCGCCGCAATGAGCGGCCCCCGCGCTGGGCTCGGCGATGTCCAGGCCTTGCGCGACTTGGCCACGCTGCGGGGGTTCATCGCTTCGCGAACAATTTTTTTTCTCTTCGACCTTCCTTTCGGGCCGATCTTCGTGGGCCTCCTCTATTTCATCCACCCATTGCTCTTCCTTGTAACTGTCGTCGGAGCGGTTCTCATGGTGTCCATCGCCGTGCTGAATCAGGTCGCGAGTTCGAGGCCCGGTAAGGAGGCGGCGGAGAATCTCAATGCCTCAATGAATTCGGCGCAGGCCTTCGCGCGAAACTTCGAAACGGTCCGTGCACTCGGCATGGTGTCCAACGCGATAGAGTTCTGGGGTGCCCGCTTTTCCGCCTCGCTGCACGCCTCGGATGGGGTCGCTCGCATCAACGCATTCTATGGCGGTGTGTCTCGCACCACGCGATCGGTACTGCAAATCGCGATACTGGGCGTCGGCGCTTATCTGGTTCTGCACAACGAGATGACCGCCGGGATGATATTTGCGTCCTCGATGATCTCCGCGCGCGCTTTGCAACCTCTTGATCAAATCGTTGGAAGCTGGCGGCAGATCACCGACGCCAATCTTGCATGGAAGAGGCTTTCGGCTTCCCGATCCGGATCGGGCGAGCAGGAAAACATAGCGTTGCCGGCCCCTGAGGGAGCATTGAGCGCGGATCAGATAGTTTATCATCTTCCTGGATCGGCCGACGGCGCGCTGCCGCTCATAAAGCGGGTAACCTTCGAGGTCCCCGCTGGAGAAACCGTCGCCATCGTCGGCCCAAGCCAAGCCGGAAAATCGACGCTGGCGCGGCTTATCGTCGGTGCCATTCAACCCCGTTCTGGCGCGATCCGCATCGATGGCGGCGATATTCGAAACTGGGATCCCGAGCAACTCGGCCATCATATTGGCTACCTTCCGCAGGATGTCGAACTCTTCCCAGGAACAATCGCCCAGAACATTTCGCGCTTTGAGCCTGATGCAGCCGACGAAAAGTTAGTCCGGGCGGCCCAGCAGGCGCAGGTGCATGAGCTCATCCTGGGGCAGAGGAACGGATACTCGACTGTGATCGGCCCCGCTGGCGTTCGTCTCTCAGGCGGGGAGCGTCAACGCATTGGCCTTGCGCGCGCCTTTTACGGCGATCCCAAGATCCTGATGCTCGACGAGCCCAATGCAAATCTCGATTCTTATGGCGAAGCCGCGCTCGTGCGCGCGATCATCCAGGCGCGTTCACGAAAAACCACCGTGCTTGTCATCACCCACCGACCGTCCCTCGCAGCCAGATGCGATCGCATACTTATGCTGCGCAATGGCCAGGTCGAGATCTATGGTTCGACCAAGGACGTGCTCGACAAACTTGCCGAGCGACAGGGGCAAGCCAGATCGCCCACAGCTTCCCAGTCCCGTGACAGCGAAGGAGTGGTGCCTTTCCCGTCACCTACACGCGTGGAGATAAAGGTCGCCAATGACGGTTCGTAGCCAAATCATCCAGACGGGCGCCAATACGTATCGCTGGCAACGTGACGTCGATACACGCACAGATCGGATTACGCTGGCGGGATATGCAAGCGTGGCCGTTTTCGTGCTCGGCTTCGGATTCTGGGCAGCCACGGCACCGATTTCCGGAGCCACTATTGCGCCCGGAGTGGTGGCGGCAGCAGGGCAAAATGTCATGATCCAGCACCTCGAAGGAGGCGTGGTCAGCAGCATCAAGGTCCGAGAGGGCGACAGGGTCTCAAGGGGCCAGGCCCTGATTGTGCTCGATCCGACGGTAGCGCAGTCCCAGCTCAACCGCGTTCTCACGCAATGGGTTGCCCAAAAAGCTGAAATTTCGCGGCTTGAGGCAGAGCGGGACGGGCTCGAGAAAATTGTCTTGTCCAGCGATCTCGGAGCCTATTCAGACGCTTCCGAATACAGCGATGTCTTCGGAGAGCAAAATAAGGAGTTTCAGGCTCGGTTGGCGCGCTATGCCGCAGAACAGGGGATTCTGAAGCAAAGGGTAACGGCCCTCCAGGACGCGATTGTCGGGCTAAGGGCTCAAAAGAAGGCAGCGGAAAATCAAATTGCGATCGTTCACGGGGAGACGGAGCGAAAAAAAGACCTGCTGGAAAAAGGACTCACAAATCGTTCGGAATATACCGATCTTCTGCGCAGCACCGCCGAGTTGGTAGGCCAGGCAGGGTCTCTGGAAGCGCAGATCGCTAGCTCGGCGACGCAGACTGTGGAAGCGCGTCAGCAGATTGAACGACTTACAACCAGCCGGGTCGAGGATGCCGTTACGGAATTGAACAAAGCACGGGCGCAGGTCGCGGATCTCGAGGAACAAATCAACGCTGGTCGATCGGTCCTGGACCGGACGACCATCCGGGCGCCGGTGGACGGCATCATCGTTAGATCGCTCTACAATTCCCAAGGCAGCGTCATCCGTGCTGGGGAGGTGGCGATGGAGCTTCTGCCGACCACGAACGAGCTCATAGTCGAAGCAAGGATAAAGCCCGAAGATATCGACTCAATCCGAGTGGGGCAGGACGCAAATATGATGTTCACGGCGCTCAACACGCGTACGACGCCGAAAGTGCCCGGAAAGGTGTTCTATATTTCGGCGGACCGGCTGATAACACCCAGCACGGGGCTGCCTTACTTCACCGTCCGGCTTAGGATGGCCGCCAAGCTGCCGCCGCAGGTCAAGCCCGAGCAGATCTATCCTGGTATGCCGGTCGAAACATTCATCTCGACCGGCGAACGGACGTTTCTGGCCTACCTGGCCAAGCCCTTGATGGATTCGTTCCAACGCGCCTTCCGGGAGAGGTAGGCTGGCCTGCCGCCTGGAGATCGGAATCTCAGATGTGAGGCGGGCGCCGGATCAATCCGGCGCCCGCCTCACATCACAGCCTGCGGCCTTCAACGTCAGACGAAGTGGAAGTCGTCCGCCGGAAACCCCCAAGTGGCGCGATTGCCGCCTGGTGGTGGTACGAAAGTCTACTAAGTAAACAAAGGGGATTTTAAAAACGCGACGCTTATTGCAACGGCGTTGCGCCTTTTGGCATTTTGCCGAAATGCGTGCCGGACGAATGGATTTGGACGAACAACGCGACCGCGAATATTTAGCCAGTGGCAGACAAGCGCAGGAAGGCCGCGACATCGTTTCCATTCACGGCTGGACCATCACGATGAAATTCTGACCTGAGCCGAGGGTCGGTGGCGGTCAGGCGCCGGCCCGTGTCCGGCGGTTGAGGAAGCTGGCGGCAAGCACGATGAAGATCAAGAGCCCGGTGCCGACCTGTTGCCAGTAGAAGCTGAGATCGGTCAGAAGCAAGCCATTGGCGACGATGCTCAGCAGCAGGACGCCGAGAACCGTGCCGGGCACGTTGGGCCGGCCCTCGCGGCTGAGCGTCGTGCCGATGAAGGTGGCGCCGATTGCGTTCAGCAGGAATGCGTTGCCGGAGGAGGGGATGTAGACCGTCACGGTCGCGGTGAGGACCAGCCCCGCGATCGATGCCACCAGGCCGCAGACGATATAGACGAGCGCGACATGGCGCGAGACCGTCAACCCGGAATAGCGCGGCACGCTCGTCTGCACGCCGATCGACAGCACGACGCGGCCGAAGCGGCTGCGTGAGAGCACGGCGGCCGCGGCGAGGATAAGCAGCGTCACGATGACGAGCGGCACCGGAATGCCGGCGAGGCTGCCATGGCCGATGAAGTGGAAGGCTTCGGGAATGCCGGTTTGCGGCAGATAGACCGGATTGCCGCCATTGGTGAGGAGTTGCTGCACGCTGCGGCCGATGAAGAGCGTGCCGAGCGTCGCCAGGAAGGGCGTGATGCCGATGCCGGCAATGAGGACGGCGTTGAACAGCCCGACCAACGTGCCGCCGGCAAGCCCGGCCAACGCCGCCAGCCAAATCGGCTGACCGGCGAGCACCAGCGACACGAAGGCAAAGCTGGAGAAATCGACCGCGGTGCCGACCGACAGGTCGATGCCGCCGGCCGAAACCGCAAAGGTCATGGCGATGGCGACGATGGCGAGCAGGGTAAAATTGTTGACGAGGATGCTCTCGAGATTGGCAATCGCCAGAAAGGTCGTCGTTGTCAGCGAGAAGAAGACGAAGACCACGACGAGCAATACCACAACGGCGTAGCGCACGAGGCCGGCAAGCAGCGCCTGCAGCGGCAAGCTGCGCGGGGCGGCAGGAAGATCGGCGGTGCTCATGGTCAGGCCTCCTGAGGGCGCAGCAAGGAGGTTGCGGCGACGACGAAGAGGATCAGCACCCCTTGGACTCCGCTGACCAGCGTGCTCGAAATGTTGAGAAGCTGGAAGCCGTTGACGAGGAAACCGACGAACAGTGTCGAGAGCAGCGTACCGCCGACGGTCGGAACCAGCCGGCGTGAGAACACCAGGCCGAGCAGCGCCGTCACCACCACCGGCAACAGCATGTCGCCGGCGCCCGTGGTGCTGCCGCTGAGATAGGCGACCGAGAGGATGCCGGCGATACCGGCGCAAAGGCCGGCAGCGAGATAGGAGCCGGCGACGATGCGCTTCAGCGGCAGTCCGGCGGCGCGCGCCGCCTCGGGAAATTCGCCGACCGCGTAGAGCCTGAGCCCGATCGGCGTGAACTGCACCACAGCGCCAACCAACGCCGCGAAGATGACGAGGACATAGCCGAGCGTCGGAATGCCGAAGGGTCCGTTCGACGACAGCGCCGACAGGAAGTCGGTCGCGGCCGGCACGACAGTATTCTCCGTGACGACCAGTTCCAGCCCGGCGACGACATTCATCACCGCCAGCGTCGCAAGCAGTGGCACGATGCCGAAGACGACGACGGCAATCGCATTGACAGCGCCGACAGCAATGCCGGCGAGGAGCGCTACGATGACCGCCGTGCCGTCGCCGTAGCCGGCCTGGATCAGGCTTGCATAGAGCGCCGCGGCGAGCCCCATGGTGGCGGCGAGCGAGAGGTCGATGCCGCCGGTGACGACATTGGAGCCGCCACCGATGATGACGATGGTGAGTCCGATCGCCAGCACGCCGAGGATCGCCGACTGGCCAAGCACGTTGCCGATATTGCCGAGCGTGAAGAAGAATGGCGCCGTCACCGCGAAGAAGATGAGCAGGGCGGCGAAGGCGATCAGCGAGCCGGCCCGGAGCGCGACTGTTGCCAGCGCGGCGCCGAGGCGGCGGACCTCACGAGTACCGGCATCGAGGCCCGGAGCGACCTCGGGCCCGGCCGACAGGCTTGCCTCAACCGACATGGCGGACCTCGCTGGAGCCGGTGGCCTCCGCCAGCACCGCATTGGGCGAGGTTTCGGCCGAATTGAATTCGCGCACGATGGCGCCGCGATACATGACGAGAATGCGATCGGTGATGCCGACGAGTTCAGGCAGATCCGTGGACAGCAGCAGGACGCCAGCGCCGCGCGCCACAAGATCGCCGATCAGTGTGTAGATCTCGACTTTGGAACCGACGTCGACGCCGACCGTCGGCTCGTCGAGGATGTAAAGGTTGGACTGGCGGCTCAGCCATTTGGCGAGCGCCACTTTCTGCTGGTTGCCGCCGGAGAGCGTGCGCAGCAGCGCACTTCTGCTTGCGGTCTTGATCGACAGGCGCTCGATCAACCCGTCGACTTCGGCCCGCTCGGCGCCGCGGTCGAGGAAGCCGAGGCGGGTGAAACGGGCGAGGCTCGCCAGGGTCGAGTTCTCGGCGACGCTGAGGCCGAGCGCGACGCCGTGGCCGCGCCGGTCTTCCGGGACCAGCGCCAGACGGCGGGCGACTGCGGCGACCGGCGAGCGCGGCCGGCCGGGGACGCCTTCGATCCTGACCGTACCACCGCTCGCCCGTTCCAGGCCGAAGAGCGCACGCACCAGCTCCTTTGCACCAGAGCCGAGCAGGCCGGTGAGGCCGACGATTTCGCCTTGCCGGACGGTGAGTGAGACATCGCGGAATTTCGCGCCGGCCGACAGCCGCTCGACCTCGAGGATCGGAGCGCCGATCGGCACGCTGCGCTTCGGGAACATCTCTTCGATGTCGCGCTCGATCATCAGCGAGGCGATCTTCGCCGCCGGCGTCGTCCGAGCATCGACCGTTGCGACGTCGACACCGTTCCTGAGCACGGTGACACGGTCGCAGAGTTCCTCGATCTCGTTCAGGTAATGTGAGATGTAGATGACTGTGATTCCCTCGGCCTTCAACCGTCGGATCAAGGCAAAGAGGATGTCGGCCTCGCGCCGGACAAGGGCGGCGGTAGGCTCATCGAAAACCAGCACCGATGGCTTGTCGAGCAAGGCGCGGGTGATCTGGACGATCTGCTTCTGCGCCGTGGTGAGCGTGCTGATCAGCGCGCCTGCCGGCAGCGTCAGGCCGAAATAATCGTGCAGGATCTCGGCCGCACGCCGCTGCATGCCGCGCCGGTCGAGAAAGGGCAGGCCGCGCAGCCGCGGTTCGCGACCCAGAAACAGCGCCTCTCCGACGGTAAAACTGGGAACCAGCAGGCGGTCCTGATGGATGAAATGGATTCCGAGCCGTTCGACCTCGTGCGGCGTCAGCCGGGTTTGGCGCTTGCCGGCGATCTCGATCGTGCCCGCGTCGGGCTGGTGCAGGCCGGCGATGATCTTGATCAGCGTCGACTTGCCGGCGCCGTTCTGGCCGACCAGGCCATGCACGGTGCCTCTGGCGACGGTCAGCGAAGCACTGGCGAGCGCCTGGGCGCCGCCAAAACTCTTGACGATGTTGCGCAGATCGATGGCAGGCGCAGGCAGCGGGTCATTCCCGATGGAAGACGAGGTCATGGGTGGGCTCTGGCCAGCATGCGGTGTGAAGGGCGAACGAAGCCGGCCCGAAGCGGTAGACGCTTCGGGCCGGGGCGATATCGTTCGATCAGCTCAGGCCGAGGGTCTTGGTGACCGTATCGACATTGGTCTTGTTGGCGAGCAGCGCCGGCACATAGCTTTCGCGCGGCAGCTTCTGGCCGGCGAGATGGCGCGCGACGTTGCGGATGGCGATGAGGCCGAGCTCGGCCGGTTGCTGGGCGACGTCTCCCGAGGCGGGCGAGTTGGGGTCGCGTAGCAATTGCAGCACTTCCGGGCTGCCGTCGACACCGTAGGTCCGCACTTCGGTCCGGCCGGCGGCGACGACGGCCTGCGTCGCGCCGAGCTGCGGCACGTCCCATGCCGACCAGATCGCCTTGATCGAGCCCTTCTCCGGATATTTGTTCAGGATCGCGGTGATCTGGGCGAAGGCATCCTGGACCGTGTTCGGGATCACGTCGCGCAGCTCTGGCTCGAGGATTTTCACCTTGGGATAGTATTTGACCACGTTGCGCAGCTGATCATAGCGGATCGCGCAAGGTGTTACGCCATAGAAGCCGTTGAAGACGACAATGTTGCCTTCGCCGCCGATGTCGGAGACGAGCTGAAGCGCCAGGTCCTTGCCGATGCCCCAATTGTCCGACGTGCTGTTGTTGATCGAGTTCGGCGTTCCGACGTCGATGGTGAGGACGGGAATGCCGGCATCGCCAGCCTTCTTCAGCCACGGGTCGATGACGCTGAGCGTACCGAGGAGCTGGACGAGCGCATCGGGCTTCTGGGCGATGATGGTCTGCAGCTGGGAGACAAGCTTGCCGTCATTGCGTCCGGCATCGACGGCGATCGGCTCGCCGCCGAGCTTCTTCACCTCATCGATCTGTGCGTTGTAGGCGGTGAGATCGAAGAAGTGGTCGGTGCCGGCGGTGCTGATGGCGATCCGCTTGCCCTTGAGCGAGGGCACGTCGTCCGCGGCAGCGGCACGATTGATCAGCCCCGCATTGGCAGCGAGCAGCGTCGCCCCCGCGGCGGCACCGAGTTTAAAGAGGTCGCGCCGTCCGATGCCAAATCCCGCAAGGTCGCTTCCGTTCGTCGTTTCGTCAGTCATGATCTTCTCCTGATGTCGTGCCTGTGATGTCGTGCCGAACCGAGGCGCAGAACAGGCGCCGATCCGAATGTCGCTGTCAGAATAGATAGTCGATAGATTTGATCGAGAATGGAATGCGCTCTTTCTCAGAGCTTCCTGGAAACGCTATGCTAGGATCCTGGGCTTGGCTGGAAGCGGCTTCCAGAACCAGGCCAGCACGGTTATTCGTCAGTCATGACCCCTGCGGTTTCGGGCATCTCCGCGACCAGGCAGTGTGGGTGGCAAAGGGCAGGATTGAGACCATCCTCGACTGTGCAGCGCGTTCAAGATTGGCATGGTGCCCCAGAGAGCCGAACGCTTCCGTGTTGCGGTCGGCCTAAGCCCTGCGGCTAAGAAGCCTGCGATGGCTGCAATCGGGGAAGAAGTTTTCTCTATTAATTCCATAAACAAAATAGATAACCTCCATCTTCGCCGACCAATCGGCATAATCGCAGGGGAACGGATGGACTAAGCCCGCCTCCGAAGATGCCAGATTCAGAGGCCGACGATGACCCGCCAGATCCGTTTCAATGCCTTCGACATGAACTGCGTCGGCCACCAGTCGCCCGGGCTTTGGGCACATCCGCGCGACCGTTCCTGGCAGTACAAGGATCTCGACTATTGGCAGCATCTCGGCCGGACGCTGGAGCGAGGCATCTTCGACGGCGTCTTCATCGCCGACGTCATCGGCTACTATGATGTGTACAAGGGCAACCTCCAGCATGCGATCGAGCAGGCGGCACAGATCCCGGTCAACGACCCGCTGCAGCTCGTTGCGCCGATCGCGCTGGCGACCGAGCATCTCGGCATCGGCATTACGGTCTCGACCTCTTTCGAGCACCCCTACACCTTTGCCCGCCGGCTCTCGACCGCCGATCATCACTCCAAGGGCCGCGTCGGCTGGAACATTGTCACCTCCTATCTGGAGAGCGGAGCCAAGAACATCGGCCAGGGCGGACTGAAGCAGCACGACGACCGCTATGACATCGCCAATGAATATGTGGAGGTGCTCTACAAGCTGTTCGAGGGAAGCTGGGAGGATGGCGCTGTCGTGCGCGATCGCGACAGGCGCATCTTCACCCATCCCGAGAAGGTTCACGAGATCGGTCACAAGGGCAAATATTTCGAGGTTCCCGGCTACCATCTCTGCGAGCCGTCGCCGCAGCGCACGCCTTTGCTCTATCAGGCCGGCACGTCGGGCCCGGGCCGCCGCTTCGCGGCGCAGAACGCCGAATGCGTTTTCATCGCAGCGCCCACCAAGACGATATTGAAGAACCATGTCCGCGACATCCGCGAGCGCGCCGCTGCCTTCGGCCGTGATCCGCGCAAGATCTATTTCTACAATCTCCAGACCGTCATCGTTGGCGAGACCGATGCGGCGGCGCAAGCGAAGTTCGAGGAGTACAAGCGCTATGTCAGCTATGACGGCGCACTGGTGTTCATGTCCGGCTGGACCGGCATCGATTTCGGCCAATATCTGCCGACCGACCTCGTTCAAAAGGTCCAGACCAATGCCGGCCGCGCCGCCATCGACGCGATCACGGATGGTGATCCGGAGAAGCGCTGGACAGTCGAGGAGATCGCACGCTGGGGCGGCATCGGCGGGCTCGGGCCGGTCATCGTCGGTTCGCCGACGACGGTTGCCGACATTCTCCAGGAATGGGTTGAGGAAACCGATGTCGATGGCTTCAACCTTGCCTATGCCGTGACGCCGGAGAGCTTTGAGGACGTCGTCGACCTGCTCGTACCGGAGCTGCAGAGGCGCGGCGCCTATCCGACCGCCTATCGGCCCGGAACGCTGCGCGAAAAACTGTTTGGTGACGGGCCGCGGCTCGCCGCGCCGCATCCGGCCGCGCACTACCGCGATATCGAAGCCGTGAAGCGCACTGATGCGGCCGCGCGCCAAGGCACCGCCGCCTGATCCAGATTTCATGCCGGCCGTGATGCCGGCGCAAACGGAGACCATTCGCCATGTCAGCAGTCGTCGATATCCGCTCCGCTAACCGGGTCAACACGCCGGAAGAAGGCTTTCCGCCCCGGCCAAGGCCGCGCCAGCCCGCGCATGTGATCACCTCCGATGCCGAGGCGATCGAGATCGCCCATCGGCTCGCGGCTGATTTCGCCAAGGACGCAGCACTGCGCGACCGCGAGGGGTTGCTGCCGATCGATGAGCTCGACGCCTTTTCGCAGAGCGGCCTCTGGGGCATCAACATCCCCAAGGACTATGGCGGCGCCGGCGTCTCCTATGTGACGCTGACCGAAGTCATCAAGATCATCTCGGCGGCCGACCCCTCGCTCGGCCAGATCCCGCAAAATCATCTGGCGATCATCGAGCATATCGTCTCCGACGGCACCGAGGATCAGAAGCGCTTCCTGTTCGGCGAGGTGCTGGAGGGGCTTCGCTTCGGCAACGCCTTCTCCGAGAAGAACTCCAGCACTGTCGGCGCCTTCGAGACCAAGATCACGCCCGACGGCGACGATCATGTCCTCGTCAACGGCCGCAAATTCTATTCGACCGGCGCGCTGCTCGCCCACATCGTGCCGATCGTCGGCGTCGACGAGGCGGGAAACCCGCATCTTGCTTTCGCCGACCGGGATGCGCCGGGCCTCACCGTCATCAATGACTGGTCGAGCTTCGGTCAGCGCACCACCGCGTCGGGCACGGTGGTGGTCGACAATGTGCGCGTGCCGCTGTCGCGTGTCGTTGCGGCCTACAAGGCGTTCGAACGGCCGACCGCGGCCGGGCCGATCTCGCAGATCATCCAGGCAGCCGTAGACACCGGCATTGCCAAGGGCACGATCGCCGACACCATCGCCTTCATTCGCACCAAGGCGCGGGCCTGGCTCGACAGTGGCCAGGAAAAGGCATCGGACGATCCTTTCACCATCGCCGCGATCGGTGATCTCGAGATCAAGCTGCACGCCACTGAGGCGATCCTGGAGCGAGCCGCGCGCCTGATCGACGTCGCGCTGGTGACGCCCAATCTCGATACGGTCGCAGCGGCCGCCGTCGCCACCGCCGAATCCAAGGTGCTGAGCAGTGAGATCGCCATCCTCGCCACCAACAAGCTGTTCGAGCTCGGCGGCACGCGCTCGACGCTGGCCGAGCACGGGCTCGATCGCCATTGGCGCAACGCCCGCACCCACACGCTGCACGATCCGGCGCGCTGGAAGTTCTTCCACATCGGCAATTACTACCTGAACGGCGTCCAGCCGGCGCGCCACGCCTGGCTTTGACGACGGAAGGCTTTGAGCATGACCCAGATCGAGCGTTCACAGCATTTCTCGGCCGCGCCCGCGTTCTCGCGGCCGGCGCCTTTCATTCCTCCGCGCCAGCAGAAGGCGCATCGCATCACCAGCGACGCCGAGGCAATCAAGATAGCGCATGAGCTTGCCGCCGAATTCGCTGTCGGAGCCGTCGAGCGCGACCGGACCAGGCGTCTGCCGATCGCCGAGATCGAGCGGTTCTCGCAGAGCGGCCTCTGGGGCATCACCGTCCCGAAGGCGTATGGCGGGGCAGGGGTCTCGAACGTCACGCTGGCCGAGGTGATCGCGATCATCGCGGCCGCCGATGCCAGCATCGGGCAGATCCCGCAGAACCATCTCTACATCGTCGAGGGCATCCGCCTGGGTGCGAGCGAAGCGCAGAAGAAGGTGCTGTTCGAGCGCGTGCTCGACGGCGACCGTTTCGGCAACGCCTTCACCGAAATCGGCACGCGCACCAACATCGATTTCACCACGCGCATCGAGCGCAATGGCGATGGCTATGTCCTCACCGGACAGAAGTTCTACTCGACCGGTTCGCTGTTTGCCCACGTCGTCGTGGTGGTCGCGAACGATGCCGACAAGCGGACGAATCTGGTCTTCCTGGAGCGTGCCACCGCAGGCCTCAATCTCATCGACGACTGGTCGGGTTTCGGCCAGCGCACGACCGGTAGTGGTTCGTCGACTTTCGACAACATTCCGGTGACTGAGTTCCAGGTGGTGCCGCACCAGATCGTCTTCGACAATCCCACGCCCATGGGACCGGTGGCGCAGATCATCCACGCCGCAATCGACCTAGGCATCGCGCGCGCCGCCCTTGCCGATGCGATCACCTTCACCAAGGTGCATGCCCGGCCGTTCTTCGAGACGAGCTACCAGCATGGCTCGGAAGATCCGCATGTGATCGCGGCGATCGGCGATCTCGTGGTCAGGGTCAACGCGGCAAGTGCATTGACCGAGCGGGCGGGGCGCTTCGTCGATATCGCGACCGTCGATTCGACCGAAGACACGGTGGCCGAAGCCTCGATCGCCGTCGCCGAGGCCAAGGCGATCACCACCGAGGTCTCGCTGCATGTCTCCAACAAGCTGTTCGAACTGACCGGCGCGCGCTCGACGCTCGAACAGTTCGGCTTCGATCGCCACTGGCGAAATGCGCGCACCCACACGCTGCACGACCCGGTGCGGTACAAATATGTGAATGTCGGAAATTATTTCCTGAACGGTGTTCGACCACCGTGACACGGGGCTCTCTAGCGGTCTGGACCACATCCGAGCCGGCCGACCTCCAGTCGGCGAGGTCTCTACTCTGCTGCCGAAGCGGTCAGGGGCGGCCGCCAGCCGAGCGCGGGCGCGATGGTCTCGATGAAATCTGTGATGATCTGCTCATACTCATGCTGCTCGAATTCGTAGGGCAATTCGAGCCGCAATTCGTCAACCTTGTCCAGGACCGGGTCGCTGCCAAGTTGTTCCAGAATCTGTTCGGATGTGCCGACGATGTCCCGGGCAAAAAGCGTCCGCCGCTCGCCATGCGCCTTCAAGGTGCGCTCGTGGCGTCCGGCGGCATAGTCGGCATAGCGTTTCCTCGTGCGTGCATCGGCGCTGTCGAACGGCACGATCACCCTGCCCAACGCCACGCGAGCTCGCCTCTCGCTTTGCTGGGCAAAGAAAGTCTCCAACTGGTGCAATTGCGCTTCAAAGAAATTGTCGGTTCCCTCGCCGGATGTGACATTGCCGATCAGCAGGTTGAGACCGTTGCGACCGGTCCATTCAACCGATCGGAGCGAGCCGCCACCATACCAGATCCTTTCGAGGAGACCGGGTGCGTGCGGCTGAAGGCGAGGGCGCACGCGCCCGCCGGGAAATTCAATGATAGCGCCGGGTTCGCCGATCGGATCGCCGCGCAAATTGTCGACGAAGCGCAAGACGCGCCCATGCGAGAAATCGAGACTCCGCCAGTCGCTGTCGAAGACAAGCGGTCCGAGGATGTCGGCATGCGGCGGGAAGCCGGCGCTCAGGCCGACATTCAATCTACCCCGCGACAGCACGTCGACCGTCGAAAGATCCTCGGCCAGGCGGTAGGGGCTTTCGTAGCCGATCGGGATCACGGCGGTGCCCAGTTCAATGCGGCTTGTGCGTTGCGTGGCGGCGGCCAGGAAGGCGGCCGCCGACGAGATGCCCGGCTCGAGATGGCGCTGCCGAACCCAGGCGCCGTCATAGCCCAGCCGCTCGCCGAGCTCGAACAGCTGGAGTGTTTTCTCCAGCCCCGAATGCGGATCGCTGTCCGGATAGTTGCCGGGCGTGAGGAAGGCGAGCCTGCGGATGCTGTGCGAGATTGTCGTCAAGGCCGCTGTCTCCCTTCGATGCCGGCACCTAGTACTTCTTCAGCCCGGGCGGATTGGTCCGCGACTGCGCGATCTGCTCGGCGGAAAGGTTCCATCTGGCGAGGGCTTTCGCGTAGCTTCCGTCCTTGATGGCCTCGTTGAGCGCCGCGGTGATGATCCCGGCGATGCCGCTGTCCTTCTTCGTGGTGACGCCGACATCGGTTGTCAGCGGCCAGCCGGCATTGACGATTCCGACCGATCGGGTTTCACCGGTAAGCGCCGCCTGATAGGCCTGAGCCGAATTCATCGAGAAGATCGCATCGGCGCGGCCGGAGCGGATTGCCAGGCTCGATGCGGCGGTGTCATCGAGATAGATGATCTCTACGGGCTTCAGCCCGGCTTCGACATCCAACCTGCTCCACTCGAGAATGATCTTTTCCTGGATCGTGCCGGCATCGGTGATGATGCGCAGCCCGGCAATGTCCTTCGGTTCCTTGATCGAGGTGATCGAACTGGCGTTCCTCACATAGAAGCCGTGCAGGCCTTGCCGGTAGCTCGAGAAATCGAACTTCAGCTTGCGCTCTTCGGTGACGCCGACATTGCTGATGACGGCATCGTATTTTCCCGACGTCAGGCCAAGCGGCCAGTCTTCCCAGGCCACCGCAACGAGGTTGAGTTTCCTGCCGAGCTTGTCGGCAATCAGTTGGGCGATGTCCGGATCGGCCCCGACGACGGTTGCCGCATCGGTCGCATAAGTAGCAATCGGCGGCGTTCCGCCGGGGGCGATGCCAACCGTGAGGACGCCGTCCTCGACGAATTTGAACCGCTCCGGGGTCGACGCGATGAGGGCGGGGTCCTTCTCGGTGCGAGGGCGCGCAGACTGTTCGGGGCTGAGGTCGAAAGGCTCCGATGCGAGCGACACGAGCGAGGCCGCCAGAAACGCCGAAATGCCGATGACGGCGGGGATCGCTTTGGTTCTCAAGAACATTGGATTTCCAATTTTTCGCGGTGTTGTCTGTGCACGTCGTGCGCACGCATGCATGACGGAAGAGGCGGACGCAGATGGCGTCCGCCTTCAACGCGTTTTGGCTCAGCTGTTGGGCTTCGGTAGGCCGGGCGGGTTGGTGCGCGACTGGTCGATGGCTTCGGCGGTGAGGCTCCACTTCTTCAGCACTTCGCCATATTTGCCACTGGCGATCAGCTCGTTGATGGCGAGCGTGATGGCATCGGCGAGACCGCTGCCCTTGCGCGTCGCCACCGCGATCTCGGCGGTCAGCGGCCAGCCGCCGCTGACGATGCCGACCAGCTTGGTCTTGCCGCCGACGGCGGCAGAGTAAGCAAGCGTGGCGTTCGGATTGAACTCGGCATCGGCGCGGCCCGACTGAATGGCGAGCTGGCTTGCCGCCGAATCGTCATAGTACTGGACCTCGACAGGCTTCAGCCCGGCCGCGACGTTCTCGCGGTCCCATTCCAGCAGCACCTTTTCCTGGTTGGTGCCGGCACCGGTGATCACCCTCAAACCAGCGACGTCTTTCGGTTCCTTGATGGAGGTGATCTTGCTGTCGGCCTTCACATAGAAGCCGAGCACGTCCTGCCGGTAGGTCGAGAAGTCGAATTTTTCCTTGCGCTCTTCCGTCACCGTCACATTGCTGATGACGGCATCATATTTCCCGGAGGCAAGGCCGAGCGGCCAGTCGGCCCAGGCGACCGCAACCAGGTCAAGCTTCAGCCCCAGCGTTTCGGCGATCAGCACCGTGATATCGGGATCGGTGCCGACCACGGTCTTGGCATCGGTCGCGTAGGTGCCGACCGGCGGATCCCAAGGGCTGGTGGCGACCGTGAGATAGCCTTCCTTGGCGAATTTGAAAGTCGGCGCGATTGCCGCGGCTGCCTTCTCGCTCTTTTCGGCGTGAATTCGGCCCGGCTGCTCGGGACTGAGATCGAATTCCGCCGCGGTGGCGACGGAGGCGAAGGATATGGCCGATAGGATCGCGCCGAAGGCGAGGGATAGCGGCTTTCGGTAGAGTGTCATGGGTCTCTCCTTGCATTGTGGACGTGCGGGGTTGAGCTCCCCGAACAGGGAGCCTGGAAGGCCGGCGGTTCGCACATGACGCCGGCGCGTTTTCCCTGAAATTCCGGTCGCTAGAGAACCTTGGCGAGGAACTCGCGCGTGCGTTGGTGGGCGGGCGTGGTGAAGACCCTGGACGGCGTCCCGACCTCGAGGATCTTGCCGCCGTCCATGAAGACGATGGTGTCGGCGACTTCGCGGGCGAAGCCGATCTCATGGGTGACGATCACCATGGTTGTGCCTGACGTCGCCAGTTCCTTGATGACGTCGAGCACCTCGCCGACGAGCTCGGGATCGAGCGCCGAGGTCGGCTCGTCGAAGAGCAGCACCTTTGGCTTCAGCGCCAACGCCCTGGCGATGGCAACGCGCTGCTGCTGGCCGCCGGAGAGGTGGCGCGGATAGGCGTCGGCCTTCTCCGGCAGACCGATGCGAGCGAGCAGATCCCTTGCCAGTTCAATCGCCTCGTCGCGCGCAACGCCCTGCACCGAGACAGGCGCCTCGATGATGTTTTCCAGCACCGTCAGATGCGGGAAGAGGTTGAAGTTCTGGAACACCATGCCGATCGCGGCGCGCCGCCGCCGGATCGCCGCTTCCTTGAGTTCGTAGAGCGTCTGCCCGTCGCGGTGGTAGCCGACCAGCTCGTCGTCGATGGTCATGAACCCGGTGTCGGTCCGCTCGAGATGGTTGATGGTGCGCAGAAGCGTCGACTTGCCGGCGCCGGACGGACCGATGATCGCCGTCACCGAGCCAGGCGCCAGATCGAGATCGACGCCGTCGAGCACGGTCAGCGTGCCGAACCGCTTGGAGACGCCGCGGATCTCGATGCGCCCGACTCCGCGCCGCGCCAGTTTCTCGCCAGCGGTGACCAGTGGCTTGCGAACCGTGGTCGCTGGTGCCGGGACGAGGGGTGCGGGTTTGGCAGCCGGTGCGGCGCCGCGGCCGGACAGGAAGGCAAGCAGATTGGGTAGGAGTGGGCCGGACGGGGTGCGCACGGCGCCGCGCGAAAAGCGCCGCTCGATGCCGAGCTGGATGATCGACAGCACGCTCATGATGATGAGGTACCAGATGGTCGCAACCATCAGGAGCGGGATCACTTCCAGATTGCGCTTGTAGATGACCTGGACGGTGTAGAAGAGCTCGGGCAGGGCCAGCACGTAGACCATCGAGGTCGATTTGGCCAAGCCGATGATCTCGTTGAAGCCACTGGGCAGGATGGCGCGCATGGCTTGCGGCAGCACGATGCCCAGTGCCTGCCGGCGCCGCGAAAGACCAAGCGCGGCGGCGGCCTCTTGCTGGCCCTGGTCGACGGAAAGAATGCCGCCGCGGATGATCTCGGCCGAGAAGGCGGCCTGGTTGAGGCTCAACCCGACCACCGCGACCCAGAACGGACTGAACACTTCGACGGTGTTGAACTGCGCGAACAGCAGGCTGGTGAAAGGCACGCCGACATCGATGGTCGGATAGAGGTAGCCGAGATTGTTGAGGACGAGCAGCAGCACGATCAGCGGGATGGAGCGCAGCAGCCAGATATAGGCCCACGACACGCCCGACAGCAGGGGCGAGGCAGAAACGCGCGCGAAAGCGAGCAGCGTCCCGAGAAAAAAGCCGAGCGCTGAGGCGAGCACGGTCAGAAGCAGCGTGCGGCCAAGGCCGACCAGCACCGGCTCGGAGAAGAAGAAGCGGGCAAAGACGTCCCAGCCCCACCTCGGATTGGTCAGGATCGACTGCAGCGTGAAGAAGATGACCAAGACGGCGACGACGGTGCCGACCGCGCGCCAGGGGTGCTTCGCCGGCACCACCCTGTACCCCTGACGGTCGGAGGTGAATGGCACATTTCTGGGGGAGGCTACCTCGCCTATGTCGGCCGTCACTGTCATGGATCGCCGTTGCTCCAATGGAGTAATGTTGCGGGAGTACTATATATTTATCAAGTAAACCTACGTTACACTAGCGAATGCCAAAGCTGCATCACGGCATCTGTTTTTATATTTTTAGTGATCCGGAGTTAATTCGTCTATATTAGTCTATATTTGTGGGCGAGTTGCTGTGGGCTGCGCGCCCGATCAGCTTGCCTTGCGTTCGAGCGCGTTCGGTCCGAATTCCTGCGCCAGGGCGCTGATGTCCTTTTCGAAGGGCAGCGTGCCGTGGATTTGCGGATCGACGCTGGCGTCGAACAGGGCGGTGTAGCCGTCGCTGAGATAGAGACCCGCAGCCTCGGGCTGGCGGAAGCCCGTGGTCAGATAGAGCCTCGTATAGCCCTGGCGCGCCGCCTGCAGCTCGAGTTCAGCGAGCACCTTGCGCGCAAGGCCCTGGCGGCGAAGGTCGATATGCGTCCAGACGCGCTTGAGTTCGGCGGTGCGTTCGTCATAGCGCTTGAAGGCGCCGCCGGCGATCGCCGCGCCGTCGCGCAGCAACAGCAGAAAATTTCCATTGGGGGGTGCGAACAGCTCGGCGGGGTAGCGGCGCATCTCTTCGCCCGGTTCGCCGAAATGGTCGCCGTAGCGGGTCGTGTATTCCCAGGTCAGCGCTTCGATGAGGGGGGCTGCGCGCGGATCGAGCGGTGTCGTGTAGAGAAAGCTGTCTGTCATGGCGTGGATCCTGTGGCCGGCTCGCTTGTCCGCGGAGCCTCGTTCGCGGCGAGATAGTCCTGGACCAGCGCCACCCAGTAGCGTGCGGCGTCAGGCAGGATGTCGTCGTTGAAGTCGTAGTTGGGGCTGTGCAGGTCGGCGCTGTCGCCATTGCCGATGAAGAGATAGCTGCCAGGTCGCGCCTCGAGCATGAAGGCGAAATCCTCGCTGGCGGTGATCAACGGGAAATTGGTCTCGATCCGTTCGCCGCCGAAATGCCGGAGCGCCACCTGGCGGGCGAACTCGGTCTCTTCCAGGTGGTTGACGAGCGTCGGATAGCCGCGCGGATAGGTGACCTCGGCTGTCGCGCCGTAGCTCTGCGCCTGGGCTTCGGCGAGCGCGATGATGCGCGTCCGGATTTGGTCCCGCACCGTCTCGCTGAAGGTCCTGATAGTGACTTTCAGCTCGACGCTGTCGGGGATGACATTGGCCGCGATGCCGCCATGGATCGTGCCGACGGTGACCACCGCCGTCTCCAGCGGGTCGACATTGCGCGACACGATCGTCTGCAGGGCCATCACCAGCGAGGCAGCGGCGACTATCGGATCGACGGCATGGCTGGGCCGCGCACCATGGCCGCCCTTGCCGACGATGCGGATGATGGCGAGATCGACGGAAGCCATGGCAGGACCGCTGAGGAAGGCGAACTGTCCGGCAGGCACACCCGGCCAATTGTGCAGGCCGAACACGGCGTCGACCGGGAAGCGTTCGAACAGCCCGTCTGCAATCATCGCCCTGGCGCCGGCGCCGCCTTCCTCGGCGGGCTGGAAGATCAGGCGTAGCGTGCCCGAAAACTCCCGCGTCTCGGCAAGATGGCGCGCGGCTGCCAGCAGGATCGCGGTGTGGCCATCATGCCCGCAGGCATGCATCACTCCCGGCCTGGTGCTGGCATAGGGCAGGCCGGTCGCCTCGACGATCGGCAAGGCGTCCATGTCGGCGCGGATGCCGATGCTTTTCTCGCCGAGCCCGTTGCGCAGCGTGCCGACCACGCCGGTGCCGCCGATAGTCTCAGCGACCTCGTAGCCCCAGTGTCGCAAGCGCTCGGCGACCAGCGCGCTGGTCTTTTTCTCGTGATAGGCCAGCTCCGGTTGGCTATGCAGCTTGCGGCGCAGCGCGACGAATTCATCCGCGTGGTCGAGGATTGCCGCTTCGGTTGTGATCGACAGCAGAGGGGCCTGAAAGGTCATCAGGCGGCTTCCTCGGTGGCTGGCGCCGCGCGAGAGGCAGCCTGCGCATAACGGCTTTCCTTGAACGGCAGGCCGAGATGATCGCGCAGCGTCGTGCCGATCTGGCTGCGCGCATGGCGGCCGCGCTTTTCCAGAATGGGCAGCACATGCGCTTCGAAATCGTCGAGCCCGGATGGGATGACCTGGAAGCCGAGCACGAAGCCATCGGCGGCTCCACCATCCACCCAGCGGATCAGCTGGTCGGCGATCTTTTCGGGCGTACCGATGAATTCGTTGCGCGATGTGGCCGCATCCAGGGCGACTTCGCGCAGCGTGAGGTTTTTCTCCCTGGCGACACGCTTGATACGGTCGGTGGTGGAGCGGAAATTGTTCTTGCCGATGTCGCCGAGCTCCGGGAACGGATCGTCGACCGGGTAGGTAGTGAAATCGTGATGGTCGAAGAACCGGCCGAGATAGAGCAGCGCCTCGTGAACGCTGACGAGGTCGCGTATCTCGCGATATTTGCGCTCGGCTTCCTCTTCCGTTGAGCCGACGATCGGCGCGATACCGGGGAAGATTTTTATGTGGTCGGCCGAGCGGCCATGCGCGACCGCGCTGTCCTTGAGCCGGCGCGACAGCTCGCGGTTTTCCTCGAAAGCGGCGGCGTTGGCAAAGACGGCGTCGGCGTGCTGGCCGCCGAGTGAGATGCCGTCATCCGAGCCGCCGGCCTGGAAGAGGACCGGCTGTCCTTGCGGCGAGCGGCCAAGATTGAGCGGCCCTTCGGCAGAATGGAAGCGGCCCTTGAAGTTCAGCCGGTGCATCCTGGAAAAATCGGCGTAGCGGCCGGCCTGCCGGTCGCGCACGAAAGCGTCGTCGTCCCAGGAATCCCACAGGCCCTTGACGATCTCGATGTGCTCGGCCGCGATCTCGTAGCGCAGCGCGTGTTCGGGATGCTTGTCGCGGCCGTAATTTTTCGCCGAACCTTCGAGCGGCGAGGTCACGGCGTTCCAGCCGGCGCGGCCGCCGCTGACGGCGTCGATCGATCCGAACTGCCGCGCGACGGTGAACGGATCGCTGTAGGAGGTGGACAGCGTGCCGACGAGACCGATGCTCTTTGTCGCCACCGCCAGCGCCGACAAAAGCACGATCGGCTCGAAGCGGTTGAGGAAATGCGGGATGGATTGTTCGTTGATGTAGAGCCCGTCGGCGACGAAGGCGAAGGCGATGCCCGCAGCTTCCGCCTGCCGCGCGATGCGCACGTAGTAGTCGAAATTGGTGCTGGCATCGGTGGGTACGCTCGGGTGCTTCCAGGCATTCATGTGGCCGCCCGGGCCTTGCAGCATGATGCCGAAGGGAATTCGCTGATTGCTCATGACGGCAAAGCTCCTTGATCCGTTTGTTTCAGGCCGCGGCCGCCGGCCGCTCGCGCGCCAGCATCTCGGCGGTGGCAAGGCGCCACAGGCCGCCGACGGCCGGCTCGACGATGAATTCGCTGGTGCCGGAGCGTGCGTGCAGGCGGTCGAGCTCGGAGCGGACCTGGTCAGGTGTTCCCGCAATCACGCTCGGCTGCTTGGGCTCGATGCGGTATTCTTCCGAGCCAAGCTGGCGCGCATAGTCTTTTGCCTGTTCCTCGCTGCCGACGGTGACGCTCTGGGCGCCGGGGACATGCACCTTGAACAGCTTGATCTTGTCGGCCTGCGCCTCGGCCTCGCCGGCATATTCGGAGACGATGACCGAGACAGCTACGATCGGCGCGCGCCCGGTTTGGGCCCGGTAGGCCGCGACCGTGTCGTCGAGCAGGGCATCGTCGCCATTGAGGTGACGGGCGAAGACGAACTCCCATTGATGCACTGCTGCGAGCAGCGCGCTTTCGACGCTGGCGCCGAGCAGGAAGCGCTGCGGCGCGACCGGCGGACGCGGCGTGGCGCTCAGCCCCTCGACCAGGCCGGCGCCGTCGAGATAGGCGCTAAGCTCGGCGATCTGCTCGCCGAAATCCCGGCTGTGCGACGGGTCACTTTTGCCTTGCAGGGCGCGTGTCGACAATGGCAGGCCACCGGGCGCCTTGCCGATGCCGAGATCGACCCGCCCGGGCGCCAGCGCCCCCAGCAGATGAAAGTTCTCGGCGACCTTGTAGGGGCTGTAGTGCTGGAGCATGACACCGCCGGAACCGATACGGATCCGGCTGGTGTGGGCGAGCAGGTAGGCGATCAGCACCTCCGGCGAGGAACTCGCGAGCTCAGGCACATTGTGGTGCTCGGCCACCCAGAACCTGCGGTAGCCGAGCCGTTCGGCAAGCTGTGCCAGCGCCACGGTTCGTTTCAGCGCATCCGTCGCGCTTTCTCCATGGGCGAGCGGGCTCTTGTCGAGGAGGCTGAGCGCATAGGCCATGGGATCTCATCTCCACCTTCGGCCGCGTGGCGACCACGTCTTCACATGGAGAGATTGTAGTACATATAGTCTATAGAATTTATATACTATATGCCGAGTTTCGGCCCTTGAGGAAAAAACCCTTTCTCATCGGGCACCGGCTTTGGAATGTCCGGCCTGTGAGCGGGTTTCGCATCGACACTCGAACTTTCACGGATGCGGCGGCGGGATCAGCCCATGCCCGACCAGCGCATCGATGATCCGCTCGGCGCCGGAAACGAACTGGCGGCCATTGGCTTCGCCGGATGCGTGAGGGGAGGTCTCGCCCGACGGCAGCACGAGTACGGGGAGCCCCTGATTGGCTTCGCCGACGAGCTCCACCACGTCGGCGCGCGGCCGAGGGAACGCGATCCGTCGGATGTCGATTGCATCGACAAGCCTGGGAAACGAGGCCAACACGCCTTCCACCAGGGCGGAGTGGCGACAGAAGAATCGCTGCTCCGGGAACTTGGCGTCTTCGAAATCAGGGGAGAGCAGGAAAAGGACGGGCTTGTTGGGATCGGTAGAGGTCAACGGCATTTCCACTTCGGACACCATAGTCAGATGACCGGTAACCTACTGCGATAGGTGAGGATTGCCGAAGGCCAGGATTTCAAATGGCGCACCTTGCGAAGCAACAATTGTCTCTTAAACGGCTTCCGCTCCGAATGCAGTTGCTGTCGGAATTGATGCAGTCGACGTGGCTTGGGAGGCAAATGTAGCCATCGTGCGGCCGCGTCGTCCTCAGCACCACGAACTGCAGGCTTGATGCGGGCAGCAACGATGATCCATCAATGCCTGGCATCAAACACTTGGGATCTTCGATTCATCGGTCATTATGCTGAAGCCTCAGCCCGGTCCTAGTGGACAACCTCCTGAACCACCTAGATCACCGTCTCTCCTCCATCGATAACCAGAATCTGGCCCGTCATATAAGAGGACCGGTCGGACACCAGAAACAGCACTGCCTCCGCGATTTCCTCGACGCTTGCCCAACGGCCAAGCGGCACTTTTTCGCGGATGTAAGCTTCGATGGCTTCCCGGCCTCCCATCTGGGCGATGAAAGGGCCATTGAAGGGCGTGTCGACCCAACCGGGGCAAAGCGCGTTGACGCGAATGCCGAAGCGGCCATAGTCGCCCGCCATCTGCCTGGTCATCGCGATCACCGCGTGCTTGGTCGTCGTATAGGCGATCATCTCGCGGTCGTAGAGCACGCCGGAACTCGACGACGTGTTGAGGATGACCCCGCGACCCACCTTTTTCATGAACGGCAAGACGATGCGGGCACCGAGGAAGTGAGCCCGCACATTGAGCGTCCAGGACGTGTCGAAGCCTTTGATGCTCACACCGAGCACGTCACCCTCGACCTGCACGCCGGCATGATTGTGCAGGATGTCGATCCTGCCTTGTGTGTCGATGAAATCGCGGAAAGCGGCTTCAAGCGCCTGATCGTCAGTCAGGTCGAACACAAGCGCTTTCGCCCGGCCACCGGCAGCAACAATCTGGTCGACGGTCGCGTTGGCGCCGTCGGCGCTGCGGTCCGCCACACCGACCACCGCACCCTCGCGCGCGATGATCAGCGCTGCCGCCCTGCCGATGCCCGATCCCGCCCCGGTGACGATCGCGGCCCTGTCCTTCAGGATCATCTCTCTCCACCCTTTCTTACCGCCTCGTAATCCTGCATCATCCGGCGGACGAGCCTCGCCAGCCTTGTTGCGCACCGATCAACCTCTGGGGAAAAGACAGGCATGTACGAGTTCGGCCCCTTCGAATTCGAGTCGAAGCAGGATTTTTTCGACAAGGCAATCCGTTTCTGGAATCCCGACAAGACCAGGTTCTGGCAGAAAGCCGGCATCGATCTGGTGATCGGCAGGCGGGAAGGTTACTTCCTCTACGACGTGTCGGGACGCCGCCTGATCGACCTCCACCTCAATGGCGGCACCTACAATCTCGGCCACCGCAATCCGGAACTGGTCGAGACGCTGAAGAGCGCGCTCGATTATTTCGATATCGGCAACCACTGGTTTCCCTCCGTGGCGCGGACGGCGCTGGCCGAATCCCTCGTCAATGTCTCACCGGGAATGAAATATGCGATCTTCGCGCCGGGCGGCGCCGAGGCGGTGGACATCGCCATCAAGAGCGCTCGCTATGCCACCAAGCGGCGCAAGATCGTGTCGATCATCAAGGGTTATCACGGGCATTCGGGGCTCGCTGTGGCGACCGGCGACGATCGCTTCACCAAGATCTTTCTTTCCGACCAGCCGGAAACGTTCATCCAGGTGCCCTTCAACGATATCGACGCCATGGAGCAGGCGCTCAAGGGCGAAGACGTCGCGGCGTTGATCATGGAGACGATCCCCGCCACCTACGGCTTCCCGATGCCGAAGGACGGCTATCTCAGCGCCTGCAAGGCACTGTGCGAAAAGCATGGCGCGATGTACATCGCCGACGAGGTCCAGACCGGCCTGATGCGGACCGGCAGCATGTGGGGCTGGCAGGCCTATGGGATCCAGCCGGACATCATGGTGACCGCAAAGGGACTGTCCGGCGGTCTTTATCCGATCAGCGCGACGCTGGTGAATGACAAGGCCGGTGGCTGGCTCCACGAGGATGGGGCGGCCCACATCTCGACCACCGGCGGGGCCGAGCTCGGCTGTGTCGTTGCCCACAAGGTCATCGAGATGCTGCAGCGGCCTGAACTGGTGGCCAATGTCGGCACGGTGACCGAGTTCATGGCGCAGGCCATGCGCGAGATGCTGGTTCGCCACGGCGACATCTTCACCGGGGTGCGCCAGAAAGGCGTGATCCTCGGCCTGGAATTCAGCAATCACCCGGAAGGTGCCGTCTTCGTGTCGCGCGCACTCTACGAGCACGGCGTCTGGGCGATCTTCTCGTCGCTCGACAAGCGGGTGTTGCAGTGGAAGCCAGGCGTGCTTCTGGATCGTGAAACCTGCCAGGACATCATGGATCGTTTCGACGCGGCAATGCCGCGCGCCCGCGAACTGCTGCATCAGGCGGGCAAGGCGAGTTGACATGGCTCAAAGCTGGTTGAAACTGCCGGGCGTCCAGCTCGAGCTGGCGGCTGGACTTGCCGGAATCGGGCGGGTTCGGGCAGGGGACATGGGCACAATGATCGGGCAGGACGGACAGTGACGGATTTCGATGCGCTCACCCATGACCAGCAACTCGGCATCCTGCAGGAGACGGCGGAGGCAGCCACCGCCCGTTACGATCTGCCGGCGGACGTTTCCGTCGCGATGATCAACCTGTCGGAGAACGCGACCTACAAGGTTGCGGCTCCCGACGGCCGGCGCTGGGCGCTGCGCATCCATCGCGACGGCTACCATTCGAGGACCGCCATCCAGTCCGAACTGGCCTGGCTTACCGATCTGCGCCAAACCGGGATCGTCCCCACACCCGTGCCGGTGGCGGGCAAGGACGGCGAGCAGATCCAGCGTGTCGGCCATGCCAGGCTGGCGCAGCCCCGCAATGTGGTGTTGTCGCAATGGGAGACCGGTGCGGAGCCGGGCATAGGCGAGGCGCTTGGCGAGCCTTTCGAGGTGCTGGGCGAGGTGACGGCCCGCATGCACCTCCATACCCGGCAGTGGCGGCGCCCTTCCTGGTTCAGCCGACCGGTGTGGGATTTCGAGACAAGCCTCGGTGAGGAGAGCCCGCACTGGGGACGCTGGCGTGACGGCATGGGCGTCGACGCCGCGAAAGCCAGGCTCTTTGGCCACACCGCGGAGCTGATCGGCCGCAGGCTCGCCGCCTTCGGCAAGGGCCATGACCGCTTCGGCCTTATTCATTGCGACCTGCGGCTTGCCAACCTCTTGATCGACGGCAAGACGGTGAAGGTTATCGACTTCGACGATTGCGGCTTCGGCTGGTATATGTACGACGCCGCGACGCCGATCTCGTTTTACGAGCACGAGCCGCAGGCAGCCGATCTTATCCGCTCATGGACGACCGGCTATCGCCGCGTGCTTGACCTGCCCAAGGCGGACGAGGACGAGATCCCGACCTTCGTGATGCTGCGCCGCCTGCTCCTGGTTGCGTGGATCGGCTCCCATGCGGAGACGGACCTCGCCAGGTCGATGGGCCTGCCCTACACAGAGGGAACGGTCGGGCTGTGCGAGGCCTATCTGAACAAGTTTTCCTAGGCGGGCGCCATCATCAGGCCAGCGCCTCGAGGCTCTCCGGCAGGATCTGGCCGCCGTCGACGATGATCGTCTGTCCGGTCACGTAAGCTGCTTCCTTCGACGCAAAGTAGAGCGCGGCGTAGCCGATGTCCTCCACGGTTCCGAGCCGCTTGAGCGGGATCGAGGCGGCCATGGTCTTCTGGTAGTCCTCGCCCAGGCCGGCAAGCCCCTCGGTGACGATGTTGCCCGGCATGACGGCGTTGACGGTGATGCCGTATTTCGCCAGCTCGATGCAGGCCGTGCGCATGAAGCCGAGCTGCCCCGCCTTGGTGGCGCCGTAGTGCGACCAGCCGGGAAAACCGGTGACCGGGCCGGTGATCGACGAGGTCAGCACGATGCGGCCCTGGTCGGATTTCTTGAGATAGGCAACCGCCGCCTTGACCGCGTGGAAGGTGCCCTTGAGGTTGGTGTCGACAACCTCGTCCCATTGTTCCGAGCTCATGTCTTCGAGCCGCGCCTGCGGAAAAATTCCGGCATTGGCGCACAACACGTCGATGCTGCCGTTTCTTGCGGCCACTGTCGCAAAGGCGCTCTCGATGCTGGCGAGCGACGTGACGTCGCCAACCACGCCGAAGGCGCCGTGGCCGATCTCGGCGGCAGCGGCTTCGGCCTGGTCGAGATGGCGTGCGATGATGGCGACCTTGGCGCCCGATAGCGCGAACACCCGCGCTATGCCCTTGCCGATGCCTTTCGATCCGCCGGTAACGACAACGGACCGACCCTTCAAAGACTGGGTCATGATCTGAAGCTCCAAAATGAGACGGGGACAGAGTGATACCCCGTCCCCGTTGCCGAAAAGGATGCCAGGGCGATGTGCGCCCTAAAGCGCATCGCGTTTGGTTGGATTCATGCGATGCGCTTTAGGTCATTGTTCTTATGCATGTCGTTCCCCCCAAAACCGGGGGCCACTTTTGGGCGACATGCATTAGCCTTCGTTCACCATGTGACCGATGTTGTCGTATGCCTTGGGGTTGGCGGACTTCAGCACGAAGCCCCAGATCAGGCCGACGATCAGGATCGCAAGCCCGACATAGGGGATGCTCCTGGCGAAGCCATTGGTGCCGCCGAGCGTCGCGAGGTTGGCCACCAGCGTGTAGACGAGGACCAGCTGGACAACCAGCGAGATCAACGGCGCGATAACCGTCGTCAGCAGGCTGCCGCCGCCATTCTTCTTGAACCACATGTAGATCGCCAGCGAGACAACGGCCTGCAGCACCAGCAGCAGTCCGGTGCCAAGCACCGCAAACAGCGTATAGACGCCAAGCCAGGCCTGTCCCGACGGATCGTCGAAGCCGTAGGCCAGGCCGTAGAGCAGCACCCATATCGCCGCCAGCACCGACTGCAGCGCCGATGCCTTGTGTGGGCTCTTGTGGTGGTCATGCGTCTCGGCGATTGCCTGTGGCAGGACGCCTTCGCGCGCCAGCGAGTACAGATAGCGGGAAGCGGTGTTGTGGAAGGCCATGCCGCAGGCGAAGGAACTGGTCAGGATGAGCAGCGACATCAGCTGGTAGCCCCAGCCGCCGACAAAATTCTGAACCGGTGTCAGGAAGAAGTTCACCCCGTCCGAGAATGCCTTGGCCACCATGTCGGCCTCGGTGGGATAGGACGCCACCGCGCACCAGCTGACGAAGGTGTAGAACAAGCCCAGGCCAATCACCGAAATCAGCAGCGATTGCGGAATGATACGCTTCGGATCGCGGGATTCCTCGGCATAGTTCGGCGCCATTTCGAAGCCGACCCACGACCAGAACGCCATGAAGATGCCGACAGCCGCCTCGCCAGCGGGTATGGCCACATCGCCGACCTTCTGCTCGGTGACAGGCGTAAACACCTTGAACACGTTCAGCGAGTCACCGGAAAAATTCGTCCCGCCATGAGCGAAAAGCACGCCCAGCGAGAAGATCACCAGCATGATCACTTCAAGAATGAGGGCGATGCCGAGCAGCCGTGCGGACACTTTCACGTCGCGGTAGGCGAGTGCAGCGATGACCACGATCATGCCGAGCGCAAGGACGATCCACGGCACGTTGATGCCGAAATGCTGGGAAAGCCACAGATTGCCGAAAAATGCGAACAGCCCCGTCAGCGAAGCTTCGAACAGCGAGTAGCAGGCGAGCGAGCCAATGCCCGCCGACATGCCGACCTCACGGCCGAGCCCCTGGCTGATGAAGGCGTAGAAGCCGCCGACGGACGACACGCGCGATGCCATCGCCGCATAGCCGACCGAGAAGATGGTCAGCACGATCGTCGCCATCAGGAAGGCGGCCGGCGTGTATTTGCCGATGCCGTAGCCTGCCGCGAACGGGACATTGCCCAGCATCGCCGACATTGGCGCCGCGCCGGTGACGGCCAGAAAGAGCACTCCGGCGAGCCCCACGGCCTTTGAGTGCAAAAGATTGATGCTGTTACTCTTCGAGACGTCGATCGTCCCGCGTGCAGTTTCTATGGCCATGAAGCCCTCTCCATTCGTGACAGCTGTATTTGGTCCCCGCACGTGGCGGCCGATGTGTCCCGGCCTGCGAGTGCAGCCATGACACTACGGACGCTGCGTCACTTTGCCAAGGCCATGATTTTGCCAAGCTCGCCGCTCGACATCACGTGGCAGTAGATCATGTTGATGATTTCGAGCTCCTTGCGATGAAGCTCTTCGGTCGCCGCCGCGCAGCAATCCTCAAGTACAATGACCGCATAGCTCTCATCCGCCAGGCTGCGCACCGTCGAGGACACGCACTGGTCCGTGAAGATGCCGCAGCAGATGACATTCCTGATGCCGAGATTGTGAAGGATCAGGCGCAGATTTGTTCCCGTCAGCGCGGAATCGGTGGTCTTGGTCACCACGATTTCGTCGCCGGCCGGCTGAAGTTCGGCAACGAGCTGCGACGGCGCATCGTTCTTTGGCAGCAGCAGATTGTTCCAGCCCGGCATTTTCTGGGAGAGCGAGCGGTCGCGCCCGTCCCTGGTGTGGCAGGCGATGCGGGCAAAAAGGCATTCGATGCCATTTTGCCGTGCCAACTCCAGCAATCTTGCCGTGTTCGGTATGACCGTGCCGTGCATGCGCTCGTGGAACGGCGTCCACAGATCGTAGCGGTGCTGTTCCTGCGGCGAAAGCGACGCGCGATCCGGTCGTTCCAGGTAGGTGTTTTGAACGTCGATGACCAGGATGGCGGTTTGTGCCGGCACCAGCACCGGATCATCCGGCTCGGGTGCGCCGAGGTAGTAGAGCGAACGGAATCCGGTTTTCCAGCCCATGCGGTCCTTTCAGAAGCGGAACGTGAAAAGGCCGCGCGCCGCATAAGTCTCGGCGGCTTCCTCGATGAAACGGGCGATGCGTTCGGCCTGGTAGGTCTCGCGCATCGTGGCGGCGGCCTCGAGCAATTCTTCCTTGGACTTGGCGCGGCCCGGGCGCAGCAGTTCGTAGACCTGCATGATGAAATCCTGAGGCACCTCTACCAGCTCCGCCCCGCGCTCGAAGTTGAGGGCCAGCGTCGGCCGCCCGACATCGCGCGCCACGTCGGCCTGGGCCTGCAGCGCCTGCGGTGTGATGCGAAGGTCTTCCATCGTCACCTCGCCGGCAAGCACCGCATCCAGCGTGATCTCCGGAAGCGCCTTGCCGTGCTTGCCGGTCACGGCGCCGGGCTGGGTTTCGGCGAGCGGATAGTCGGCGCGCGTATGGGTCACGATTTCGCTCCCGTCAGGGTGATGTCGACCTCTTCGGGCGCCGCACCGGCCTCGGTCAGCCCGGTTTCGATGGCGTAGATGAGGGCGACGCGGGCGTGGTAGCGCGAACCCATGGCCTCGCCCCGCTGCGGCACCACGATAGGCTCCGGCATTTCACCCAGCGCATAGGCGGCCGCATTGGCGCCCAGCGCACGATAGTGCTCGAGCCTGGTGATCGGCGCATTGGAAAACAGTTCCAGATTGTTGTGCGGCTGGCGGTCGCGCTGATGGATAACGGCCGTGCCCTTGGCCTGGATGCCGATGCCGATACCGCTGCCGGCAAGCCGGGCGGCGGACAGACCGAGAAAGGAGGTGTCGGCGGTGTGGCGGAAGCGAACGACGCGCGCCTTGAGCCCGCGTGCACGGATTGCATCAAGCATGGCGCCAAGCACCTCGGACAGCCGATGTCCGGCCGTCGTCCGGTAAAGCTTTAGCCCAAAGGCCGGGCTGATGCCGATGACGACGTCGTCCTTTGCCGACCCGCTGGCTGCCGGCCCAAGGTTGCGATAGCGGATGTGCCTTGCTTCGTCCTTCTCGTGCAGGGCTTCGGAACGCAGCACTTCCTTCTGATCCAGCACGTCGCGGATGTCGTTGAGCTGCAGGCGCCGTTCTTCGGACACGCGATAGCCGGAACCGGGACCGAGATAGTCGTTCGGATCGTTCACCGCGCTGACGATCCGCCCGTTGCGGATCATCGCCGAGGTCTGGAGATAGTCGCCGGAAAGGCGCAGCTTCACCACGTTCAGCAGGTTCTCAGCCTCTTCGCGGAAGCCGCGGTTGGCCAGCGCCTTGACCACGTCGATCACGGTGATGCCGCGCTCCTTGATGGCCTCACTGATGAAGGACACGTCGCGCGGCATCAGGCTGCGCGTATCGTCGGAGCCGGAAGCGTAGACCACACTGGTCTTCATGTCCTCGGTCGGCGTTGACAGGCCGAGCTCCTCGAACACGGCGGCGATCGCCTCCACCGCCCGCTCGCGCAGCTCGATCGCGCGTGACTCTGGCAGCGGCGTCAGCCCGCCATCGGCCTCGAAATCGCGCTGCAGCACCAGATAGTCTTCCAGCTCCTCGCCGTTGATCAGCGAAGGGTTGAACGAATTGTCGTATTTCAGGATCGATCCCATCCCGGAACAGATCAGGTCCGAGCCGGCGATCAGGTAGGGAAGGATCTTGGCGCCGACACGAATTTCAGATTCGGTGGAGCGCGCGTCATTGCCCGATGCGCATTCGAGATCGAGCCAGACGGCGATGAGGTTCTCGGCCATCAACTCGCGGACACCGCCGGGAATAGTGGCGGTCAACGGCGCTCCGTCGATGCCGCCATTCTGCGTGCCCTGCACGCCCATGCCGCGCTGCAGGCAGAGGCAGCGCGCCTCAAGGTAAAGCAGCGATTTTGCTTCATGGAAGCCCATCAGCAATTCGGAGCCAGCGCCCGACGTGCAGCGCATCTTGACGCCGCGCGAGGCATAGGCGGCGGCGAGAAATGCCTTGGACCACGGCGTGTCGTCGCCATCGGTGAACGATTTCTCGGTGCCGTAGACAGAAACGGTTTCGGCGTAGGAGGTAAAGCCGGCCATGGCGATGCGCAGCTCTTCCGCTTCCTCGCTGGAGCACTGGAACAGCGTTCCCCAGCGGCCGACGGCGCCGCCCACCGCACACGCCACGGCGTTGGACCAGGCGTTGCGCGACACGCGCATCGTTGTCTCGATCTCGTCGAAGCCGAAGGCGACGGCAGTTGCGGCATCCGCGGCGAGCTGCAGCGGGTCGTCCTTGGCGTTGGTTACATGCGCCTGGTTGCCCGGCGTCTTGCGTGCCCGCATCTTCGAATAGGCGAAGGCGATCTCCAACGCGTTGAGCTGCGACACCACCTCGGCGAGTTTCGCGGGCGTCATGCCATGGGCGAGCCGCACCAGCGCTTCGCGCGGCACGTTCATGTCGACCAGCCAGCGCGCGACGGTCGCCGAGTCCAGCGCCATCGCTTCGGGCGCTATGTCCGGATCGATGTGATGGCGGGCGATGAAGCGGTCGATCATGTCGTAGTCGTGTTCGAGCACCCCATCGAGGGACACGACGCGCCCGCCGCTGATGCCGATGCCAGGTTTGGGGTCGGCCGGGCTGGAGAAGGCGGAGAAGCCGTTGGCGGCGTCTTCCACCGCGAACTTGTCCAGCCGCAACGGCCGCTCGTCCCAGTCGGCGAAGCGCTTCCAGCGGTTCAGTTTCGGCGTCATGCGTGCGATCCTCGACCCGGCAGAAAGACTAGTGAATGCCCGCTCGCCACACAATGGTCTGGATCGAGCGTCGCCGAAGGGTCTGCACCCGGCCACAAGGAAATGCGGTCGAGAAACACCACGGCGATTTCATCGTCCGCCAAGCGCACGATCACCAGCGTCTCGAGCCGGTCGGCTCGACGACCGCCACCGTTGCCGGCATCCTGTTTTGCTCGTCCATGACCAGGCGCGACGGCATGGGAAAGCGAGCCAGCCGCCAAACAACCACATAAGTTTATTCGTTTTTGACCAATACGCGCCGGTGGATTCCTGTAATCTCCAGAAAAACACCGGGCTAACCGGGCCAACCAGAAAGGTCGGGGAATGAAATACGTCGTCGATACGATCGGCGGTCCCGCAGGTGGTGATGCCTGGCAAGCCGCTGTTACCGAAGCCTATTTTCCGCTCGACACCGAGTATCGCAACCGTCGCGAATTTTCAGGCACGCTGGAAACCTTCTCTCTCGGGCTCGTCAGTGTGTCTAAAATGCGCTGCGATGCCGTAAGCTATCGCCGCCATCGCCGCCATTTCCTCAACGAGCGTGACGCCAGCCTGCTCATCACCATCCCGGAGATGAGCGAGGTGAATTTCTCGCAAGGGTCGAGAACCGTCAATTGCAGCCCGGGGGGCTTTCTCGTCGAGAGGGGAGATGCACCTTACGAATTCTGGCACGGCAAGCCAAACGCGCTGTGGGTCCTGAAGGTGCCGTCATCGAGCGTTCGGGCACGGATCGGATCCGCCGAACGGCTCAGTGCGCTCAGTTTCGACGCGACCCAAGGCATCGCCGCGCTCTTCCTCGACACGGTGCGAACCACGATCGGCCATCTCGATGAGATCACGGAAGTCGCTCGTGAGATGATGGGCAGGCACATCCTGGAAATGCTGTGCCTGTCGATCGTGAGCGACGATCGCGTGCTGGACAGCAGCATCTCGTCGATCCGGGCCGGCCATCTGCATCGCGCCGAGCAGTATATTCGCGACAATTTGAAGACTTCCGGCCTCGGCCCGCAGGCGGTGGCTGATGCCTGCGGCATCTCGCTCCGTTACCTGCAGGTTCTTTTTCAGGACAGCAACCAGTCGATCAACGGCTTCATCCGCGACGCCCGGCTTGAACTGTGCGCCGAGGAACTGATGTCGGTGACCAACATCAGCAGCGTTGCCGAGATCGCTTACCGCTGGGGCTTCGCCGACCAGTCCCAGTTCTGCAAGCACTACCGGACGCGGTTCGGCTGCGCACCGACGGATACACGTCGCGAAGCAGCGAGCCGGGCGGGCCGCGCGTCGACCTCGAGAGAGCGGCACTAGACCCGACGAAATCCGGGCCAATTCCACCATTCATTGCGACGTCACCCCGGCAAGGGGGCGGCGAAGGCGGGGCTTTGCCCGCAAGACCTTGCGAAGGAACTGTCATGAGCCGAATTAGAGTTGCCGTCGATGTCGGAGGGACCTTCACCGACATCTGCATCATGGACGAAGACAGCGGCGCGATCCGTATCGAAAAGACCGCGTCCACGCCTGACGATCCCATGCAGGCCATTATGAATGGCGTGGAGCAGGGCCGCATCGATCTTTCGCAGGTGACCATGTTCTCTCATGGCACGACGGTCGCCACCAATGCGCTGATCACCCGCCGCCTGCCACGCACCGCTATGGTCTGCACCGAGGGTTTCCGTGACGTTGTCGAGATCCGCCGCGCCAACAAGGAAGATCTCTGGGACACCTACAAGGATGTCGCCAAGCCCTATATCCCGCGCCGCGACCGGCTGACCGTCCGGGAACGGGTCAGTGCCGAGGGCACGATCCTGGAAGCGCTGGACGAAGAGGCTGCGCGCCGCGTCGCGGACATTCTCAAGAAACGCCAGGTCAAGTCCATCGCCGTCTGCTTCATGAACTCCTATGTCAACGGCGCCAATGAGCGCCGCATGCGTGAGATCCTGAAGGAGGCAATGCCGGATCTGCCGGTCTCGATCTCCTCGGAGGTGATGCCGGAAATCTTCGAGCACGAACGGTTTTCCACCACCATGGCCAACGCCGTCTGTGCCCCGGTCGTCGTCGACTACGTGTCGCGTCTAGGAGAAAAGCTTGCCGCGGCCGGATACAAGCGAGATCTCCTGCTGCTGCACAGCGGTGGCGGGGTCATGACACCCGCGAGCGTCAAGGATTTCTCGGCCCGGCTCGCGGGATCGGGCATCGCCGCCGGCGCGATAGCAAGCCGCTTCATCGGAAATCTCTGTGGCTTCCCGAATTCGATCGGCTTCGACATGGGCGGCACCAGCACCGACGTCTCGCTCGCATGGAACGGGGAGTCGCGCATCACAAAAGACTGGTACATCGAATTCGGATATCCGATCCGCTTCCCCTCCATCGAAGTGCTGACCATCGGCGCCGGCGGCGGGTCGTTGGCATGGCAGGACGAGGGCGGCAGCCTGCGCAACGGACCGCAGTCCGCTGGCGCCTTTCCAGGCCCGGCCTGCTACAAGAATGGCAACCGCATTGCCACCAACACCGATGCCAATGTCGTGCTCGGCCGTCTCGGTACCAGTCTAGCGGGCGGCAAGATCACACTCGACCCAGCCCTGGCCGCCCAGGCGGTGCAGGAGACGGTGGCGGCACCCTTCGGCATGGAGCTCCACCAGGCGGCCGAGGCGATCATCGCCGTCGCCAACGCCAATATGGGCAATGCCGTCCGGCTTCTCTCTATCAGCCGAGGCTATGACCCGCGCGACTTCGCACTCGTCGCATTCGGTGGTGCAGGCGCTTTGCACGGAGCGGCCGTGGCCAAGGAGCTTTCGATTCCAACCGTGATCGTGCCGCCCAATCCCGGCGTCACCTCCGCGCTCGGTTGCCTTCTCGTCGACGTGCAACACGATTTCTCCGAAAGCTTCATGGCCGATGCTTCGACTGTCTCGCCAGACGAGATGCAGTCGGCGTTTGTCTCGATGGAAAAACAGGCCGTCGAGCGCTTGACCCATGAGGGCGTAGCGCAGGAAGACATGGCGCTGCAGCGTACGGTCGAGATGATGTATCAGGGCCAGTGGCGCTCGCTTGCGGTGTCAGCGCCGGCGCGCATCGAGAGCATCTGCTCGCTGATCGAGGCATTCCACAACGAACACGAACGCGAGTTCAACTACCGCCGCGAAGAGGCGCCGGTGTCGATCTTCCGCATCGCGGTCAAGGCGATCGGCATCGTCCCGAAAGCCGAGATACCGCGGCACGAAGTCTTGCCTCATGTGCCCAAGCCGCTCGGCCGCCGCGGCGTCTGGTTCGACGGCGTCTCTCATGACGCGGCTGTCTATGAACGCGACCAACTCAGCGCCGGCGCTGCCTTCACAGGACCTGCCATCGTCGAACAGTTCGATTCCACCACCGTGGTTCCGCCGGGAATGAGCGCCACCGTCGACGGCTTCCTGAACATTCTCATCGTGACGAAAGGCTGAGACATGACAAAGCTGATTGAAACGAGCCCTGGCCTCGACCCCGTAACGTTCGAGGTGCTGAAGAACTCCTTCATCACCACCGTCGACCAGATGGCCGAACAGATGCTTCGCACCTGCTATTCCTTCGTCATCTACAACCGAGACTTTTCGAACGCCCTCCACGACGCCGATGGCAACTCCGTTGCCCAGGGCAACTATGACATCGCGGTCCATGTCGGCACACTGCACAACACGTGCAAGGAGGTGATCCGGGTCTTCGAAGGCGATATGGCGCCCGGCGACGTCTACGCAATCAACGATCCTTATGCCGGCGGTACGCATTTCAGCGACGTGCGGCTCGTCCGGCCGATCTTCGACGAAGACAAGCTGATCGGCTTCTCCCAGTCGAACGGCCACTGGTCGGATCTCGGCGGCTCCGTGCCGGGTTCCTTCGACGTCACTGCCCGCGACATGTTCCGCGAAGGCCTGCGGATCACGCCGCTGCGTCTTTTCCAGCGCGGCCGCTTCTGCTCCGACGTCGCCAACATGATCGCCGCCAACACGCGCGATCCGGCTTCGATCATTGGCGACATCCATTCCCAGGCGCAGGCGACGCACGCGGCCGAGCGCGAACTGCTGCGGCTGGTCAAGAAGTACGGGCGCGGCCAGGTGGTGCGCGGCATGGAGGAGGTTCAGGACTACGTCGAACGCGCCGTGCGAAAGCGCCTCGCGGAGCTGCCCGACGGCACCTGGGAGACGGTCGACTATATCGACCGCGATCTCGGAGCCGGCGAGGGCATGATCCCGATCCGCATCAAGATGACGATCAAGGGCGACACGATCCACTACGATTTTACGGGAAGCCATTCGACCATCGCCTCGATGTACAATTCCGCGCCGGGCGCGACTTTCTCGGCCGTGGTCGCCGGCATGAAGACCTTCTTCCCGGACCTCCCGCTCAACAGCGGGTTTTACCGGATGATCGAGGTGACCGCGCCGAAGAACAGCGTCGTCAGCGCGGAATGGCCGGTGGCGGTGACCGGGTTCCTGATGCCGTTCGAAAAGATCATGAACGCGATCTTCGAGATGTGGTCGAAGATCATGCCAGAACGCGCCATCGCCTGCGCCTTCAACCTCGAATATCTGCTGGCCGGGGGACGGGACGCGCGCAAACCCGAAAAGCCGATCTTCATGTTCTACGAATGGCTGCCTGGCGGCTGGGGCGGGCGCAACGGCAAGGATGGCGCCGATGTCACCACCGCCTGCTTCGGAACGGGGCTGATGTCGCAGCCGAACGAAGGCAACGAGCGGGTCAATCCCACGCGGACGATCGAGTTTCAGATCAAGCAGGATTCAGCCGGTCCCGGCAAATGGCGGGGCGGCGTCGGCGTGCAGAAGACCTCGTTGTTGCTCGAGGCCGAAAATGCCGTCATGTCCTATATTTGCGACCGCGAGCGCGCTGTCGTCTGGGGTGTCGAAGGGGGACTGCCGTCGATGCCCCACGGCTTGACCATGAAACGCGCCGGAGAGGGGACCGAGATCTGGCTCGGCTCCGTGTTCTCCGATTACCCCGTCCACACAGGCGACCAGTTCGCTCGTCCGACGGCCGGCGGCGGCGGTTTCGGCGATCCACTCGAGCGAGAGCCCCGCAAGGTGATGGAGGACGTCATCGACGACTACGTTTCCCTGGAGCGAGCCAAGACCGACTACGGCGTGGTGATCCACGAAATCGACCGCGACCTGTGCCAGTACGAAATCGACGAGACGGCGACCGAAGCCTGCCGTGCCGACATCCGGTCGAAACGGAAGGGCTGGGCACGCATGGATCCCGAGGAGGTCGCGCGCAAATTCCGCTCCGGTGAGATCGATACGCTCGATGCGGTTCGGCACTATGCCGTGATCCTCGACTGGGAGACCGGCGAACTGCTTCCCAAAACCACCGCCCAGTTCCGTGAGAGCTTTGAGAAACGGACCGTCGCCCGCTGGGTCTGAGCGCTAACGAGCGCGCCGCAAACCTTGCGGGCGCTTGCATGGAGCTATCTGTTTTTTCGATACGATATTCAAAGAATTACTATTTCACAGGAGCTTGAAGCTGGAGCAACAATGTTGGAGCGCCGCGAAAGTTGGCTGCTTCCGAGGGGTATGACAGATGGCACCAGGCGTGGAACGATCGTTCACCGCGGCCAGCACACTTGAAGAGGCATTGGCTGCACGCCGGCAAGGTGCTGCGGTGCTTGCCGGCGGCACCTGGATGATGCGTGATCCCCGGCGCGGGGTCGACCTCCCCGAGGCGGTGGTCGCACTCCACCGAATACCGGCCTTGTCCAAGGTCGAAATCGAACCGGACCATGTCGTCATCGGTGCCGCTGTTACCCACGCAGCACTTGGCCGCGCGTTGCATGGGGCAGCGGGCTTCGAAGGTCTGCTTGCGGCGGCGCAGGGTGCGGCCAATCCCGGCATCCGAAGGGTTGCCACCGTGGGCGGCAACCTCTGTGCCCTCGACTTTGCCGCCGCCGATCTCGCCCCCGCGCTTCTCGCCTGTGAGGCGACGGTGGAGCTGGAGACGTTCGAAGGTCCAAAACTTCTCGGTATTTCGGATTTCCTCAAAGACAGGCACACGTTGCTGACCGAAGCGATCGTGACGAGAATTCATCTGCGCCGCGACCTGATCGCAAGTGCGCATATCCGCCTGCCGCTTCGGAAAGCCGGCGACTACCCGGTCGCCATCGTCTCGCTCGCGGTGGACAGAAACAAGCGGTGTCGCATTGCCGTCGGTTCGGTGGAGCCTGTAGCGCGGCGCTGGACGGCGCTCGAACAGGCCATGGGGGCGGACCCTGCCTCCGAGCTCGATCCGCAACGCGCCGCCGAGCTTGCACTGGAGCACAATGATTTTCAGGGCCGCGACGGCAGGGAAGCCGAGGGTTGGTACCGGCGCCAGGTTCTTCCGCCGCTGGTCAAGCGCGGCGTTGCCGCACTTCTCAGGACCGAGGGCCTGGCATGATTGTGACATTCCAGTTGAATGGCGAGGACTGCCGCTTTCATGGCGATCCGATGACGCCGCTCGTCGACATCCTGCGGCGGGACCAATTCCTGACCGGGACCAAGGCCGTGTGCCGCGAAGGCTTCTGCGGCGCCTGCACGGTGCATGTCGACGACGAAGCGGTGCCGTCCTGTTTGAAGCCGGTTGGCCTGGTCCAGGGATGCGCGGTGACGACCATCGAGGGATTGAGTTCCGGAAACCAGGCGCTGCACCCGCTCCAGGCCAATTTCGAGGCCGCCGATGCCGTGCAATGCGGCATGTGTTTTCCTGGAATGGTCATGAGCCTTTCGGCGTTCGTGCGCGACAATCCGCATGCGAGCCGGCCTGAAATCAAGGCCGCGATGGTCGGCAACATCTGCCGCTGCACCGGATATGAGCGGATCGTCGACGCCGTGGCCGACTGCCTCGACCAGGCGCGCAAGACCGGCCAGTTGGTGGGAGGCATCAATGTCTGAGCTGTCCGCCACGGTGATGAATCTTCCCCGCCGCGATGCGCAGGACAAGCTGCGCGGGCGCACGAAATACACCAACGACCGAGTTCGCCCCGACATGTTACATGCCGTGCTGCTGCGGTCGACCGTTCCTGCGGGGCGTATCCTCAAGCTCGACGTTTCGGCGGCACTTCGCTATCCTGGCGTGCGCGCGGTGGCGACCGGCGCCGATGCGCCAGGCCTCTACGGCATCGGCATCGCCGACCATCCGCTCCTGGCCATCGACACGATCCGCTATCACGGCGAGCCAATCGCCGTCATCGCTGCCGAGACGGATAAGCAGGCGCGGGCGGCACTTGCCGCCATCATGCTCGAGGTCGAGCCGCTGGCACCGGTGCTCACCATGGCCGATGCGCTCCGGCCCGCCGCCCGCCTCGTTCACGAGGGCTGGCGCGGCTATGAGGTGCTCACGGAAGGTGGTGCACGTGCCGGCAACATCGCATGGGAGGCAAAATCCAGTCGCGGCGACGTCGATGCTGCCTTCGCCCGACCCGATATACGCATTGTCGAGAGCAGCTTCACCGTCGGCCGGCAGAGCCACGTGCCCTTCGAACCGCGCGTTGCCATCGGCTCCTGGGAGGATGGCCGTGCTCATATCCAGACCTCGACGCAGGTGCCCTGGACCGTGCGCAACGTCACCGGAAGGGTCATGCAGCTTGCGCCCGGGCGTGTGCGGGTCACCGTGCCGCCTGTCGGTGGCGGGTTCGGCCTGAAATTCGATGCGTCCATCGAGCCGATCACGGCACTTCTGGCGCGGATGACCGGGCGCACGGTGGTCCTGGAAAACACCCGGCAGGAAGAGATGGCAACCTGCCTCTGCCGCGAGAATGCGGAAATCCGCATTCGCTCCGCTGTCACCGCCGAAGGATACATCGCCGGACGCGAGGCGGTCGTGCTGATGGACTGCGGTGCGTATGGCGGCGAACAGGTCTTCCTGACGACGATGACGGCGCATACGCTGGGCGGCAATTACAAGGTTGGCGCCACGCGGCTCGTCAGCCGCGCCGTATACACCAACACGCCACCCAATGGTGCTTTCCGCGCTTGCAACGGCGTCTACAACACATTCGCGTTGGAGCGACATACCGACGAAATCTGCGATGCGCTGGGTTTCGACCCGATGGAGTTTCGGAAGAAAAATGTCCTGGGAGATGGCGATCTCGGCGCCACTGGCCAGGTTTTCGAGGCCGACGTGCTGGGTCCGATGCTCGATCGCATGGAGACGTTGCGCGCCAGTACCGGCACATCGGAGGCCAAGGCCGACGGCAGGCTCTATGGAATTGCGACCACGGTCGGCACATGGTTCGTTTTCGTCGGGCCTTCGGCGGCGACGGTGAATTTGAACGCCGACGGCAGTGCAACACTGGTCACGTCGGGTGTGGAGATTGGTTCCGGCACGATGGTGCAATCCCTGCCGCAGATCGTGGCCGGGCAGCTCGGCCTTGCTCCCGACCAGGTGATCGTGCGCGAAGCCGATACGGATGCCGCCGGTCTCGATGTCGGCGTTGGCGGCGGACGGACCACAGTGTCCATTGGCGCGGCAAGTGTGGCCGCCTGCGCGGAGGTGCGCGAGAAGTTGTTGCGGACCGCCGGCGAGATGCTCCAGACCCGACCGGAAGATTTGGTACTGCGGGAGGGGCGTGTCGAGATCGCGGAACGTCCCGGTTCCGGCATGTCGATCCCCGCTGTCGTCGCCCATGCGCAGGCAACCACCGGCCCGATCACCGGAAGCGGAGCCTTTACGGCCAGGAACACGCCGGCCATGGCGGGCTGCGCCATGGGGCATTTCATCGATGCGCTCGACATCCCCGTCTTCGTCGTGCACGAGGCCGAGGTGGCGGTTGACCCGGACACCGGCCATGTCGAGGTTCTGGCCTATCGCGTGGTGCAGGATGTCGGCCGTGCGCTAAACCCGCGCGCGGTCATGGGCCAGATACAGGGCGGGGTCGTGCAGGGTCTCGGCTACGCCTTGCATGAGGAGGTGACGATCACCGCCGACGGACGCATCGCGCAGGACGATTTCGAGACCTATCGCCTGCCGCTGGCGCAGGACGTGATCCCGGTCGCCGCCGACCTCTATGAGGGTGCACCGTCGATGGGGCCGCTCGGCACCAAGGGCGCGGGCGAGGTGCCCATCCTGGCCGTGGGCGCGGCGATCGGCTGCGCGGTGGCACGCGCCATCGGCAAGCCGGTGCGGCAACTGCCGCTGATGCCGCCGCGCGTGCTTCGACTGCTGCACGAGCACGAACCACCGCCGGAATTCCCGCACATCGCCCCCGGCTGGGCAGCAAACACTCTGAGCTGAGGCACCAAACCATGGTCACCCTGAACTGCGACATGGGGGAAAGCTACGGCAACTGGCGCTTCGGCGACGATGCCGGCATCATGCCGCATATCGATTGCGCCAACATCGCCTGCGGCTTCCACGCCTCCGATCCATGGACGATGCTGAAGACCGTGCGGCTCGCGCTCTCGCATGGCAAACAGGTCGGCGCGCATCCTTCCCTTCCCGATCGCGAGGGGTTCGGCCGGCGCGAAATGAAACTTCAGCCGGAGGAACTGACAGCCGCCTTCCTCTACCAAATAGGCTCTCTGACAGGGATACTGGCCGCCGAGGGCGGACGGCTCAGCCACGTCAAGCCGCACGGCATCATCTACGGCATGGCCGCGCACGACATGGACACCGCCCGGGCAATTGCCGCGGCGGTCAAGCCGTTCGGCGTCCCGCTTTTCGGCATGGCGGGAACCTTCCACGAGGCGGCGGCAGCGGAACTCGGCGTCGCCTTCGTGGGCGAGTTCTTTCCCGATCTTGCCTACGCTCCCGGCGGCAGCCTGATCATCCCGCGCGTCCAGTCGGCCATCGACCTGACGCTTGCCGAGCACCGCATGGTGGGAGCGCTTACCCGACGCGAACTCGTCACGGTAGCCGGCACGGTCCGTCCAGTCGAGTTCGACACCGTCTGCATCCACTCCGATCCGCCGAATGCGCGCGACGTCGCCGCGTTGATGCGGCGGATCATCGACACGCATTCCAAAAGCCTCCCATGATTCATTTTTCCGAATCGTAAAGGCTCTATGCATGGGATCGAGGACGATCTCGAGCCTACAACCCGAACCATTTCCACGAGCCGCTGAGGACTTCCATGGACGCGCTTTCCAACTCTCTCGCCGCCGCCGACATCGCCACCACCATGCACCCCTACACCAACCTGCGTCAGCACGAACAAACCGGGCCGCTGATCATCAGCCGCGGCGACGGCATCCGTGTGTATGACGAACGTGGCAAGGAATATATCGAAGGGCTCGCCGGGCTGTGGTCGGTGGGCGTCGGCTTTTCGGAAAAGCGGTTGGCCGACGCTGCCTATCAGCAAATGCTGAAGCTGCCCTACTACCACACCTTCTCCTCCAAGGCGCATGAGCCGTCCATCCGGCTCGCGGAGAAGCTGGTGGAGATGACGCCGCAAAACCTGACGCGTGTGTTCTTCACGTCGTCGGGTTCGGAGGCCAACGACACCATCGTCAAGATGATGTGGTTCATGAACAATGCGCTGGGCCGGCCCAAGAAGAAGAAATTCCTGGCACGGACCAAGGGCTATCACGGCATCACCGTCGCCTCCGGCAGCCTGACGGGCCTGCCGATCAACCATCGCGACTTCGACCTGCCGGCGATTCCCGTTCGCCACCTGACCTGCCCGCACTTCTATCGTTTCGGCATGGAAGGAGAAGACGAAGCGGCCTTCACGGCGCGTTTGCTTGCCGAGCTGGAAGCGGTGATTGCGGAAGAAGGGGCTGATACGATCGCAGCCTTCATAGGAGAACCGCTTATGGCAGCTGGCGGCGTTCTGCCACCGCCGGTCGGCTACTGGGAAGGCGTGGAGAAAATCTGCCGGGCAAATGATATCATTTTGATAGCAGATGAAGTGATCTGCGGTTTTGGCCGTCTTGGAACGCCCTTCGGCGCTCAGAAATACGGCTTCACGCCTGATATCATGACGGTCTCCAAGCAAATCACGTCGTCTTACATGCCGCTTGCCGCCGTCATTTTCTCCGATGCGATCTATCATGCGATTGCCGACAACACCGCCACGATCGGCAATTTCGGCCACGGCTTCACGGCGTCGGGTCATCCGGTCGCGACGGCCGTTGCGCTGGAGAATCTCGCCATCATCGAGGAACGCGATTTGATGGGCAATGCGGCCCGGATGGAAGCGGCCTTCCAGGCGGGTATTCGCTCGTTTGCCGATCATCCCCTTGTCGGGGAGGCTCGCGGCACCGGCCTGATCGGGGCGGTCGAGCTGGTTGCCGACAAGGCGACCAAGCGGCCTTTTGCAAAAGTAGGCCGCGCGGGCGCGATAGCGTCGGTCATCGGTCACGAAGAAGGTCTCATCTTCCGCAATATCGGCGACCAGCTTGCGCTTTGCCCGCCGATGATCGTGACGGCAGAGGACATTGCGGAAATCATGACCCGCATGTCGAGATCGCTGGACCGGCTAACCGGTGCTGTCGCGAAGGAGGGGCTGGAATGACCGGCGAACATGCTAACCAAACCGGCATGACCGGCGGCGATCTTCCGGCTCAGCGGTCCGCGCTTCTTGGCCAGTTCATGGCGGCGTGGAACGCCCACGACCTCGACGGCTTGATGGCCTGCATGGCGCAGGATTGCGCCTTCCATGGCTCGGCTGGACCCGAACCGAGCGGTCGCCGTCACATTGGACGGGAAGCCGTGCGCGCTGCCTATGCCGCTATCTTTTCAACCTTTCCGGATGCTGCCTGGTCGAATGGCAGCCATGTGGTCAGCGGAGATACCGGACTGTCTTCCTGGCGCTTCACGGGAACAAGTGCGGCGGGAGACAAGATAGAGGTCGACGGCTGCGACATTTTCGTTTTTTCAGGCGCGCGGATTGCGCTCAAGGATTCCTATCGCAAGGCCCGGACGTAAAAGGTCATCGGCTGATAAATCGAACCCGGCCCGCATCATGCTGGCCGGGTTTTTTTGCTTTGCCGGATGGGAAGAACGGCCGGACCGAGCCGGCCGCCACCACTACTTCAAGAGCGCGTCAAGCGGGATCGGTTCGGAGATCGTCCAGCTGTCGACGATCGATGGCTTGCCTTTCTCGGTGTCGGCGATCAGGTATTTGGTCTGGTTCTGGTGGTGCAGTTCGGAGGTGAAGGTGCGGGGACCAAAGAGGGTCGGCTCGTTCTTCATTTTTTCGAGTTCCGCGACAACGGCATCGGCGTCGATGCTCTTGGCGCGTTCAACGGCCTTTGCCCAGACGTCGATCATGACATAGCCTGGATAGACATACATGGAAGACGGGTCGGCGCCGGTCTTGGCCTTGTAGGCTGCGTTGAACTTGTTGACTTCCGGATTCGGGTCGTCGCCATAGATGGAACCCTGAACCGGAACGTAGAAATTGGAAAGGTCAGGTACGGCCGAAAGCCAGTAGCTGCCGTCCACCCCGGAGCCGTTGAGAATCATCGAATTGATGCCTGCGGCGCGGATCTGTTTAACCGCCGAAACAGAGCCCGGCATCATGGTGCAAAGCATGATCGCATCGGGTTCTTTTGGCAGGGCCTTGATACGGCTGATCTGGGCAGCGATTGAGGGGTCGTCGTTCTTGAAGGTATCTTGACCCACAAGTTTGGCGCCCTTGGTCTCCAGCTTCGGCATCATCCAGTCGAAGCCGTCGCAGATGCCCTTGTTGTATTCGGTCCAGGTGTCGAGCAGGCGGTAGAAGGTCTTGGCCTCCTTCTTGTTGTATGCCCATTCGGCCATCGTCGCTCCCTGCACGGCCGCCAGCACCGACGCCGAGAAGCTGTGCGGACCCACGCCCTGTATGCCCGCCTTTACGGATTCAGCGCAGAGGAAGAAGGAAACCTTGCCAGCCGCCTCGGCGGCGAGTGCCGCGGGCGAACCGAAGTCGTAGTCGCAGGAGACGACGACGAGGTCTGCGCCCTGGTCGAGAACGGAAAGACCGGCCTTTGCGCCTTCGGCACGGTCGGACTTGGTGTCGGCTTTCACGACTTCAATCTTCTTCCCCAGAAGACCGCCGGCGGCGTTGATTTCGTCGATGCGGATCAACGCGGCATCGGTGGCAGGCTTGTCGTAAGCCTCCATGAAACCCGATTCCGCCGTGGCGAAACCGACCACGATCTTGCTGTCGTCCGCCAAGGCTGGAAACGCAGCCGTTGCGGTGAAGAGCATCGTTGCTGTCGCTATTTTTAGTTTGTTTATCATAGACTTCTCCTTTCAAGGTTACGGCGGCTTACAATCCGCCGGTCAGTCACCGCGGTTGCGGGTTAAAGAGATCTCGCGATTGCCGAAAACGCCTGCCGGACGAAGCGCCAGAATGATGATCATGATGATACCCAGGGCGATCTCCTGAAGGCCTTTCGGTATGGCGAAGGCGACGTCGCCAATGGAAACCCCGGCTTCCAGCCAGCGCAGGGTCTGGATCAGGGCCGAGAGGAACACGACACCGATCACGGCGCCCGAAAGGCTGCCCATGCCGCCAACGACAAGCATGGCGATGGTGATGAAGGTGAGACCGAGATAGAAGGTGTCCGGCGTTACAACCCCGATGGAGTGGGCCATCAAGGCGCCGCCGAGCCCCATTATGGCACCGGAGATCACGAAGGCGACAAGCCGCTCCCTGGGGATATCGACGCCGGAGGCTGCTGCCGCCGTCGGTTCGTCGCGGGCGGCACGCAGTGCGAGGCCCGAACGCGATATGGCATGTGCCCAGGCAATGAAGATCGAGATGATGGCGGCGATCAGATAGGGCCAGATCGAGCGGATGATCGGGATGCCGACGACCGACGATGTCCCGCCGGTGACGGTTTCCCAGTTGGAGTAGATCGTGTTGATCATTGCCAGCATGGCGAAGGTGGCGATGGAGGCGGCGATGCCCGATAGCCGCATCAGGATCCGCCCGAAGACCAGCGCCGCCAGTCCTGCAAAGATCGCGGCGATGATGGCCGCCTCCCAATAGGGCATTTGGGTTTTTATCAGCCAGCCGGGGAGACCGGAAAAGGCCATCTTCTTCATGACGGGATTGATCGTCAGCCACGCCGCCACATAGGCGCCGAGGCAGGTGAAGCCGATATGGCCGAAGCTCAGCACGCCGGAATTGCCGATAAATACATAAAGGCCGACGACGAGGATGACCCGGAGGAAGACGTCAATGATCACCTGATTGAATGGTCTCGATCCGGTCATTATCGTCAGCAGTGCGATGGCGATCATCAACAGCGCTAGCAGGATGGGCGTGATGATGGTACGGCGCGCCAGCACGAAGGGCCGAGGGGGTTTGGCGACGATGGTGCCGGTGGTCAGGTGCGGCTCGATGGCCGGGGACGCTGCGGACATGGATCAGACCCTTTCCTTTGTGCCACGGGCCGAAATCAGGCCTTGCGGACGGAAGAGGAGAACAAGGACGACCGCTCCATAGACAAAGGCATCGCGGAAGGGCCGGGCGTCGATGGGCAGCATGACCTGCATGATCACCGACGCGGCACCGAGCAGGAACCCCGCCAGCACGGCGCCAGCCAGACTGCCCAGGCCGCCGATAACCGTTGCGATGAACGCCATCAGCATGATCGCCGCCCCCATCTGGATATCGGCGGTGCCGGTCTGGGCCACGAAGATCAAGGCAATGGCACCGGCCAGCGCGCCGGACAGCGCGAAGGCCCCCATGATGACCCGGTTGGCGCGGACGCCGAGCATGCGCGCCATGGAGAAATTCTCCGCCGCCGCCCGCATTTCCAGTCCGAACCGGGTCCGGCGCAGAAAGACGGTCAGACCCAACAGGATCAACATCGTCGCGACGATGGTGATGAGCTGGAGAAGCGGCAGCCGGGCGCCGAAAATCTCGACGGGTTGGGAGAGCTCGGGGAGGAGATTGATCGACTTCGGCCGGCTTGAGAAAAGCATCAGCAGAAAATAGCGAATGACGAAACCGAGCGCGAAGGAAGCGATCATCATCGTTGCCGGATTTGCCTTGCGGAACCGCCTGAAGACGATGATTTCACACAGCACCGACAACCCGGCCCCGCAGAGCAGCACGAAGGGCACCAGCAGGTACCACGGCAATTGGCCAGCAAAGACGATGGCCATGGCATCCGTCGACGGCCACAGCAGCGCGAAGACGCAGAAGGCGATGACGTCGCCATGCGCGAAGTTCACAAGCCGCATGACGCCGAAGATAAGGGCAATGCCAAGTGCGCCCAGCGCGTAGAGCGAACCAAGCGAGAGTGCATCAAACAGGATCTGGAGCATCTCAATGGTCCTCGTAACCGAAATAGGCAGCCTGGATCGCCTCGCCGTTGCCGAGTGTCCGGGCGTCGCCATCGAGCACGATCTGCCCGCCGCGCATCAGGATCATCCGCCCGCCCACCATCATCGCCCGGGCCGAACTCTGCTCCACGATCAGCAGCGTGAGCTGGCGCTGCGCACGCAGAGCGATCAGCCGCTCGTAGACCTGGTCGTTGATGTTGGGGGCGAGGCCCAGCGAAGGTTCGTCAATGGCTATAAGCCGCGGATTGGTCATCAGCGCGCGCCCGATGACGAGCATTTGCTGCTGCCCGCCAGACAGCAATCCAGCTTGCCCGTGCCGCCTCTCCTTCAGCATCGGGAAGGTTGCGTAAACGGCTTCGAGTTCGTCGGCCGCCCGGCTGCGCCAGCCGCGGTCGCGGGCGTGCATGCCAGCGCCGACCAGAAGGTTCTCTTCGGTCGTCAGCGAGCCGAAGACATCGCGCCCTTCCGGCACCATGGAGAATCCGAGCCGGGCGATGTTCTCCGGCGCCTGGCCGGTGATCTCATGGCCCGCAAGGTCGATCCGGCCGCCCGCCACCGGTGTCACGCCGGCGATCGCACGCAGCAGCGAAGACTTCCCGGCTCCGTTCGGGCCGGTGATGAACAGGATTTCTCCTTCGTCCATGGAGAAGGAGACGTCGCGGACCGCGGTCAGACGGCTATATCGGATGGTGATATCGGAAAGGGCGAGCAGGCTCATTCCATCACCTCCAGCACAGGCAGGTCGGTGTTGGCGGCCGTGCCCATATAGGCGTGGCGCACCTTCTCGCTGTCGCGGATCGCGGCGGGCGGGCCTTGTTCGATGATCGCTCCGGAATCGAGCACGACGATATGCTCGCAAAGGCCGAGCACCAGCCCGACATTGTGCTCGATGAGCAGGACACCGCAGCCGAGATCGCCGGCGATCTGTCTTATCAGGGCCGAAAGCTCCCGCGCCTCCAGCGTGCTCATGCCGGCCGCGGGCTCGTCGAGCAGGATGTATGCGGGCCGTCCCATCAGGGCACGGCCAATGGCGACACGGCGCTCATCCGTATAAGGCAAGGTTCCGGCGATGCGGGAGCCGAGTGCGCCGATGCCTATCCAGTCGAGCATCGCTTCGGCTTCGGCGATGGCAGCGCGCCGGCTCATTCCCAGACCAACGCCGGTCACCTCCAGATTGTCGAGCACCGGCAGGTCGCGGAAGAGCCGCCCACCCTGGAAGGTGCGGGCGATGCCGCGCCGACGGACCTGATGCGGCTTGAGACCCGTGAGTGCCGCCCCGTCGAGCTTGACGGTGCCTTCGGTCGGAGCCTGGAAGCCCGTCAGCACGTTGACCAGCGTGGTCTTGCCGGCGCCATTGGGGCCGATGAGACCAACGATACGGCCAGGCGTAATCTGGAGGTCTACCGATGACAGGGCCTTTAGCCCCGCAAACGACACCGAGACGTTCTCCGCGCTCAGATGACTCATGTCCCTTTCCTTCTTCTTACCGACGGAAAGGCGCGAAGCATCCGGCCTTGCGGCCAGTCACGTTGCTAATGTCTTTCCCCTGTCGGTTCCGGCGGTCTCTAACGGACTGCTCGGATGCCAAATTCACGCCGTTGCCCGGCGTCGTCTTGTCGTTTCGCGCACCGGATTTTGTCTTCCGCCACGCGCGGTCGGTTTTGGCCGACCGATCTCCTCGCCTCCGGCTCCTCCGCCGGCATTTTTCCAGGCCGACGTCAGCCGGCCAGGTACTCTTCAGCACGCGCCAGCGCGGCGCGCTGTTCGGCTCGCGCGGCAAGCGCGCCTTCCAGCGTCACCGAAACGAAACGCGCGGGAGTGTGCGGCTGGAGCTGGGCGATCAGGTCCATGTCGGCCGAGATCACCACACCCAGCATCATGTAGCCGCCACCCGAAACCGCATCCCGGTGAAGGACGATCGGCTCCGTGCCACTCGGCACCTGGACGGATCCGTAGGGATAGCAGGCGTCGACGATGTTGGAGGGGTCGGAGCCCGCGCCGAAAGGCTGCTCGCGCTCAACGAACTCCAGCGGCGTCCCGCCCCGGAAGCGATAGCCGATGCGGTCGGCTTCGGGCGCGACCTTCCAGGTTTCCTCGAAGAACCGATTGCCGGCGGCTTCAGTAATCCGATGCCAGTACAGGCCAGGAAGCATTCTGAGTTCCGCCGGATTGTTCCGCGCGCGGTGCAGATTTGCGGGCAGAGAAAGACCGGCTTTGCCCGAGCCTTCACCTAAGGGGAGTTCATCGCCTGCCTTCAGCGTGCGGCCCTGATGGCCGCCGAGCGCGCCCAGAATGTAAGTCGAGCGCGAGCCGAGAACCACCGGCACGTCGATGCCGCCGGAGATGGCCAGATAAGCGCGCGCACCGCCCTTGAGGAAACCAAAGGAAAGCCGGTCTCCCGCCTTCACCGGAAAGCTCTCCCAGGTCGGCCGTTCCTCGCCATTGAGTTTGGGTGGGAGCTCTCCTCCCGTGACGGCGACGATCGCGGATTGGGTGAATTCGAGTTCGGGTCCCATGAAGGTGGCTTCGAGCACCGCGGCTCCCGGATCGTTGCCGACAAGCAGGTTCGCGATGCGTGTGGCAAAGCGGTCCATGCCGCCGCCTTCGGGGATGCCGACATGATAGTGGCCCGGTCGGCCAAGGTCCTGCACGGAAGTCGAAAGGCCGGGAGAGATTACCTTAACGGCCATTGATAAGCTCCATCAGCTTTGCATTGGTGCCGTAAATATCGCCGTTGAAGTCCTTCAGGCTGAAGGTGCACTCGCGAACCGTCGGTTGCCACCGATTGGCTTCGATTTCCTCCAGCGTGGCGTCGTAGTCATCGCGGCCAATGGCCTTGAACTTCACGATGTCGCCTGGCTTGAACAGGCACATATCATCGGAGAGGTAGCGCACCTTCATGGTCGGGTCGTAGATCGGTGCCGGGGTTATGCCATACATCTGGTAGCCGCCGGCGCCGCGCACCGAATAGATCGCTGCAAAGCAGCCGCCGTGGCCGATGGTGAGCTTGGGAGTGTCGGTGCGTGGACGCAGATATTTCGGCGCCTGAATCTGTTTCTTGCGCTCGACCATCTGGTACAGGAAGGGCAGTCCGGCGACGAAGCCGACCATGGACACGAACCAGGGCTGGCCGGAATAGGCCGCGATAAACTCTTCCACCGTGGCGTAGCCGTTGATGCGTGCCGAATATTCAAGATCGGTGGAGGTCGGGTCCTGGTGGCGCTCGCGGAAGCGCAAGCAGGTTTCACGCGTCCATGGATCCTGGAAGTAAACCGGCAGCTCGATGATCCGGGTCTTCAGAACCGGGTCTGCCTTTGAGGCCGCCTCTTCCATCGACTTCAGTTCGCTGAGCAAATCCTGCGGCTTGACGATGTCGGGGTCGAAGCGAATCTGGAAGCTGGCGTTGGCCGGGCAGATCTCGGTGACGCCTCTTATGTCTGCCGCACGCACCGCGTTGGTCATCGAAAGGCCGGTGAAGAAGGAGGTGAGCGACATCTCCTCGGACACCTCGCCGAAGATATGTTCGTCACCGCCGAAGTTGAATCGTATCGACATCGGTCCTCCTTAGCCCGCCAAAGTGGCGGCGTTTTCGATGAGCCAGCCTTCCAGCCAGCGTGTATGCACGTCTCCTGTCCGCACCGCCGGATCGGCGGCGAGCGCAAGAAACAGCGGCTTGGTGGTTTTGAGCCCGCCGATCTTCAACTCGTTGAGCGCGCGGATCAGGCGCATGATCGCAGCCTCGCGCGTCTCCGCATGCACGATCAGCTTGGCAAGCAGCGAGTCATAAAAGGGCGGCACCTGATAGCCTTGGTAGAGCATGGAATCGAAACGTACGCCCGGACCGCCGGGAATGCGAAGCTCGGCCACCTGCCCGGGGAAGGGAGCGAACTCCTTCGCCGGGTCTTCGGCATTGAGCCGGACTTCGATCGCATGGCCCTTGACGGAGACATCGCCCTGCCGAATCCGCAGCTTCTCGCCGCCGGCGATGCGAAGCATCTCGGCAACGAGATCGATGCCGGTGATCGCCTCGGTGACAGGGTGCTCGACCTGGATGCGGGTGTTCATCTCGATGAAGTAAAAGCGGTCGGCGTCATGATCATAGAGATACTCCACCGTGCCGGCACCAGAGTATCTGACCGCCTTGGCCAAAGCGACCGCCGAAGCGCAGAGTTCCTCGCGCAACCCGTCGGAAAGCGCGCGCGACGGCGCCTCTTCCCAAACCTTCTGGCGTCGCCGCTGCAGCGAGCACTCCCGCTCGTAGCAGTGGATGGCATTGCTTCCGTCCGCCAGGACCTGCACCTCGATATGGCGGGCCTTGCCGATCACCTTTTCCAAGTAGAGACCACCGTCGCCAAAAGCGGCGAGGGCTTCCGCTTCGGCCTGCGGAAAGGCCTGTTCGAATTCGGCGAGCGAGTTGGCAATGCGGATGCCCCGCCCGCCGCCGCCTGCCGCGGCCTTGATCATCACTGGAAAACCGGTTTCGGCCAGCACCTGGCGGCCAGCCTCGAGGCCTTCGACCCGGCCAGCCGAGCCTGGCACCACTGGGACACCGGCGGCGGCAGCGGCCGATCGCGCCGAGACCTTGTCTCCCATCATCCGGATCGCATCTCCCGACGGGCCGACGAAGACCAATCCAGCGCCTGTGACCGCGTCGGAGAACGCGGCATTCTCGGCAAGGAAACCATAGCCGGGGTGAACGCTGTCGCAACCGGTGTCACGGGCAGCCTTCAGAAGCGCTTCGATGTTGAGATAGGACTTCTTTGCTGCCGGTGGGCCGATATTGACCGCTTCGTCCGCAAGCTGGACGTGGAGCGACCCGGCGTCTGCGGCCGAGTACACCGCCACGGTGGCGATGCCCAGATCTTGTGCGGCCCGGATGATCCTGACCGCTATCTCGCCCCGGTTGGCAACCAGAAGCTTTTTCAGCATCAGTCGAGATCCGCGATGGGTGCGCCGGCCATGATGGGGTCCTCATTGTCGGCAAGGAAGCGGATGTTGGTACCGGCCGTCTCGGCCCTCACTTCGTGGAACGACTTCATCACTTCGATGAGACCGATTATGTCGCCGGCGGCGACCGCGTCGCCATCAGCCTTGTAGGGCGGCTGGTCTGGCGAAGCGCTCCGATAGAAAGTGCCGGGAAGAGGTGAAAGGATCTGGGCCATAAAAAGCTCCGGAAAACTGCAGACAGGCTAATTCGGAACCGCCCGCGCGGGCGGTTTTAAGTCGACTTCAGTGCCAAGGGGCGATTGCGGTGCGCACGGCCCTGGCTATTTCGATGGCGTTCGGCGTGTCGGAATGCACACAGATGGTTTCGCAGCGTACGGGGAAGAAACTGCCATCCTCTGCCGTGCCCTCGCGCTTGCTGATGGCGCGCACGCAACGCTCGGCCATCTCCGCGGGGTCCTTGGCGTCATGAACGCGTGTCAGGATCAGCTTGCCGGAGGCATCGTAGTCGAGATCGGCATAGAACTCGGCGACGAATGGGATACCGCGCTCCTGATAGATCTTCTCGTGCAGGGTGCCCGTCATGCCGAACAGGGGTACGCCGAAAACCTCTGCCGCGTCGCACACGCCATGGGCGATTGCCTCCTGCTGCATGGCCATGAAGTAAAGGCTGCCATGCGGCTTGATATGGTGGAGTTCCATACCCTCTGCCTTGAGGAAGCCGGCAAGCGCGCCCACCTGGTAAATGATGGTGTTCCTGACTTCGTCGCGGGTCATCCGCATCTCTCGCCGGCCGAAACCCTGAATGTCCGGCAAGCCTGGATGGGCGCCGATCTTTACGCTACTCGCCTTGGCGCTGCGGACGGCGGCGTGCATGTGATCGGGATCGGAAGCGTGAAAACCACAGGCGACATTGGCAACGTCGATGATCGGCATCATGCCGACATCATCGCCAACCTTATAAAGGCCAAAGCTTTCGCCCATGTCGCAGTTTAGCGTTACCGCCATCGCATTGTTACCCCTCGAAGCTGCCGTCTTTGCGGCGTTGCAGCATTTTTTGCGCATGCGGGGGCACTTGTGAAATAGTAGTTTATTGATTGTGATATCAAAAAAACAGATAATGGTTCTGGGCCGGGGCGCACCATGACCATCACATTGAAACAGTTGGATTATTTCATCGCCACCGCCGAGAGCGGACAGGTTAGTCATGCCGCGGTGGAACTCAACATCTCGCAATCGGCGGTCACTGCGGCGATCAAGACGCTGGAGGCTGACCTGGGCGTACGGCTTTTGGAGCGAAACCACGCTGGCGTAAGGTTGACGATGGAGGGCGCGCGGTTTCTTGAACATGCGCGTGTTATCACCGGGGCTGTCGCTGCCGCTGTCCGAAGCCCCTTGCGCGACAGGAAAGGCCTGGCGGGCAAGCTGCGGCTTGGTATGACCTACACCGTCGTCGGCTACTACATGTCGCGCCACTACACGCGGTTCCGAAAGACCTATCCCGAGATCGAGGTCGAGGTGCTGGAACTGCCCCGGGACGCTCTCGAAAGCGGCTTGATGTGCGGGGAGATCGACATGGCTGTGATGCTGGTGTCCAACCTGGCGCATACTGAGGAATTGGCGCAGGAGGTCTTGATGCGGTCGAATCGCCGGCTCTGGCTTTCGGCTGATCATCACCTGCTAGCACGGCCGGAAATCAGCCTCGCCGATGTGGCGGCGGAAGATTATGTCATGCTGACGGTGGATGAGGCACGCACCACGGCCGCCCGTTACTGGGATGCCGCGGGGCTTTCGCTCCGCACAGTCCTTACCACCAGTTCGGTCGAGGCCGTGCGCTCGCTCGTGGCTGCAGGCATGGGGGTCACTGTCCTGTCAGACATGGTCTACCGACCCTGGTCTTTGGAGGGGCAGCGCATCGAAGTGCGCCGGCTTGTCGAGCCCATCCCCAGCATGGATGTCGGCCTGGCATGGTCGCGTGACAGACCAATCGAGCCGGCGGCGGCGGCCTTCCGGGCCTTCATGTCCGTGACCATGGGCGGTGGCGGCTAGAGCAGTTCACCGTTTCACGGAAACGGCAACCTGCTCTAACTCTTTGTTTTGACGCAATTCCGGACGGAAAACCGTTTCCCACCTTTCCTGGAATTGGCTCTAACACTGACCGTCAGACAGACGCTTTGCCTCAGACTGGAGGAGCGTCCAGGCGTTTGGAGATCGAAACGATCCAGGCACGAAGTTCTGGTGCGAATGGCTTTTCCAGCGCCGCACGGTCCCAGGCGAGGAAATAGGCGTCGGACAACCTTATCCGCTGATCGAACGGCACGATGAGCCGACCTGCGGCGATATCGTCAGCGGCCATCGACAATTGCGCAAGCACAAACCCCTTTCCATTGATCGCAGCGTCGATCGCGGCGCTCGACAAGGAAAAGGCAACTTCACCTGATGTCTTTCGATGGGGTGCGCCGATCCTGCTTGCCCATTCAGCCCAACTTGGCGGCGATTGATGATCTCGAGCCCATTCTATGCCCAGGAGAGGAAAATCGAGGATATCCGAAGGCTTGTGGACAGGCCGATTGACCAGCAACCCTGGCGCACAGGCAGGCACCACCCAATCCGTGAACAGTTCGGTATAGTGATCGTAGTCGTGAACCTTGGTGCCGTATGAGATCCTGAAATCAACCTGATCCTTGTCGAAACGCGGCTCCTGCTCGGCGCCGACGAGACGCACCGTCGCGCCGGCGTGGCCTATTTGCCAATCCAGAAGCTTTGGCGCGATCCATTTGCTGGCGAGCGAGGGAAGGCAGGAAATGGTCAGCGCACTTTCCGATCGCGCCCGCTCGACGATGTGCTGGGCGTTGCGGATCTGGTCGAAACCCGACGAAATGGCCGCATGGTAGGTTCGTCCCCAAGACGTGAGGGCAACGTTCCTGCCACGGCGCTCGAGTAAACTGAGCCCGAGCACATCCTCCGCCTTGCGGATTTGCTGGCTGACCGCGCCGACGGAAACGCCAAGCTCGTTGGCTGCGGCCGTCACGCTGCCGCATCGACCGAAAGCCTCGAAGGCCTGTATCGCGCGCAGAGGGGGCGTTTTCTTCACCTGGGGATGATCCTGGGGTCGGCTTGCTTTAGCATTTCTAAAATAGAACGCAGATGCAAGCCCTATGTCGTCTGCCGTCCGGGAGCTATTCGTTTTGGCGTTCACAAGCTCGGGAGGACGCCATGTTTCTTCGAAACTGTTGGTACGTTGCCGCATGGGACCATGAGGTCACGGACCAGCTGAAGCCCACTCGAATCCTTGGCGAAGATATTGTCCTCTATCGCCGCACGGATGGTGCCGTGGCCGCCCTCGAAGACGCCTGCCCGCATCGCAAGTTGCCGCTGTCCATGGGCCGCATCAAGGGCGACATGGTAGAATGCGGCTATCACGGTCTGACCTTTGACAGCACTGGAACCTGCACGCGTGTGCCCGGTGCTGAAAAGATACCGCATGTCGCATGCGTTCGTTCTTATCCGATTGCCGAACGTTACGGACTGCTCTGGATATGGATGGGCGAAGCGGAAAAGGCCGATCCTGCTCTCATTTTCGAGGTCGATCACTGGGGCGATCCGATCTGGGGCGTCAATCGCGGCGAGTCGATGCTGCTCGATTGCAACTACCTCTACATGACCGACAACCTGCTCGATCCTTCCCATGTGTCATGGGTACACCAATCGTCTTTCGGCGGCGTTCAGGCAATGGAGGATGCGCCGCTCGAAACCACCGTGGGTACAGACGGCGTGACCGTGTGGCGCTGGGTGGTCGATGCCGCACCGGCGCCCTTCTATGCGCCTTTCCTCAAATTCTCCGGCAATTGCGACCGCAAGCAGCACTACGAGGTGCGCTACCCCTCCAACGCCATCATCAAGGCGATCTTCGTGCCGGCCCGCACCGGCGGCGAGGGCAAGCCGCTGCACGACGACGTGTTCCTCATGGACAGCTACAACTTCATGACGCCGGTCGATGAGAACCAGACGAAATATTACTGGTTCCAGATGCGCAATTTCGCCCCCGACGATCTGGAGGTTTCGCGCCAGTTTGCGACCTCCGTGCGCGGCGCGTTCGACGAGGACCGAGCCGTGCTCAATGCCGTGCACAAAGGCATGGCCAACAAGCGCACGCCCAATCTCGATCTCAAGATCGATGTCGGCCCGCTGCGCTTTCGCCGTAACCTGGCCAAGCTGATCGCCAGCGAGAGCCAGCAATTGGCGGCCGCCGAATGAACGCATTCGCCGCTCGCGACACCATCGCAAGAAGCGGGTTTCGCGACCTGAAAGTGGTCGCGAAGGTGCGCGAAAGCGCCGTCATCACGTCATTCCATCTCGAGCCGGTCAATCCACAGGACTGGCGCAACTTCCAGCCGGGCCAGTTCCTGGTGTTCCGGATTCCGGTAGCACGGGAGGCAGCCGGCGATAGGGGATATGTGCTGCGCAACTACAGCGTCTCCTGTTCCCCCGACAGCACTCGCTATCGGATCAGCGTGAAGCGCGAAGCAGCACCCGCGCCGGGGCTGCCCGACGGGGTAAGCTCGTGCTTCCTGCATGACCGGATCGAGGTCGGCGATGTGCTTCAGGCGGAAGGGCCGCGCGGCGATTTCGTGCTCGACAAGGCCAGCAACCGCCCAGTCGTGCTGCTCAGCGGTGGCGTCGGGCTGACGCCAATGGTGTCGATGCTGCACGCGCTGGCTTCGATGCTGGACCGCCGTGCCGTCTTCATCCACGCTTGCGAGAATGGGGGTGTGCATGCCTTGCGCGACGAGGTGACCGGCCTGGTCACGACCCGGCCCGGCCTGACCGCGCACTATTGCTACCGGTCTCCGTCCGAGCGTGACAAAGCCGAGCAGCGCTTCCACAGCGAAGGCATGATTTCGCGCGCGGTGCTGCAGCGCCTGCTGCCGATCGACGACTATGATTTCTACCTCTGTGGCCCACCGCCGTTCATGCAGGCGATCTACGCCCTGCTACGCGAGCTTGGCGTACCGAAGCATCGCATTGCCTACGAATTCTTCGGCCCGGCGACGGTGCTTGAGCCCGATGCCGTGCGAGCTCCCGCAGCTCCTGCAGAGCAGGCAAGGATCGAGCCGGCCGGGGAGGCGACAATCGTGGAATTCCGGAAGTCGGGCCGGACGGCCGTCTGGGATGGCTCGGCCGCATCATTGCTCGACTTCGCCGAGAACCAGGGTCTGTTGCCGGAGTTCAGCTGCCGGGCCGGCATCTGCGGCACATGCAAGTCGCGGCTGATCTCAGGCGACGTCACCTATTTCGAAGAACCGCTGGATGAGCTTGGGGCAGGCGAGGTGCTGCTGTGCTGCTCCAAGCCGCGCGGATCAGTCGTCCTGGATATTTGACAAGATCGTGATGCTGCGCATGGGCGCGGGGAAACGGAAGTCGGGATTTGGAACAGTCGGTCAAACCAGCGTCGAGCCTGCCGCTCAATCCGCATATCGCTGCCTTGCCGCCCTACAATGCCGGCATGAACATCGCGATGGCGCGGGCGCTGAGTGGCCGCCACGACATCGCGCGGCTGGCCAGCAACGAGAACCCGGATGGGTGTTCTCCCGCCGTCATGGCCGCATTGGCCTCCTCCTCCTTCGAGCCATGGCGCTATGCCGATCCGGCCTGCACGGCGCTGCGGGCAGCACTTGGCGAAAAACTGGCGGTCGATCCCCAGCTGATCGTTGCCGGCAATGGTTCCGAGGAGATGATCGCCGCCATCTCGCGCGCCGTCCTGGTGCCGGGCGCATCGGTCGTCACGACGGTGCCGAGCTTCGGCCTGCATGAGATAGAGCCGCTGGCGGCCGGTGCCGATGTCGTCAAGATTGCCATGACACCCGAGATGGGGTTCGATCTTGCCGCGCTCGAGACGGCGATCGCCGCCCGGCCGCGTATCGTTTTCATATCCTCGCCGTGGAACCCGGTCGGGCCGGGTCTCGACTATCCCAGCCTGCAACGGGTTATCGCCGCCGTGCGGCCCGGCACGCTTCTTGTCCTGGACGAGGCCTATTTCGAATTCGCCGATCCCGGCGCGCCCGACGGCATCGAAGTCCTGCGCGACAGCGGCATCGACCATGTGGTGCTGCGGACCTTCTCGAAGGCCTATGGCCTGGCGGGACTGCGCGTTGGCTATGCCGTCTGTTCCGGCCTCGAACTGGCAAGGGTGATCGCGGCCGCCAAGACGCCGTTCAACGTCAATGCGGCGGCGCAGACCGCCGCCATCGCGGCACTGGCCGACGAAAGCTGGATGAAGGCGTCGGCGGGCCGCATCAGGGCCGAGCGCGTGCGCACGGCCGCCGCACTTGCCGGCCTCGGCTTCGCGGTTGCCCAATCGCAAACGAACTTTCTGTTCTTCGACTGCAAGGGCGACAGCTCTAGCCTTGCCGCCGGTCTCCTGAAGCAGGGGATCATCGTCAAGGCGTGGCGCGAAGCCGGCTACGAGCACTATCTGCGCGCGACCATCGGCTTGCCGGCCGACAATGATCGGCTGATCACAGCGCTTCAGGGATTGGCGGGGCGATGAGCGGCCTCGCGTCTCCCAGGCAAACGAACTGGATCGAGCAAGCGGTGCCGTTATCGGTTGTCGACGCGATCCGCGATGTCGTTGGCGCACCGAATGTGCGCATCGGTGATGATGCCGGGGCGATCGACCTTGGTTCGAACGGGACGGATCGCGGCGCCGGCATCGTCGTTGCGGCTGCATCGACCGACGAGGTCGCGGCGGTGGTGCGCATCTGCTGCCAGAACGGGATTCCCATCGTGCCGCAAGGCGGGACGACCGGTCTGGTCGGCGGCAGCGTTTCGCGGCCGGGCGAGATCGTTCTTTCCCTGGTACGCATGAATCGCATCGAGCGGCTCGATCCGCTCGAACGCGTGGCCGTGGTCGGCGCCGGCGTCACCCTCGAGGCCCTGCGGATGGCCGCGCTCGAACAGCGGCTGGAACCGGGCATCGACCTTGCCGCGCGCGGCTCGGCGACGATCGGCGGCATGGTGTCCACCAACGCCGGGGGCGTGATGGCCTTTCGCCACGGCGTCATGCGCCACCGCGTGCTTGGCCTGGAGGCCGTGCTGGCCGACGGATCGGTCTATTCCGATCTGACCCGGGTGGTGAAGAATTCCGCCGGCTACGATCTGAAGCATCTCTTCATCGGCGCCGAGGGCACGCTTGGCATCGTCACCCGCGTGGTCGTCAAGCTCGACCCTTCGCCGCGAGCCACGGCCACCGCGCTTTTCGGGCTGCCGTCTGTCGAAGCGGCGCTGCAAACCATTCGCCTGGCGCTTGAATCGGATGCCGGGCATCTGCGCGCGGCGGAGGCGATGTGGACCTCGTTTTTCAGCATGGCCGCCGCCGCGCATGAATGGTCCGAACCCGGTGTGCCGCTCGACCAGCCGCTGTTCCTGCTGCTGGCGCTTGGCGGCGCCCGCGAAGAGGCGCTGCGCGAGGATTTCGAGCGGATCTATTCGGACGTGATGGAGCGCTATCCCGAAGCCACCGGCATCATTGCCGGCTCGCGGCGGCAAGAGGACGACCTGTGGCGGTTGCGCGAGGACACCGGTGTGCTCTATCGCGCCCATCCCAATGCGCCTTCCTTCGACGTTTCGGTGCCTCTGTCGGAAATTCCTGCCTATCTCGACAGAATCCTGCCCGGGCTCGCTGCGATCGAACCGGGTCTTGCGCCCTATGTCTTCGGGCACCTGGCCGATGGGAACCTGCATATCATCCTCAACCGTCAGGGTCCGCTGGCGCCTGACATGGCGGAGGCTGTCGAGGGCGTCCTGTATCACCGACTGCGGGAGATCGGCGGTTCCTTTTCCGCCGAGCACGGTGTTGGGTCCAAGCGCATCCATTCGCTGCTGGCGACGGCCGACCCGACGAAGCTCGCGGTGATGGAGCGGGTGAAACTTGCGCTGGACGATCAGTCGATCATGAACCCCGGCAAGGTGCTTCCCTCTGATGCCTGGTTCGTCCGGTCCTCAAGGCCGCTCCTTTCCGGTAATGAGCGCCGATTGCCACCTCAGCACGCGAGCGACCACAATGATGAATAGCCCCACGGTGGAACGACAGGGAATGAACGGATTGACCGCAACCGCCAGCGGTCCAGTGGGATCGACCATGCGCCATGATGAGCCAGCACCAGCCTACGCCTGTGATTTCGCCATCTTGCGCCAGGGATTTCGCGACGCAGCTGAGCGGGCGGGCGCGGAACTGTCTGAATATGTTCATCCGCTGAACGGCCCGGATGGCGAGACGCTGGCGACCGATGTGGCGCTGCTTGGCCGCCGCGATGCGCGCAAGCTGATCGTGCTCATCTCCGGCACGCATGGTGTCGAGGGCCCGTTCGGCTCGACCTGCCAGACCGCCTGGCTCGGCCAGAAGAACCTGCGGCGCCTGCCCGGCGACACGGCGATCCTTGCCATTCACCTCATCAATCCCTGGGGCACGGCATGGTCGCGGCGCGTCAACGAGGACAATGTCGACCTCAACCGCAACTTCATCGACTGGTCTTCGAGCACTCCGGTCAACAATGGCTATGCCGGCCTGCACGACGCCGTGGCCTATCGCGAGTGGGAAGGGCCGGACCGCATAGCGGCCGACGAGAAGCTCGCGGCCGCGCGCCAGAGGCTTGGGCATGCCGGGCTGGCGGCGATCGTCGAGGCCGGCCAGTATGAATTCGCCGACGGCATGTTCTACGGCGGTGGTGGCCCGGTCTGGTCGAACCGCACATTGAACGAAATCCTGAAGACCTTTGCCGGCGCGGCGCGCCAGGTCATCGTCTTCGACCTGCATACCGGAGCAGGACCATATGGCTATCCGGCTCTGCTTTCGGTCGCGAGCTCCGAACATGCCGGCCTTGCCTGGGGCAAATCCATTTTCGGGCCGGCGCTGGCAACAGTGCTGACCGGCCCAGGCGCCAAGACCGGCACCGGCATCGCGGCCACCGCGACCGGCTACGTCTCCGACGCTGTCCGAAGGGCCATGCCGGACGCACGCGTGCTGCCGCTTGTCGTCGAATGCGGCACGCTGGACGGGCCTGCCGTCATGGAGGCGGTGCAGGCAGACAACTGGCTGCATCTTTTCGGCAAGATCGAATCGCCGCTGGGCAAGCGGATCCGGGACACGCTGCGCGCTGCCTTCCTTCCGGATGACCCGGACTGGCAACGCACCTGCCTGTCCAGCAGCCTGCGCTATTTCGACCGTGCGCTGGCGGATCTAGGGACTGTCGAGGTAACCCAGGACGCGGCCATCGGCAGCGAACGGACGCGGCCGACCGTTGCCGCCGTGGCGGCGGATCCGGCGCCGACTGAAGAGGCGAAGATCGCCACGCCGGCCGTACAGATCGACGAGCTTCACAAGAGCTTCGGCCCGCTCCTGGTGTTGAAGGGCGTCAACCTCACGGCGCATGCCGGCGAAGTCATTTCCATGATCGGCTCGTCGGGCTCGGGCAAGAGCACGTTCCTGCGCTGCATCAATCTTCTGGAACAGCCGGATGGCGGCAAGGTCGCCATCGACGGCGAGGTGATCAAGATGAAGCCGCTGTCGAACGGTCGTCTAGGGCCAGCCGACATGGCGCAGGTCGAACGCATCCGTGCCCGCGTCGGCATGGTTTTCCAGAACTTCAATCTGTGGCCGCACATGACGGTGGTGGAGAACATCGTCGAGGCGCCCCGGCATGTGTTGAAGGAACCTCGCGACAAGGCCGTCGAACATGCGCACGCTCTGTTGAAGAAGGTCGGGCTCGCCGACAAGCACGCCCACTATCCGGGCCAGCTGTCAGGCGGCCAACAGCAACGCGCCGCGATCGCGCGCACGCTGGCGATGCGTCCCAAAGTCATCCTCTTCGACGAACCGACATCGGCGCTCGATCCCGAGTTGGTCGGCGAGGTGCTGCGGGTGATCCGTCAACTGGCGGAGGAAGGCAACACCATGATCCTCGTGACGCACGAGATGCAGTTCGCGCGCGAGGTCTCCCACAAGGTTCTGTTTCTCCACCAGGGAAAGGTGGAGGAAGAGGGTGCGCCAGCGGAGCTGTTCGGCAGCCCGCGCTCGGAGCGTCTGCGCCAATTCCTGGCACGGACACTGTGAGGGAAGCCCGCATTCTCGAAGCGTCCGGTTTGCACCGGACAACGGCAATGAAGACCAACAACAAGGGGAACTGATATGAAATTGAAAGTCTTGACGCTGCTCGCATGTCTCGCGGGAAGCATGGGAAGCGCATTGGCGGCCGAGGGCGAGTTGTCCATCGGAACGGAAGGCGCCTACCCGCCGTGGAGCATGTCCGACGCCAATGGCAACGTCACCGGTTTCGACGCCGATGTCGGCGCGTTGCTCTGCACCAAACTCGCAGTGACGTGCCATTTCGTCGTGCAGGCCTTCGACGGCCTCATTCCGGCACTGAAGGCCAAGCGCTTCGACGTCATCATCTCGGGCATGTCGATCACCGCTGACCGCAAGAAGGAGATCAACTTCAGCGTCGGATACGCCGAACTGGCCAACATGTTCGTCGCTGCAAAGGGCTCGGATCTTGCGGGCGTTACCGACGTCGACACACTGCTGAAATCGCTCGATGGCAAGAAGGTCGGCGTGCAGGCTGGAACGACCCACGCGCATTTTCTTGAGAAGCGGGCGCCGAATGCCGACCTGAAAACATACGATACGCTCGACCAGATGCAGATCGACCTTGCGAGCGGCCGCATCGACACTGCTTTCGCGGATCAATCCGCATTGCAGGACTTCCTCGACAAACCGGATGGCAAAAACTTTCAGCTGGTCGGCGTCAAGATCCAGAGCACGTTCGATCCCACGCTTGGCGAGGGCATCGGCGTTGGCATCGCGCAGGAGAACACTGAGCTCAAGGCCAAGATCGACAAGGCGCTTTGCGCGCTGATCGCCGACGGCTCGATCGGCAAGGCCAGCCAGAAATGGTTCAAATCGGACATTTCCCGGCCCTGCAACTAACGGCGTTCAAAACCACATCGCATGCGCCTGGCCAAGCCAGACGCATGCGAAAGTCGGGCTTGGCGCTCGTCTGATGGCGCCGGCCCCGGGGCTGGCAATCTCGGCCAGCGCGGTTCGCATGCAAATTTGTCTCGTTCGCGCAGTAGATCTAGGGCAACTCAGATGGAATTCGGCCTCTGGCAGGTTTGGGAAGGTGGTTGGGTGACCGCTATTCTGCGGGGCGCTGCCGTGACGACCGCGGTAGGTTTGTCCAGCATGGTTGCCGGGCTGCTGATTGGCGTCGTCTGTGGTCTGATCAAATGGGCCAGGATGTTCCCGCTCTCGCTTCTGGTGGACGGATATACTTCCGTGGTCAGGGGCGTCCCCGAACTGCTCGTTATCTACCTTCTGTTTTTCAGTTCGGTTGAATTCGTGACGAAGGTCATCACTGCCTTCGGCTATGCCGGGCTGGCGGAGAGCGGTTATGCGTTCGTCATCGCCGTGATCGCCATTGCTGCGATCTCGGGCGCCTACTCGACCGAGGTGATCCGGGGGGCATTGGCGTCGATTCCCAATGGGCACATCGAGGCTGCGCGAGCCCTTGGCCTGCCAGCCAGTCGGATATTTCGCCGCATCATAGCTCCGCAGATGCTGCGCATCGCGGTTCCGGGCATAAACAATGTCTGGCAGACCACGATCAAGGACACGGCCCTGGTTTCAGTGGTTGGGCTTCAGGAGCTGATGCGTATTTCCTACATCGGTGCGAACTCCACCCGCCACCCGTTTGTCTTTTATCTGATTGCGGCGGTTGTCTATCTGGTCATCACGCTTGTCAGTCAGGCCGGTTTCGATGGGATCGAACGCCTGCTGCGAATCCGGGCGAGGAGGTAGGACCATGGAACTCATCCAGCTCGCGATTCCGGTTCTCCTCAAGGGCCTGTGGGTCACAGCCGCGCTGACACTGGTTTCGGTGCTCATAGGCTTCAATCTCGGCCTGGGATTGGCGTTGATGAGGCTATCGTCAAACGGCTTGTTGGCCGGCTTTGCCAAAGGCTACAGCAATGTCTTCCGCGGCACTCCGCTGCTGGTTCAGATATTCATCTTTTACTACGGCCTCGGCGAGGTCAGCCTGATCAGGGACAATGCCCTCTTATGGTGGGTGATCAGCGACGGCTCTCGGTGCGCCGTACTGGCGTTGGCGCTCAACACCGCAGCCTATACGTCCGAGATTTTGCGGGGAGGGTTGATGTCGGTGCCAGTCGGCCTTGTCGAAGCTGCCCAGGCTTGCGGCATGTCGCGCGTTCTGCGCTTTCGCCGCATCGAGTTCCCGCTTGCGATCCGCCAAGCCCTCCCAGCCTATGGAAACGAGCTCATCCTTGTGGTCAAGGGCACGAGCTTGGCCTCCACGATCACCGTGCTGGAAATCACCGGCTATGCCAAGCGGCTCATGAGCCAGACCTTCGCGATTTTCGAAATCTTCGCCATTGCCGGATTGCTCTATCTGGTGGTCAATCTGTCGTTGATTGCGATCATCCGCCTGTTGGAGCGTTTTCTCATGCGGCATGAGACGCAATCTCGCCAAGGAATTAGCGCACCTCGCCCGGAGGAATCCGCGGCCGTTTTGTAACGCGCTCCTGGCGTCGGACACCGGCGGCTCTGGCGAACTGCGTTCGGCCGGTGATTGGACCTTTAGCAACCCGTCATTTCTGGCGAAACGCCGAGTGGAACGACACAACCAGCGGGCCCAGTATGTAGTCGAGCGCGGTGCGTTCCTCGGTGACGATCATGACCGACGCCGGCATGCCTGGATAAAGGGCGATCTGGGGGGCCGCCGCCAATTCCACCGGATCGACGGCCACGTCGGCGAGATAGTAGGGAAACCCGGTCTTGCTGTCGGTAATGCGATCCGCCGAAATGCGGGTGACGCGGCCATGGATTATGGGTATCGAGCGCTGCTTGTAGGATGTGAACCGAACTTCGGCGGCCATGTCGGGTCGCAGGTTCGATATGTCCTCGACGCGAATCTGCGCCTGGACGATCAGTGAATTCTCGGTCGGCACGATGTCGAGGATGGTCTGGCCCGGGGAAACGATGGCGCCGATCGAGAAGACGCTGAGATCCATCACCTGGCCGTCATAGGGCGCGCGGACTTCGGCCCGGTCCATGGCAGCCTGGGCGGCAAACATCTTTGGCACGAGGTCGGCAAGGTTCGATTGCGTTTCGATCAGCATCGCCGACAGCTTGGCTCGGCGTTCAAAGGTCAATTGCGCGATCTGGCTCTGCAGTTCGGCCTTGCTCTGTTGGCTGCCGCCGATCGCGCCGAGGTTCTCGTCGATCAGGCCCTGCAGATCCGAGGCGGACCTTTCCAGTTCCAGGATGCGTGGGCGGGTCGTCAATCCGGCCTTGAGCAGCTTTGACAGGCTGGCCTTCTCGTCGATCGTCGATTGCAGCTGGGCCTGGTAGGATTCGACCCGGGACTGCTTGCCCTGGATCTGCTCCTCGAGCTCGGCAATCCGCCGCTCGAGGATCTGTCTGGCGCCGGCCATCGAGGCACGCTGGCTTTCCAGGTCGGCGATCTGGTTTGCCATCGCATCCCTGAGATAGTCCTCGTGCTCTTTGAGAATGTCCTTGGGAAAGGCAACAGCCGCGCTGCCGTCCAGTTCGGCCCGGATCCTGGCATCGGTTGCCCGCAACAGTGCATATTGCTGGGCGTAAAGATTGAACTCGGACCGAATCCTGGTGTCGTCCAGCTTCAGCATGACGTCGCCCTTCCTGACGACGTCGCCATCCTTGACGCGGATCTCCTTCACCGTACCGCCGTCGAAGTGCTGTACGCTCTTGCGATTGCCTTCCACCTTGACGATGGCGTCCGCGAGCACGGCGCCGTTCAGCGGGGCAAAGGCCGCCCAGCCGCCGAAGATGCCGAAGAAGGCGACGATGATCAGCAGGCCGACATAGGCCGGCACCCGGATCGAATCCGGAGCCAGCATGCCGGTCTCGCCAGGCAGGCTCTTATAGGTAAGGGCGCCGTCGCTCATCGATCTCTCCGGCCACAGCTCATTGGGTTGCCACCGCCATTGGAGCCGCGCGCTGGTTGAGCAGCGCCACGATCTCGTTTCTCATGCCGAAGGCCTCGACGGCGCCATCGCGCAACAGAAGGATCTTGTCGACATTCGCCAAGGTAGAGGGCCGGTGCGAGACGATGATCACCGTGCTGCCGCGGCGCTTCAGCTCAATCGCGCAGTCGCTCAGCGCACGGTCGCCATCGGCGTCGAGATTGGAGCTCGGCTCGTCGAGAATGATCAAGTTCGGCGTTCCGAACACCGCCCGGGCAAGAGCGATCCGTTGCCGGTATCCTCCCGAAAGAACTGCGCCGCCTTCGCCGATCTGGGTCTCGTAGCCCTGCGGCAGGCGGATGATCATCTCGTGCACACCGGCGAGCCGCGCGGCCTCGATCACCTCCTGGTCGACATTGGTCTTGAAGCGGCCGATGTTGGCGGCGACCGTATCGGAGAAGAGCTCGATATCCTGCGGCAAGTAGCCGATATGGTCGCCGAGCGCGTCATGCCCCCATTGCGACAGGTCGGCGCCATCCAGCCTGACTGTGCCGCGGCTGGGTTGCATGACGCCGGCAAGGTGACGTGCCAGCGTCGATTTGCCCGCGCCGGAAGGGCCGACGATCCCCAGTGCCTCGCCTGCTTCCAGCCGGAACGATACGTCCCGCAGAAGCACCTTCTGCTGGCTGGCAATTGCAAAGCTGACCTGCTCGACCGAAATCTTGCCGCTCGGCTTTGGCAGGTTAAACGATCTTTCGTTCCGCGCGCCACCGTCGACCAGCTTCTCGACCCTTGCCAACGCCGCCCGCGCCAGGATCAGGCTGCGCCAGAGGCCGACGATCTGCTCGACCGGCTGCAACCCCCGACCCAGCAGGAGGCTCGCCGCGAACATGGTGCCGCCGGTAATCTGCCGTTCGATGACCAGATAGGCGCCGAGGCCGAGGATCAGCGACTGCATGGTGAGCCGCAGGAAACGGATCAGGCCCGACATCAGGGCGGCACGGTCGCTTGCCTCCGCCTGGCGCCGCAGCGCCAGGTTGCGGTCGCGCCCCCAGCGGCGGATGAGACCGTCGATCATCCCCATGGCGCGAACGACTTCGGCGTTCCTGAGGCTCATCTCGGTGAAGTTATAGTTGGTCGTCGCCAGTTCGTTGGCCTGCTTCAGCGGCGAGCGCACGAGATACTCGTTGAGCACCGCCATGCCGATCAAGAGCAGCGAGCAGCCCAGTGCGAAGAAGCCGAGCCACGGATGCAGCAGGAAGATGATGCCGATGTAGATAGGCGACCATGGCAGGTCGAACAGGGCGTGGATGCCGCTGCCGGTGATGACCTGCCGGAACGTGTCGAAGTCTCGGATAGGCTGGCTCGGCGAGGAGCCGGGCGATGGGGTTTCGACCGACGCGGCGAGGATCTTGGCCGACAGCAGCCGGTCGAGCCGCGCACTGGCACGCGTCAGTATCCAGGCGCGTACCAGGTCGAGGCCTGCCAGCGAAAGAAAGGCCGCCAGCAACACCAGGGTCAGCATTACCAGTGTGGTTTCGCTGCCGCTTGTGACAACCCGGTCGTAGATCTGCAGCATGTAGAGCGGGGAGGCCAAATAGAGCAGATTGATCGCCAGGCTGAATGCCGCCGCAACCAGAAAATAGCGGCGGCATGCCCGAAGCGCATCCTTCACAATTCGAGACTTGCTATCCACTTCCAGAACCCCACTCGATACTTTGTCAGGTAAGCCGCCGCTGACGGCGGCCCTTTTTGGTTCACACCACGAAGTCGTTTGAAATCGCCCCATCGCCGATGCCGGTGAGCGTGAATTCCGCCGGATTGTACGAAACGACGGTATGGCCCTGGCCATCATCGGCAAGTTTGAACGCGTTCGCATCATAGCTGCCGACCAGATGCAACGCGGCGCCATGGGTGCCATCCGAAACGGTCAGCGTTCCGCCGCTGCCATCCTGGTTTGCCTGATAGACGGCCGTCGTTCCCGCACCGAACAGGATGTCCCTAAGGTCCAGCCTGTCATCATTGGTGATGCCGCCGATCCGGCCGCTGTAATCGAAGGAATCGTCGAGTTGCAGCGTGCCGGCAGCGTCGTGGCCGAAGGTGACGTCGGTCGACGAAGCGGCGCCGAACTCGAGCTTCGACAGATTGCCGATGGTGGCATCGCCGTCGCCGGTAACCTGGCCATGGATGACGATGTCGCCGCCATTGGCCCAGAGCATGCCTGAATTCGCCAGGCCGCCGGCGACCGTCAAGCCGCCCGAACCCGTTGCTTCCAGCGTTCCGGAGTTGATGACGACGCTGCCACCGGTATCGATGACCAGCGCGTTCGAGCCGGAGGCGATGATGGTTCCCCTGTTGTCGAGGCTCAGCATCCCGCCGCCCAGCTGGCCGGCGCCGGAGATCGTGTTGTCGACATTGACCAGAGTGACGTCCGGCCCGGTGCCGGAGATGACGTTGGTGGCGCTGTCGGACAGCAGGATCTGTCCGCCACCCTGCAGGGTCATGCCATGCTGGATGACCTGCAGCAACGTATCGCCGCCGGTCGAGTCGAGCGAGATGAGACCGCTGTTGTTGATAATGCCGCTGAGCGGCAGCAAAGCGCCGTCGCCGATCGTCATGGTGCCGGAATTGTTAACTACCGGTGTCTGGTCGAAGACGAAATTGCTGCCGGTCAGCGCGTCCGAGTGCACGCCGTCCAGCGTGATCGACTGTCCGTCGCCGAGCGTTATCACCGCATTGCCATGGGCATCGTCGGCGATATGCGTCTGGAGGTCGGCAAAGTCTGCCAATCCGTTGTAGCCGATGAGATCGATCTGGTCGGCGGCCGCATCGAAATTGTGCACCGTGTCGGCGCCGATCGGTTGCGAGAAGACAAAGAGATCGTTGCCGTGGGAGCCGGTCAGCACGTCGTCGCCGGACCAGGCAAAGATCGGCGAACCCGGAGCGTAGGCCTCGACATTGTCGGCGACCGACGCTGTGCCCACCGTGCCGTCGGCGTTGATCCAGGTCATCTGGACGTCGAGCACGGCTGCCCCGGTGAAACTGGCCGGTGTGGTGACGGTCAGCCCGTGCAGGTCGCTGGTCTGTGTCGTCCAGCTTCCGTCGGCATTGTGGGTCGCACCGTCGATCGTCCAGCCCGAAGGCACGTCCTTCACCGTGAGGGTGATGAGTGCACCTTCATGCGATGGATCGGTCAGGGCGAGATTGATGGGCTCGCCGGACGTGCCTGCGGGTTTGAGGCCTGACTGGGTTTTCGCTGCGTTTGTATGCCCTGTGGTGTCCGTGAATGCTCCGCTATCGATATTAAGCGTGTAGGACGAGCCGTTGTTGCTTCCAGCGCCCTTGTCGACTTGGAACGTATACTGAGTGTGGGCTGCATTGAAGCTTCCCGACCCCGCGATCACGCTGACATTCGGCAGGCCGGTGACATGCATCACGTCCGAGAGATTCACAAAATTCGCGTTGACCGCCGAAGCAAACGTTATCTTCACGGTGCTTGGCGCTGCGTTGTTTCCTTGGGCGCCGTCCACGACGGAGGAAATCAACGTAGCACTGACGTCGTCTGTGCCATTCACGGTGACGGTGACGGTCTGGGTGTCCGAGGCTGCATTGTTGTCGGTGCTCTGGACCGTGTAGGTGAGCGTCAGCGACTGGCCGACAGCAAGATAGTCGAATGCCTGCGTGCCGGAATTGAAGGTCCAGCCGAGGTTGTGGGTGTCCGCCGGATTGGCGGCCAAGCCCGATGTCGGCGAAACAGCCATCATGGCAAGAAGCTGGGCGTTGGTCAGACCAAGGCCAGCCGTCGTTCCCGAAGCCACGACAGTCGTGACCGAAGAACTCACCGTGTCGGAGAGATCGGCATCGGTCACCGTCAGCGTGCCCGTGGTCGAGAGGCCGGCATTGGTTTCCGTCAGGGTCGCCGATGCAGTGTCCGGCGTCCCCGTTCCAACAAGATGAATATCCGGCGCATCGTTGGTGCCATTCACGGTCACCGTCACGGTCTGGGTGTCCGAGGCTGCATTGTTGTCGGTGCTYTGGACCGTGTAGGTGAGCGTCAGCGACTGGCCGACAGCAAGATAGTCGAAKGCCTGCGTGCCGGAATTGAAGGTCCAGCCGAGGTTGTGGGTGTCCGCCGGATTGGCGGCCAAGCCCGATGTCGGTGTAACAGCCATCATGGCAAGAAGCTGGGCGTTGGTCAGACCAAGGCCAGCCGTCGTTCCCGAAGCCACGACAGTCGTGACCGAAGAACTCACCGTGTCGGAGAGATCGGCATCGGTCACCGTCAGCGTGCCCGTGGTCGAGAGGCCGGCATTGGTTTCCGTCAGGGTCGCCGATGCAGTGTCCGGCGTCCCCGTTCCCACAAGATGAATATCCGGCGCATCGTTGGTGCCGGTGATGGTCACCGTCACCGTCCCCGTCGCCGTGCCGTCCTGGCTCGTCACCGTGAAGGTGTCGGTCACGACCTGACCCGCGGTCAGTTCGTTGTGGGCGCCGTTGCCGGCGTAGCTCCAGGCGCCGTCGGCGTCGATCGAGAAGTCGCCATAGATGCCGGCCGTACTGGCCTGCGCCACCACATGCGCTTCACCCGTGTCTGGGTCGGTGATCGTCAGCTGGCCGCCGGTGTTCAGCGCCGCCGCCGTGTCGCCTTCGGTCACGGACTTCGAGTCCGAGCTCACCGTCGCCGCATCGTTGGTGCCGGTGATGGTCACSGTCACCGTCCCCGTCGCCGTGCCGTCCTGGCTCGTCACCGTGAAGGTGTCGGTCACGACCTGGCCCGCGGTCAGTTCGTTGTGGGCGCCGTTGCCGGCGTAGCTCCAGGCGCCGTCGGCGTCGATCGAGAAGTCGCCATAGATGCCGGCCGTACTGGCCTGCGCGCGC